>JBEKTO010000015.1:0-72942 GCA_049515995.1 Occallatibacter sp. | reverse complement strand
CGGCAAGCAGATCCTATTGGAGATGGATGGAGCCGAGACGGAACTCGACCGGACCATCATCGAAGCCATCAAGGATCCGCTGATGCACCTCGTTCGTAACTCATGCGATCACGGCATCGAGTTGCCAGACGCCAGAGTGCGCGCGGGCAAGCCTGCTCAGGGATCGCTCACCCTTCGCGCCTATCACGAGGGCGGGCAGGTCAACATTGAAATCGGCGACGATGGCGCAGGGATCGACGTCGCTCGTGTCAAGCAGAAGGCCATCGAGAAGGGGCTTCTGCGGCCCGAGCAGGTAGATAAGCTAAGTGACCGGGAGGCGCTGAACCTTATCTTCCTGCCCGGATTTTCGACGGCGAAGACGGTGACCAATATCTCCGGCCGGGGAGTCGGCATGGATGTGGTGAAATCCCACATCGAAAAGATCGGCGGCGTCGTCGATCTCTTCAGCCGGCCCGGCGAAGGCGCAACCGTCAAAATCAGAATTCCGCTCACACTGGCCATCATTCCAGGCCTGGTGATCACCAGCGGCGGCGAACGGTTCGTGATTCCGCAGGTGAGCCTGCTGGAATTGATCCGCATTGAGGGAGACGATTCGGGAAAGTCCATTGAGGATGTGCATGGAACGCCGGTGTATCGCCGGCGGGGCAGCCTGTTGCCCATCGTCTATTTGAATGAGGTGCTCGATCTGAATGGGGCTGGACGCGATCAGGCGGTCAGCATGGTGGTCCTGCAGGCGGAAGACCGGCAGTTCGGGCTGGTAGTGGACGGCATCAGCGACACCCAGGAAATCGTTGTCAAGCCTCTCGGAAAGCAATTGAAGGGGCTTACCTTGTATGCCGGCGCAACAATCATGGGCGATGGCCACGTAGCTCTCATCCTCGATGTGCTCGGCATCGGCCAGCGTTCTGGCGTCTTTGACGAATCGCGTGAACAGGCGCGTGTAGCGGAGAAGCAAAAGACGCAATCCACCGCTGAGCAGCAGCGGCTACTGCTGTTCAGCGCCGGCTCTTTCGACCGCCTGGCGATTCCACTCTCGCTCGTCGCCAGGCTCGAAGAGTTCCCGCGCTCATCCATCGAACACGCGGGCGGCGGTCAGGTGGTTCAGTACCGGGAACGCATTCTGCCTCTCGTGTCCCTTCGTGAAGTGCTGGAATCGGGCGCGCACGATCGAGACGAGACGTGCGATCCCGTGCAGGTGGTGGTTTTCAACGATGGCGACCGCAGTGTCGGCATGATCGTAGACCAGATCGTGGATGTGGTTGAAGAGGCTGCCAAGGTGCGCAAGAAGTCGGGCCGCAAAGGCCTCCTCGGCTCCGCAGTGGTGGGCAAACGAGTCACGGACTTCCTCGATCTCAACGCGGTCATCCGCGCAGCTGAGGGCATCTGGGATTCGGACATGGATAAGCAGGCCAACAGCAAGAGCATCCTCGTCGCCGACGCCTCGGCCTTCTCGCGAGGCATGATCAAGAGCGCACTGGACATGGCGGGCTACATGGTTCTTGAAGCCGCGAATCAGGCCGAGGCGATTCAGAAGTTGGAGCAGCAGCCGGTGGATGTCATCCTGGCGGCGCTGGATCTCCCGTCGAAAGGCGCCTCGGCTCTGCTGGCTGCCTTGCGCCGCCGGCCAGAGTGGGAAGGCATTCCGGTTCTAGCGCTCGCCGATTCCGGCGAACCGGTTCGTGCATCGGCCGCGCGCAAGGCGGGCTTTGCGGATTGCCTGGCAAAGTCCGACCACGAATTGGTGCTTGAATCGGTGGCGCGCATGGTTTCCCCGCCGGCGTCAGCGCAAGAAGAACTGGTGTGCGCGGTAGAGGAGAGATAACCAATGGCGATCGATACGGCGGCACCGAACCAGGATCTGGTGCAAACAAGCGGGCAATTCTCAACGTTCTTCGTGGCGGATATGTTCTTCGGCGTTGATGTCCTCGATGTCCAGGAAGTGTTGCGAGCCCAGCAGATGAGCCCGGTGCCGCAAGCGCCGGATGTCATTGAGGGCTTGATCAACCTGCGCGGACAGATCGTCACCGCCATCGATATGCGGCGGCGTCTCCTGTTGGAGCCGCGTGCCGAGGACGAAGAGCCGATGAACATGGTGGTCCGCACCTCGGATGGCGCAGTCAGTCTGCTGGTCGATGAGATTGGGGACGTGCTGGACACGGATGCAACCACCTTCGAGCGCCCTCCGGACAATCTAGATCCGGCGGCACGCGAGCTCATTCGCGGTGTCTACAAGCTGAAGAACCGCTTGCTGTTGGTTCTCGACACCGAGAAGGCAGTCGAAGTCGGAAGCATGCAGACTTCTCGCAGAGGGAAGCTCGACGGCCCATCTCCTGAAGGGGCATCGGCTCGCAGGCGCTCTGCTTCACAGATCGCCGACGCCGTCGTGATGGAACCCGCCGAGACCGCGCAACCGCAAAAATCGGCAAAGAATGGAACCAAGAAAGTAAGTACGAAAAAGACCGCTGCCGCGGCCCGCGGCGGACAAGCGGAACGGCGATAGACGATTGGGGTATAGCAGGCTATAGGCCAGCTGCAGTTGGAGGCAAGAATCGAAGTGGGATAGTAACAGCGGCGAATCAAGAATTCTAGTCAGTTGAGACCGATTGAGCAACATACAGCAATCTGCCGATAAGGAAATGTCGCACCCAAGCTGGAAATCAGGCGCCACTTGGGAGCATCGCATGACGGGTGCTTGAGCGAGCCTGGCGGGGCCGGGCAGTTGAATGGGCAGGAAGGCTTGCGAAGAAGAGCAGCCATCTGAAGGAGCAAAGACAATGAAGTGGTTTTATGACATGAAGATCGGCACGAAACTCCTGGCGGCTTTCATCATCGTGGGAGCCATTACTGCCATTATCGGCTACAGAGGCATCGCCGGACTGGGAAAGATCGCGGAGTTGTCCAAGGCATCCTATGAGCAGGAGACCCTTGGCATCGCATACCTCAAGCAAGCCTGCATCGATATCGTCAGTCTTGACCGGGCCGCGAAGAACGTTCTCCTTTCCAATACCTCCGACGAGCGCGAGCAGAACAAGGCCCAGGTGGATGCCTTCAGCGGCCTGGTTGGCGACGACCTGGAGAAGGCCAAACCCCTGATCCACTCAGACAAGGGCAAGGAACAGTTGGCCCAGGTCGAACAGGCCTGGAAGGAGAGCCAGGAATCCACTACGCAGGTCCTCTCTCTTGCCATGAATGAAAAGCTCGATCAAAAACGGGCGTCGGTGGAACTCTCCTTTGGTGCGGGACGCGCGAAGTCCGACGCTGTTGAGGATTTGCTGGCCGGGATGGCCTCGGATAAGGAAGACGCCGCCAAGAAGGCCCAGGAGGAAGCGGACAAGACTTACCACAGTAGCCGCACTTTCATGCTCATTCTGGTTGTGGCAGGCGTTCTGCTCGGCCTGAGCCTCGGGGTATTCATCTCGCGCAGCATCTCCAAGCCGCTTGGCCTCATCGCAAGCGTGGCGAAGAGAATCGCCGAGGGCGACGTGAATCAGAAGATTGAATATCGCGGTGGTGACGAGGTCGGTGTATTGGCCGAATCGTTCCGCGCCGTCATCGATGCTGTGAACGCGCTGACGTGCGATGCCTTCATGCTCTCCGAGGCCGCCGTGCAGGGCAAACTGTCAGCACGCGCCGATGTCAGCAAGCACCAGGGCGACTTCCGCAAGATCGTCGAAGGCGTAAACCAGACCCTCGACGCGGTCGTCGGACCGCTGCGGGTCGCGGCCGAATACGTGGAGCAGATCGGCAAAGGAATCGTCCCCCAAAAGATCACCGCCAATTACAACGGCGACTTCAACGTCATCAACAACAATCTGAATGCTTGTATCGATGGGCTCGGCGGCCTTGTGGAAGCGAATGCGGTTCTGCAGAAGATGGCGGTCAACGACTATCGCACGACCGTCGAGGGAAAATATGAGGGAGTCTTCGCCAGCGCCGCCGAAGCCGTCAATGGGGTTAACCAGCGGGTCAGTCATATCATCAGCTTGGTCAAGGACGTCTCACAGGGAGACCTTCATGAACTTCCTGAGCTCAAAATGATACGGCGCAGGTCAGAAGGCGATGAACTGATGCCGTCTGTAATTGGGATGATGGAAAACATCAAAGCGCTGGTCGATGACGTCAACCTGCTCGCGCTGGCAGCGGCTGACGGCAAGCTTTCGACGCGCGCCGACGCTACCCAGCACCATGGCGACTATCGCAAGATCGTGGAAGGATTCAACAGCACGCTGGACGCCATCATGCTGCCCATCGAGGAAGAGATTCACGTTCTCCGCCAGATCCGTGGCTGCAACTTGCGTGAGAGGGTCGAGGTTGCCTGCAAGGGCGATCACGAGAAGCTGAAGAATGCCGTCAACGGTGTGCATGATTGGCTGGTCGAACTGGTTGCATTTGTAACCAAAATTGCAAACGGCGACCTGAGCACATCGATGGCAAGGGCTTCGGAGCAGGACCAGATTCACGAGTGGCTATCGCTGATGAAGAGCAATATCAACGCGCTGGTAGCGGATGCGAAGATGCTGGCCGAAGCTTCGTCAAAAGGAAAATTCGATATCAGGGCCGACGCCTCAAAGCACCAGGGCGACTATCGCACCATCATCGATGGCGTGAACCAGACGCTGGAGGCGATCGTTGCACCGCTCAAGGCTACGGCCGAAAGCGCCAGCACGCTGGCCTCTTCCTCTGAAGAACTCACGGCGGTCAGTCAGGTGATGGCCAGCACGGCCGAGGAGACCGCGGTGCAGGCGAACGTGGTGTCGGCCGCCAGCGAACAGGTCTCGAGGAATGTCGCTTCGGTCGCTACCGCCTCTGAAGAGATGCAAGCCTCGATTCGCGAGATATCGAAGAACGCCAACGACTCGGCGCGCGTGGCCAAGAATGCGGTCGGCGTGGCGCAAATGACCAACGAAACCATGAGAAAGCTGGGCGAATCCAGCCAGGAAATCGGCAACGTGATCAAGGTCATCACCTCGATTGCGCAGCAGACCAACCTGCTGGCGTTGAATGCAACCATCGAGGCCGCGCGCGCTGGAGAAGCGGGCAAAGGCTTCGCGGTTGTAGCCAATGAAGTGAAGGAACTCGCCAAGCAGACCGCCAAGGCGACCGAGGAGATCAGCCAGAAGATCGAAGCTACCCAGGATGTCACCAAGGGCGCCGTCGCTGCCATCGAAGAGATTGGCGCAATCATCAACCAGATCAACGATATCTCCAACAGCATTGCGTCGGCGGTGGAAGAACAGACCGTAACGACAAACGAAATCGGCCGCAGCGTTGCGGAAGCGGCGACGGGAATGAACGACATCACTAAGAACATCGCCGGAGTTGCAACATCGGCGAAGAACACAACGCAGGGAGCCAATGACACCAAATCGGCCTCAGTGGAACTGAGTCAGATGGCAGCCACGCTCCAGGCGGCCGTATCGAAGTACACATATTAACCGGGCCGGCGGCTTGAGAAACTGCCCGGCGGAGGGGTTACCCGCCGCCGGGCCGCACCTCAAACAACGAAAGCGGATGAAGAATGAGCAAAGCACTGGTTGTTGACGACTCCAAGACAATTCGCATGATTATCCGCCGCATCTTGATCGGGCTGGGCTACGAGGTCTGCGAAGCCGGCAACGGGATAGAGGCCTTGAAGGTGCTCGAAACTGAGAAGGACGCGGTGGAACTGGTTTTGGCGGATTGGAATATGCCGGAGATGAACGGCCTGGAGTTGGTCAAGGAGTTGCGCCAGATTCCAGAACTGTCTTCGATGAAAGTCATCATGGTCACTACAGAAACGGAAATGACTCAGATGGCGTCGGCCCTGGAGGCAGGAGCCAATGAGTACGTCATGAAGCCGTTTTCAAAAGACATCCTCATGGAAAAGCTGGATCTTCTCGGAATCTCTCCTTTAGCGAGGGTGTAAACATGGCCGTAGTGAACCAGCGGTTTCTTCAGCCTGGAGAACGAATTCGCGTGATGGTGGTGGACGACTCGGTGGTTATTCGCCGGCTGGTCACTCATGCGCTCGAACAGCATCCGACGCTTGAGGTGGTGGGAACCGCCTCGAACGGCTCGATCGGATTGCAACGGATTCCGCAGTTGAATCCAGATGTCGTTACGTTGGATATCGAAATGCCGGACATGGACGGCCTGGAGATGTTGCGGCGCATACGGCGCGAATATCCCAAACTGCGGGTCATCATGTTCAGCACGCTCACCGAGCGTGGCGCCGCGAAAACGCTGGAAGCCCTGACTCTGGGAGCCGACGATTACGTAGCCAAGGTATCCAACGAAGGATCGCTCGACCGCTCCATGGTATCGCTGCGGGAAGAGATGATCCCCAAGATCATGCAATTCTTCCGGCTGCCGGAACAGAGCCGTTCCGTGGCTAGGCCCGAACTTGGACCGGCTCTCGCTGGCTCGACTGCCGCGCGGCCCGCGCCTTTCTTGCAAGGCATGAAGGTGCGGCCCAAAGTCGTGGTGATTGGCGTATCCACGGGAGGACCGACCGCGCTGGGCGTGATCCTGCCAAACTTGCCGGCGAGCTTCCCATTGCCCGTGCTGGTTGTGCAGCACATGCCGCCTCTTTTTACACGCCTGCTCGCCGAGCGTTTGAACTCCACCTGTCACGTGCCGGTCGGTGAAGCGGGCCAGGACAGTCCGGTTCTGCCGGGCAACATCCTGATTGCGCCCGGGGACTTTCACATGAAGGTGACATCCAACGGGGGCGGCATCCGCGTCTTCCTGGATCAGTCGGCGCGGCAGAATTCATGCCGTCCCGCGGTCGATGCGCTCTTTGTCTCCGCCGCGGAAATCTATGGTGGCGCGGTTCTGGCCGTCGTTCTGACGGGTATGGGACAGGATGGCTTGCGAGGCGTCGAGATTCTCAAGGCGCAGGGAGCCAGCGTCATTGTGCAAGATGAAGCGTCCAGCGTCGTCTGGGGGATGCCAGGTGCAGTAGTCAATGCCGGTCTCGCCGACCGCGTGCTGCCGCTCGATCAAGTAGTGCCTGAGATTCTACGCGTTACAGGAAATCTTTAAGAGGGAGCTCGATGGGCAGCCACGCACTAGTAACGGAGATTCTCCCGGAGAACTATAGGTTCCTTCAGAAGCATGTCTATTCCCAAGTGGGAATTGTGCTCGAGGACAACAAACACTATCTCTTCGAGAGCCGGCTTGCGCCGATTGTCAAGCAATTCAGCCTTGGCTCCATCAACGAATTATGCGCCGTTCTCCTTGCCAAGCGCAATCCGGAGATCGGCCTGCAAGTCGTCGAAGCGATGACGACGAATGAGACCTACTTCTTTCGCGATCCCGCTCAGTATGAAGCCATACGGACCGTCCTGCTGCCTAGGCTGAGGGAAGAGCGGCAAGCGACGAAAAAACTGCGCTTCTGGTCGGCCGCTTCATCCACCGGCCAGGAGGCGTACAGCCTGGCCATGCTGCTGCTTGAAGAAGGGCTGCAGGACTGGAATATCCAAATCCTTGGCACCGATTTCTCCTCGAAGGTTGTGGAGCGCGCCTGTAGCGGCATGTACCGCCAACTCGAGGTAAACCGTGGACTGCCCGCGACCTTGCTGGTGAAGCATTTCCGCCGCACCGGCCTGGACTGGCAATTGAATGAGCGTGTACGCCAGATGGCTCGCTTCGAGACCATCGACCTGCGCAAAGGCATGCGCACCCTGGGTCCGTTCGATCTGGTGTTCTGCCGCAATGTGCTGATCTATTTCGACAACGAAACAAAGCGCAACATCTTGAAAGAAATCCACGGCACGTTGTATAGGGGCGGTTGGCTGCTGTTAGGTGGCGCTGAGTCGGCCTTTGGCCTCGATGAGTGGTTTGACCGGAAATCAGTAGGAAACATGACTGTCTACGTCGCCAGATGAAAGGAAAGTTATGGTAGCCGATGTAAGCGTAGAGATGCTGGTGGACATTGTGAAGTCCGTATTCGCAACAATGATGGACCTTGAAGTGTCCGCTAACGACGCACCTTTTGCCTCCGCAGGGGATCGATTGACTTCGTTCGTTCAACTTACGGGCGAGTGGAATGGAGCCATCATGCTGGAGTGCAACCGACGGCAGGCGTGCGGGTTCGCGGGCCGCATTCTCGCCATGGACCCGCCCGAGACCGTCGACGACGACGTGCGCGATGTGCTGGGTGAACTAGCCAACATGATCGGCGGGAACATGAAGTGCGGAATGGCGACGGGCGTTCGTCTGTCCATGCCCACCGTACTGGATGGCAGCGACTATGACCTGCGGGTCTGCGGCTCGCAAGTCCACGAGCGAGTCGCCTTTGAATGCGCCGAGGGCCACTTCTGGGTCACAGTCCTCGCCAAAGGACAACTAGTGGCTTGTTAGGCGGCTTTCTCGGTTCACGCTCCGCCTCAGGCCGATTTTGAGCCTGTGCGGTCTGCAAGCGACGCCGGTGAGGCGGGGGCGGGATTTTGCACAGCACCCGCTTTCGACAAAAGGAGATCGCGCACAGCGCCATGGATGCGCGTGACGGCTATGCGCCGGTAATCCCAGCGCTCGTCTGGGGCCGGTTGCTCGACGACCATGGTGGCGTTGGCCTCAAAGAGCAGAACATCGCCATTTCGATTGAGACCGAAATCGATGCCGCCATAGTCCAGGCCCAGCGCACTCTGCACCTCTTCGAGTGCGGCCATCGCCTTGCTGCCCAGCACGCCGGGCATGTTGGCAAGGAACTCCGCTTCTTCGGCGCGATGATCCGGGCGGTCCGCCATGTCGGCGCTGAAGTAGTGAATCTTCCAGTTCGGCGAGATGGCCAGATGCAGCGGATAGAGCTTGCCGCCCACCATCATCGCGCGGTATTTGCGCGCGCAACCGTCAACGCCCCTGGCATCGAGGTATTCGATCGCTAGCACCTCCGACTCGGGCCTGCCCAGTCCAGGCAGCGCAACCACGGCGCCGCGCAGATCCGCCGCCGATTCGACCCTCACAAAATGCTGTCCCATGTGAAAGCCCGGTGTCCGCACGAGCAGCGGGAAAGTGAAGCCGTGCGCGGCCAGCACAGTGGCTCCATCCGCTCCGGCCAGCACCGCATGGGGAAAGATCGCGGTTGCGGGTGAAATGAGTCCCGGCACCTTGCCCAACCGATCGGCATTCTCGCAACGGCCTGTTGCCCGCACCGCGGCCGGCGCATTCAGAACCGGCGCCGGCGTCAGTTTGAGCAGCGATTCGGCCGCTTGCAGCGCCTCTCCCGCCAGATCGCAGTCGCCGATGCCGTTGACAACCAGACGATGCGGCGGAAGCGGCTGCTTGATGTCGTAGAAGTCCGCGACCACAACATAGGTTTCAAAGACGCGGTCGTCGAGCAGCTTTTCGATGGGAGTATTGCCGCCGGTAGAAGAGACCAGCAGCAGCACCGGAATGGGTTCTGAGTCGCCCCGGTACAGGGAAGGGAAGACGCTCTTCCGGCCGAACGATTTGCGCTGGTGTAGCTTCGCCGCATCCGGATCGCCCAGTTGCGTCAGCGCGTAGTACATTCCTCCATGCGCCTGGGGAAACTCCGGATCGATCTCCAGTGCCGCTTCGTAATGCTTTCGTGCCTCTTCGGGATCGCCGCTTTCCAGCAGCACGCTGCCCAGGTTTACCCGGCAGACGATGTCTTCGGGATGGTATTTGACCGCTTCCGCGTAAACCAGTTGCGCGGCCTTGAGCTGTCTCGCGGCAACCAGCAGCTTTCCCAGTCCGAAGAGGTTGGGCAGGTGTGAGGGATCGAGCGCGAGAACCTTGAAATGGTCCGCTCTCGCGTCCAGGCTGCGCCCCATCTCGGCCAGCAGTGTGGCTCGCTCCACGCGCAGAGCGACTTCCATTTCCTTTGGCAACTCCGCCTGCGTATCCAATTGTGCGTCGAGCTGCCGCACCCTGGCATCCCGTTCGAGCCATGGCTGCCACTTGCTCTCAGCAGGCTGCGGCTCGTGCGCAGCAGGTCGCAACGCTCTTCCTGTAGCTAGAGTTGCCTCGACTAGAGTGTCCATTTCAGCGCGGCTCGTCCGATGGTTCACAATGGCCGCGCGGATTGCCACACGGCCTCCGATGCGCGTCGTCGAGGGCGCAACCGCGCCCGATTCCTGTAATTCGATCGCGATCCGGCGATTGAGCCGGTCGCAAAGCTCATCCGCCGCATCGGCGAAGCGATAGCGGAAGCAGACGATGTTCAGTTCGACGGAAGCCATCAGTTCCAGCTCCGGCGAGGCCACGATGCGGCTTTCCAGATAACGAGCCAGTTCGCAGGTGCGGCGTATGACCGCGCCGATCGCGTCCAAGCCGTAGACCTTCAGCGTCACCCAGGTTTTGAGCGCGCGAAATCCGCGCGAGAGATCAGGGCCCAGATCGCAAGGCCAAGTCGAGCCGGCAGCCATCCCGCGCTCCTCCCGCGTCAGATATGCGGAGGATGAGGCGAAGGCGGCCCGGTGCCACTCGCCGTCGCGCACCAGGATGAAGCCGGCGTCGTAAGGCGCCTGCGCCCACTTGTGAAAATCGAAGGCCAGCGAGTCGGCCTTCTCAATGCCCTTGAGCCGCGGCGCCAGCTCCGGCGCCAGCATCGCCAGCGCACCGTAGGCGCCGTCCACATGGAACCAGAGCTGCTCCTCCGCGCAGATTGCGGCCAGGCCGTCGAGGTCGTCGATGGCGCCGGTATCCACGGTTCCGGCGGTCCCAACCACAAGAAATGGCGTCAAACCTTCCGCACGATCTGCTGCGATCGCTTTCTTCAGAGCTTCCAGGTCAATCCGCTGCCGGCTATCCACCGGAACCAGCCGTAGGGCGCCGCTGCCCAGCCCGGCGAAATCGAGCGCCCGTCCAACGCATCCGTGCACCGCCGTCGACGCGTAGGCGGTCAGCTTCTGCGCATCCTGCCGGACGCCTTCCCGGCGGACCTCGCCACCGAGCCGGGCATCCCGCGCCACCACTACCGTGATGAAATTAGCCATCGATGTTCCGGTGACAAAGAGCCCAGTCGCCTCCGCGGGAAAGCCGAACAGAGTGCGCATCCACCTGGTAATCTGGTTCTCCACTTCCAGAGGAATCTGGTCGCGGCCGCCCACATTGGCGTTGAGCCCGGCGGCCAGCATCTCTGCCAGCATTCCGACCGGAGTTCCGCCGCCCTGGACCCAGCCCAGAAAGCCGGGGTGGGCATTGCGCGCCGTGAAGGGCAGAATCGTCGTCATGAACTCTTCATGGACCGCTGCCAGGGTCGTGGGTTGTGCCGGAAGATCCTCGCGGAAACGTGCACGCACCTGCTCTGGAATCGCCTGCCACACAGGACCTTCGCCGATGGTTTCCATGGTGCTCAGGATGTCGTCCAGCATGAGGTGCGCCTGCTTGCGGAAGCCGGCCCAGTCGGCAGGGTCCAGTGAACTGCTCGCGGCCGATTCGTCCCGTGCCACGCTCTCGCTTGTCCCTGGCCGTATTTCCTCTTCGTCTTTCAGAACCCCTCCCCGCCTGTCTCTATTTATAGACGCACGCCGGCGCCGCAATCTCTTCATTCTTGTATTGCAATTGGGGTGCCACCTTTCGCCTTGGAGATGGCCCTGAACAGAGGGTCAATTCCTGCCGATAATCGATAGGACGAAAATCCACTTGAGAGCTGGGAGGCAAAATCATGCAGATTGGCGGCATCTCAACGATTGTTTCACCCCCGGCGCAGCGCACCACATCATCGAGCGCGGTCAAAACCACAACCTCATCGTCCTCGACATCCGCCTCGCAACCGCAACCCGCATCCACCTATACGCCGTCCGCACCCGCCAAAACCTCCTCCTCCACTTCGGCACCCAAGACGGCTCCCGCGTCCTCCTCTTCTTCCGCCGCGCCCGCCAGAAGCGCCTCCTCCTCACGGGCGCAGGTAAACATCCCGGTGAGCAGCAGCAGTCAGGCGACCGCGATGGCGGCCTCGTATTCCGTAACGGTGGGGGGCAAGAGCTACTCGGGAAGCGTCGAAGAGTCGGGAGGAAGCTATACCGCCTCGATCTCGAACCTGCCTGGCGCCACTGCCAGCGGATCGAGCGTGCAATCAGCGGAGGACAATCTCGACGCCAAATTGGATGCTCTCGCCTGACCTCCCTGCGGCACCCTCCGCACCGCAAGATTCAGGCTGGCTGAGAGATCGACCCCTTCGATGAGAGGACCGAGATGGCCGGGAGGCGGTAGACTCCCGAAATCCCCCGCCTCTCATTGATTTCTCATTGCGCCGCCGCATCTCTGTGCTTTTGCGCCCTTCCGGCTCCTCTCAGCCCCCTTTCAGATAAGAAATCTCACAATGGCACGTGACGTGCTTGCATCCAGAGTGGAAGATCGAGAATCTGCAGAGAACATCCTGCCGTGCCTCAGCGTTGAGCGCATTCCAACGGCCCAACGCCTCGGCTTGAACCCGCTTCCGGAGACAGGAATGATCGCAAAAGGTGCACCCGCCAATGGCATTTCCAGAGTGCCCAACTGCCTCGCCGTGAGCCTTCTTGGCACGGAAAAGAACTCCGCCGCGCCGGATGCGAATCCGTTCCCGGGCTCGGACGGGCAAGCGGACAATCTACCCCAGGATTGCCTCACCGGCAAGAAGCCGCGCCCCGGGACCAAGGTGCGCTCACAGGCCCAAACGACTGCGTCGGCGAAGGCAAAAAATCTGGGAGTGGCTGCCACCGTCGAGCAACTCTCCACCGCCGAGGAACTCAACGCCTCTTCACAGCAGATTTCCGCCGCTATCGAGCAGATCATGAAGGCGGCCGGAATCCAACCCAAAGGGACAGATGCCTGCGCCGCTCTGGGCGAGCACTTGCGGAATATCGCCAGAAAAACGTGCGACCACCCCGAATTAAGAGGAGAGAACGCTGCGGCCGCACAGGAACTTCTGGCCAGCAACACGATGAGCGTGAATGCATTGATTGAAAGTGTTGGAGCGCGCGCCTACGCATCAGGCGAAGCCGACAGAAATGTCCAGCAACTGGAAGAACGCAGGCGCCGCATCGACAAGATCCTCGATGCCATTGCGGAAGTAACGTCTCAGGACTGAGTTCTGGCAGTGAATGCAAGAACCGATGCAAGGCGCATCCGATAATCCGGCAGTCCTTTCTACATCCCGCCTTTGGCGTTGATGCTCAGCTTTTTGGTGAAAACGAGTTGGCCGTGCTGTTTCACGGTCACGGTCACCTCCCATTTTCCTCCGTAGGCCAATTCGCCTGTCCCCTCATAGAGGCCGCCGTTCTTTTCAGCCAGCTTCGCCGTCGTCTCCGTCGCGTCCATCGCCATCTCTGGCATCGCCGGCATCGAGAATACGGCCGCTACCTCGGCGCCCGAAATCGCTGCGCCATCGCTGCCCGTCAGTTTCACCCGAATTGCATTCGATCCCTTCTGCGGCGGATCGGGATTGGTTGAGAACTCGATCTGCATCGTCTGCGACTGCGCGCCGCCGGGTTCCTTTCCCACTGTCGTCACGGGTCCGCCCAGGTGGTAGCTGGGGCGATTGAGCTTGCTGAATTCGTTGGCGAATTCTTTAATCTCGATGAACTGATTCTTGTCCACGCCGGTGAAATGCTGGTGCGTGTTGCTTACGGGCCAGAAGATATCGAGCGCCACGATATGTGCATTGTGCCCCAGCCCGATATGCTGTTCCAGCGGGTTGGCGCCGAACGAACTGGTTTCTCCTACCGTTCGATAGATCGCCCGCTCCGCCCCGCCGTCGTCCGTCACCGTGACCTTGATCTCGGCGCCCACACCGGAGCGGTTGGTCTTCACGCCAACTGCATGAACATTGATCCAATCGTTGTTGTTGCCGGGATTCCGAAAGACGCGTAGCGCGTGTTTGTCCGCCGGAATCGCCCCCGCGCAATTCGCGATGATATCTTCATTTCCGTTCCTCTCCAGATCGGCGAAGACGATGGCATGTCCTTTATGCAGTTCGCCGGTTCCTGAGGACTGCGTGATATCGACAAAGCTCTTTCCCTCCTTGTTGTGCAACAGCGTGTGCGGCAGCAGGGAAGTGACCGAGGGGTTTCCCATTCCAAGATAGATATCGAGATATCCGTCGTTGTCGATATCGCCAAAGCCTGCTCCCATGACCATGTAAACCTTGTCCAGGCCCACCTTCGCGGTCACGTCTTCAAAGGTCCCATCGTGCTTGTTGCGGTAGAGCTTGAGTGTCTCGGCGTTCGGCTTGCCGCCCACATAGGTCTTCATCGATTCCTCGATCGACCCCAGATAGCCGGCCGCGAAGATGTCGGGCCAGCCGTCGTTGTCGTAGTCGAAGAACCACGTGGCAAAGCTCATGATGGGCGCCTGCACGCCCGCCTGCCGCCCCACCTCGGTGAAGGTGCCGTTTCCGTTGTTGTGATAGAGAAAGTTGGGGCCGAACTGGTTCGACACATAAAAGTCCACGTAGCCGTCGTGATCGTAGTCGGCCGCTGTCACGCCTTTGGTATAGGCATTCCGATCGATCCCGGCCGCGTGCGAGATATCTTCGAACGTGCCGTCGCCCTTGTTGCGAAACAGTTGGCTGGGAGAATTCTCGTTGCCGATGAAGAGATCGAGATATCCGTCGTTGTCGATGTCCGCCCATACTGCGGAGTGCGTCGCAGTCACCGTATCTCCTAGGCCGCTCGCATCCGTCACGTCCGTAAAGGTCCCATTGCAGTTGTTTCGCAGCAGCGATTTCCTTTGCGGATACGCCCATCCTCCGCGCAGCACAAGGATGTCCATGCAACCGTCGTTGTTGTAGTCCGCCTGGACAAGATTGAGCGCGCCAAGCTGGTCGCCAAGGCCGGCCGCTACCGATCGATCGCTGAATGTCCCGTCCCCGTTGTTGTGGAAGTACTTGAGCGGATCGCATTCGTCCTGGCTGGATGCGACCACATCGAGTAAGCCATTATTTTCGAAATCGTCCACAATCACTCCGCCGGCGTTGCGGAAGACACTCAAGCCTGCGGCGGGCGCAACATCGACAAAGCGTCCGATATTCTCCTTCGACGTAAAGTCGCTCTCTGGAATCAAGTAGGCCGCGGGAACGCCGGCAGGGTACTCGCCCAGCGTCATGTAAGCCAGATTAAGCAGCCACTTCACCTCAAGATCGTTCGGGGTGTGCGCGAGAAACTCGGTAAAGTACTTTACCGCGAGTTTCGACTCATCCTTCTTGGCATAACTTCCCTTGTGATTCAGTGGAGGGAAGATATCGAGATCGCTGGGATGAAGATAGATGCCGTTTTCCATCTCGGAAAGATGCAGATATCCCGCGCCCAGCGCCTCCTCGATCGTTGAAACCAAGTTTGGCGCGGCTGTCGGCGCGCTATCGTAGGCGATCTTCACTTCCTTCACAGAGTCGGCCATGTTGCCCATGTACGCGTAAAGACGGCCCAGGGTCAAATGGGCCATCAGAATATCGTTGGCGCTGTAGGTCCCCGGATTGCCCGCCTTGGCATCGTCTAAGAGCCTATTCAATCGCGCCACGCCCGAGGCATAGGACACCTTCCGCACCTCGCATATCTGATGCAAGTCGCGATCCCATCCATTCAGCTTTGGATAATTGCGCAAAAGAGAGTCCGCTTCGGCCAGGCCATCCAGCACGGCTCCAAGATGAATGACGCCGGACGATGTCAGCGACCCGATTTTCTTGTAGTCCAGGTCTTCGGTAGGTGGCGCGGCCGTAAGGATCTTGAGGATGGCAAACCCAGACGGAATCTGGAAGATTCGGCTGAGTTGTCCCGTCGCGAGGCCCGCCAATGCGTTCGCCATCTCAGGACGAAGCTGCGCCGCGCTGAACTTGCCCATGTAGCCGCCGTCGTTCGCTGTCGGATCGATCGACTTTTCCTTGGCCAGGACGCCAAAGTCCCAGCCCGCATTGAGTTGCCGCAACACGCCGGCAGCATCAGCCTCGCTGGATGTGACGATAATGCCCAGGTCCACGGGATGCGAGGCGGCATCTTGCTGAGCCGGAGCCTTGGGATCCATGCCCGCGAGAAGCATGAATGCAAGCAAGATCGCTTTGCTGAAGGATAAAAGTCTTGTGGCCTTGTGGTCTTGCATCGGTTCCTCACCGGCCGACACAGATTGTCGGCACAACGTGAGTGTAAGGAAAACCGGTAATCTAAGCAAGAGACCGCCGGCCTAGTTCTGAAGTTATGGGCGCGACTCATTCTATTGGACGAAGGGGATGCTAAACGGGTTCGCTATAATGGCAGCTTGGCACGAATTGCGGCAGGAGAGTTGCCTGTGAAGCTCAACCGATTTTTGTGCGCGATTCTCTTCGCGCCGTGCGCGGTGCTATCCGCACAGCACGCGGTGACTATTCCCACACCGCTTGCGGTTCTATTGGCGGAAGCGCAGGCAAACAACAGCCAAGTGGCGTCGGCCGCCGACAACTGGAAGGCATCCACACACGTCGCGCAACAGGTCACGGCGCTTCCCGACCCGCAATTCACCATCCAATCGCTCAGTAATGGCAGTCCGAGGCCATTTGCGGGGATCGGCAATAGCGACTGGACCTATATCGGCCTGGCAGCTTCGCAGGACCTTCCTTATAAAGGAAAGCTCAAGCTAAGAGGCGAGGTCGCGAACCGCGAGGCCGAGACGCAAAAGGACAATATCGAAGTCGTTCGTTCCTCGGTTGCGGAACAGGTAAAGCTGCTCTATCTCCAGCTTTCCTATTCCAGCGCTACGCTTGCATCTCTCGATCGCACGGACTCTCTTCTGCAGTCGCTTATCCAGGACGCGATTTCCCGCTACAGCCTAGGCCAAGGCAGTCAGTCGGCCGTGCTCAAAGCGCAGATGGAGCGCACACAACTGCTTCGCCAGGAGACCATGCACAACCTTACACTTGGGCAGACGCAGGCGCGCCTCAAGCAACTGTTGCATCGTCCGCAGGAATCCGCCGACATCCTCACGGACCCACTGGCAGCCACGCCGTTCACGATGGACATCGAGGAGCTGCAAAGCCAGTTGCGCAACCGGAATCCGAAGTTGCGCGTGGATGCCGATGCCGTCGAGAAGCAGAATGCGCAACTCGCGTCCGCAAAGCTCGGCGCCAAGCCGGACTTCAGCGTCGGCTATCAGCTTCAACTTACCGGTAGCGACTATAGCGACCGGTACGTGCTGAGCGTCAACATGCGCCTTCCTAACCGCGGCCGCGTTGCAGGCGAGATTGCCGAGGCTGTTGAGAATGCGAACCGCACCCGGCATGAATTGGATTCTGAGGCGCAACAGACCCTGGCCGAGTTACAAGAGGAATATGTTGCTGTGAAAAGCACAACGGAACTCATGAGTGAGTACAAACAAGGACTTATCCCGCAGGCCGATGCGGTGTTTCACTCCGAGCAATCGGCCTATCGGGCCAACAAGCAGGAACTGGCTCCGGTGCTTTCTTCGCTGCTCGATATGTTGAACTTGGAGACTGAATACCAGCAGGTCCTTTTCGATCATGAGGCCGCGCTCGTGCGCATCGAAACTTTGACCGGAGGAACACTTCGATGAGCCCGGCAGAGCGAAAGCGCGTCCTCGTTACCTCCCTGATCTGGGCTTCCGTGCTGGCGGCAACGGTCGCCTTCTTTCTCTGGCGCCAGAGACCGCACCCGGCGCTGGTCCCCGGTTCCCCGCCTCCCATTGCCACCGCTCCCGCTGCTTCCGCCGCTGACACTGCAATCGTGCCTTCGCAGCAGATGGAGGCGCCGCTTTCCCCTGTGCAATTGAGCGACGAGCAGATGCGAAGCATCGGCATGACGACCGGCACGGCGGAGTACAAGCAACTCAACGGGGACCTGCGCGCCACTGGGAACGTTGCGATCAATGACACTCTCGTCTCTTATGTGCAGGTGCGCTTCTCGGGCTATATACGCAAGGTCTTTGCCGATGCGACCTATCGATATGTCCGCAAGGGCGATCCGCTTTTCACTATCTACAGTCCCGATCTTGTGGCCACGCAGCAGGAATATCTGCTGGCGCATGAAAACCAGCAGGCTCTGAGCGACAGCTCCATCCGCGAAGTCGCGGCGGGGGCGCGTTCTCTTTCAACGGCCGCCGAGCACAGGCTGGAGCAATGGCAGATTCCCGAGAGCGAGATTGCGGAGTTGAAGCGCAGCGGCAAGGTGCTCAACGAGCTCACGATTCAATCGCCCGCCTCCGGCTACATCACGGAACGAAACGCCTTCCCGAACATGTACGCCGATCCGGCTACGCGGCTCTACGCCATCGCCGATCTTTCGCGCGTGTGGGTGAATGCCCAGGTCTTCCAGAACGATGTCGGCCGCCTCAAAGCGGGCGATATGGCGGCGATCGCGGTCGATGCCTATCCGCAGAAAACCTTTAGCGGACGCGTGGAGGAGATCCTCCCGCAGGTCGATCTTGCCACGCGCACCGTGCCGGTGCGGCTCTCCATCGGGAACCCTGGGCTGCTGCTCAAGCCTGGGATGTTCGTCAACGTCGATCTGAAATCTTCGCTGGGCCGGCGCCTCGTTGTTCCCGCCTCATCGGTTCTTCAGACTGGCTTGAAGCAGATCGTCTTTCTCGATAAGGGCAATGGGCGCATCGAGCCAAAGGAAGTCGTGCTTGGTCCGCAGGTGGGCGGCGACATTGTGATCGTCAAGGGTCTCGATGCGCATCAGGCGATCGTCACCTCCGCCAACTTCCTCATCGATTCCGAGAGCCAGTTGCAGGCTGTCTCCACTCCCAATATTCCGGCCCCGCAAGATGCGCACGCGGGTGAGGGAAGTGCGTCGCAACCGTTGGTTCAAATCGAATTCACCACCAATCCCGATCCGCCGCGGAAGGGATCGAACGCAATTCGCGTCAAGCTCGCCGCCGGCAAGGGCACAGGCATTCAGGGCGCTGATGTCGGAGTTACATTCTTCATGGCGGCAATGCCAGCGATGGGAATGGCCGCGATCAACGTGACCGCCAGGCTGACTGAAAAGGGAAGTGGGCTCTACGAGGGAGCAATCGATCTGGCCTCTGGCGGAACATGGCAAGTGACTGTAACGGCAAAACGGCACGGCCAACTGATCGCCTCCAGAAAGCTCAGCGTCACGGCGAAGGGCGGCATGTAACATGCTCTCCCGGATCATCGATATCTGCGCGCGCAACCGGTTCCTCGTCTTCTCGGTTGTATTGAGCTTGACCTTGGCGGGCATCTGGTCTCTGCGCCACATCCCCCTGGACGCGCTGCCCGATATCTCCGACGTTCAAGTCATCGTTCACACGAGCTGGCCCGGCCAGCCGCCGGATATCATCGAAGATCAGGTCACTTATCCCATTGTGACCAGCCTGCTGGCCGCGCCGCATGTGAAAGCCGTGCGCGCGCAGACCATGCTAGGAGATTCCTACGTCTTCGTTATCTTCGAGGATGGAACAGATCTCTATTGGGCGCGTTCACGGGTTGTCGAATACCTGCAACAGATCGGCGACAGGCTGCCGGCGGGAGTCATTCCAACCATCGGCCCGGATGCAACCGGGGCGGGATGGGTCTTCGAATACGCCATCGTAGACAAGAGCGGGACCCATAGTCTCGCCGACCTGCGCACCTTGCAGGATTGGCATCTGCGCTACGCTTTGGAGACTGTGCCCGGAGTGGCCGAGGTCGCCAGCATCGGCGGATTCGTCCGGCAATATCAGGTGCGACTCGATCCCAACAAGCTGCTTGCCTATGGAATCCCGCTCTCCGTGGTGATCGATCGCGTAAAAGCCAGCACGAATGAGGTCGGCGGACGCGTCCTCGATTTGAGCGGAACGCAATACATGATCCGCGGCCTCGGCTACCTGCGCTCGACCGGCGATTTGGAGAATGTCGCCGTTGGCAGCAAGAATGGCGCTCCCGTGCTGCTGCGCGATCTGGGCAGCGTCGGATTTGGTCCGGATATCCGCGAAGGCGTTGCGGAGTGGAATGGCGAAGGCGAAACGGTCGGCGGCATAGTTGTGATGCGCCAGGGCATGAACGCGCTGAAGGTCATCGACGGCGTCAAGCAGAAGTTCCGTGAGCTCGCTCCCTCGCTTCCGCCCGGCGTTCAGATCGTCTCCGGCTACGATCGCTCGGGCCTCATCAATGACTCCATCGCCACCCTTCAGCGCGACCTGCTTGAAGAAGCGCTTATCGTGAGCCTGGTCATCCTCATCTTCCTCTTCCACTTCCGTTCCGCCCTGATTGTGATTCTGGCTTTGCCCATCGCGGTGCTGGTTTCTTTCATCCCGATCTACTTTCTCGGCATCACATCCAACATCATGTCGCTGGGCGGGCTGGTGCTGGCCATCGGTGTCCTTGTCGATGCGGCCATCGTTATGGTCGAGAATGGTTATCGCCATCTTTCCGAGCGGCAGAAGAACAACCCCGCTCCGGTGTCGCGCTCCGAGCGCCGCGAGATTCTCATCGGCGCGGCCAAGCAGGTTGGGCCTGCGCTCTTCTTCTCGCTGCTGATTATCGTTGTCTCCTTCCTTCCTGTTTTTCTTCTTGAGGCGCAGGAGGGGCGGATGTTTCGTCCTCTCGCCTGGACCAAAACCCTGGCGGTCGGCTCCTCATCCATTCTTGCCATCACCCTGGTGCCGGTGCTGATGGTGCTGTTGATCCGCGGCAGGTTGCGGCCCGAGGGCGCCAATCCCATCTCGCGCATCACGCAGGCACTCTATCTTCCTGTGCTGCGTTTCTGCCTCAGGCACCGCGTCCTGACCATCGCCATCAATCTCGCGTTTCTGCTGGCAACGCTGCCCATCGCATTCAAGCTCGGCAGCCAGTTCATGCCGCCGCTCTTTGAAGGGTCGGCGCTCTACATGCCGACTTCG
Source organism: Occallatibacter sp. (assembly GCA_049515995.1). Lineage (GTDB taxonomy): Bacteria > Acidobacteriota > Terriglobia > Terriglobales > Acidobacteriaceae > Telmatobacter. The sequence continues at coordinate 52,191 of JBEKTO010000015.1, read as the reverse complement.
CTGCCCGGCATCTCCATCGAGCAAGCCAAAATGCTTTTGCAAAAGCAGGATGTCCTCTTGCGATCGTTTCCTGAGGTGGAGAGCGTCTTTGGCAGCGTGGGCCGCTCAGGCAGCGCCACCGATAACGCGCCCCTCGATATGTTCGACACCGTTCTCATGCTCAAGCCGCGTGAGCAATGGCGGCCGGGGATGACCTATGACAAGCTGATCCAGGAGATGGATGCAAAGGTCCAGTTTCCCGGCATCTCCAACAGTTGGACCAGCCCGGTGGAAGGCCGTCTGGACATGGAACTCACCGGCGTCAAGACGCCGCTTGGCATCAAGATTCAGGGACCGGGTGTCGATGAGATCGAACGCCTGGCCGGACAAATTGAAAGCGTGCTGGCCACTATGCCGCAGCAGCGATCCGTATTCGCCGAGCGCATCTCCCAGGGCTTCTATGTGAACGTGGAGGTCAACAGGGAAGAGGCGGCGCGCTACGGCCTGAGCATCGAGGATGTACAGACCGCCGTTTCTTCCGGGATCGGCGGCCGGAATATCGCCGAGAACATCGAAGGACGCGAGCGGTACCCCATCAACGTGCGCTACGAACAGGACTTCCGCGACAGTCTGGACCGGATGCGCGCTGTTCTGATCGGCACGCCGTCCGGAGCGCAGATACCGCTCGGGCAGGTCGCCAGCATCTCGTTCTCGCGTGGTCCGGCCATGATCCGGGACGAGGACGGCCAGCTCACCGGCTACATCTACATCAATCTGAAAGACACCAATTACGGCGCCTTTGTCGACGCGGCCAATCGTTTGCTGCATTCCAAGGTCGCTTTGCCGCCCAACTATGCGTGGAGTTGGTCGGGCGAATACCAGTTCGAGCAGCGGGCGAAGCAACGCTTGAGGCTGATCCTGCCTGTCGTCTTCGCTTTGATCTTTCTCTTGCTCTATATGGTCTTCCACTCCGTCGTCGAGGTCGCTGTGCTGATCTTCCCCACGATCTACGCCATGACCGGAGGACTTCTGATGCAGTGGCTGCTCGGCTACAACTTCAGCGTTGCGGTCTGGGTAGGCTACATCGCGCTCTTTGGAATTGCCGTCGAAACCGGCGTCGTCATGGTCGTCTATCTTCACGAGTCGCTCGAACGCCATCTCCAAGCCGGCGAGATTCACACCGCTGCCGATATCGGAAATGCCGTCATCGAGGGCGCCGTCCAACGCCTTCGTCCCAAACTGATGACGGTCTGCGCCGTTCTTGCCAGCCTGGTTCCCATTCTCTGGGAGTCGGGCGTCGGCTCCGATGTCATGAAGCCGATCGCCGCTCCGATTGTCGGCGGCATGATTACCTCGACCATCCATGTCCTCATTCTGGTCCCCGTCTTTTTCGTCATGATGAAGGAACGCGCGCTCCGCATCGGCAAGCTGGAGGCGAAGGACGGGACTGAACCGTAATCTGGTTCGCGGTCACCTGGGAAGGCCCGCCAATCCAGGCGATCTGCTGCCGGGTTTTCCATCACCGCCTGATGTTGTAGGCTTCCTACGATGAGAGACTTTGATCGCAGAAGTTTTCTAAAAGGATTCGCGGGCTCGGCGGCGTATCTGGCGCTGCACCCGGATGCAAATGCGCAGCAGGCATCGGTGCCCGACCATGCCGTGGTCTGGGAGATGGCGAAGGCTTACCGCGAGTCGACCCCAACACGTGAGCGGATTTGCGTGAACGGTCTCTGGCGATGGCAACCCGCGGGAACCGCAACGGATGTTGTGCCCACCGATGATTGGGGCCACCTCCGCGTACCCGAGGCCTGGTCGGGCGGCAATTGGCTATGGTCTGGCCCACAGCTCTTGTACCCGAACCCAGCCTGGGAGAAACCGGACGCAAACGGCATTACCTCTGCATGGTACGAAAGGGAGATCACTGTTCCGCAGGAGTGGGTGGGCCGCCGCATCACGCTGTACGTAGGCTACCTGAACTCCTACGCAGTGGTTTACCTTGACGGCGCCAAGGTGGGGGAGATGCGCTTTCCGTGCGGTGAAGTCGATCTCACCGGCATATGCCGCCCCGGCCAGAAGCAACTCCTCAGCATCTTCGTGGCGGCCATGCCTCTCAAAGCGGTCATGATGTCGTTCAGCGACAGCGCGGCCGCGCGGCAGGTGGCGGGCAGCGTCGAGCGGCGGGGGCTCTGCGGCGATGTGTACCTGGCGAGTACCCCTGCCGGTGCGCGCATCGCCGATGTGAAAGTGGAAACCTCGGTTCGCAGTTGGGAGATCGTGTTTGACGTGGCGCTGGACGCGCTCGATCGTGATCGGACATACCTTGTGCGCGCTCGGATCGGCGATGGCAACCAGCCGGCAAAGGAGTTCACAAGCCAGCCATTCCAACCGGACGAACTCACAAACGGCCGCATCCGTATAACGGAGAACTGGCGTCCAGAGAAACTCTGGGACACCCACACGCCTCAGAACCAGTACGACCTCAACCTCTCTCTGCTCGATTCCAGCGGCAAGGTTCTGGACGCAGCCTTGCCGGTCCGCTTCGGCTTCAGGGAATTCTGGATCGAGGAAAAAGATTTCTATCTGAACGGAACGCGCCTGTATCTGGCGGCGATTCCGCTCGACAATGCCCAGGGCAGCGCCACCATGGCCAGTTACGAGGCCACGCGCGCGACTCTTCAGCGGTACAAGAGCTTCGGCATCAATTTTGTCTACACGCATAACTACGGTTGCGAGCCGGGCACGCATCGGGCCTTCGAAGAGGTCTTGCGGGCAGCGGACGACGAGGGCGTTCTCGTGTCGTTTTCCCAGCCCCACTTTGGCCAGTACACCTGGACAACGCCGGATGCCGATACCACGAACGGATACGCGCAACACGCGGAGTTCTACGTGCGCGTGGCGCAGAATCATCCCTCCGTGGTCTGCTACTCCACCAGTCACAACGGCACCGGGTACGGCGAAGACATGAACCCCGACATGATCGACGGCATCCTGGCTCCGCGTGAGCCGTATGGGGTAATCAGCGCCGGCCGCGCCTTGCGGGCGGAGGCGATTCTCAGGCAATTCGACCCTAGCCGCGTCGTCTACCACCACGCCGGGAACCTCGGTTCCATGCATGCGATCAACTTCTATGGAAATTGGATTCCGCCGCAGGAGGTGTCGGACTGGTTCGAGCACTGGGCGACCGTGGGCGTGAAGCCGGTCTTCCCCTGCGAATACAGCGTCCCCCTCCCGTGGGATTGGGCGATGTACCGCGGATGGTACAAGGGCAGGAGGGAATTCGGCGATGCCGTCGTGCCGTGGGAATTCTGCATGGCGGAATGGAATGCGCAAACCCTCGGCGCCCGCGCCTACCAGATCACTGAAGCCGAAAAGGAGAACCTGCGCTGGGAAGCGGAGACGTTTCGCCAGGGCCGCGGTTGGCTGCGCTGGGAGTGCCCGCACACCTTCGGCTCGCCAGAGTTCGAGGACGTCTTCCGCGTGCTCGCCGCACAGGTGACGGAGAACTACCGCGCCATGCGCACCTGGGGACTCTCTGCCACCTCCTCGCCGTGGGATACCCTGGGATATTGGATTGGTCCGTCGCGCGGGAAAGGCAGCGACAGCCTGCAATTGGAAGTTGACTGGGAGCGCTTGCAGCGGCCCGGCCCGCGCCCGGTCTACGTTCACGAGGAGGAAGCGCGTGAACTGCTGGCGTATCATCCCGCCGACTATAAGCCCACCGCCGTCGCCGAGGCGCTGTATCGCAATTACATGCCTCTGTTGGCCTACATTGGAGGCAAGCCCGCGGCCTTTACCAGCAAGGACCACAACTTCCTCGCCGGCGAAACCGCGGAGAAGCAACTGATCCTCATCAACAACTCCCGACAGGAGGTGACGGCCGCCTGTGAATGGTCCTTCGGCACCCCCCAGCCCGTTCGCGGAACCTCGAAGGTCGTTATCCCGCCGGGCGAGCAGAAGCGCATTCCCTTGAAGCTGGAACTTCCGGCCGATCTCGCGCCCAGGCAATATGGTGTGCAGGCCACCGTCCGGTTCAGCAATGGCAAAACACAAAGTGATTCCTTTGCAATCGATGTTTTGCAGAAACCCGCAGCGGCACAAGCGGTAGTAAAGGTCGCCCTTTTCGATCCCAAAGGAGAGACCGGCAAGCTGCTCGACGGCATGGGGGTTCGCTGGGAGCGCGTAGACGCAAGTGCCGACGCCTCGAAGTATGAAGTGCTCATCATCGGCAAGGGCGCGCTGAACCTGCAGAACGCTGCGCCGGACCTGCGCGCCGTTCGCAACGGCCTGAAGGTCGTCATCTTCGAGCAGACCGGCGAGGTCCTCGAAAAGCGCTTCGGATTCCGCATCGCCGAATACGGGCTGCGCTGGGTCTTCAAGCGTGTTCCCGACCATCCGGTTCTGACCGGCATAGCGGACGAGCACCTGCGCAACTGGCGCGGTGCCTCGACTACTCTGCCCACGCGCCTCGCCTATGAACTCTCGCCGCAATTCAGCGGCGCGCCCACGGTCAAGTGGGCGGGCTTGCCTGTCACACGCGTCTGGCGCCGCGGCAATCGCGGCAACGTGGCCTCCGCGCTGATCGAAAAGCCTGCCTGCGGAGACTTCCTGCCCATCCTCGACGGCGGCTACGCCCTGCAATATACATCCCTCATCGAGCATCGGGCGGGCCAGGGAATGGTACTCTTCTGCCAAACGGATGTCAGCGGCAGGACCGAAACCGACCCGGCCGCGGATGCACTGGCCCGGAACATCGTCCAATACGCCGCGGCATGGAAGCCGAGTCCTATGCGGACGGTGGTGTACGCGGGTGATTCTGCCGGCAAGGCATACCTCACCTCGGCGGGGCTTCGGCTCACGGTCTACGACGGCGAAGATCTCTCCGCCAGCCAGGTCTTGGTGGTGGGACCGGGTGGAGGGAAGAAGCTGGCAGCCCAGAGGGCGCACGTGGCCGAGTGGGTCAAAGCGGGTGGCCGCGTACTGGCGCTGGGACTCGACGACGCGGAAGCGAATTCCTTCTTGCCCACGAACGTCTCCATGGTCCACCGTGAGCACATCTCCGCCTGCTTTGAACCATTTCCCGCCGGTTCTGCCTTGGCAGGAGTATCGCCGGCCGAAGTGCACAACCGCGACCCGCGCAAACTCCCGTTGATCTCAGAGGGCGCGACGGGTGCTGGCGATGGAGTGCTGGCCACGGCGGCCGAAGGGAATGTGGTCTTTTGCCAACTCGTTCCGTGGCAATTCGACGACTCCGGCGAGAAAATGAACGTCAAACGCACCTATCGGCGCACTTCATGCTTGCTGGCGCGGCTGCTCGGCAATCTGCAGGCCGCGGGTGAGACGCCAATCCTGAAACACATCGCCGCGCCGGTCGAGGAAAACGAGAGGCGCTGGCTTGCAGGACTCTACCTGGATACGCCGCAAGAGTGGGACGATCCCTATCGCTTCTTCCGCTGGTAAGCAGTGCGGTTCATCTCTGAAAGGAAAAATTGCCTGCAACATCCAACAGGCAGAAATGGGCGCGAAGGTCATCAGTCTATGAGCGCCCACACTGTGACGATCTAAAAAGCAACACAATGCGATGGAGGCTCTCAATACATTGCGTTATAATCATTATAATGGAGGCGATCATGGTGAAGCTAAAGGTTACGACTGTCGGCAGTTCTGCGGGTATTGTGCTGCCGAAGGAAGTTTTGACGCGGCTCAAGGTTGTGAAGGGGGATTCAATCTTCTTGACCGAGGCTCCAGAGGGGTTCCGGATCACTCCGTACGATCCTGATTTCGAGCGGCAAATGGGGTTGGCCCGCAAGGTGATGCGCGAGCGGCGGGATGTTCTTCGAGAGTTGGCGAAGTGAGCACGGCCGACTGGAAATGGGTATCTGAAAAGACAGCGTTGGCAATCCACGACGAGCAACTCGCCGAACATGGTGGTATGCCGGGCGTGCGGGAGATGTCGCTGGTGCAGTCAGCCCTTCATCGACCACAGAATAGCGCGGCCTATGGCGCTCCCGACATTGCTGATCTCGCCGCTGCCTATGCGTATGGCATTTCCCGCAACCTCGGATTTCTCGATGGAAACAAACGGACTGCCTTCGTTGTAGCCTACGTCTTCTTGCTCGATCAGGGATACGAACTGATAGCAAGCGATCAGGAAGCGGTGACGACGATGCTGGCTGTAGCGGCGGGTGAAATTTCGGAAGTGGAGTTGGCCGTTTGGTTCCGGGGATATATCCGTCCAATTTGAGTGGCCACTGGAGGCGCTCATGCAAAATACTCATCGGCAAGCCACAAAGGGACGAAACTACAAAAACGATCGATGTCTGATAACGGATATTCTGTATACTGCAAATGTCCGCAAGGTTCCACTAGGATCAAAACGTCTGAAAATCCTTGTCTGTGCCTCTTCCCTGCGAGAGAGCCCTACATTTTGTAGCGGCCAAGGTCTTCGTCGTTCAGCCCTTCCAGCCAGCCGCGCAACTGCTCGGCCGTCGGCCCTTCTGGCGGGCCGGTAGTGTTCAGCTTGGCCGTCTGCATCACCTGCTCTGAGACGTAGATCGGGCAATCGGCACGCAACGCCAAGGCAATCGCGTCGGAAGGCCGGGCGTCGATCGCCAGCGCCTCGTCGCCCTGCCGTAGCCACAGAATCGCCAGGAATGTATCGTCTTTAAGCTCATTAATCACAACGCGTTCCAATTGAGCATCCAAGTGCCGTATTAGGTTTCTAGCCAGGTCGTGGGTCATCGGGCGCGGCGCGGACACCTTCTCGATCTCGATGGCGATGGCGTTCGCCTCGAAGATGCCCACCCAGATCGGCATCACCGTCTCTGAGGCGATGTCCTTGAGCACAACGATGGGCATGTTGGTGGCCGGGTCCATCATCAGCCCGCGAATTCTGACCTCGATATCCATGGCTCCCCTCTTCCTGTGCCAACAACTATCTTAGACGGCCTCGCCTACCAGACTGTTCGGATGGCTTTCCGTAATTCTCACTTGCACGTAGCTGCCCGGTGCGGGTGCAATGGGTTGCGCGCAGGTGAAATTCACCGGCTTATTCTGGCTGCTGCGGCCCGCAATCTGCCCTCGCGCCGGGTGCTGTCCCTCAACCATCACTTCCATAATCTGCCCCAAATGCTTGGCATAATTGATCCTTTGTATTCCACGCTGGCGGTCAAGCAGCACTTGAAGCCGGGCCGCTTTTTCCGCTTCCGGGATCGAATCGATCATGGTCAGGGCCGGCGTGTTGGGCCGCGCCGAATACTTGAATCCGAAGACGCAATCGTATTCCACCTCGGCCAGAAGGTCCATGGTCTGGATAAAATCGTCCGCTGTCTCGCCCGGAAAACCAACAATGATATCTGTCGACAGCGAGATCGGCCGCCGCGCGGCCTTGATCCATGCGATCCGCTCCAGATACCACTCCGGCGTGTACTCCCGCGCCATCATCTTCAGCACGCGTGCAGAGCCCGACTGTACCGGCAGGTGCACGTGATCGCAGAGCGTGGGAACGGCGTCGATCGCCTCGACAATGTCGCGGGTAAAGTCGCGCGGATGGCTGGTCGTGAAACGCACGCGCCGGATTCCGCCCACCTGCCCCACGGCCGCCAGCAGTTCCGCGAAGCTGCGCTTCCCTTCCGGATCGCGGTAGCTGTTCACGTTCTGGCCCAGCAGTTGAATTTCGGTGTAGCCCAGATCGGCAATGCGCCGCGCCTCGTCCAAAACCGAAGTCGAGGTGCGGCTGCGCTCCTTGCCTCTCGTGTAAGGCACCACGCAATAGGCGCAGAACTTGTCGCAGCCTTCGATGATGGTGATGTATCCGCGGTAGGGGCTCTGCCGGGCGGTGAACTCGGTCTCGAAGGTCTCGTCGGTCTGGCGGTCGTCCAGGCCGGTGATCCGCGTCTCGCCCGCTTCCAGCCGCGCGAGCATCTCGGGCAGTTTGCGGTACGAGGCCGAACCGGAAACCAGAGAGACGTACGGCGCGCGCTCGAAGATCTTTTCGCCCTCCTGCTGGGCGACGCAGCCCAGCACGGCAAAGCGCTTGCCCGCATTCTGTTGTCGTTTGTAGTAGTCGAGGCGGTGAAAGACCTTTTGCTCTGCCTTGTCGCGGATGGAGCAGGTGTTGTAGAGGATCAGGCTGGCTTCTTCTTCCGTTTCAACTTGCCGATAGCCTTCATGCTGGAGTGTGCCAATCACCTTTTCGGAGTCATGGGCATTCATCTGGCAGCCGAAGGTCTCAAGATAGAAGGTTTTTTCGGTTGCCATGGCAATTCACAGTATACCGTGATGTGCGCTCAAACGCCGGCTTCCTGCTCCTCTCCAGGCTTGGCCTCAGCGCAGCCCGGTATGCAGATAGGCCAGCAGTGCGCCCATCTGCTCCTCGGTAAAGCGGCCGGTGAAGGCGGGCATCATTCCTTTGCCCGCCAGAACCACGCGCCGGACCTCAATATCGGAGGCAGCCGCGCCGCTGGGCAGCGTCTTCCCCGCGAAGACACCATGCAGGTCGGGTGGGACCTTCTTGAGAGCCAGGTCGTTTTCCTCGTGGCAGTGGGCGCACCGGACCTCGTACAGGTGCTTGCCTTCCGCCTCCTGCCGAGTCAGCGTCGGCTTTGCGCGGCAGCCGGTCAGAAGCATGACCACGCAGACCGCCAATATTGGAATCATCCTGAGAGAACGGAGCGAGTCGAAGGACCCGCGGCTGCTTTTGTTCTTCGTCGCTGCAACTTGGTGCGTGCGGATCGTGGCCACGCCCGGCCTATGCCTTCTGCGCAAACTGCCCGCTCACATAATCCCAGTTGACCACCTGGAAGAACGCCTTCACGTACTCGGCGCGCCGGTTCTGGTACTTGAGGTAATAGGCGTGCTCCCACACATCCACGGCCAGCACCGGCTTGTGCCCCAGGGTCAGCGGGCTGTCCTGGTTGGGAGTCGTCTCGATCGCCACCGTCCCCTCCGGCAGCTTCACCAGCCAGGCCCATCCGCTGCCGAAGACGCTCAGGGAGGCTGCGGTTAGCTTGTCCTGAAAACTCGAGAACGAGCCGAACTTGGCGTCGATAGCCTTGGCCAGCTCACCGGCGGGCGTCGCGCCGCCTTTGCCCAGCGTCGGCCACCAGAACGAGTGGTTTGCGTGCCCACCGCCCTGGTTGCGCACTGCGGTGCGCGCGGATTCGGGCCAGGTGTTCAGGTTTGTGACCAGTTCCTCCACGCTCTTGCCGGCCAGCTCAGGATGCGCGGCCACGGCAACGTTGAGATTGTTCACGTAGGCCTGATGGTGTTTGTCGTGGTGCAGGTGCATGGTCTCAGCGTCGAAGCTGGGCTCCAGTGCGTCATAGGCATACGGCAACGGTGGCAGCGTGAAAGGCCCGGTTGGCGGAGGAGCTGGTGCTGCGGCAGCGGTTTGGCCCGTCGGCCATCCCTCGCCGCTCAGGGTTTCGGTCAAGAGCAGCGCGCTGGCCACGCCGCCAAGATGCTTGATTGCGGTTCGCCGGTCCATCATCTTTGGGGAAAACCTCCATTTCCTCTTCGATGCAAAGGGATCGAGAAAGTCTGCGCAAAAGGGGCGAAAATCGTCAGGGCGCCAGGGAACACGTCAGCTTCGATATGCTGGAGCCATGCTGCTTCCCCATTCCGCCCGGATTCGCAAAGAGCAAACAAGGCCATCATGACCCATTCCACTGAGAATCTCACGCCCCTCGTTCATGCCGCCCAGAACCGCTGCTTCGGCTGCGGCCCGGCCAATTCCGCCGGGCTGCAACTGGATTTTCTGCTCGCTGAGGACGAATCCGTAGTCTGCCTGACAACGGTTCCCGATCGCTTCGACGGCCATCCCGGCTGCCTGCATGGAGGCATCATCGCCACATTGCTCGACGAGACCATGAGCAAGGCAACCCGCGCCAGGGGCCTATCTACGATGACGCGCCATATCGAGGTCGATTACCTGCGCCCGGTTCCCTCCGGCGAGCTCATCCGCCTGCAGGGCCGCGTCATCCGCGGCGAGGGCCGCAAACACTGGACCGAGGCGAAGATCCTCAATGCCAGAGGAACCGCGCTGGCGGAGGGGAAAGGCCTCTTCATCGAGGTGCGCGTCCGATAATCCAGCCGCGGGGCGGCCTTCAGGCCGCCCCGCACAGGTTTAATGAATCATATTGATGGTCTCCTGGGTGATGGTGTCGAAGGTGGTAATCGCCTTCGAGTTGGCCTCGAAGCCTCGCTGCGCGATGATCAGGTCGGAGAACTCGGCGGAGATGTTCACGTTGGATTCCTCGAGCGTCGAATCCTCGATTGTGCCCAGCCCGCCCGTTCCCGAGGCGCCGATCGATGCCGTGCCGCTGGCCAACGTGGTGGCGTAGTTGCCGTTGCCCTGGAGCGACAGTCCCTGCAAATTGGTCATGTTGGCCAGCGCCAGCCGTCCCACGGCCAGCGTCTGCCCATTCGAGTAGGTCGCTGAAACAGTGCCGTCCGAGCCGATGGTGAAGCCGGAACAGACGCCCGCGGTGTAGCCGTTTGCCGGCGCCGCGGATTGCGCTGAGGCCGTGTCTTCCTGGCTGATGGTGGGCGTGCCGCTGGAACTGAGCAGGTTCCACCCGATGTTCAGGTCCGCCGCTCCGTCCGCCAGCCCGGTAAAGCTGAGCGGGGTCGAGGAGACATCGCCTGCGGCTGTGCCCACGGCAGTTCCGTTCACCGTGGCCAGGGTGCCATTCTGATCGAACTCCATAACTCCGGTGACCGGCGTCGATACCCCCGAGGTGAAATCCGCTGCAGGCAGGGCAGCCGAGTAACTCCATTTGTCGAATCCGGTCGCGGGATCGATGCCGTCCTGCGTATAGGTCACGGTGACTGTATGGGATGCGCCCAATGAGTCATAGACCGTCACTGTGCCTGGAAAAGACGCGTTGACGGCCGTTGCGGAGTCGAGGTTCGCCGTCATGCTGAAGCTCGTAGTCGCCTCCGGCTGCTGCACCTGCCCAATCAACGGAATGTTGATCGCCGTCAACGGAGCATTGGTGTTCACCACGCCGTTCACGGCTGGATAGCCCATCACCGCCAGGCCATCGGAGGTGACCAGATTGCCGCTCGTGTCCTGCGTGAAGCTGCCGTCGCGGGTATAGAGGTTGCTGCTGCCATTGCTCACCACAAAGAAGCCGTTGCCGTCCAGCGCTACATCGGAGGCGGTGGTGCCGCTTGTGTCGTACGATCCTTGGGTGAAATTCGTTTCGTTCGAGGCCACCTGCACGCCCTCGCCCACCTGAATCGCATCGCCCGATCCGCTGGTTCCCACCTGCTGATAGAACAGATCGGAGAAGTTGGTCGCCTGCGACTTGAAGGCGGTTGTGTTCATGTTCGACAGATCGTTCGCAATGGTGTTCAGCGCCGTTGAATCGGCATTGAGGCCACTGAGCGGGATGTAGAAACTTGCCATTGTCCATCTCCTTCGGGTGTTATCCAAGGTTGGCGCCGGCTTTCCCGTGCCGGCTGGTGAACGAGCTTCATTGGGCCGCAGAGTGCCCGGCTGGAATCGGCTGCGCAGGAGTCCGCCCGTCCAGGGCATGAGCCACACGCTGCGCCGCGGGCTTCGTCTCCGGAACGCTGAGATTGCCGGGAGCATTCCTGGCTGCGGTGGTGCTGGAGTTGGCGGCGCTGGCAACGGCAGGCGAAAAGCCAGACAACCCACCTCCCTTGTGCAGGACCGCGCGCGCCTGCGCGCTTCTGCCTGCCATGGAGGAACTTCCGGAACTGGTCGTCGAGCTGCTGAGATCCGTGGTCAGGGTCTGGTTGATGTCGATCAGTTGCTCCAGGCTATTCACCTGGACAAGCTGGTTGATGTACTCGTTGGGATCGGTGTCTGCAGTCGGGTCCTGGTTCTGCATCTCGGTCACCAGCAGGGTGAGAAAGTCGTTGGCCGAGATAGTGGCCGAATCGGTGCTCGAACTGCTGGTGCCGCTCGTTCCCGTCGCCGGGCTGGCCATCGGCAGTGCGCTCTTGCCTGTCAGCGCCTGCCCTGCTGTCAATGAGTGATTCCAGATTCCTGCTGCTGCCGCCATTTCCCCTCCCTGCTTTCCTCTCTGCCTTTCACCCGCGCCCGTCAGGCCATCACCGAGATATGAACTCCCCCTGGGCTCGCCGCCTGCATCGTTGTCTCGGCCATTCCGCCCTGAGCTGGAATCTCCGGGCTTGCCGCACCCGTAAAGACAGCCGCGTCGGCTGCCGTGCTGGATCGTGCGTCCGCGCCCGTGCCCTGTCCCGTGCCTTGTCCCGCTCCCTGGTCCATGCTGTGGCTTGTTCCCTGGTCCAGGTTGAATGCGTGCCCGCCCTCGGGCGCAGCCACGGTCACCGGATCGAGCGCCGTGTGTTCTGCGGCCAGATAGGCATTCAATCCTGCCAGGTGGCCGCCAAGCGCTTGAGCCGCATCCGCCGACCCCGGCACCAGAGCGGCATGAACCCCGCTTCCGCCCATCTCTGCCCGCACGCCGACCCAGCCCAGGGTCGGGTCCTGAAATCCCGCCTCGGCCCTCTGGGCTCCGGCATGAATCCATCGCGGCGCTCCCGAGGCGCTCTCCGCATCGAGCGCGGTAAAAGCCTCGCGCGTCGCCTCTCCCGCACAGCTCCCCGCCGTCCCGCTCGATTCCCCGCTCCCGTTGGCCGACGTGTCGATTGCTCCGCTGACCGCCGCCGGATCGCGCGCCATCGCCGGGTTCAGCCCATCCTGGGCCGTCGCGGCGGACTTCCCTGCCCCACCCGCCGCCGCTTCGGCCAGACCGGTCGCGTGTGACCACCGCATCGTTCCTTGCACCGAGGCCAGTGCTTCCCCGGAATCGCCCGGTTTCTTCGTGGTCGGGACGACGGTCGCGGATGGATTCAACCTTCGTCCGGCGGCCGGCGCAGCCGAATCGCCTGGCGCATCGCTGTCCCTGGCGGATGCAACCGCGCCTGTCTCTTGGTTGAGGCCAGGAACCTGGCTTTCGCTTGGGCAAGCCGAGCGGCTCCCGGTCTGATCCTGATCCCGAGTCTGCGCTTTGCTCTCGGTCGCTGCCTGTCCCTGCACCTGGCTGCTCAATCCTGCGTCGGACTCCAATGGAAAGACCGCCGCAGTTCGTCCGGCGGCAGATTCCCCGCGGCCGGCAGGGTTCGACAATCCGCTCGCTCCAGGGTCTTTGGCCTCGGCGGCCGCAAAGGCCAATCCGCTAGCCAATTTGTCGGCTGCTGCGGCAATCGAGGTTTTTCCCCTCTGATTCCCTGTTCCAGCTCCGTCTGCAGCCTGCCTCCCGTCCGTGCCAGCCAAACTGGAATGGGCGCCGATAGACTCCGAAATCGACGAAGTATCCCGATCAGAAAGGCCACTCAAGCCCGAGCGCGGCTGTGCCTCCGAAGCCTTTGCGGCCAGCTTCGGGTTTTCAGCCGCAGCCAGGGCCAGTGATAGATTCGCGTCCGTTGCGGCAACGGATGCCCGCGCCCCTCCGCCAGACCGGGACGCGGCATCCGATTTCATACTCTTGCTCGAACTGGCCGCTGACGTGACGGCTGAAGAGCTTGCCGGTCGGATGCTTGCCGGCTCTTTCGCCGCCTGCCTGGCCGCTGGCTGCCTCTGCACTCCGTTCGCCCCGCTCCCCAAGGCAACCCCTGCCCGGGTACCCGCTGCAGACAGCTTTGTTGTCCCGCTCGCTCTCTGTGTCCTTCCCGCCTCCAACGGCCACGAGGAACGGCCGGCGGAGGACGCGGTTCCTGCCATCGCGCCTTCCGCAGTCTCCATCAGTGCGCCATCGGTATTCGTCTGCGTTGCGTCGGTTTCCGCCTCCACTCCGTTCAAGCTGTTCTTCCCGGCGTCCACAGAAGCCAGCAGCGACTCCCAACTCGAGCGAAAGCTCTCCACGGCGGCACCAGAAGAGGGGGACGAACCGGCCAGCCGCGCACCGCTCCACGCTGCGCCTTGCGTTCTGCCCGGCATCAGCAATTGATTCTGGCCCGTCTCCGAACGCCCTCCGGCACCGATTTCAATTCCCGCGGCAACGGTCATGCGCTGGGTTGAGGCAGATGCCTTGCCAAAAGGAGGCAGGAGCGGGTTAGAGAGTTGTCAGGATTGGGACCTCCCTCAAGTGAGGCTGGTTGGCTCGCTTCCCTGGGCGCCAGTGCCTTCAACGGCGGCTGCCGGATCGGTGCGCGCCTCCGGCTCTCCCTCGCTCCCTGCCCGATGCAATCGGTTGCGGTGCCAGTCGTCCAGCGCCTGCTGGCTGCGCCGACCGGCCTCGACGGCAATTTCGGCCTCGCTCTCCCGGATCAGCGTCTCCGCCTGACGACGCTCGACCCTTCTTCGGAGAAATTCCTCGCGCAGCACGGCCACGCTCCCTTCCATCTCCGCGATCCGGGGAGCCAGCGCTGCCGCATGACGCGTGGCCGCATGGATCTCCTCCAGGCCCGCCAGCCGGTCCGGCACTTCCCCGCTCTCTGCGCTGCTCCTTACCAGTTGCCGGCCCTGGCGATCCCGCTCGGCGGTCGCCGCGAAGGCGTGCTCCAGCCGGTTCAGCTCGCCCAGCGCGGACTCGAGCGCCAGCCGGCTCTGTTCTTCTTCCAGATCCCGGATGCGGAGCAGCCGGCGCAGCGCGCGCGAGACGGCCATCGATCACACCTCCGCGGCCAGCGCCGCAAGACGCCGCAGGCAGTCGGCAAAACAGAGCTGCTCGCGCGCATCCTGCGTCATGAAGGCCCGCATCGCTCCGCGCGCGCGCAGAGCGCGGTCCAGTTCCGGGTCCGCGCCCGGCTTGTAGGCGCCAATGCGCACCAGATCCTCCGAGCGCGCGTAGACGGCCATCAGCCTGCGCAGCAGTGCCGCCTGTTCGCGCTGCGCGGGCTGGGTCACGGCCGGCATCAGCCGACTGATCGAGTCCAGCACCTCGACCGGCGGATACCACCCTTCCGCCGCCAGAGCGCGGGAGAGAACCACGTGTCCGTCGAGCAGAGACCGCACTGCGTCCACCAGCGGGTCCTGCTGATCGTCGCCTTCCATCAATACGGTGTAGAAGGCGGTAATCGAACCCACCCGGAACTGCCCGCTCCTTTCCACCAGCCGCGCCAGCCGGGCAAAGACCGAGGGCGTATAGCCCTTGGCCGTGGGCGGCTCGCCGGCGGCCAGGCCGATCTCCCGCGCGGCCATGGCAAAGCGAGTCAGCGAGTCCAGCACCAGCAGCACATCCTTGCCCTGGGCGGCGAAGAATTCCGCCACCGTGGCCGCGGCCAGCGCCGCCCTCATGCGCATCAGCGGCGACTGGTCGGAGGTCGAAACCACTACCACCGAGCGCGCCCGTCCTTCCTCGCCCAAGGAATCCTCAAGAAACTCCCCCACCTCGCGGCCCCGCTCTCCCACCAGTCCCACCACCGCCACGTCGGCCTCGGTGTTGCGGGTCATCATGCCGATCAATGTGCTCTTGCCCACGCCCGATCCGCCGAAGATGCCCACACGCTGGCCCCGCCCTACGGTCAACAGCGCATCGAGCACGCGGATTCCCGTGCCCAGCGGCGTGCGAATGGGCACGCGGTCCAGCGGCGAGCGCACCGTCCCGTCCAAAGGCAACGCCAGCGAGACCGCCGGCGGCCGGTCCTCGTCGATCGGCATGCCCAGCGCGTTCAGCACCCTGCCCATCAGCGCCGGACCCACTTCGATCTCGGGACTCACACCGAGAGCCGACACCGGATCGCCAAAGCGAATCCCTTCCGTCGTCTCCACCGGCATCGACAGCACATTCGAGCCGCGGAAGCCGATCACCTCGGCCAGATGCGGCCGGCCGAAACGGTCCTGAATCTCGCAGCACTCGCCCACCGAGGCCAGCGGACCCGCCGACTCGATCGTCTGTCCCACCGAATCCAGCACCTGTCCGCGCCAGCGCCAGGGCTGGCCGCGATCCAGGCGGGCAAAGTAACGGCCAAGCCGTTCGGTCATGGGCGGCCCTCCGCACTTCCGCTCCGCGCTGTATCCAAAGCGGCGGCCCGCTCCGCCCTCCCTCCGCCCGCCCGGTCGAAGAAGCCGCGCTCGATCTCTCCCAACTGAGCGCGAATTCCCAGGTCGACCGTACCCAGTTCGGTCTCGATCCTGCAGTCGCCCAGGCGCATGCCCGCCCCGGCAACCACCGTGGGCTTCACGGCCAGGTTGGGCAACAGCGCGATGGCCTCGATCCACAAATCCAGCTCGGACTCGGGAACTCGCAGCCGCACCTGGGTGGATCCGGAGAGCTGCCCCAGAGCCACCCGCACCGCTCCGGTCAAAAGCAGCGGGTCCATCTGCGCCTCTCTGCGCAGGATGCGGGCCGCGACTGCCAACGCCAGCTTCACCACCTCCTGCTCCACCGCGTGCAGATACCGGTCGCGCTCCAGAGCAAACTCCTCGATCAGTTGGGCGACCTGGCGCACACGGCGCTCGTCGCTGGCCGCCTGGGCCGCAGCCTGCGCCTCCTGCTCGGCCTGGCGGCCCTCCACCCGGCCTCGCTCCCGGCCCGCCTCGAAGGAGCGGAGCGTATCCTCGGCCAGCCTCCGATCGAATTCGCCGCGCAACCCGGCCTCTGTGGCATTCGCCGGATTGGCTTTCACACCGCCCTCTGCCGCCGGCTCCTCCGCCCATCCAACCCAGTCCGGCCGCGAAGGCGCATCGGGATCGGCGGGATACTGGAAGATCTCGATGCGTCCCGCCGCGCCGCCTTCCATCGCCGATGGCATCTCCCGCATCGTCTTCCTCTCGTTCGGGGCAGAGAGCAGGGGTCAGGGACGACAGCGGCCGATCTCTGATCCTGCTCTCTGTTCTCTGCTTACGCCAGCATCTCGTCGCCGGTCTCCAGCTTGAGAATCACCTTGCCCTCGGCCTCCAGCCGCCGGGCCAGGTTGAGGATCTCCTGCTGGGCCTGCGCCACCTCGCGTGAGCGCACCGGACCCAGCACCTCCATGTCTTCCTTCAGCATCTCCACGGCCCGCGAGCTCATCGCCTTGAAGATCTGCGCGCGCAACTCGTCGTTGGCCCCGCGCAAGGCCAGCGCCAACTGCCGTTTGTCCACGCCGGAGACAATCTCGCGAATCGTCGCCGGCGGCACGGTCACCAGATCCTCGAAGGTGAACATCAGGTTGCGGATGCTCAGCGCCAGCTCCGGCTCGCCCTCCTCGATCGTCTCCAGAATCTTCTTCGACTCTTCCGCATTCAGCCGGTTAAGCAGGTCGGCCACGGCTTTGAAGCCGGAATAGCTCTTGCGCGCCGTGTCGCCCACGCTCTCCAGCCGGCGGTGCAGGATGTGCGCCACCTTCTGCGCCATCTCCGGCGAGAACTGCCGCATCTCCGCCAGCCGCTGGATCGAGACCACCTTGTGATCCTCGCTCAGATTGTCCAGCACCATCGACGCCCGGCGCGGATCCAGATGCGCCAGCACCAGCGCGATCGTCTGCGGATGCTCGGAATCCAGCAGCTTGCCCAACTGCTGCGGATCGGTGCGCTGCAGCTTGGCCAGGTTGCCCTGGGCAGCTTCCTGCGAGCGGCGAACCAGCAGCAGCAGATCCTCCGCGCGCTCCTTGCCGAAGGTCTCGACCAGCAGACGGCTGGCATAGTCCAGGCCTCCATGGACCATGAAGTCCTGCGTCTCCAAAAGCTGCCAGAACTCCTCCAGAATCTCGGCGGAGAGATCGGGCGTGATCCCGTGCAGGTCAGCCAGCTCCTCGGTCAGCCGCTGCACGTCCGGCTCGGGCAGGACGCGCAGAATCTCCTTGGCCAGTTCCTCTCCCACAGCCACCAGCAGAATCGCCGCCTTGCGCACCCCGGAGATGTTCGCCGACTGGCGGCGCCGTGCAGCCTCGTTCTCGCGTTCCTGCTCCGCCAAAGTCCGGCCCTTTCTACCCCTTTTCCTCTACCGCTCCAACCCCTTCGCTAATCGGAGTGAATCCAGCTCTGCAGCAGGCGCGAACTCTGCGCCGGTTCCTGCTTCAGGTGCCCGGTAACCTGCTCGAAGATCTCCTGCGTCCTGAGCCGCTCGGGGTCCACCGGGGCGGGTTCCGGCGGATTCAGCGCCGGCTGCGCTGTGGCCGGCAACTCCTTGGCCGCCCCTTTGGCTGCGCTGGGCACGGCACGGGCGCGGCGCAGCGCCGGGCGCACGCCGAAGGCCAGCACCACCAGCAGGCCCATCAGCAGAGCGGCGTATTTGACCAGCACCGGCGAGTTTTCCGCCGTGGCCAGCACCTGGGCGGGCAGTGAAACCGGCTGCTGCGGGCGGTTTTCCTCAAAGGCCAGGTCTTCCACCGTCAGCATGTCGCCGCGCGCCTGCTCGAATCCCACCGCCGCCTGGGCCAGCGCGGTCAGGTGGCGTAACTCGTCGGTCGAGCGCGGCTGCCACACCGCCGCCTTGCCCTGGGACGCCATCTGCGCCAGCCGGTCGTTCACCACAATCGCCGCGGTCAGCCGCCGCACCCGGCCCGGATTCTCCACCGTGTGCCGCACCGTCTTCGAGGCTCCATAGGTCCCGGACTCCGTCTTTGCGCTCTGAGACGGCGATGTCAGTTGCGGGTAGACGGGCAGCGCCTGAGCGTTGGGCGCGTTCGACGCGGTTCCCGGAACCCCGGCAGCCACCGGCTGCGGCCCCGCCGTCTGCTCGCTGCGCTGCATCGAAAGGGTCACCGTCTGGTCCGGGTCGTAGCTCTCCTCGGTCTCCTCGGTCGCCGTCGGATCGTAATCCAGCGTCACCGAGGCGCGCACGTTGCCCACCCCGGTCACCGGCTCCAGGGTGGCGATCAGCTTCTCCTCCAAAATCTGCTCGGCGCTCAGACGCATCGCTTCGGCGGTCTTCGGCCCCAACGGCAGATGGCCGGCCGCATCCACCAGCACCACGCGCTCCGGCGTCAGCCCATCCACGGCCGAGGCCACCAGGTTGCGAATCGCCTCCGGCTCGCCCTCGGCCAGCGAGCCATGGCGCAGCTTCAGCACCACCGTGCCCTTGGCCGGGCGTTCCTGCTCGCGGAAGAGCGAATCGTGGGGCAGCACCAGATGCACCCGTGCCGATTCGACATCGGACAAGGTGCCGACCGTATGCTCCAGTTCGCCCTCCAGAGCGCGCTGGTAGTTCACCTGCTCGTCGAACTCCGAACCGACCCAGTTCGGCTTGTCGAAGATCTCAAAGCCCAGTCGCCCGCTCTTGATCCCTCCCTTGGCCGCGGTCGCCAGCCGGGCCTTGTCCAACTGCGCCGCGGGAACCCGGATGCCGTTTCCATTCGGTGTCGGCTCAAAGGGAATCTGCGCCTGCGCGAGAATCTGGCCGGTCTGGCGCGCATCCTCCGGGTCCAGCTCCGCGTACAGGGTGCGCCAGTCGGTGCGCAGCGCATACCAGAGCAGTCCTCCAGCCAACAGCCCCATCAGCCCGGCCGCAACCAATGCCCAGCCGCGTTGCGCGGGCTGCATCGCCGCCCAGCGAACTCGTCCCAGCCCCACCAGTCCGGCGATCCGGTCCGTCCACCGGGATGGGCCGGGCATCGCAGGGGCGCTCTTCTCCAACTGTGTTCCGGTGGCCATGGTTCCCGTGTCCCGCCGCTTTCCCGTCGTTTCTTCCGCCCGCTCTCTGCCGGTGGCCGGATGCTATGCACCTGCTCGTCCCAGGCTCCGCCCGCCCGGCAGCGGTTCTAGAACTGCATTCCAATCACCTGCTGATAGGCTTGAACCGCCTTGTTGCGCACGGCCAATGCCAGTTCGAAGGCCATGCTCGCCTTCTGAGTGGCGATCATCGCCTGATGCACATCCACGCCGGAGCCGGTCATCAGCCCGCCGACCGCCGCATGGGCCTGCTCCTCCAACTGGTTCACCTGGCCAACCGCTTCGGTCAACAGATCGGAAAACGGGGTTGCTGCGGCCGCGGCTCCGCTGCCGGAAGACAAGGCCGGCGCCCCGCCCACTCCAGCCAGAGTCGGGAGTGCCGGAGTTGCGGATAAAACGAGGCTCATTCCGGATTGCATCGGTCCTCCTTGCGCGCCGAGCACAGGCCGGCTTGAACGCGTTGTGATCGCTTGGCTTGTGGCTCTTTCCTACGATTTGGCGATCTCCAAGGCCGAAGCGATCATGCCCTTCTCAGCCTGCACCGCAGAGCTATTCAGACCATATGCACGTGTCGCCCCCATCAGGTCCACCATCTCTGTGAGGGGATTAATGTCCGGATACGCGACATACCCATCGGGCCCGGCGTCGGGATGGCCTGGGTCGTAGCGCTTGAGCGGCGGCGCGGCGTCCTCCACCACCTGCACAATGTGCACACCCGGCGCCACCGGCCCGGAACCCGACGATGAGAGCGCGGTCGGCGCAACGGTGGCCGGCGAAGCGGAAGCGGTGCCCGCGGAAGCTTCGCTCAGCGAATCGAGAAATCCCGGATCGCCCCGATCCGCGGCGAAGACCACGTGCTGGCGCCGGTAGGGTCCCCCCGACGGGGTCCGCGTCGTCTCCGCATTGGCCATATTGGCCGCCACCACCTCGGCGCGCATCCGTTCGGCCTGCATGGCGCTGCCCGAGGTCTCCATCAACCCAAAGAGATTCATCGCGGCGCTTCCTTTCGATGCAGCTTCTCGCTGCGAGCTCGACGCAAACGACGAAAGCTAGCAGCTAGAAGCTAGTAGCTAGTAGCTTCTAGCTAGAAGTTCGTCCCTGGAGTCCGCTTACTTGCTCTCCGCGTGGATGGCGTCCAGAATGCGCTGATATTCCTGGCGCAGCAGGGCCACGCCGGTCTTGAAGCGCAGTTGCGCCTCGGCCAGGTTCAGGCTCTCGCGGTCCATGGAGACGTTGTTGCCGTCGGGCCGCGCAATCAGCCCGCCCACCGCCTTCACCCGCACCGGCCGGGCTGCGCTCCCCCGGTCCACCCCGTTCATCGCCTCCCGCATCTCGGCCTCGAAGTCCATCCCCACGGCCCGGTAGCCGGGCGTATCGATGTTGGCCATGTTGGCCGCGGTCAGCTTGGCCTGGCTCGTCGCCAGGTCCAGATAGCGGGCCAACTGGTCGCTCAGCCGGGTCTCGATCTCCATGCCCATCGCAGCCCCTCCTTGCCCTCAGTTCACCGTCAGTCCGAAGTCGATCTCCCGCGCGGTGATCACGGCTTCCTCGCCGGCCAGAATGGCGCCCCGCTCCAGAACATGCTCCAGCTCGCGGACGTTGCCCGGCCAGCCGTGCGCCGCCAGCTTGGCCAGCGCCGTCGGATCGACCCGCTTCACCGGCGCCTCGCGGCCCATCCGCTGCAGGAAATGCTCTACCAGCAGAGGCAAATCCTCGGCGTGCTCAACCAGCGAGGGCGTTCGGATCAGGAAGACCGCCAGCCGGTAATAAAGATCCGCGCGGAAGCTGCCTGCCTGGGCATGCTGGGCCAGCGGCCGGTGCGTGGCGGCGACAATGCGCACGTCCACCTTCACGGTCTCGTTGTCGCCCACCCGCTGCAGTTCTCCGCTCTCCACAAAGCGCAGCAGTTTGGATTGCAGGGCCAGCGGCATCTCGCCGATCTCGTCCAGAAACAAGGTGCCTCCGTCGGCGGACTCGATGCGGCCGACCCGGCCTTGCACCGCGCCGGTAAAGGCGCCGCGCGTATGGCCGAAGAGCTCCGCTTCCAGCAGCGCCTCGGGAATGGCCGCGCAGTTGATGGCCACGAAGGGCTTGCGGCTTCTGGCTGAAAGCCGGTGCAGCGCTTCGGCCACCAATTCCTTGCCCGATCCGGTGGGCCCTTCGATCAGCACCGGGGTCGAGCGCGGAGCCACCAGGCGGATGCGGCGGCTGACTTCGAGCATGCACGGTGCCTTGCCGACCAGCTCCGGCAACCCTTCGCTGAATTCCCGCTCGCCGCCGCTTGCAGGCGGAAGTGCTGGCATGCAAGCGACCGCGGGAGGTGCAGTCTGCGCGCGCGGAGGCGCGGATGCCCCGCTCCCGACCGAGGACGCCGCCGGAGCCGCGGCGGCGCGAGCGGCAATCGGCCACGGCGCGGGAAGCATCCGCTCCGGAACCGGTTCCGGCCGGTCGAGTGCCGGTGCCGCCTTCCACGCCACCGTGTCGCCGCTGTCCTGCGAGCGGCGCAGAGCATAGAGCAATTCCTGACGGTAGGGACCGCGCGGGCTTTGCTCCGCGGCCGCGCCGTTTGCGGTCACCAGGTCCACCTGGGGAAAGTTGCCGCGGAAGTCTTTGAGAAACTCGGCCAGCTCCAGATCCGGCAGCCAGGAGTCGACGATGATGGCTTCCGGCGGGGCGGCTTCTGCTTCCGCCCAGGCCTGGGCGCCGCCTTCGGCCTCGCGCACCTGCCAGCGCAGGCCGGTGAGAATCTCCGCGAGCCGCTGGCGAAAGTTGCGGTCGGCGCTGGCCACCACCGCGGTGCGCGGCCGGATACGAACGGAGGAAGAAAGAACGGGAACCGAAACAGGTTGCATAGGGATTCTCCTGACCATCGGGCTCGTGAGCAAAAGCTAGTGCGCCTCAAGCGCCGGACCGGCTGCTGCGGGCAGCGCCGGAGCGGCGGGAAGCGCGAGAGGGGCAAGCGACAGTTCCGCTTCGGAAGGCACCATGTAACCCTGCCCGCGGACCGTCCGGATCAGGTGGCCCGGCGGCGGATCCTTGAGCTTGCGGCGCAAGTAGTTGATATAGACGTCCACGATGTTGGTGGTCTGCGCCGGCTCCAGATTCCAGACCGAATCCAGCAGTTCCACCCGCGAAACACACAACCCGCGGTTCAGCATCAGGTGTTCGAGCAGCGCAAATTCCTTGTTGGTGAGGACGATCGGCTGGCCTGCGCGGCGGGCGGTGTGGTCCAGCCGATCCACCTCCAGGTCTCCGGAGCGCAATTGCAGCCGCGCCTCCCGCTTGCGCCGCAGCAGGGCCCGGCAGCGCGCCCGCAACTCATGCAGGCTGAACGGCTTGATCATCAGGTCGTCGGCCCCGCGGTCGAGACAGCGGACCCGCGTATCCACCTCCTGCCGTGCGGTCAGCACCAGCACCGGCAGGTCGCCATCGAGCGCGCGAACCTCTTCCAGCACTTGCTCGCCGTCCTTGACCGGCATGTTCAGATCGAGGATGGTCAGATCCGGCATCTCCTGGCGAAACGCCTCCACCGCGGCTCCGCCATCGTAGGCCAGACGCACGCGATGCCCGTCGGCCTCCAATCCACGGCGTAGAAACAATCCCAGCGCCTTGTCGTCTTCGGCGATCAGTAACCTCATGGCAACCCTTCCCTTCGGCAGGGTCCTCTGGCCCTCCTCAACATTTACGCGAGGAGGTGAGGAACTCAAGCTGGGAGAAAGAGAAGATGAGGGGAAGATTCCTGGAAAGGAAATGGCAGTGAGGATGTCCCAAAACAGATCAGCCGGATGGAGCCCCGTGAACTCTCAAGGCTCGACATTCAGCTAGCGGAAAGACTCTTTTCGTATTGCGCGGAGTAACAGGGCACGACTTCAGCCGTGCCGTACTTGCTTTCGTCGATTTCACCCGGAATCCGGCCGGTTTCCGCAGCCGCTCAAGCCGGTGTGCTCCCAGCGAACCGCTTTTTTCGCTGCGCTTATCGTCTTGACAGGGTCGCGCTGGTTCGCGAAGCTGCTTTGTTCCTGTACATCTCCGCATCCGCCCGCGCCAGCAGCGCCTTCATCGATTCGCCGTGAAAGTACTCGGCCACGCCAATCGACGCGTCCACGTGCAACTTCATCGCGCCCTGCGTCCCATGGACCGTGTAGTTCCCGCAGACCCATTCTTTGATGCGGTCGGCCTGCCCTCGCGCCACGCCCATCCCGCAATCGAGCAGGACAATGAATTCATCGCCGCCCCAGCGCCCCACGATATCCGTTGTGCGGCACCGGGATTTCAGTTCCTCGGCAAACAGCCGCAGCAATTCATCCCCAACCATATGCCCATGCTCGTCGTTCACCGGCTTGAATCCATCGATGTCGAGAATGGCGACGCAAAACGGCTGCGTGCCCCCCATCCGCGTCTCCATCTGGCTTTCGACAGAGTGGCGGCTGCGCAGCCCGGTCAGGGAATCGCAGGAGGCAAGGTGTTCGGCTTCCTCCAACCTGGTCTGAAAGGTCGTCACTTCATTGCGCAGCTTTTCGATCACCGCCTTGCCCTCTGCGGTCATGCGGTCGATCGAGCTCTTCAGCTCGCCCGCGCTCCTCTCGATCGAAGCGCGAATCTGCGACAGGTCCTCTAGGTCGGCGATCGATTGCAGCCGCGTGGTCACGTCGGTGATCTGCTGCGCACAGCGCTGATCTTTGGCGCCGACCGACTCGGCGGTGTGCGCCATCACCAGCAGGATTTCCTTCACCTCGCCGGCCTTTTGCCGGTAGTGCGTGGCTGCGCGCCCGCCCCACTCCTGCAACTGCTCCCGGACACACTTTTCCGTCGCCTCGATCTTCTTCGGGGAAACATCCGAAGTGAGCTTTTCTCCGAGCTTCGTCAGGCTCGTTTTCAGCTCTTTCCCGAGCCCCGGACAAGCATCCAGGCTGTAGTTTCCCACTTCCAGCAACGAGGACCGGTATGCGGCCAAAACCGCGGGAAGAAGCTCTTCCTCCTCCGGTTCGCCGTTCGCATGCGAGCCGGCATCTGTGGCATCGAGGTATTTCTTCAACGAGATCATTTGCCCCCGGAAGTTACGCTGTTCGTGAATGGACGGAACGATGGACGGATTAACCGTGACTATCGGCAGAAACCTCCGTTTTCGTTAACCCTTTCCGCGAAGATTGTGTGCGTTGCGCATCTCCCCCTCGAGCTACTCGACGCCATAGGAGCCAAGCACCTTGCCATCCGGCCGGCGCAGCAGCAGAATGGCTCCGCGCTGGGCTGCCAACCGGAAGTGCACGTGCGCTTTCGTGATCGAGTCCTCCAAATCCACGTTGGCGTCGTCCAATGCCTCCGAGGAGAAGCTGTACAGTACCGCATCCTTAAGAACGGTAGGAAACGCCAGAATGCCCGGCGGCAGCGGATGGAGCTGCCGAAACGCCGGAGCAACTCCGGCCCGATTCATCGCATACGCGTAGAGCGCCGCGGCAGCTTCGTAACTCTCGCTGAATTCCACGGGGTCTGCAGCCCAGAGAATCTTCCCCCTCCCATGCGCAACCTCCTCAATCGATGCCCCGTCCGCAAAGCGCAGAAATTCGATCGGTGCCTGCTGCACCTCGGCGGGATAAGTCACCTCCAGCGTTTGCGCTGGCGCGGGAACTTTCAGCGTGGACTGCCGCACGGCCAATGGAGCCAGCGTTGCCCGCAGATGCAGCGGGGTCAGCCGGTCCACCCATTGCCAGTGCTCATCGCGCGCCACCGGCCCTGAGACCAGCAGACATCCGCCGCGCGCAACGTAATCCAGCAATTGCTGCCACGCCGCCTCTGAAAATGCCTGCGCCGAGGGCAGAATCGCCAGCTTCGGGTCGCCAATCTCCCCCAGCCGGTTCTCCGGCAGCATCCGCGCTGGTGCATGGTCGTAGTAGGCCAGAGCCCGCAGCGCTTTCTTCTGCACCGCCACTGCCATCGCATTCATACCCGTGTAGAGCAGCGATTGCGAGGTCACAATCGTCACCTGCGGAGCCTCGATCTGCGTAAAGCTCCCAGGACTGGCGCTGGCGAACCGCGCGAATCCCGCCAGCACCTCCGCCTCCGGCTTCTCCGTGCCGTCCGGGCGAACCGCGCCGATAGTCGTCTCGTTGTCGTTGGCCATCTTCGCGTTCACATTCCAAACCCACTCCAGCGCGCCCGCTCCCTGCGCAAAGGCCATCGCCAGTTTGCGCTCCAGTTGCCAACTCTCTGCTTCCGCCGACAGGCGCAGATGGTCGTCCTGCGTCAGCCGCCGCATCTCTCCCATCTCCTGAACCAGCATCGGCTTGCCGGGCAGCTTCGCCCCCAGCGAGGCCCACAGGATTCCGTCGTAGTCCCACCATTCGTGGATCGACGTGAAATCGATCTGCGGCGAAAAGAAGGCTGGAGACAACCGCGCCGAGCTTCCGCCCTCATCCTGTCCAACGGTAATCAACTGCGTAGAACCTGTGGAGTGAATTGTGCCCCTCTGCCTTGCTACCCATCCGGAAAAAACATCCTGAGTAAAAAGAAAGTAGTCATAGACCTTGAGCGGGTTATACCCGCCGCGCACGCCGTCATAGGCAAACGCACCCGCCTCCGGCAAAGCCAGCGGATCGGCCGCGGAGAGCGTCGGCGAATTCGCCGTGGGCTTCGATTGCAGAGCCCGTCCTACGCCAAAGTGCGGCTCCGACCACGCCGCCAGCAGGGCCGCTTCGTCCGGATACCGCCTGCGCAGCCAGTTGCGCCAGGCGGCCTGTTCCAACGCATCTCGCTGCGGCAGTGTGCTCCATATGTTCTTGTTCGCGCTCGGTTCGTTGATCAGGTCCCAGGCCAGGAATGGCACGTCGTGAAAGCGCTCCGCCAGAGAATGCACATACCGGTCCTGCGCTTCGAGAGCGATCGGGTCGAGATAGGCATCTTCGCCGCCGAACTGATCCGGAAGAAAGGCAAACAGATTGAACTGCACGGGAAGATCGTGATGCCGCGCCGTCATGAGAAACGCCTCGATCGTGCGCAGGCCCTCCTCGCTCATCGAGCCGTCCGTGTGAGTCAGGAAACTCCATCCGGACCAAACTCCCGTGCGGATCATGTTCAAACCTGCGCCATGGATTTGCGCCATATCCCGGTCCCAGAGATACGCATTCGGCTTCACCAGAAACATCCGGTCGGCATCGCTGGCCATATAGGTCGTTCCCACGACCGGCAGCGGCTTGCCATCCAGCTTGAAGTAGTCGCTGCCCACTGTGAGCTTCGGCCCGGACTTCAGATACTCCCAGTCGCGCATCCAGAAGGCCGAGCGATACGTCCACAGCGGCTCACCGCCACGCATCAGCGTCGCCTCCACGGTATGCATGCCTTTGCCCAGCGCAGCCTCCGCGGGCAGCGCGATCGCATGCGCATCGTCCGTGGGTACGGCCAGCGTGAGCGCGGGCGCGCCCTCCTCGGCCTTCGCGGTGATCTTCAACATATCTCCCGCGACCGCCTGCCCGCCCGCTGCGGGCTCATAGCGGAACGCCAGCGCTTCGCCGGGAAGAAACAGCGGCAGTCGGGGACGAAACGTAAAGCGGTCCTGCTTGCGCGTCGCAAGGAGGCGCAGATTCGCCAGCAAGCGCGCATCGTCAAAGCCGTGCTCGGCGGGATCGCAGGCCAGAAAGATCCATCGGCCGCCCACAAACCGGTGCCCATAGTGATCCACAAGAAACGCGGGCGCAGCGCGGTGGTGCCCGTCCTTCGATCCCCAGGCCAGCGTCGTCACCTCCGCGTCCTCTGCGCCCGGCGTGCCGATTTCACCCGGAATCATGGCAACGGCCGACAACCGGATGACCGGACTGTAGGCCTGCGTCCACGCAAGCGCCGGCAGCGTCGGCTGCACGTCCCCATTGGCCTCGAAGCGCAGTTCCCGCGAGCCGGGTGTCTGCTGATAGTCGGCGATAAACAGCTCCAGCGAGGCCGCCACGCTGGGCGCTCTCAGTTGCCAGCCCGCGGCGCTCTGAAAGGCCGCGCGCGTGAACGGCTTTCCTCCCAGTACAATCAGGTCGCCGCCGCGGTCCAGATAGCGCAGAATCGCCGGCCACGCCGCCTCCGGATACGCCGACCCGTAAGGCATCACCAGCAATGTCGTCGCCTGGTCGTCCAACGCGCTGCTCAGTTGCTCCGCGGTCGCAAGCCGGGCTCCCGGAAACGCCTGCTGCAAAACCGCAATCGAGACCGCTTCGGAATCGGCAACCGGAAACCCCTTTTCATCGAAGATCGCCGTGGAGGCTTGCCCGTGCGCACACCAGGTCGCGAGCAAAACAGAAACCAGGGCCGAAAACCGTACAGCAAAGCGAAACATACGCGCACTCCCATGCAATCGAGTGGCATCCGCCACACAGAGAATCGTTGATGTTTTGAAAGGGCACGACTTCAGTCGTGCCGGTTCCGCGCCCCATCCTTTCGCCTTTTCTCTGCGAAAGGGTGGAATAGCAACAACCTTAAGGAACATATTCATAGGGTCAGAGACCAGTCCCTTATTCCCTATTCCCTGTTTCCGGCGGCCTGCACTCGATGCAGCCTCGGGATTGAGGACCGCGAAGCCACTGTCAAACTTTAACCCATCCGCCGCACTCCCAACCCCGTTACCAGGTTTCGCAAAAAAGTGAAGAACGCCAGAAAAGAGTTGTTGCAATTCGCTTTTTATTCGCTATAATGCGCCCATGGCTGTCACACGAAGGCAAAAAGAGATTCTCGATTTCCTGGAGTCGTTTGTGGCGCGCAACGGCTATTCCCCGTCGTTTGAGGAGATTGCGCGCGGAATGGGGCTGAAGAGCCTGGCCACGGTTCACAAGCATATCACCAACCTGGAAAAAAAGGGGCTGCTGGACCGTGTGCATAACCGCAGCCGCTCCATCGACGTGCTGCCGCCGGGCACGCGCACCCGCTCCAGCGACCGTCTGCCGCTTGCCGGCCGCATCGCAGCTGGCCTTCCCGTCGAGACCACCGAGATCCCTGAGAGCATCTCCTTGCACGATGTGGTGGGCAACCGCGATGTCTTCGCCCTCGAGGTGCGCGGCGACTCGATGCGCGACGAGCACATCATCAGCGGCGATTACGTCCTGGTCGAGCGCACCCGCACCGCCCGCCAGGGCGAAATCGTCGTGGCCCTCGTCCATGGCGCCGAAACCACGTTGAAGCGCTTTTATACCGAAGGCAACGTGGTCCGTCTGCAGCCGGCCAACATGGAGATGGATCCCATCTACGTGCCGGCCGCGCAGGTTGCCATTCAGGGCCGCGTCCTCGGCGTGCTGCGCAAATACCGTTAGAGCGTGGTTCAAAATCCGGTTTTGCGTCAGGACGTGACCTCGGTCGCGCTATAAGTGCAGTAAGTATCCTCCGGCAAAGCCGAAGGCTTTATGGTTGGTGGCCCCTCAAAGGGGCCTGTGTAGAAGCGCTCCAGTCGGCAGCAGCCCGTCGTCCGCGCTGGTCGCGCAGTGGTTGTTAGCCCCGCGCTTCAGCGTGGGGATGGCGAAACCAACCATTCAGCCGGAGTCCCGTAGGGACGGCGCTCATGCTCCGCGCCTTCCAACGTGTTTGCCAGAAGATAGAATCAACGTATCCTTTATAGGTTGCGTAAAAACTCGATCTGGAGGGATGCGGGGGGCAACCCCCGCACCATGCCAACAAATTCTGCGCAGGCTTTAGTCCCGGAGAATGTCTCCCGGAGTTTTTCTCGAGAACATGCCTTTCTCCGCAGCCTCTTCAGTCGCGCCGTAAACGCAACAGAATCAACCGGCCCCTACCCCACGGGTCGCTCTTCGCCGGCCCATCCCGAATCTGTCTTCTTTCCGCAGCCTGATCCGTCGTACAGAAAAAGGCCCTAGCCCCTGATCGATCTCAGCCAACATCCGATAAGTCGTATGGAAAGCTCGCAGAAGCAGACGTACACTGTCCCTCCCCGCGGGTGATTCCCCTTTTGTTGGATTGCCCCTTGTGCGAAGCGGTGATTCAATTTTGTTGAAGCGAAGGTGTGTCTCTGCGCCTAGAACGAAACCAGGGTTGCTGTGTCCTGACACGATGCTTTCAAGTGGACGCGACCAACAGGGGGCGGCAACCTCGCGCTCTTTCCGCTGGGAACCATTTACCCTGGTTTCGCTCTAGGTGAGGATTTCGGAAGGCTCGGAAAGAGAGTTGCATGACCACGAATGCTTATCTGCAAGATCCCACTCCCGTCAGAACGGATGGGAACCTGCGATTTCTCTTCGGTGAACTTTCAAGAATCGAGAAGTTCCAGAACTTCACCTACGTCGCGGCCGCCGTGATGATTGGGATTGTCGTCGGAGTGGTATTCGCCGCCGCATCGGGGCATGCGTTTGGCCCGTCCGAGCAGCAGAATGCGGCATCGGGCAATTCCCCTTCCGGAGCAGTGAAGGTCTATTCGAGCATTCCGGCCGTCCAGGCTTCCACAATCCAAAGCCCAGCCAACAATCCGGCAACTGCGCAACCTCCTGCTTCACCGTCATCGCCCGCCGCCAAAACGGCAACCCCCGTGAAGACGACGGTCGGCGGCCGCCAAAACGGCTACCGCCTGCTATCCGCGCCGAGCAGGTTTCCCATTCGGCGTATGGCTTCATTCAAGAGATCCCGCGCCACCTCTGAGCCGCCCGTTCCCGCGGTTTTGCCTCCTTCCGGCCCGGCGCCGGCTTTCACGTTCATCATCGAAGGAGACCTGACCGTAGCCGACTACGATGCCGCCACGAGCACCATCGAAACCCAGGAAGGAAAGAACTTCGTCCTGGGCAATGCGTCCGGCGAAGGCAACGCGGCGATCTGGCAGGACTATAACGGGAATATCCATTACCGGTGCGACCAGTCGGGAAGCTGCACACTCTTCCGTCACGGCATCGTGGTTCCCAACGCAAAGCGGACCATCTGAGCCGGGTCGCCTCTGAATCTCGGGCGCCGCTGCTCGGCACGGAGAGAACAGCTCACCGGCCACACTGCTCGCCATCGGACTGCTTTCCTAACGAAAAGGCCCGGCGCAATGGCCAGGCCTTGATCTTCCCTATTCAAAAGGAATGCGGAACCGTTCCTACGCCAGCAGGCGCTTCACTTTCTCTTCAATCACATCCTGAGGCACATAACCCACAATCTGATCGGTCACTTTGCCGCCCTTGAAGAACAAGAGCGCGGGAATTCCGCGAATGCCAAAGCGGGAGGGGGTCGCCCCGTTCTGGTCCACGTTGACTTTGGCCACCTTCAGCTTGCCCGCATACGTCGCGGCTACGCCGTCCACAATCGGTGCAATGGCCTTGCAGGGACCGCACCAGACGGCCCAAAAATCCACCAGAACCGGCTGCTCGCTGCGCAGCACTTCCTGATCGAACGTTGCATCGCTGACTTCCAAGACTCCCGCTCCTGCCATGATCCTCCTTCAATTCCCGGCACTCTTTCGAGTGTACCTTCAACCGTGCCTTTATGGGATGCGTGACCAGGTGGAAAGTCGCAGGCCGCGTCTGAACCGGCAACAGAAATCGAATCTTCCATCGGCCCGATCGACCAGAACAAAATCTGTATAATGTGTTACTTACAGCATTCATTCCTGAGTTTTTGGCAATCAAAAGCGCCCGGATCCGAAAACGGATCGCGGGCGCTAGAGCAGCCCTCCCCCAGAACTGCCCACGCAGCGAATTTAGGAGCTCAACCCCCGAATAGCAAGCAATCTTAGGTAATCCCGAAGGGTAACACCATCCGGTGATTAGCTAAAAGATCAACACACCTAAGCCAATGATTACCCCAATGATAACCTTCTCATGGATCAGCTCCTGACCATGGTTTCAGGCCACCGGCGCTGCAAGAAACTGGCTTGCGCCCTCCGGCAGAAAGCGGCAGGCCACCAGTTCCGGCTCCGGCAAGCCCTTGAGTGCATTGCGGATAGCGTCTGAGGCCGGCGTCAGGCTCTCCTCGCCGCCCACGATCACCAGAACCGCCGGTCCGGCGCCGCTCAGAGCCGCTCCCAGAATGCCGTGTGCGCCTGCCAGCGGCAGCAAAGGCGGCAGCAGGGGGCAGATGGGCGCGCGATACGGCTGGTGGATGCGGTCGTTCATGGCGACGCGAAGCAGGTCGGCCCGAGCCTGCGCAAAGGCCATCCCCAGCAGCGTCGCGGACTGAATGTTGGTTACCACATCGGCGCGGGAGTAACACTCGGGAAGTACCGCGCGGGCCTTGCTGGTGGGCAATGGATCGGCGGGAAGTACCACGATTGCCCGCCACTCGGCGGGAGCGGCGACGCGCGCCACGTGAACCGTTCTTCCCTCGCAGGCCGTGGCCACAAATCCGCCCAGCCAGCAGGCTGCCGCGTTGTCCGGATGGCCCTCCAGGACGCAGGCCTCTTCCAGGATGCGCTCGGAGCTCCAGCCCAGTTCGCCAAAGTGCACCGCCAGGGTGATCGCCGCCAGCCGCCCGGCTGCCGACGAGCCGCAGCCCATCCCCAGCGGAATCTGGTTGGCCATGCGGATCGCCAACGGAACCACCGGCTTGCCGTGGCTCCTGAGCAGCCCCTTGTAGATTTCCAGGATCAGGTTGTCTTCCAGCCGCGAACAGCGCTCCCGGTTGCGGCCCGTGGCATCAATCGAGAATTCCGCGGCCGGCTCGGCTTCGATTTCGAGAAAAAAGTCCAGGGCCACGGCCGCGGCATCAAAGCCGGGACCGAGGTTGGCGGAGGTTGCGGGCAGGCGCAACCGGAGGCCGCCCGTGCTCACTCTCGAGTCGTCGCTCATCCCGCACTGCCCTTCAGCGTGGCCAGCACCGAGGCCGTCGTCGCCTCCACCGCCACCGCATTGCGCCGCAGGCCTTCGATCTTAGCTTCCAGGCCCGCCTTCTCTTCTTCCTTCAGCAGCGTTCCGCGATGGAAGTCGATGGTGTAGTCGGCGTCCTTGAGCGTGTGGCCGGTCAGCACCAGAACCACTGTCTCGCCCGAGCCGATTGCGCCCTTGGCGCGCAGCTTCTTCAGCCCTGCCAGGGTCACGGCGGAGGCCGGCTCGCAGCCCAGGCCCTCGGAGCCCAGTTCCGCCTTGGCGATGGCGATCTCCGCCTCGCTCACGTCCAGGCACCACCCGCCCGTATCTTGAATCGCCCGCGCAGCCTTGCGCCACGAGGCGGGGTTGCCGATGCGGATGGCCGTGGCGCGCGTATGCGCCTCCACTGGCTCCAGTGCGGCTCCCTGGCTGGTTTCAAAGCTGCGCACCAGCGGATTGGCGCCTGCCGCCTGAATCACTGAGATACGCGGCAGCCGCGCCACCAGTCCCAGTTCGTGCAGTTCGCGAAATCCCTTGCCCAGCGCCGAACTGTTGCCCAGGTTGCCGCCCGGCACGATCAGATGGTCGGGCACATTCCAGTCGAAGGCCTCGGCAATCTCGAAGGCAGGCGTCTTCTGCCCCTCCAGCCGGTAGGGATTGACCGAATTAAGCAGGTAGATGGGCGCTTCCTTCACAATCTGCGTCAGCAAGCGGAGGCAGCCGTCGAAATCGGCCTTCAACTGGCAGGTGACGGCGCCGTAATCCATGGCTTGCGACAGCTTGCCCCAGGCGATCTTGCCCTCGGGAATCAGCACCAGGCTGCGCAGGCCGGCGCGGGCCGCATAGGCGGCCATGGCGGCCGACGTGTTGCCCGTCGAGGCGCAGGCCACCCACTCGAAGCCGCGCTCCTTGGCCACGCTCATCGCCGCCGTCATGCCCGTGTCCTTGAACGAGCCAGTGGGATTCATTCCCTGGTGCTTGGCGAAGAGCTGGTCGATTCCCAGAGCCTTCGAGGCGCGCGGCAGCGGATAGAGCGG
This sequence comes from Occallatibacter sp., assembly GCA_049515995.1. Classification (GTDB taxonomy): domain Bacteria; phylum Acidobacteriota; class Terriglobia; order Terriglobales; family Acidobacteriaceae; genus Telmatobacter. The sequence goes on along the minus strand of JBEKTO010000015.1, from coordinate 18,898 downwards.
CGTATTGCCCTCGAACAGCGTCACGGCGTTGCCAAAGCTGTCCAGAATCGGCAGCAGTTCGCGAAAACGCCAGACGCCGGAGTGGTCCAGCGGCTCGGACGAGCAGCGCCGCTCCCGCCATAGCCACTTGAGCGCGCCGGGATTCGGGCGATCCGGGCCCCGGCGCTGGTTCCAGCCGGGGTATTCCACTTCAAAAAGATCACCGCAGAGGACGCAGCGGAAGTCCGGCTGGGCTTCCGCGCCCGAGATCCGCGCCCCGCATCCGAAACAGCGCAACTGGTGCAAATTATCGTTCATATCTGGTGTTAGCCTACCAGCGTACGGCGGATTTTGCAGTGCATTGGAGGCTGAAACCACCTTATGCCGAAGAGGATTCTGCTGGTTTGTCTGGGATGGGCTTGCCTGGCGCAGGCGGTCGCGCAGCCGCCCCTTCGCGTCGCCGCTGCGGCCGACCTGGAGCCTGTACTGCCTCCGATCCTCCAGCAGTTTCACCAGACCACCGGCATTCGCGCGGAAGCCACATTCCAGGCGTCGGCCGTCCTGGCCACGCAGATTCAGAATGGCGCGCCCTTCGACCTCTTTCTCTCCGCGGACCTGAGCTATCCGAGGCGCCTCATCGATGCCGGCCTGGCCGACGCCGCCGGCACTGCCGATTCCTCCACGCCGATCGTCTACGCCAAAGGCACGTTAGTCCTCTGGGCGCGTAAGGACTCCCCTCTGCCGCCGCCGTCCCTCGATCTGCTGCGCAGCCCTGATCTCAAACGCCTGGCCATCGCCAATCCGGAGCGCGCGCCCTACGGCCGTGCTGCGGTAGCCGCCCTCCAGAGCCTCCAGCTCTACGACACCCTCAAGCCGCGCCTGGTCACCGCCGAAAACATCGCCCAGGCGGCGCAGTTTGTCGACTCCGGCAACGCCGATGCGGGGCTCATCTCGCTCACCTCGGCCCTCACGCCGCATTTGGCCTCCAGCGGCGCCTATTTCGTCCTTCCGCGTACCCTCTACCCGCCCATCGAGCAGGGTGCGGCCATCGTCAGCAACACCACCCAGCGCGCCGCCGTCCACAAGCTGCTCGACTTCCTGCTTTCGCCCGCTGTCCAGGCCCAACTTGCCAAAACCGGCCTCACCCCCGTTCACTAGACAAAGACCGGAGCCGTGCGCCGAGCAACTCTCTCCGTGCCCCATTCTTGCGACTTTTTTCTGTCGCAGGAGTGGGAAACCACGAACCTCAACCGAGTTCCTTCACGAGCCTTCATGGACTGGCAAGCACTCATCCTCACTCTCAAGCTGGCCACGGTCACCACCACGATTCTCTTAGTCGTGGCCGTCCCGTTGGCTGCCTTGCTGGTGCTGGGGCGCAGCCGCTGGCTAGCGGCCGTCGAGGCGCTTGCTGTCCTGCCTCTCGTCTTGCCGCCTACCGTGCTCGGCTTCTTTCTCTTGGTTCTCCTGGGACCGCGCACCGCCATCGGCCGCGAAATCACCGCGCTCCTCGGCCATCCCCTGGCCTTCTCGTTCTCCGGCCTCGTCGTGGGATCGGTCCTCTACAGCCTGCCCTTTGCCGTGCAACCGCTGGTTGCCGGCTTTGCGTCGGTCGAGCCGGCCCTGGTGGACGCGGCGCGCCTGCTGGGCGCGGGTCCGGTGCATCTGGTGCTCAGCCTGCTCGTTCCCCTCGCGCGACGCTCGCTGCTGGCCGCGGCAGTGCTCAGCTTTCTCCATACCATGGGCGAATTCGGCGTGGTGCTCATGCTGGGCGGCGACATTCCCGGTGCCACGCGCACCCTTTCCATCGTTCTCTACAACCAGGTGGAGAACTTCGACTACGCCGCCGCCAATCGCACCGCCGCCATCCTGCTTGGGCTCAGCCTGGTGGCGCTGGCAGCCATCTACGCCGGCGGCCGGCCTCGCGGAGGCCGCCGTGCTTGAACTCGCGCTCCATGCCCGCCGCGGTAGCTTCCAGCTCGATGTGGAGTGCCGCTTCGCCTCCGAGTGGACAGTCGTCTTCGGGCCCTCCGGAGCTGGCAAAAGCACGCTGCTGCGCCTTCTGGCAGGTCTTGATCGGGCTGAGAGCGCGAAGATTCTCCTCGACGGCCGCCCGCTCACCCACTCCGCGCGCAATCTCGCTCTCAAACCCGGCCGCCGGCAGACTTCCATGGTCGCCCAGCAACCCGCGCTCTTCCCTCACCTGAGTGTCGCCGCCAACGTAGCCTACGGGCTCCATCATCTCGACCGCCTCAGCCGCGCCACGCGCGTCGAGGAGATGCTGGAGTTGGTTGACGCAAAGGACCTGTTGCACTGCCGTGTGCAGAACCTCTCCGGCGGCGAATCGCAGCGCGTGGCCTTGGCCCGCGCCCTTGCGCCCCAGCCGCGCCTGCTGCTCCTCGACGAGCCTTTTTCCGCGCTCGACGGAGTTGCCAGCGATGCTCTGCTCGTTCGCTTGCAACATTGGTTTACCGCGCGCCGCGTGCAAGCTGTGGTGGCAACGCATGACGCCACCGATGCCCTGGCCACGGCGGCCGAGGTCGCCCTGCTGCGCGAAGGCCGTCTGGCCGCGCTCGGACCGGCGGATGAAGTGCTGGCCGCCGAGCGGCAGCGGCTTCTTCGCCGTCTGGGGCCGGTCTAGTGGTGTCCGCTACACAGATCGTCGTTGATGTTTTGAAAGGGCACGACTTCAGTCGTGCCGTAAACAGCCTGGGATGAGCAGGACTTTAGCCCCTGAGGGATGATCTTTGGAAAATTGGAACCAATTTAGAGCTTCTAAAAATGACTTCATTTCCTGTGGACCACGCTAGAACCCCACCATCACCGGCTCCATCTCCAGCCGGATGCCGAAGCGTACCTCGACAGCAGCGCTGATCCGGCTGGCCAAAGCCATGATCTCCGCTGCGCTCGCTCCCCCGCGGTTGATCAGCGCCAGCGTGTGTCGTGAAGAAACTCCGGCAGCGCCCAATGCGTACCCCTTGCCGAATCCAGTCTGCTCGATCAGCCAGGCGGCGGGCACCTTCACGCGGCCCAGGTTCTCAGCACCCGCTCCGGCGGGAAAACGCGGCGGTTCCTTCGCCCCCTGCTCCGCAATGCGCCGCACCTGCTCCTCGGTCACCACCGGATTCTTGAAGAAGCTGCCCGCGCTCCGGCAGTCCGGGTCTCCCTCCACCATCAGCATGCCCTTGGTCTGGCGCACGCGGCGAACCACTGCGGCTACCTCGGTCAGCTTCGGCTGCACGCCATCTGTAAAGGCCCGCTGCAGGTCCGCATAGCGCAGCGTCGGCGCGCCGTCCTGCGTCAGCCGGTAGTCCACGCGCGTCACGATAAACCGCCCGCGGTCGGCGCAGTTGAAGCGGCTCTTGCGGTAAGCAAAGCCGCATTCCGCAGCCGGAAACTCAACGAACTCATGCTGGACGAGGTCGAAGGCCCGCACCCGCACGATCGCCGAAGCCACCTCTTGCCCGTAGGCGCCCACATTCTGCACCGGAGTTCCGCCCACCGTGCCCGGAATCCCGGCCAGGCACTCTAAACCCGCGCACCCATCCTCAACGGTCTGCTGTACGCAGTGCTCCCAGTCTTCACCGGCCGCGGCCTCGTAAATCGTTTGCCCCGGATGCTCCGGGTCCTCCGCCGCTGTGATTCCCTTCAATCCCACATGCAGCACCAGGCCATCGAATCCGGCGTCCGAGACCAGCAGATTGCTGCCGCCGCCCAGCACAAACAGAGCGACTCCGCGCTCCGCCGCCCAGCCGGCCGCCTCGGCAACTTCATCCTCGCTTGTTGTCTCTGCAAACCAGCGGGCCGGGCCGCCAATACCAAAGGTCGTGAAAGGCGCAAGCGGCTTGTTTTCTATCATGAGCATTGCTTCAAGGCTACTCTACTGCTTTTCCCGTTAGAATGGTTTCAGGCAACTTCCCTGCCGGAGGCAAAAAATGTACCCAGAACTGATGGTAATTCCCATGCGCGAGGAATTGGTGCGCGCCGGAATCAAGGAAACCCGTACCGCCGAGGACGTGGACGCGGCGCTCGCCCAGCCGGGCACAACTCTATTGGTGGTCAACTCGATCTGCGGTTGCGCGGCGGGCAAGATGCGTCCCGGCGTGCGCCTGGCCCTGACCAACTCCGCCAACCTTCCCGATCGTAAGATCACGGTCTTTGCCGGCCAGGATCGCGAAGCCACCGAGCGCGCCCGCGGCTACTTCGAGGGCCATCCGCCCAGCTCCCCAGCCATCGCCATCCTGCGCGACGGCAAGCTGGTCTACCTGATGCAGCGCTTCGTCATCGAGCAGGCCACCGCCCCGCAAATCGCCAATGAGCTGGTCCGCGCCTTCGACGAGTTCTGCGCCAAGGCGACGGCGTAGCAAGCAAGTCTCCCAACTCGACAAAGGAACGGCCTCCCGCAGGGGAGGCCGTTCTGCCTTGCTGTTCGTTATCGATAAATCAGTCGCCCTCGTCCGCCTGCGCCAGCTTCTGTACCTTGCTGTGCTTGATCGAGTAGCCAAAATAGATCAGCAGCCCGAAGAGCAGCCAGCCGATCATCACCTCCCAGGTGATGGGCGGAAGGCGAGTCATGAGGAAGAGCGCCGTGACAATGCCCAGAATCGGCACCAGCGGCACCAGCGGCGTCTTGAAGGGCCGGTGCATACCGGGATGTCGTACCCGCAAAACCCATACCCCGGCGCACACGATGGTAAAGGCCAGCAGCGTACCGATATTCACCAGCTTTGAGAGCTGGTCGATCGGCAGCAAAGCCGGCATGATGGCCACAATCGCTCCCACCACGATGGTCGAAATCCACGGCGTGCGAAACTTGGGATGAATCTCCGAAGCCCACTTGGGCAGCAGGCCGTCCCGCGACATCGAGAAGAAGACGCGCGACTGGCCCAGCAGCATGACCAGCATCACCGTTCCGAGTCCGAAGACCGCGCCGACATTGACCAGCAGCTCTCCCCAGCCGACCCCGGTGACCTTGATGCCGAGCGCCACCGGAGCGGCGACGTTGAGCTCCTTGTAGTTCTTCAGGCCGGTGAGAATCGTGGATACGAGGATGTAGAGGACCGTGCAGATCGCCAGGGAGCCGAGGATGCCAATGGGCATATCCTTCTGCGGATTCTTGGCCTCTTGGGCGGCTGTTGAAACCGCGTCGAACCCGATGTACGCGAAGAAAACCGAGGCTGCGCCGAGCGCGATGCCGTTCAAGCCGAAGTGGCCATGCCCATCCGACGGAGGGATGAACGGATGCCAGTTATGAAGAGCCAGGGAGGGATGGAGAATCAAAAAATAGCCGCCCAGCACAATGAAGATGCCGACGATCGCCAGCTTGACCACCACGATGACCGAATTCAGATTGGCCGATTCCTTGATTCCAATCACAAGCACGGTCGTGATCGCCACAATGGCCAGCATCGCCACCAGGTTGAAGATCCCCGTCGCATGTTGCAAGCCCGAAGCGGCTACCCCGGAGGGCAACGAGGCCAATGGCATCCACTGATCCTGATAGAAGACCAGAGCCGTCCCCGGCGTAGCCGTCAGTTGCGGCGGAATGTGAATGTGCAGCATCTGCAGCAGGCTGTTGAAATAACCTGACCAGCCCGAGGCCACCGTTGCCGCGCCAAAGCCGTATTCCAGCCCCAAATCCCAGCCGATGATCCAGGCCACAAACTCGCCCAGCGTGGCGTACCCGTAGGTATACGCCGAACCGGCGATGGGAATGATGGAGGCAAACTCGGCATAGCACAGGCCGGCGAAGGCGCAGACAATGCCGGCTAGCACAAAGCTCAACGACACGGCTGGTCCGGCAGAGGTGGCCGCCGCCGTGCCGGTGAGCACAAAGATGCCGGCGCCGATAATGGCGCCGATGCCCAGCGTAATCAGGTTCATCGCTCCCAGCGACCGTTTGAGCGTGTGTTCGCCCTCTTCACCGGCCTCTTGCGAGAGCATCGACATGGGTTTGATACGAAGCAGCCTGGACATGAATGAGGGACTTCCTCCTCAGCATTGGGTGTCAGATTGTGTTGAAGCGCCTTCAGCTTGGCTTGCCGGCCTGCGCGACCAGAAAAGGTAAACGGGAATGCCCAGCAGAACCAAGACCAGGCCAGGCCACGTGTACTGAGGCTTGTAACGCAATAATACGACACAGATCCACACCGCCATCCCGATATACACCGCGGGCAGCACCGGATAGCCCAGTGCTTTATAGGGCCGCGGCGCATCCGGCCGCTTGAAGCGCAGCACAAACAGGCCCACGATGGTCAGAATGTAGAACACCAGCACCGCGAAGATGATGTAGTCCAGCAACTGGCTGTAGGAGCCGGAAACGCACAGCAGCGTGGCCCACGCCGCCTGCACTAGCAGTCCCGCCACCGGCGTCTTGTAGCGCGGATGCAGCTTGCCGACGGATTTGAAGAAAAGGCCGTCCTGGCTCATGGCGTAGTAGACGCGCGCTCCGGCCAGCGTCATTCCGTTGGCGCAGCCGAAGGTCGAAATCAGAATCGCCCCGGCCATCAGGTACGCTCCGCCGGAGTGGAAGATTTGCTCCAGCGCGGCCGTGCCCACGCGGTCCTCGGCCGCAAACTGCACCCCGCGCGCCAGCACCGTCGTCCCGTTCGGGTCGCCGTGCATGGGCAGAACCAGAATGTAGGCCAGCGACGCCAGAAAATACACCGTGAGCACAAAGCCCGTGCCCAGCACCAGCGAGAGCGGAATATTGCGCCTGGGGTTCTTCACCTCGCCGGCAGTAAAAGTGATGTTGTTCCACGCATCGGCTGAAAAAAGAGATCCCACCTGCACCACCGCCAGAATCACCAGCAGATTCACCAGCACCATCGGTCCGCCGATGCCCACCTGCACCGGATGCAGCGAACTCCAGCCGGCATTCTTCCAGAACTCGCTCCAGCCCGCGCCGAAATTTGCGTTCCATGCCGTGGCGTTGCGTCCCACCGTGAAGGCCAGCAGAATCAGCGCCGCCAGCGACAGCGCCTTGGCCGTGGTAAAGACGTTCTGGATCAGCGCGCCCAGCTTGACGCCGAAGATGTTCACGATGGCCAGGAAGAAGACGATCGCGATGCCGGTCAGGTTGGCCGTGCTGACCCCGATCTCCATGTTGCCCAGCACCATGGGCCCCACTCGCAGCGCGGGAACATGGGCGATATGCCATAGCCAGTGGGTCGTCGAAATCGCCGGAAAAAAGACGCCGAGAAACTTGCCGAAGGCCACGCAGACGGCGGCGATGGTGCCCGTCTGAATCACCAGAAAAAGCGTCCACCCGTAGAGAAAACCCCACAGCGGTCCCAGCGACTCGCGCAGGTAAACGTACTGCCCGCCGGCCTTGGGCATCATGGCCGCCAGCTCGCCGTAGCTCAGCGCGGCCGTCATGGTCAGAATCGCCGTCACCACCCACGCGCCCAGGTAAAGCGCCGGAGAGTTGGTGCCGCGCGCAATGTCCGCATCCACGATAAAGATGCCGGAGCCGATCATCGACCCGATCACCAGCGCCGTGGAACTGAAGAGGCCAAGACTTTCCACCAGCCGAGGAGCGTGGGCCTGAGCGTGGGCCGGCGCCGCCTCCGCCTGGTTTGTATTGAGATTTTGGTTCGTCACTTGGAGAAGCATATACCATGTGCGGATTCGCACCGGAATCGGTGTTTGCACGGGCAGGTCAAAGTAGCTCTGCTAATTGTCATGCGGCGCATCATCATAAAGATATGAAAAAGTTTCTGCTCGGATTGACCCTCGTCTTCTGTCTCGCAGTACCCTATGCGGCGCAGGCGCAGGTGGTAGTGGTAGTACACCATCATCACCACCACCATCATCACCATCCCTACCTCACCCAGTAAGAGCTTCAGATAGAGATTCAAGAAAGCAACGCAGCCCATTTTCAAGGTGCCCGTGCCCCATCCTTGCTGTCATTCTGAGCGAAGCGCAGCGGAGTCGAAGAACCTGCGTTTTGCCATTCTGCTGCTAGGACGGGAGACCCTGAACTCACGCCAGGTGCTCCACCTTCGGCGCAGCCTCATCGCGCCGAAGATGGGAACCTGCGAATTCATCCAGGCAAAGCTCACCCGAGTTCAGCCGTCCATCTGCGGAACTCGGCCGCCGGCTCCGGTTGGCGAAAGAATGCCCCGGCAACCGCCAGAACCGTCGCTCCGGCTTCCAGCACGGCAGGCGCCCGCTCCAGCGTAATGCCGCCAACGGCCACCAGCACCGGGTCCGGTCCAGCCAACTGGCGCAGCCGCCGCACGCCCTCCACGCCGATAGGCGCCGACGAGACTTGTTTGGTTCGGGTCGGATACACCGCGCCGATCGAGAAATAGTCCGCCGGAGTTTGCAGAACTCCCGGAACCAGCGCCGCGCCGCCGCCAAAGGTCCCGATGATGCGGTCAGGTCCCAGCAGCCGCCGGGCTTCGGCCGGCGAAGCGTCCCCGGCGTCCACGTGCACGCCGTCAAAGCCAATCTGTTCAATCAGATCGGCCCGGTCATCGAGAATCAGCTTCACTTGTCCGGCAGGCAGCGCGGAGCGGAGCACAGAGGCGTCGGCCAGCAATTCGGCCTCGGCGCCGGTCTTGTTGCGGTATTCCAGCAGCGTCACGCCGGCCTCGGCCAGCGAAGCGCCCAGCCGGCGCAGGAATTCCGCGCGGCCAATGGCTGGAATGATCGAAGAATCCAGGATGGGATAGAGCTTGGGAAACGAAGTAGGCATGGAATAAGAGTAGTCGAAACAGTTGTCAGTGGTCAGTAATCGGTTGACAGGAACCAGATCCAGGGAGTCCTCAACCTGCCCAAGAGTACAAGTTAAAACCCACTGCCGTTCTCGCCCACTGACAACTGATCACTGACAACTGACAACTGCACTTCCTACATTTCGTCCGCCGACGGCCCGTACGTGCCGGGAATCGGATTGCCGAGTACGCGCAGATAGACGCCCAACTGCGCCCGGTGGTGGATCGCATGGTTGAGCACCCAGTTGCGCCAGACCTCGTACTTGGTTTCGTCGATCCAGGCCTGGCCGCCCGCCACAAACTTCCAGTTCTCGCTCCACTTTTCCGGCGCGAACTTGGCCAGCGCCGCTTTGGCCTTGGCCGTGTCCTGGTCAAACCGCTCCAGCAGAGCCTCCTTCGATGCGGGGATGTAAGGCTCGAATTTGTGGTCGGCCGGGAACTCCAGCTTGTCGGTTGTCAGGGTGTGAACCGCCCAATCTCCTGAGGTCTCCAACAAATGCCCGGCGAGCCGGCCCAGCGCCATCGACTTGGCGTGGGGTTTGAAGGTGAAATCCACATCGGCCGGGATCGCCTCAAGAATCTTGCGCGTCTTGGCGGTCTCGCGGTCGAACTCGGCAATCAGTTCCTTTTGAAAGTCCATCAGGCAACCTCCCATGTTGCGAAGCCAGCATACCCGATCTTTGCAAGAAAAGCGAAGAAAAAGCGATAAAAATTATCCACTCCGCTCACCGGCCTCCAAAGCTCCCAAAAACACAAAAAAAACAGCCCACCGGACTCATCCGATGGGCTGTTTTTGTCATTTTCCGTATGCGCCTATTTGCCGGTTTCAGCTTTCTTTACCGCAAACCGTTCCATGAACCCGGTGTCAAAGTTGCCCGAGCGGAAATCTGCGTCGGCAAAGATCGCCTGATGCATCGAAATCGAGGTCTCAATCCCCTGCACTACAAACTGGCTGAGCGCGCGTTCCATCTTGGCCACGGCCTCCGCGCGGTCGCAGCCGTGGGTAATGAGCTTGGCGATCAGCGAGTCGTAGTAGGGCGGGACCACGCTCTCGGCGTACTGCGCCGTATCCACGCGCACGCCGTTGCCGCCGGGCACGTTGAAGGCGCTGATCTTGCCCGCCGAAGGCGTGAACTTTACGGGATGCTCGGCGTTGATCCGGCATTCCATCGCGTGGCCGCGAATTTCCAGCTTCTGCGGCAGGATGGCGCTCAGCCGCTCGCCGGCCGCGATGCGCAACTGCGCCTTTACAATGTCCACGCCGGTAATGGCTTCGGTAATCGGATGCTCCACCTGCACCCGGGTGTTCATCTCGATAAAGTGGAGTTGCCGCTCCTCGTCCATCAGAAACTCGACGGTGCCGGCGTTCTGGTAGCCGATCTCGCTCAGGCATCGGCACAGCGTATGGCCCAGTTCCTCGCGCAGCTTGGGCGTCATCTGCAGGCTCGGAGCCTCTTCGACCAGCTTCTGATGGCGGCGCTGGATGGAGCATTCGCGCTCAAAGAGCGAGGCCACGTTGCCGTGCTCGTCGGCCAGCATCTGGAACTCGATGTGGCGCGGATTCTCGATGAACTTCTCCATGTACAGCTCGCCGTTGCCGAATGCGTTGGCCGCCTCGGTAAAGGCTGCATGAAAGAGGTTGGGCAACTCCTCCGGGGTGCGTACGATTCTCATGCCGCGCCCGCCGCCGCCGGCCTTGGCCTTGAGAATCACCGGGAAGCCAACCTTCCTGGCCCATATCTGCGCTTCCTCGGCCGTGGCGATAATGCCGTCGGAGCCGGGCAGAATCGGCACCTTGGCCTTCTTCATCGCCTGGCGCGCCTTTTCCTTTTCGCCCATCAGACGTGTCACCTCGGGCGGCGGGCCGATGAACTTGATATTCGATGCGCGGCAGACCTCGGCGAAGTTGGCGTTCTCGCTCAACAGACCATAGCCGGGATGGATCGCATCCACATCGGCGATCTCGGCCGCGGAGATCACTGCGGGCACATTCAGATAGCTCTCCGACAGACGCGGAGGGCCGATGCAGATGGCCTCGTCGGCAAAACGGACATGCAGCGAATTGCGGTCCGCCTCGCTATAGACAGCGACCGTGCGGATGCCGAGTTCCCGGCAAGCGTTCAGAACCCGCAGCGCGATTTCGCCACGATTGGCAACCAGTACTTTACGAAACATTCAAGGCCCTTTAAGCGGGGTTAGCGACGCAAGCGTTGTGAGCGGAGTTAGGGGGGAGCCGGCGAACACCGCTAGCTCCGCTCACTCCGCTGTCGTTTCACCCCAGCCGGACGGAAAAGAGGGGCTGCCCAAACTCGATGGGCTGGCCGTTGGAAACAAAGCATTTGACGATCTCGCCGGTGGCATCGGATTCGATCTCGTTCATCAGCTTCATGGCTTCGACAATCGCGATCACCTGGCCCTTGTCCACGTGATCGCCGGGAGAGACAAAGGGCGCCGCGCCCGGCGAAGGCGAACCGTAGTACGTGCCCACGATCGGCGACTTCACCAGATGCAATCCGGCATCCGGGTCCACGGGAACCTGCGCGGCTTCCGGCGCTGTGGCCGAGACTGCAGTTGCCGGCGCCGCTGTCCGCGCGCCAGACAACAGGCTCGCCAGATCCGACAATGTAGCCGCCGGAGTCTGGGGCTGATCGAACTTGAGCCGGACGCGCAATTCGCCCCGGTCCAGCTCGAATTCGGCAACCTGATTCTCTTTCAGAAACTCAATCAGTTTCTTCAGATCCTGGATATCTTCTGGATTCAGCGGATTCATTCGTTCCTTAAGTCTCCCACATTCACGTGGGACGGGAGGTTTCAAAGTTCGATGAGGGCCTTGGGCGCCGGCGTCAGCACCTGCCCTCCGGTTCCGGTCACTGCCACCATGTCTTCGATGCGGATGCCGAACTGGCCCGCCAGGTAGATTCCAGGCTCAATGGTCACCACCATGCCCGGCAGCAGCCTGGTTGTCTGTTCGGCGCCGATGCGCGGCGGCTCGTGAATCTCCAGTCCGACGCCATGACCGGTGGAATGCGTAAATGCCTCTGCTAAACCGGCCCTGCGCAACACGCCCCGGGCGGCCTCGTCCACTTCCCCGCAGCTGATGCCCGAGCAGACCGCAGCCACTGCGGTTTCCTGGGCCTCCAGCACCGCGTGGTATGCGTTCCGCTCGTTGGTCTTGGGGCTTCCCAGGTACACGGTACGGGTCATATCCGAGCAATAACCCTTGAGAATAACACCGAAGTCGAGGGTCAGAAAGCCTCGCCGGGGCAGCGCCGCGGTGGTCGCTCTGCCATGCGGCAAAGCCGACCGCACGCCCGAGGCGACGATCGTTTCAAACGACATTCCCTCGGCGCCCAGCAGCCGCGCATGGTGTTCCAACTCCGCGGCTACCTCGATCTCCGCAATGCCCGGCCGGATAAAGGTCAGGATGTGGTCGAAGAGCTTGCAACCCATCAGTGCCGCCTCGATCATCAGCGCCAGCTCGTCTTCGTCCTTCACCATGCGCAGCGGCTCGACCATGGGGGCAGGCAGCACGGAGAGAAAGCTGCGCCGCAGCCGCGAGGGCAGTGCGGCCCTCCACCGGGCCAGGTCGGCCACCGTCGTCCACGCTGGGTCGAAACCGGCGAACTCCACGCCAGGCTGCGCGGCCAGCCACTCCACGGCGGCCACGGCCGGCGAACTCGAAACGATATGGACCTGCGCTCCCTCGACCTCTTCCGCGGCCTGCTCGGTATAGCGGCCGTCGGTAAACAGTCGCGCGGCCCGCCGCGTCACGGCCAGAGCGGCGCTCGAGCCTGTGAATCCAGTGAGATAGCGAAGGTCGGGAAGATGCGTGACCACCAGCCCATGCAGGCCGGCCTTGGTCAAACGGCGGCGCAACGCGCCAATGCGGCGTAAGTGGTTCACTCGTAGAGAATAAATCATGGAGGCGCAGGGAGCAGGGGTCAGAAGATACCGTCGGCGATCAATTCAGGCGCGAGCGTTGATTCTCAGATTTGAAAACTGCTTCGTCGCCGGGTCATAGATTGCCTGCCAGTAGCAGGTTGCCCCGTCTGAAACGACGTAGAGTCGATCATGCCAATCGAACGGCGGCTTCTCGTCGCAGAACGCACTGACGAAGATTCTCTTTTGCCCTGCGACCCTGACAGCCACATACTGCCGAAAATATTGGCCAGGATGGTCGATGTGAATTTTGGAATCCCATCCATATATCTTTAAGTTTGAGATCTGCGAGAGATTAGCCTCCAAATCGTCGAGATCCGCTTTGGCCGGCTGCCAGCTTCCGTCGAACTTCTCCGACCTTTCTCGCGAATAGCTGCTTGCAACCGCCTTAGCTTCATGTGCTGGGAGAAGCACCGATCGTTGCTCTTGCTGTCCCGGCCCGCATTGGATGAGCGAGAGCAGGATGAGCACGATCATCGTCTTCCGTGTCCGCATCGCGGCCTTTCCTACTCCCTATTCCCTATTCCCTGCTCTTAGAACGCCGGCTTGACCGTCTTCTTCTGCTGCGGGTCGATCTCCGCCTCGGCCGCCTGGATGTCCGATTGCCGGTCCATCCACTCGTCCAGCCGCGAGCGCTTGAAGCGCCAGCGATTGCCCAGCTTGAAAGCGGGCACGAAGCCCTCCGAGGCGTACTTGTACAGCGTGTCGGGAGAGATGCCCAGATAGTCCGAGGCCTGGCGAATATCCATGACCTCGCGCACCTCGGGAACCAGCAGGTTGGAACGGGCGGCGGCGTTGCGCATGATTGCCTCCTGGCAGCAGAGTTGCCTCAGGGCAGATTCCGGCAAACCTGCCGGTAGTCTTGTATATAGCGCGGTTTCACCCGCCATTTCAAGGATTTTCAGGCAGTTACAGGAAATTAACCGGATTTATCTCAGCCGGTTCCGAAGGCCGCGCCGGCAGATTCCGGCTCCCTACCCAGCCGGTTGTGGCGCAACTCAAGCCCGGCCCAAGAGCTTGGGCTGTTGGAACGGATGGTGCATTTCTCTGAGAATCCCGCCGGGGGGCCTTCCCCTTACATCGCCTTGCGCCACCACACCGTCTTCTCGAAGCTCAGGAAATGAGTCTTTGCGCCGCGGGAAAGGTAGAAGTCCAGCACATCGTCCTTCTGGAAGACCGAGCACTCCGGCCAACTCTCGTCCTTCACCAGATGGGTCGCCGTCTGGTGGCCGTCCACCAGCGTGATCTCATCCTGAGAACACTGCACCACATGCTGCGCTTTCAGAGAGAACGCCGTCCCTGGAGGCGGATCGGGGGGGATTTGATTGGCGATCTTCGTCAGCAGGAGGATGAGGGCGAAAGCAGCTGCAAAGATGGCGATCTTCTTCATGATAGGAAAGCGTCCCCGGAGAGCGCCGCCTATGCATCCTTCCTGCATCTTGGCGCGCCGCATTTCACTGCCATCCGGCGATGTGCCTCTCCGAAACCAAAGTATAGCGCAGCAAACCACGGCGCAAGCCGCAAACCACCTCCCTGCGCCGCCGCTCGGCGCCAGGATGGAACCGCGCCGGGGTGCCCCAACTCCCGATTTTGGGACCTGGGAATCACGCACTCAATCGCGATCTTCGAAGTGACGCTCTCAAAGCCCTAGTTCTGGTCGTCGCGCCGGTGCAGCGTCGGTTTGTCGTCGTCGCCCGAGGTGCTTGAGGTGTCCGACGGACTGGTCGGATCGCTTGACCCGGTGCTCGCCCGCCGCAGCGAGGGCTTGTTTTTGTCCTTCGAATCGGTCAGCCGGCGCTTGTTCTCGATCCGCGCCAGCCGGGCCTTGATGTCGTCGAACTCCGAGGTCGTCACCGTATACTCGTCCCTCGGTGGCAGAATGCGGGCAATCTCTTCCTGCGAGTGCAAAATGCGGTCGGGCGTCTGCGGGTGGTCGGCAAAGACTTTGGCCACGGCGCCTGGCTTGCGCTTTTCCAGAGCCTGAATCTTCTCAAAGAAGCTGATGAACGCCTGCGGGTCGTAGCCGGCCCGGTACATATATTGCACACCCAGGTAGTCGGCCTGCGCCTCGAAATCCCGCGAGAAGTGCAGGAAGGTGATCGGCACGGCCAGCGAGGCGGCCTCGTAAATTCCGTAGCCCGTCCAGCCGCCGATAAAGATCAGCGGAATGGTGCCCAACTGGGCATAGTTCATGCGCGTCTGTTCGCGCACCGCGTGGTGGGCGCAGACATGAGCGGTCTCGTGGGCCATTACCCCGGCCAGTTCCGCCTCTTCGTCCGCATTCAAAATCAGCCCGGAGTTCACATAGAAAAAGCCGCCCGGCAGCGCCATGGCGTTGATCTCGTCCGAATCGATGATCTTGATCGTGAACGGCACCTTGCAGTCGGAATTCTTCACGATGTTCTGCCCGATCCGGTTCACATACTCCAACACCACGGGATCGGCAATGAACTTGGTGCTCTTCTCGATCTCCATGGCATACATCTTGCCCATCTTGATCTCGGTGTCCACCGAGTACCAGTTGCCCATGCCCCGCGCGCCGATATCCCGGTTCCCTACCGCGCTCACATCGTCGATGCTGCCCGGCTTCACGTTGATCTTCTGGCTGCCCGGCTCGACCACCTTGTCCGGATCGACGGCCGTGGCCGGAGAGTCGCCGCCCACCGGCGTGGTTCCCGGCGCCGGTTTCTCCTTGGGATTGGAGGAGGTCTTGTCGCCGCCGGCCTGAGCCGTTCCCGATGCAGGTTCTTTCGTCGAACTCGCGGCGGGCGTATCGCTGCCAACGGGAGTGGTGCCCGGAGCCGGTTGCGCCGAGGGAGTGCTGGCCGGGGGCGTGCCGGATGGGGTGGATTGGGGGGTAGTCTGCGCCCAGAGTGTGGTGGCCAGCGCCAATCCTGCCAGCAGAACGGCTTTCGATGCTTTGAAATGTGCCCTCATGACCTCACCTCCAGCAAAGGCAGCGCCGCCGCTCGTGCCGCTTCGCTCTATTGGTTAGACGCTAGTATCTTCTCTTTTGGCAACCGCCCGAAAGAATATTTCGCGCGGCCCGTCGCCTCTTTCCTTACGAAAACAGGCAATCCAGGAGACTCCGGCCCGCTCGGCGGCCGGTGCGTTCCCTTGGAGCTTACACCCGTCTGAATTACAGTGGAGAACACGCGGAATTTGGGGGAGACGTCTTGCGCCAAACCATCCTTAGGGTAGCAGCAATGGCCGTCTGTGGGGCGATGCAACTCATGGCCCAGCAGCCCCATCCACACCCTCCGTTGGAAAACCTGTTGCGGGCTCACGGCCATTCCATGCCGACGCCAGTCAATGCCCCGCACACACCCGATGCAATTTTCGACGCCAGCAATCTCGGCTCGCCTCTGGTTCTCGACAAGGGCTGGCGCGTCGGCATTACGGCCAATCCCGCCGCGGCAATGCCCGACTTCGACGATTCCACCTGGGCCGTTCGCGACGCCCAGGAATCCTTTGCCGACGTGCCCGACGAGGACCATCCCGCCAACGCGCCCAATTCGGAAGCCAAATCCGGCCCGCAGGGCCTGGCCAGCTATCCCACCGGCCTCCATCGCCCCTTTGCCTGGTTCCGTCTCCATCTCAAGCTGGCGCCCAACCATCAGCCGGTCTTTCTGCTCCTCGAATTGCCGCCCGCCCTCAGCGGAACCACCGGCTCCGAGTCCTTCGGCGTCGACGTCTTCGCCAACGGCCGCCTCATTCAGCCCGAAGGGCCGCACGGAGATGCCGCCGGCCATTATCAGCAAATCTCACGCATCTACGCCATCGATCTGCCCCCCTCGGAAACCGCCCTCACCCTCGTCCTGCGCAGTGAGTACATTCCTTTCGGTTGGGGCGCCTATACCGCCTTCTTCTCCCATCGAAAAATCCATTTGGGCTGCCGGCAGGACCTGGACCGCGTGCTGGAGCTTTGGTCCGTTCACAATCTCTTCGAGCGTCTGCCCCGCTTGGTCAATTCCATCCTGCTCATGATTCTGGTGCTCTTCCTGCTGGCCCTCTATTACAGCCAGAAAGGGCATCCCGAGTATCTGTGGCTGGCCCTCTACGAACTGGTGCAGGCGCCCGTCGGCTTTGTCGATCTGGCCGGAAGCACCGCCCACCTCGACCATCTCTGGGCTCAGGCCGCTCTCCTCCAGATGCTCGTTCTTTCAGCCTATCTCTACTTCGAGTTCCTGGTTGCTTTCCTCTCCCTGCCCAGGCGCTGGACGATCCGCCTGCTCCGCTTCACCGCCCCCATCCTCGCCGGAATCAGTCCCATGTTGTTGTATCCCGGACACGGCGCACTCTACGGCATTGCTCTCGCCGTGGTCTTCATCGGCAGCGCCCTCTGGACCGCCTGCTGGATGCTTTTCATCTTCGTCACGCTCATCAAGGCCACCCTGCGCCGCAACTTCGAGGCCGGCCTGCTTTTCATTCCCCTGCTGCTGAGCCTGCTGGCCTGGATCGAGGCCCTGTACATGACCGGCATGAGCAACTTCGGGGGCCGCGATCTCCGCTCCCCGCTCACCCTCCAGGCCGGCCCCATTCCCATCCACTTTGCCTCCATCGCCGACTTCACCGGCATTCTGGTGATTGTCATCATCATCTTCGGCCGCTTCCTGCGCATCCACCACGACCAGGAGCGCGCCGCCAGCGAACTGGCCGCCGCCCGCAGCGTGCAGGAACTGATGATTCCGCGCGAAAGGCTCGCGACTCCGGGCTTCGAAGTGGACTCCATCTACAATCCGGCCAATGAAGTCGGCGGCGATTTCTTTCACGTCCAGCCCACCGCCGACGGCAGCCTGCTGGTGGTCATCGGCGACGTGGCCGGCAAGGGCCTCAAGGCCGCCATGAACGTCTCCATGCTCATGGGCGCTCTGCGCAACACCCCGGAGAAGAGTCCGGCCCGCATTCTCGAATCCCTGAACAGCGTCCTCGCCGGCAGCGACAGCTTCACCACCTGCCAGGCCGCTTTATTTAGCGCGAACGGCGAACTCGTGCTGGCCAACGCAGGTCATTTGCCGCCCTACCTGAACAGCCAGGAGGTCGCCCTGCCCGGCGGATTGCCTCTCGGCGTCCTGCCCGAGGTCAGCTATGAAGAAGTCCGCCTCTACCTGCACCCCGGCGACCGCATTCTCCTGCTCTCCGACGGCGTCGTCGAGGCTCGCCGTCCCTCCGGCGAACTCTTCGGCTTCGACCGCGTCCACAACCTGAGCAATCAGTCCGCCTTCTACATCGCCGACGCCGCCAAGGAATTCGGCCAGGAAGACGACATCACCGTCCTCACCGTCCGCCGCCTTGCCCAAGCCATCGCCGCCTGAGACGCGCCCCGGTCGATCGGACCTGAGAGACTGCAACAGCCCTTACTCGCCCTCTCCGCCGCTTCCCTCCGGCTCGCACTTGGCAAAGCCTCTGTCCCACTCGCCGCGCGCGCGTAACTGCTCGATCTCCTGCCGAGCCATCTCCTGGGCGCGCAGGTAGTCCGGCTTCGCCACCCGGTTCAGCGGCATCTGGCCGGCTTCGAGAACGATCCAATGCCGCGGTCGCATATACGACGGCAAACCGCGCGCGTGCCGGTCCAGTTCCGGCCGTTCCAGCTCAACCCCGGCTCTCTTCTCCACCACGGCCACCACCGCTTCGGATATCACCTCATGCTCCACGCCCACCACGACGCAGTTAGCTACCTTCTCCGTCAGGCCGCAGATGTGCTGCTCCACATCGCCGGGGAAGATCTGGTAGCCCATCGACTTGATCACCCACTTGTCCCGCCCGGTCAGGTGCAGCCCCGCCGCGTCCTTGTAGCCCAGATCCCCGGTATAGAGGAATCCGTCGCGCGAAATCGTCCGCGCCGTGGCTGCGGCATCGTTGACATACCCGAGAAACGTCTGCGGCCCGCAAAAGCAGACGTGCCCGATTGCGCCGCTTGCCATTTCCTCGCCGGCGTTGCCATCGTCGCGCATGGCTTCGCGAATGGTGCACGGATACACCGGCATATCCTGCCCCAGCCCGCCCAGAACCGTCTCCCGCTCGGCCGCGTCGGCCTGAATGTAAGTACAGAAGCCTGCGGTTTCGGTCAGTCCCAGCCCCGTGCCGATCACCGGCGCCATGGTGGCCAGCTTGTCCATGAACGGCCGCGACACCGCATTGCCTCCGTAGGCGGCAAACCTCAGGCTGGAGAGGTCGTAGCGGTCGTACTCCTTCAGCATCCACTCCAAATTGAACATCGCCGGAATCTGTCCCAGAAGCTGCACCCGATGCTCTGCGATGGC
>JBEKTO010000014.1:0-73701 GCA_049515995.1 Occallatibacter sp. | reverse complement strand
CCAGTTTCTCCTTTGCGTGTGCTTTGGTCGGCTCACGTTTGGAGTTTCTTGGATGGACTCCCGTAAATGTCAAACTGCTACTGCCACCCCGGCAGAGCCGGGGGATCTCCTCACCCTTTAGGCGGGAGCTTAAGCGAAAACGGTATCCTAAAGACCTTGCGGCAGCTGGTTGCCATGCAACTCAGCATCAACCTCGAAGAGATTTCCCCGGAGACGCGCATTCCGCACGATCTGGACATCTATTGATGTATTTGTGTCTCGGCGGTCAGGACGCGCTGAGACCATTGCGGGGTATAGTCCGAAATTCGAAAGCTACGCCATTACCTGACCCCTGATCCCTGATCTCCGATCCCTGTTAAACTCGGAACCGTGACAGACCAAGCCAAGCCGCCCGTCTTCCTGCTGGACACCATGTCGTTCATCTTCCGCGCCTACCACGCGATGCAGCGCTCGCGGCCGATGAGCACCCGCGGTGGGCTGCCCACGGCGGCAATCTTCGTCTTCGTGAACATGATCAAGAAGCTGCGGCAGGATTTTCAGCCGCAGTATTTTGCCGCGGTCTTCGACGTGAGCGGCGAGGTCTTCCGCGACGAGAGGGCGCGCGCGATGGGCCCGCTGCGCAAGTGGAACGGCAAGACGCAGAGCTTCGACGAGGTGAGCTACGAGGGCTACAAGGCCAACCGCGCCTCGATGCCGGAGGACCTGCGCCGGCAGATCCCCTATATTCGCCGGGCGCTGGAGGCGCTGCGCATTCCGATTCTGGAGGCCGAGGGGTTTGAGGCCGACGACGTGATCGGGACGCTGGCGCGCGAGGCCGCGGAGCAGGAGCACGAGGTTTTCATCGTCAGTGGCGACAAGGACATGATGCAACTGGTGACGCCGCGGGTGAAGATTCTCAATCCGCAGAAGGACAACCTGATTCTCGATCCCGCGAAGGTGACCGAGACGCTGGGCGTGCCGCCGGAGAAGGTGGTGGACGTGATGGCGCTGCGCGGCGATGCGGTGGATAACATTCCCGGCGCGCCGGGGATCGGCGACAAAGGCAGCGTGGAGCTGATTCTGGAGTTCGGCAGCGTGGAGGCCGTTCTGGACCGCTTTGCGGAGGTGAAGCGCAAAGGTTATCGCGAGTCGCTGGAGCAGAACCGGGACGCGGTTCTGCTGTCGAAGGAACTGGTGACCATCGACAGCCACGTGCCGCTGGAGTTGGATTTGACGGCGATGGAGACGCAGCCGCCGGATGTCGAGGCTTGCCGCGAATTGTTCACCGAGCTGGAATTCACGTCGATGCTGCGCGACCTTAGTCCCGCGGAGGGCGGCCCTTCGGTGGAGTTGATCGAGGAGCCCGATTCCGCGCAGACAGCCGCGTTTTATGCCGCGGCGCGAGCGCACGGGTTTGCCTTCGCGCTGGATTTGGCCGCGCCCAAGCCGGAGGCGGAGGACGAAGCGCAGCAGTCGATGTCGCTGCTGGATGTGGCGGAGGCCGCGGAGAAGAAAGCGAGCTTCAGCGTGGGCGTGTGCGCGGAGGCCGCGACGGCGCTGCATTTGCCGCTGAGCGAGCAACTTCGCGCGCTGCTGGAAGACGCGGCAGTGGCCAAGCAGACACACGACTGGAAGTCGGCGCTTCATCTGCTGAGTGCGCAGGGCGTTGCGTTGCGCGGAGCGGTGGACGACACCATGCTGCTCTCCTATGCGCTGAATCCAACGCACTCGACGCAGGCGCTGGCGGATGTAGCCGCGCGCAACAGTCAGCCGGCTCCGTCCACGCTGGCGGCGGGCGCGGCGGCGATTCATGCGCTGGTTCCGGCGCTGAAGAGCGAAGTTGAAAAAGCCGGCGTTGAGCGCGTTTATCGAGAGATCGACCTGCCGCTGGCGCCGGTTCTCTTCCGCATGGAGCAGGCCGGCGTGCGCATCGATCTGGGCGTGCTGGACGGTCTCTCCAAGCGATTTGCAATCGAATTGGAGCGGGTGGGCGAGCGTATCTTCGAGCTGGCCGGACGCCGCTTCAACATTAACTCGCCCAAGCAACTGGGCGAGTTAATGTTCAAGCATTTGGGTCTGCCCGCGCCGGCCAGCCGCGGCAAGGGCAAAGCTGTTTCCACGGCGCAGGACGTGCTGGAGTTTTTGGCGGAACGGCACGAGGTTCCCCGGCTGGTGCTCGAATACCGGCATCTATCCAAGCTCAAGTCGACCTACATCGACGCGTTGCCGCTGCTGGCCGACGGCGAGTCGCGGGTGCACACGACGTTTCAAGCGGCGGCCACGGCTACCGGACGGCTCTCCTCGGTCAATCCGAATCTTCAGAACATTCCCATCCGCACCGAGTTGGGGCGCGAAATCCGCGCAGCGTTCACTTCCGCGCCCGGCACACAACTGCTTTCGGCCGACTACTCGCAGATCGAGCTGCGGCTGCTGGCGCATTTCAGCGGCGATCCGCTGCTGGTGCACGCCTACCAGAACAACGAAGACATTCACACGCTGACCGCCAGCGAAGTCTTCGGCGTGCCCGCGGAGACGATGGACAAGCAGACGCGCGCCCGCGCCAAGGCCGTGAACTTCGGCATCGTGTATGGCATCTCGGCGTTCGGGCTGGCGCAGCAACTGGGTATTCCGCAGGCCGAGGCAAAGGCCTATATCGAGCGGTATTTTGCGCGCTATGAGGGAGTCAAGGCATTCATCGAAAAGACCCTGGAGCAGACGCGGAAGGAGGGCAGCGTGCGCACGCTCTTCGGCCGCGTGCGTCCCATTCCCGACATCGAGAGCCGCAATCCCAACCAGCGCGGATTTGCCGAGCGCACGGCGATCAACACGCCGCTGCAAGGCACGGCAGCCGACCTGATCAAATTGGCGATGATCTCGATCGACCGCAAGCTCGCCGAGCGTGCATTCAAGACGCGGATGGTTTTGCAGGTGCACGACGAACTGCTCTTCGAGGTGCCCGCGGACGAGACCGCGGAGATTGAAGCGCTGGTGCGCGCGGAGATGGAAGGCGTGGTGAAGCTCAGTGTGCCGCTGGTGGCGGATTTGGGCTTCGGACCGAACTGGCGGGATTTGAAGTAAGGCGGAGATTCGACTGTGGCGGCACAGCCGGGGAGTTATGTATCCCACCCTACGGCGTTTCCAAGAATCCTATGCCCTTTTCACTTTGTTCAGGGTCGCCGCTCGCTGATGGTCGCGTCGATTGCAATGCCGCGCTTTCGGGATACGCCGACTATGGTTCCGTTCTAGCCGCAAAGGATCAAGACGCAGGTTCTTCGACTTTGCTGCGCTCCGCTCGGAATGACAGCGGCGAGGGTGGGGCAACCAATCCGATCTTCATTTTCACGTCTACACGCCGAGTTCGGCGCGGATGGCGCCGGCGATGGCGTTGGCGTGGAGGCGCATCGCGTCTTCGCTTTCGGCTTCGATCATGACGCGGGCCAGAGGTTCGGTGCCGCTGTAACGGATGACGACGCGGCCGGAGTCCTTCAATTCCTCTTCGGCGGCGCGGATGGCCGCGGCTACGGCCGGGATGGATTCCAGCGGCTTCTTCTCGCGCACCTTCACGTTGACGATGACTTGCGGAAAGACCTTGAGGTCCGCGGTCAATTCGTCGATGCTCTTGCCCGAACGGGCGATCAGATCGAGAACGACCAGGGCGGTGAGCAGGCCGTCGCCGGTGGTGGCCAGATGAGGCAGCAGGATGTGGCCGGACTGCTCGCCGCCCAGCGCCGCGTTGTGGATCTGCATCTGCTCGAGGACGTAGCGGTCGCCGACGGGCGCGCGGAGCATACGAATGCCGCTGCGCTTGAGTGCGGCTTCAAGGCCCATGTTGGACATGGTGGTGGCGACGACCAGATCGCCGGTGAGCAGTCCGCGGGCCTTCAGGTCGCGCGCGGCCATCAGTAGGATGGCGTCGCCGTTGATGACGTTGAGGTGCGTTCCGGCCAACATGCAGCGGTCGGCGTCGCCGTCGAAGGTGAGTCCAAGGTCTGCTCCGCGATCCTTTGTTTCCGCCGCGACGTAGGCCGGGTGGAGAGCGCCGCATTGGTCGTTGATGTTGCGGCCGTCGGGCACGATGTTGAGGAGGGTTACTTCTCCGCCCAGGCGGTGGAAGAGCTCGGGCGCGACGGCTGCCGCGGCTCCGTTGGCGCAGTCGGCCACAATGCGCAGGCCGGCCAGCGAGAGGCCGGGCACGCAATCGATGAGGAACTGGATGTAGTCGGCCTGGAAGGCGGGATTGTCCTCGACCGGCGGCAGGCTGGCGGGGTCGGGCGCTGCGATCCGCGCCGCATGATGGAGGATTTCGTCTTCCATCGCGAGTTCGACGGCATCGGCGAGCTTGAAGCCATCGGCGCCGAAGAGCTTGATGCCATTGTCGCGCCAGGGATTGTGGGAGGCGGAGATGACCACGCCGGCGTGGAAGCCGTGGGTGCGGGCGAGGAAGGCAACAGCGGGAGTGGTGATTACGCCCGCGCTCTCGACGCGCGCGCCTGCCTGGCGCAGGCCGGCGGCCAGAGTGGCGGCGATCCAGGGGCCCGACTCGCGCGTGTCGCGGCCCAGAATGACCTTGGGTTCGACGGCCATGTCGCGCAGGGAGTGCCCCAGCGCCAGCCCCACGGCGAAGATGGTAGTCGGGTCGAGAGGCGTTTTACCGGCCGCGGCGCGAATGCCGTCGGTGCCGAAGAGTTTGCGTGCAGTGGCAGTGGTCATACTCTCTTCTCTTTACTTTTGTTTTGCGCCGCAGCTTCAACGCGGCTGGTGAAGGTCCCATCGGAGAGGCGCGTGGCGATCTTGTCGCCGGGCGCGAGCTGGGCCGTGGAGCGGACCAGGCCGCCTTGGGCGTCGAGCACCAGGGCGTAGCCGCGATCGAGGACGGCCAGCGGCGAGAGCGAGTGCAGACGGGCATCCAGGGCGCCGACTGTGGATGCGGAAGCATGGATGGCGCGCTCCAGCGAGCGGTCGAGGCGTGTGCGGCAGGCGGCAAGGCGTTCGCTGGCCTGGGCCAGACCCTGGCGCGGATCGTGGCGGAGCACGGCGGCGGCGAGATCGGCGACATGACGCTGGCGCTGGCGGAGCTGGTCGCTGGCGGCGGCTTCAAGGCGCAGAGAGAAGTCGTCGAGGCGCTGGGCCGAGCGGTGAATCAGCGTGGTCATGCGCGCCTCAGCGCGGCTGATGGGCAGGCGCGTGAGGCGCTGCCGCGCTTGCAGCAGTTGAAAGCGGGCCGCGCGTTCCAGGCGGTGGTCCTGGTCGGCGAGGTGTTCGGCGATCCTGTGCTGGGCTTCGGTGATGAGCTCCGCGGCGGCGGAGGGCGTGGGCGCGCGGAGGTCGGCGGCGAAGTCGGCGATGGTGAAGTCGGTTTCGTGGCCGATGGCCGAAACCACGGGCAGCCGGGAGGCGGCGATGGCGCGGGCCACACGCTCGCTGTTGAAGGCGGCCAGATCTTCGAGCGATCCGCCGCCGCGGGCGAGGACGATGATATCCACCAGCCCCGAGGCGTTCAACTCGGCAAGCGCGGTCTCGACCTCGGCGGGGGCCTGATCGCCCTGCACGGAGACGGGGAAGAGCAGCACATTGAGGCCGGAGTGGCGGCGGGCGACGATATTGAGGAAGTCGCGGATGACGGCGCCGGTGGGCGAGGTGACGATGCCGACGGTGCGGGGAAAAGCGGGCAGCGGACGCTTGCGGTCGGCATCGAAGAGGCCTTCGGCCTTGAGCCGCTCCTTGAGCTGTTCGAATGCCAGTTGCAGCGAGCCGGCGCCGACCGGTTCCATGGTTTCGGCCACCAACTGCATCTGACCGCGCTGTTCATAGACGCTGACCCGGCCGCGGACCAGCACGTGCAGGCCGTCCTCGGGGCGGAAGCGCAGCAGCATGGCCTGGCGGCGAAAGAGGACCACGGGCAGTTGCGCGTCGGCGTCCTTGAGCGTGAAGTAGACGTGGCCGGAGGGAGCGGGGCGGAAGTTGGAGATTTCGCCCTCGACCCAGACGTCGCCGTATTCGAGTTCGACCAGTTCGCGGACCTGGCCAACCAGCTCGCGGACGGGCCAGATGCGGCGGGCGTGGCGCGGCTCCTCAAAGCTGAGGTCAAGCTGGGGCGCAAATGGATCGGGCGGTATCACCAATGAAAAGTGTAATTCCTCAGGAGTGTGCGGGGCTTACCTGCGGCTCTCGATCATGGTGCGCAGTTCGGCGGCAAGCGAGGCGAGGCGGGCGCCAATGGCGGGTTCGGGACCGTTTGGGCGGGAGTACAGATTCTCCAGTTCGCGGGCCAGATCGGTGCCCCTGGCGAGACCGAAGATGCCCAGGACGCCGGCCAGCTTGTGGGCGGCGGAAGTGGCCGCTTCGCATTGTTCGGTTGAGAGCGTGAGGGCGGCAAACTCCGCGGCTGCAGTCTCCAGGATGGCGATCCGCTCCTCGATCTCGGGCAGAAACCGGTTCCACATGCGGTCGAGGGCCTGGCTCAGAGCGGGCTGTCCGGCGGCGGCCATGGTTGAAGCGCCTTTCAGTTCCAGCCCAGCACGCTGGCAATCTGCGTGGAGAGCGTGAGCGGGTCAAAGGGCTTGAAGAGCACGGCCTCGACGCCCAGATCGGCGAAGCGGCGCTGATCGGAGCTCTGCACCTTGGCGGTGAGCAGCAGGACCGGGATGCGAGCAGTGGCTGGATTCTTGCGCAGTTCGCGGAAGGTGGTGGGACCATCCATGCCGGGCATCATCACGTCGAGCAGAATGGCGTCGGGCTGGTACTCGATGGCGCGCGCCAGACCCTGGGCTCCGGAGTTGGCCATGACCACGTCCCAACCGGCTACGGTTTCAAGACTGAGGGCGGCCACCTCGCGTATATCCTCTTCGTCGTCAATAATCAGGATCTTGTGCGCCACGGTGGGACATCCTCCGCAACCATTGTGGAACGTCGCGGCGGCATTGTCGATGGCCGCAGAGGCTGGCCGGCCCGAAGGGAGTCCAGTTGAGCAATGGCGGTCAAAGTCCCTGGGGATTCAAAGGGGTCCCGGAGAGCCATGTGCAGAGAGCGGCTCGGTTAAGATTTCCGGACCGGCATCTCCGCAGCAGAAGCCTCGTCCAGCTGGCGCGAGCTGCGCAGCAAGGTCAAAACCAGCGCCTCGAGTTGCTGCGGCTGCACGCGGGCCTTGGTGAGGAAGTGGGTGGGTCCGAGGGTCAGCAGGCGGCGTTCGGTGGGTGAGAGCTCGCGGCCGGAGTAGACCACCAGCGGCAGGCGGGCCAGATCCTCGTGTTTGCGCAGCCAGTCCACCATGTTGAAACCGTCGCCGTCGGGCAGACCGATGTCCAGCACCAGCAGGTGCGGCTGAAAGGTGAAACATGCATCCAACGCCGACTGGAGAGAGTAGGCCAACTGCACGGTGATCGTGTCGCGGGCGAAGACTTCGCCGATGACGTGCGCCAGATCGACATCGTCCTCGATGACCAGGATGCGCGCCTTTTCGCCGGTTCCGCAGAGTACGCGGGCCAATTCGCCCAGAAGCGCGTCTTCATTGAGCGGCTTGGCGACCCATCCCAGAGCGTCGGCGGGCAGAGTCTTTTTTGCGTCGGGCGGCAGGCCGGGCTGGTTCTGCCGGCTCTCAACGCTCAGCAAAACGATGGGCGTCCGAGCCTGAGGATCCACGCGGCGCAGCAGGGGCAGAATCTCCCAGCCGTTCATGCCGTCCAGGGAGGTATCGAGGAGAATGGCCTCGACGCCTTCGCTGGCCGCGGCCAACGTCTGTTCCACGGTGGATGCCTCGACGACGCGATAGCCGTGGCGGCCCAATTGAGCGGCGATTCGCGGCCGCGAAATCGCATTCGCGTCGGCCAGCAGCACCGTGCCGTGACCGGGCTCCTGGTCGTATATTCCCCCCGGCGCTTCAGAAGGATCGGGAGGCGCCGGCTGGTAGGGCAGGAAGACGCGGAAGGTAGAGCCACAGACGGGATTGCGCTCAGCCCAGATGCGGCCGGAGTGTTGCAGGACGATGGTGCGGCAGATGGCCAAGCCCAGGCCGCTGCCGCCTTTCTGACGCGAGTCTGAAGCGTCCACCTGCTGGAAGCGGCCGAAGATGGCTTCGAGCTTGTCGGCGGGAATGCCGCGGCCATGGTCGATGACAGAGAGGGTGACGCCGTTGACGCCCGGGCGCAGCATCACAGAGATGGTCGAGTTGGGCGGAGAGAACTTGACGGCGTTGGAGAGCAGGTTGGTGATGACCTGAAGCAAGCGGTCGGGGTCGGCTGCGATTTCCACCTGGGTGGTGTCGTGGATGAGTTGCACGCCGGCGGCATCGGCCACCGGGGCCATGCCGTCGATGGCCTGGCGGACGATCTCCGCCAACTGCACCGGGCGGAAGGCGAGCGGTTCCTTGCCGCTCTGAATCCGTTCCAGATCGAGGATGTCGTTGATGAGCCGGACCAGGCGGTCGGAGTTGGTGAGGGCAATGCGGAGCAGGTTGGCCGCTTTGTCGTTGACCTTGCCGAGAATGCCCGAAGAGAGCAGGCCCAGGGCGCCGCGAATCGAGGTGAGGGGGGTGCGCAGCTCGTGGCTGACGGTGGAGATGAACTCGTCCTTGAGGCGGTCGAGGGCATAGCGCTGACTGATGTCGCGGAAGCTGAGCACGGAGCCGGAGAAACGGCCCTGATCGAGGATGGGAGTGAGGACGTACTCGGCCGGGAAGGGGCTGCCGTCGGCGCGGAAGATGGTGCTTTCGCCGGCCGCGGCCTTATGGCTTACGGTGGAGCGCCGGAGCGGGCAATCCTCGCCGCATTGGCGGTCGGAGGGCGCGGAGCCGTGCAGCAGCGCATCCACCGGCTTGCCCGTCAGGGTTTTGGCCGGGGCGCCGAGCAGACGGGCGGCGGCGGGGTTGGCAAAGCTGACCAGGCCGTGACGGTCTACGCCGCAGATGCCGTCGGCGACGGAGTCGAGCAGGATCTCCTGCTGCCGGTAGAGTTCCTCGGCCCGGCCGCGTTCCTGGGAGCGCGCCAGCATTTGTCCCAGCGAGGCCGCCACCGTCTCCATGGCCGCCACCGCCTCGCGGTCCTCGCGGAGATGGAGATGGCAATAGAATTCGAGGACGGCCAGTACCTTGTTGCCCACGCGCACGGGCACCGCCCAGCCGGAGACCATTTCGTGGCTTAGAACGGACTCGAGGCGTGGAGTGGGGGGCATGGAGGCAAGATCGGAGATCCAGATGGGGCGGCCATCGTGCCAGACCCGTCCCGGCAGGTCGGCGCCGCTGGCCAGGGTGATCCCCATGCTTTCTTGAATGAGGGTCTCGGCGCGGCGGCCTGGAGTGCCCCATGCCGTGGAGAATTCGAGCCGGTTCTCTTCGGTGTTGACTTCCCACTTGAGGGCGACATCCCAGCCCTGGGAGACGCAGAGGGCTTCGAGGATACGCACGCCCGCGACCTCGGGAGACGGGTTTTCGCCGACGATCTGGCTCACTACCAGTTGCAAGGCCAAGCGGTGCTCGCGCTGCTTCTGCTGGGTCACATCGCGCAGCAGGCAGCGCACCGCCAAGGGATTGCCTGCCTTCTGCCGCTGACTCAGGCTCAGTTCCAACTCCAGAACGCGGCCGTCGGGCGTGTGGTGGCGCAGAGGCGCGCGATCGATCGTCTCTCCATCCAACGCGCGGCGGAAGAGCGCGGCTACCTCGAGGGAGCCACTGAGGCGGAAGAGATCCTCAAAAGAATCGAGGCCCAGAAGCGCGGCATTGTCCAGGTCGAAGCACCGCTTCCAGGCGGGATTGGCGTAGAGAAACTGTCCCCCAGGGCTGAGCGTCGCAATCATCTCGACCGAGTTCTCAAAGAGATCGCGATACCGCTCCTGCGACTCGCGCAGCGCCAGTTCCTGGTGGAGGATTGCGGTCTGTTCCAGCGCCACAACCACCAATCCGGCAAGCGCCCCGGTTCCGTCGCGAAGGGCGGAGATGTGGAGCGTAACCGGGAGCAGAACGCCGTCTTTACGGCGCAACTGCGCGTCGAAGGGGGGTACCTGGCTAGGAGGAATCATGCGAACGCAGTCCAAGTAGGCGGCCATGCGTCCCGCGGGAGTGGGTTCCGGCGGCCGTTCGACAGCGCAGAGTTTCTCCATCTCAGCAACCAGGCGCGCTCCCTCGTTGGGAGCAAGAACCTCCATCGTGCTCCACTCGTTCATGAGTTCGGCCGCATGGTAGCCCAGTTGCCGCTCCGCGGCAGGATTCACGTAGGTCATGCGGCCATCGAGGCCGATGGCCGCGACCATGGGGCCGGCCGAATCGAGCAGTTCCTTCAGCGGTTCGGCGGCGGGCGGGCTCACGGGTTCGGGGGGCACCCGATTCCGGACAACCAGGCGAAAAGCCAAGGCCGCGGCGGTGCAGCCGGCGGCGAAGATCAGCAGGCCATCGAACCGGGGGCCGTTTGCCAGCCGCGCGACGACCGCACCTGCCGACAGCGCAAAAGCCAGAGCTGCAAGAGTGGTCCAAACCAGGGAAATGCCATCCCGGACCAGCAGCGCAGGCTGCTCTGTTCCGGTTGCCGTTTCTCCGTTGACCCGGTTCTGCATGGTTCCCCCAAGGCAATTTCCCATGGCCCCGGTCCTGGCGAAGCAGTTCTGGACCGGAGCCTTCGGAAGAACGTTTCCGTTCAAGAAAGGCCGTGTGTTGTGCCTGTAGACTGGCCGAAACTGGTCCCAAGGCTATTTGAGGGTAGTATAAGCGTTTGAACTCAAACTCTCTGCCGAAATCGGTACGGTGTCCTCCGGGCGAAACGTTCCAGTAACCGTCAATCGAGAAGAGCGGCAAGCAGAATGCGGTGAGTCCGGCGGGACAGAACGACCCCGCGCTGAGGAAAACGGGAGCGAACAGTTCGCGGGATATTGAAGCAGCACTTGCCGCGGGCAACCGTATACTGGCCTCATGTTGCGTTCGCGCCGATCTTCCCATCTCGCCGATGCAGCCCTGGCCTTGGCCGGGCTGATTTGTGTCTTTGCTCAACCGCAGGCCGCCCGCGCCTGGGGCAATGAGGGCCACCGCATGATCAACCGGCTGGCGGCCAGCAGGCTCCCCGCCGATGTGCCCGCTTTTCTGCGTTCAGAGGCAGCGGTGAACGAGATCGAGTATCTTGGTCCCGAGCCGGACCGCTGGCGGTCGCCCGCCGAGCCGGAGTTGAACGCGGCGCAGGCGCTGGAACACTTTATCGACCTGGAGCCGGCCGACGCGCTGGGGCCTTTGCCGCGCCGCCGCCTGGATTTTGAAGCCAAAGTCTTTGCCGCCGGGCAGCGGCCGGAAAAGATCGGCTTGCAGCCTTGGGAGACCACCGAGGTCTGGGAGCGGCTGAAGGCCGCGCTGCGCGAGTACCGGCGGTTGGCGGCTGCCGGCCAGGATACGCGTCCCGTGGAGCAGGTGGCGATCTTCTATGCCGGCTGGATGGGCCACTACGTGGGCGACGGCTCGCAGCCGCTGCACACCACGGACAAGTACAACGGCTGGGTGGGACCCAATCCCAACGGCTATACCACCGGCCACCAGATTCACTGGCAGTTCGAGGGGCCGTTTGTGGCCGCGAACCTGCATGAACCCGAGGTCATGGCCAAAATGACCGCGCCCAAGGCGATCGATGGCGATATCTTCGACGCGTATGTGGCTTATCTGCGCCACACGGCCACCTATGTGGAGAAGGTCTACCAACTGGAGAAGGTGGGAGGGTTTGTGGACAAGGGGACGACCGAGTCGCGGGAGTTTACCGCGGAACGGCTGGCCGCTGGAGCCAGCATGTTGCGCGACATGATCTACACCGCATGGCTGGAGAGCGCGAAGCCGGTAGCCGACCCCTACGCGGGGAAATGAACGGGTCTCAGTCGCCGGCTTCAGCCGCGGCCAGAGCTGGAACC
Organism: Occallatibacter sp.; assembly: GCA_049515995.1. Classification (GTDB taxonomy): domain Bacteria; phylum Acidobacteriota; class Terriglobia; order Terriglobales; family Acidobacteriaceae; genus Telmatobacter. The sequence goes on along the minus strand of JBEKTO010000014.1, from coordinate 61,857 downwards.
CGGCGCAACAACGGGGTGAGCGTGGCGGTCATGAGCGCGACGGCCGGAACGGCGATCACCAGCCAGGCCAGCATGGCGAGGCCGGCCAGTGAGCCCAGTTGCGAGATCAGGTGCAGGGGCGAAAGGTGGAGCAGCGCCGCAGGATTTGCGGCATGGCTGTTCCTGGAAAGGAAGAGCCATTCGCCCAAGCGCACAAACGGCACAATCAGCACCAGTTGAAACGGCATGACGGCATAGTTTGCGGCTTGAATCGCGGGCAGATTGAGCCGGAGGGCCAGCGCCAGCAGCGCGCACAACGCCGTGGGAATGCCCACGACGGGAATGCAGCCGATGGCGAATCCTAGCGCGAGCGTGAGCGCCAGGCGGCGGGGCGAGATGCCCTGGCGCAGCCACATGGCCGCCTTCCGCTTCATCGAGTTTGGGGATTTGCTCGCCATCGTGCTCACGTTATCTCTACGAGGGCCTGATTCCGATTGTTCCCCGATGAATCTTCGGTGAATGAACCAGAGTTGGCAGCCGAGAATGGATGCTTCTCAGCCCGGAAAGGTCCGCAAAAGCCCTCGACTGCGCATTTCGGTCAGGACCCGCTCTACCTTCCAGTCTAGCGCGCCGGTTCCATCGACAACCAGGTCGGCGTGCGCGGCGGAGGGCCGGACAAAAGCCAGGCTCGAGGGCCGGACGGTGGCCTCATATTGATGGCGCACCGACTCGGGCGTGCGGCCGCGCTCTTCGATGTCGCGTTTGAGGCGGCGTTCGAAGCAGAGCTCATCGGGCGTGTCGATGTAGACGCGCAACTGGTAGAGCGGAAGCAATTCCGGATAGTAGAGAGAAAACAGGCCCTCGACGAGGAGAAAAGCATCGGCGCGGACGGTTTCAGTCTGGTGGGGAATGCGGGTGTAGGTCGAGAAGTCGTAGAGGGGACGCCCGATGGCCTCGCCGCGGGCCAGCGCCGCAACGTGGCTTGCGAGCAATGAGTTCTCGATAAGCGCCGGGTCGTCGAAGTTCTGGCGGACGCGTTCGGCCAAGGGCAAGTGAGCCAGATCGCGATAGTAATTGTCGAGCGAGAAGTGGATGCCGCCGAGGTTGCGGGTCAGTTCAGCGGCCAGCGTGGTTTTGCCGGAACCGGAACAGCCGGCGATGGCCAGGACCACGGGCGGGAAGGGAAGGCGTGCAGTTTGTGGGGTGCTCTCGCTCACGGGTGACTGACTCCCGGATGGGGCAACGCGGCGATTCCGGGGATGAGGCGCTCGAAGAGCCGCGCCAGCCGGTGCTCGACCTGGCGTCCGGTCTCGAAGACCTCTTCGTGGCTCAAGGGGGTTGCGCCCAGGCCGGCGGCGAGGTTGGTGACGCAGGAGATGCCCAGCACCTCGATGCCCATGTGGCGGGCGACGATGGTTTCCGGCACGGTGGACATGCCCACCAGCGTGGCGCCCATGGTGCGGAAGGCGCGAATTTCGGCGGGCGTTTCAAAGCTGGGCCCGCTGACGGCCAGATAGACGCCCTCTTCGAGGGGAAAGCCTTCGTCCGCAGCGGCTTGCTTCGCCAAGGCGCGGAGGCGCTTCGAGTAGGCCTCGGTCATGTCGAAGAAGCGCAGGCCTGCGTCGGGCTGGCGGGCGAACCGCGGTTCGTTTTCGCCCACCAGCGGGTTCCAGCCCATGAGATTGATGTGATCGGCGAGGGCGACAAGCTGGCCCAGATGGTAGCCCTCGGCAATGCCTCCGGCGGCGTTGGTGAGGACAACGGCGCGGATTCCCAGCGCGCCCAGGACGCGCATCGGGAAGGTAACCTGCCGCGGGGTGTAGCCCTCGTAGAAATGCACCCGGCCCTGCATGAGGAGGACAGGCGCGCCGCCGAGAAGGCCGGCAACGATGCGGCCCGTGTGGCCCTCGACGGTGGACTGGGGAAAATGCGGAATCTCGGCGTAAGGAACGGCGACCGGCTCGGCGACAGCATCGGCGACCGCGCCCAGTCCGGAGCCGAGCACGATGCCGATTTGAGGATGGAGAGCGCCGATTCTGCTTTGCAGAAACGCCGCGGCTTCAGAGACTTGGTCGAAATAGGTCATGATTGGGCCTGAGGATGCGCTTCGCACATTCTACAAGGCCGGAGGTTTTCAGGCAGGGAAGAAGACGGCCGGCGAGACATGGAACCGCTTGCTGAGCAGTTCGATGTGCGCAGCATTCAGCTTGCGCTTTCCGGAAAGCACTTCAGAGACGACGCTTTCTCCGCCGAGGTCAGCGGCGATGTCGCGCTGCTTCAGACCATGCCGGTCAAGAAGGAAGCGGAGCACATCGGCTGGAGACGCCTGTGGAATCCCATAGTGCTCCCCTTCATAACGTTCGACGAGAAGAGTGAGCAATTCGATCGCTTCGACTTGAGCCGGCGTTGGGTGAGGTTCTGAAGTCAGGTGGTAGAGGGCCTTGGTGTAGGCCTCAAGCTGCTCCTCGGAGCGAATCAGGTGAGGCGCTCCGCGCTCGATCATCTTCGTCGGGTTTGCTAGAAGTGTAGCCATTCCGCCCTCTTCTTCCCGGTCGCGGCGCACCACCTGTCGTATTCCTTGTGCGTCATGAACGACCCAATGTACACATGCCCCAGAGTCATGCGTCCGTCAATCGCCTTTGCATAGTGAACGGCAGCGATGAGCCGGTAGCGGTTGTGCCGGATATTGAAGACGACAAAGCCGTCAACATCGTCCGCATCGGGGAAACTTGCCCGCAACTCTTGAAAGTTCCGCCATCGAGCCGATTTCACGATTCTTGCCCAAGAGCCGATCTCCTGAGCTGCCTCGCGGTGCTCCTCAGAAGCCTGCTGCAAGCGCTTGATCGTGACGATATGCACGGTCTCAGATTACTTCGCAAATTGCGAAGTGTCAAGAGGCGGACTCGACAAGCAGAGTCGGAGAGGGGACGGACGAGCTTTCAATCGGCCATCCAGCCATCGGGCGCCATCGTGATGACACAGCAGCCCAGCGAGTAATTGAACCAGAAGTGCTCGGTGGTGGGGGTTGCGAAGAAGCCTTCCAGGTTGTTGCGGCGGACCACTTCGGCAACAGACGCGCGCGGGCCGTAGAAGAGCGTGAAGAAGCTGTCCCAATCGACGGTGAAGAGAAAGGAGGCATCGAGGGCCGCGAGAGTGCCGCGGGAGGGAAATGCTTCTTCGCGATTCCGGAGCCCGGATACGCTGAGTTTTTGCATCGGATCGGCGTTGGGAAACTCAGGGACAAAGATCAATTCATCGTGGCCGGCGGTTTCAAACGCGGCAAGAAAATCCGGCCGCAGCAAGGGCTCGAAGCGGCCTTCTTCGGGCATCCAGACGGGCTCGGATTCAAGGAAGCTCTGGAGCGCGTCGCGGGCCGGATCGTCGCGCAAATCCTCGTCGATCGCTCCGATGGAAGTGAGCAGGGCCTGGCTCAGCTTGTCGCAGGTGCGCAGCCCGGTTTCAGCGGCAACGCGAGCCCACGGGTATTTTGTTCCCAGGCGGCCAATCTGCTCGTCGCTCGGATACAGTCTCGTCGCCTTCCAGGCGAGATGATCGGGGACGGCGACAAAGGGGTGAAGGATGACGTAGGCGGATTCGAAGCGGCCGCCGTAGGCCTCCATGAGCGGCGCATCGTATGGCGGATAGAGCAGGCGTTCATATTCCACGGAGTCAGGATAACAAAGCCGGTTTCCGCCGGAATGAGAGGATAGAACGAACGGCATCCTTCGATTCACGGGAGAGGCAGGGGATGAAGCAGATTGTCGCGGTGATTTTCGGATTGGGACTGGGGTGCAACGCGCTGCTCTTTGTGCCCCAGGTGCTGGCGGTGTGGCGCAAGAAGAGCGATGAGGGCATTTCACTGATTACCTTTGGCGGCTTCAGTATTTTGCAGGCCATCGGGATTGTGCATGGGCTCTACCAGCAGGATCTTTCGCTGATCCTGGGGATGGCGGCGAGTTTGCTGACGTGCGGGTCGGTGACGGCGCTGACGATTTTTTACCGGGTCAGGCGGTTGCAGGCGGGGAGCGTGGCCGATTGAGATTCACGCTTTCCCACCCTTTTCGCAAAGAACGCGAAAAGGATGGGGCACGGAAGTTTTTTGGGCTGGGAAATGACGGAAACGCGGGTCGTTCGACTGTGCTCAGGGCAGGCTTTCGACTCGCTGCGCTCGCTCAAGATGACAGCGAGTTACAAGAAGCATCAGGGCCTGAACTAGCCCAGAAACATGCCGGCGATGGAAGCTGAAATCAAGTTAGCCATGGTGCCGGCGAGCATGGCGCGGACGCCGAGTTTGGCCAGATCGTTGCGGCGCTCGGGAACGAGGGCGCCGATGCCACCGATCTGCATGCCGATGGAGCCCAGGTTGGCGAATCCGCACAGGGCAAAGGTGGCGATGGTGAAGGAGCGCGGCGCGAGCATGGCTTTCTGCGTGCCCAGCGCGATGTAGGCGATCACTTCATTGAGCGCCATACGAGTGCCAAGCAGGTTGCCGATGGCGCTACAGTCATGCCAGGGAACGCCGATGAGCCAGGCCACAGGAGCGCCCACGAAGCCAAGAATCTGGCCGAGCGAGCCCGGAACCCAGGGCAGGCCGCCATGGACCCAGAGCAAAAGGCTATCGAGCAGGGCCACGAGGGCCAGAAAGCTGATGAGCATGATGGCCACGTTCATGGCCAGCTTGCCGCCGTCGATGGTGCCGCGGGCGATGGCGCCGATGAAGTTTTCTTCCTTATGCTCTTCGTCCTTGGGCATGACGACGCGGCCTTCGGTGGCGGGTACTTCAGTCTCAGGAACGAGCATTTTGGAGAGCAGGATGGTGCCCGGCGCGGTCATGATAACGGCGGCGAGCAGGTGTTTGGCCTCAACGCCCTGCGCGATGTACATGGCCATGATGCCGCCGGAGACGTGGGCCATGCCGCTGGTCATGATGGTCATCAGCTCGCTGCGCGTGGCTTTGGAGAGGAACGGGCGGATGGTGAGCGGTGCCTCGGTCTGGCCCATGAAGATGCTGGCGGCTACGTTCATGCTTTCCGCGCCGGAGATGCGCATGGTTTTGAGCATGGCCCAGGCCAGGCCGCGGATGACGATCTGCATCACCCCGATGTGATAAAGCACCGCGAAGAAGGCGGAGATGAAGATGATGGTGGGCAGGACCTGGAAGGCGAAGATGGCGCCCATTGAGCCCGTGGGTACGCCCAGCGGTCCAAAGAGAACCTTGGTGCCGGCGAAGGTGGAGGCCAGCATGGCATTGATGACGCCGCCCGCCCAGGCCATCGCCTGTTGGCCATAGGTGAAGCGGAGCACGCAGAAGGCAAAGACCACTTGCAGGCCCAGTCCCCAGGCCACGGTGCGCCAGCGGATATGTTTGCGGTCCGTGGAACCCAGCCAGGCCGCGAGCAGCACGGCCAAAATCCCCAGCACTCCGGTAAATCGATCCAAAACGAACTCCTTGAAGAGCAGTTATCAGTTGTCAGTTATCAGTGGTCAGTGGTCAGTTTGCGACCGATTGGCGTTTCGCTAGGAAGGGCTGAGGGCAACCAAATTGCCGAGTCCTGGCCGCAATTGGCTGAAGCGGGCGAAACTTCGCAAATCATCCTCTGACAACTGAAAACTACCTTACAGCATTGCGCAGATGGTTCTGAGCCGCTTCGCGGGTGAAAACGCGGCTGACCAAAGGCACGGCGGGAGGCGGACTCTTGGAGAAGGAGATGGCCTGCTTCAAGAGGTCGATGGGCTCGGGCAGAAACTCGGGGCGGGTGGCGTAGAGCGTGGCGATGGGCTGGCTCGTCTGGAGGCGCGCGCCGCGGCGGGCATGGAAGAGGATGCCGGCGTGGGGATCGACGGGCTCGCCGGCCTTCTCGCGTCCTGCGCCCAGGCGCTGCACGGCCCAGCCGATCTGGGTGGTGTCCATCTGCGAGATAAAGCCGCTTTCCCAGGCTTGGAGCACCTGGGTGGCGCCGGGTTTGTGGAAGGCTGCCGGATGGTCGAAGACTTTTGTGTCGCCGCCCTGGGCCTCGATCATGGCGAAGAAGACGCGCAAGGCGGAGCCGTCGGCGAGGGCGGATTCGGCGCGGGCATAGCCTGCTTCCGGCGTGGCGGCCTGGCCGCCCAGATGAATCATCCAGCCGGCCAGAATCAGCGACAACTCGCGCAGGTTCTCGCTTTCGGCGGGACGCTGGCCACGCAGCAGCTCGACCGACTCGGCGAGCTCGATCCAGTTACCGGCGGCGCGGCCCAGAGGCTGGCTCATGTCGGTCAGGAGGGCTACGGTGCGGGTTCCGGCGGCTTCGGCGGTAGCTACCATGAGGGCGGCCAGGTATTCGGCGTCTTCGCGCTTGCGCAGAAAGGCTCCGGAGCCGGTCTTCACGTCCAGGACCAGCGCATCGAGGCCGGCGGCGAGCTTTTTGCTGAGGATGGATGCGCAGATCAGGCCAGGGCTTTCGACCGTGCCGGTGCGATCGCGCAGCGCATAGAGCACGCGGTCGGCGGGCACCAGCGCCGGGGTCTGGCTGACGATGGAAGCGCCGCAGCGGGCCAGAACTGTCTCGAATTCGGACAGCGAGAGGGCGGTGCGGTAGCCGGGGATGGATTCGAGTTTGTCCAGCGTGCCGCCGGTGTGGCCCAGGGCGCGGCCGCTGATCATGGGTACGGCCAGTCCGCAGGCCGCGGCGATGGGAGCCACCAGGAAGCTGGTCTTGTCACCCACGCCGCCGGTGGAGTGCTTGTCGACAGCGACCTTTCCCAGGCCGGCGGGCGAGAACTTCTCCCCGGAATCGCGCATGGCCAAGGTGAGCGAGCGGGTCTCTTCCAGCGAGAGGCCACGCAGAAAGCAGGCCATCAGCCATGCGGAGAGCTGCTCCGGCGGGATGGAGCCATCGGCCGCGCCGGCGGCCAGAAACCCGATTTCGTGGGCGTCCAAAGCGCCGCCGTCGCGCTTTTTGCGGATCAGGTCGATGGTGTGGAGGGGGGTGGTTGCTAAGTTCGACATGGCGGCCGAGACCTCGTTCTGTTGGCTGATGGAATTATCGCAAGAGTTGCCGGAGTCCGTTTTCGAGAGATGATTCGCGCACCCTTCCGAGCGGAAGCAGCCGGCTCTCCTCAGATTGCTTCTTGACACGCCGTTCTTGGGTTGCGTATGATCCGCCGTTCTCTCCCTCATCTAGAATTGCCGCTCCCAATCGTGGGTGCTGGACATCCTGCGATTCTTCGGAAGCGGCCAGCCGGAGTCTGCCGGGAGATGCAATCCCTTTGGCCATGCGAAGTCAGCACCAACAACCTGGAAGGAGACTGTTCATGAACTGTTCTGCCTGTGGCAATGCAAATGCCAATGGCGTCTTGTTTTGCGAGTTTTGCGGAGCCGACTTGCGGTCCAGATCGATTCCGAATGTCGAAGCACCCATCAGCCGGCCGGCAGCCGCGCCGCCTGCACCCCCTTCGGCGGCAGAAGTGGCGGCGATGGGAAAATCGTTCCTCAATTCCCTGTCGCTAGGAGAGAAGTTCATTGGAGCGGGAGCGATCGCCGCCGCGTTCGGCTTCTTCTTGCCATGGGTTTCCACCCCAGATATGGGGCCTCTTTCGGGGTTGTTGGGCCAGTTGGGCGCATCGGAACTCAATCATGTCAGCCTCTCCGGTGTAGACATGGCCAAAGTTGTGGGCGCTGTCTATCTCATCCTGCTGGCGGCGATCGCTTCGGGCGTGTTGTTCTATTTCTCCCGCAGAGCGGCTTCTCCGCAGAAGCTGCTGATGGGCGGCTTCCAAGTGATGATCGGATCGATCTGCGGGCCGGGGATCATTGTCGAGCTGCTCTTTGTGCCGCTGATTCAGTCGGTAGCGGGAGCGGGGCTCTGGCTGATGGGGCTGGGTTTCTGTTCCATCGCGGCGGGCGGGTTGATCACCATCGCAAGCGTGGGAAAAACAGCGCGTTGAAACGGCGAGAAAGCGAGGGAATCCGATGTTTTGTCCGGATTGTGGCAGCGAGATTGGGGAAGGCCGCAGGTTCTGCGGGAAGTGCGGCGCGGCGATCCATGCGGGCGGCGAAGGAAGCGGAGTGGCGGGTTCAGGCGCTGCGGTGAGTTCGGTTGAGGCGGCTCCGGTCCCGAGCCGGCCTGCGTCTCTGCGCAGAAAGCTGGTTTGGGGCCTGGTGATTCTGCTGGCGGTTCTGGGCGGCGTGGCATGGTGGTGGTTCCATCGTCCCGCGGGGGCCTACAAGGCGCAGGACCCTGGGATCTATCCCTTTCAGGGGCTGAGCGCGGATGGAAAGACGGTGAAGACAGGCTTCATCGATGCCGAGGGCAAGGTCGTTATCCAGCCGGTATGGGATGCCTATGCGGGCACTTCCGTTTTGGGCCATCCGGTGGCCTTCAGCGAGGGGCTTTGCGGCGTGATAAAGGATGGCAAATGGGGCTATATCGATACCTCAGGGAAGCTGGCGATCGCTGCCCAGTTCGATGGCGTGAGCCCATTCATTGAGGGGTTGGCGAGGGTCCACCTGGGGAACCAGACCGGCTATATCGACAAGAGCGGGCAGTATGCCATCAATCCGCAATTCTATGAGGCCGGGGACTTTCATGGCGGCCTGGCGGCCGTACGCGCGGATGGCGGTTGGGGATTCATCAACAAGTCGGGGAGCTATGCGATCAAACCCCACTTCCAATCCGCCGATGTCGATGGATTTTCCGACGGCCTGGCGGGGATCTGCGAAGGCCGGTGCGGCTATATCGACCACAGCGGGAGCTTCGCCATCAGGCCGCAGTTCGACACCGTGACGACTTTCTCAGAGGGTATGGCGGCGGTCCGAATGAACAACAAGTGGGGTTACATCAACACGTCTGGGAAGATCGTTATCAATCCGCAATTCGATGGGGTCACCATGTTTTCCGGCGGTCTGGCGGTTGTTGTTGTCGAGGGACATGCGGGCACAATCAACAAGCAGGGCAAGTACGTCGTCAATCCGGGCCAGTACAACATCCAAGCGAGGGAAGGCGACCTGGAACCGGCTTCGACCAATGACGGGATGGGCTTGCTTACCAGGGACGGCAAGTGGGCGATCAAGCCGGCGAAGGTCCTTACCGGCGTTGCCGGTGTCTTCGGAAAGGTGTTCTACGGCAATGTCGGCGGGACATTTGCCCCCATCTCCACATCGGGTAAGGTGCTGGCCGGCCCGTACAAGGGAGCGATGCTGGATTCGCTGGCCCAGGACATCGACAACGAGAGCACCGCTCTGCAACTGGTGCGCCTGCTGACGGTTGCCGAGGCGAGCTATTCAAACGCCTATCCGGCGAGGGGGTTTACGGATTCCCTTGGCAAACTGGGCCCACCCGCCGACGGGAACTCGATGGACGAGAACCACTCCGGCTTTATCGGCGCGGATCTAGCCACGGGAACCAGGAACAACTACCAGTTTGTTCTCAGCATTCCCGCTGGGACGTCGACCGGCGGAACGAACTTCAACTACTTCGTCGTGGGCAAGCCCACCGCCGGCCATGCAGGCCGCACCTTCTGCGCCGACTCCACGGGTGTGGTCCGCTATGCGCTGCAAGGAGAGGAGTGCACGGCGACCTCTCCGGCGCTTTGAAAAGAGCGGGTCCCCGCGCCGAGCGGGGACCCGGCTTCGGCGTGCTCCCTCGGGAGAGCGGTTCTTGCGCGACGGGATTAGCGGTGGACTGGGATTGCCACGAGTTGAAATCCGGGAGGCTGTTTCATGAAAGTCGATTGGTTCTTTCTTCCCTCGTGGAGGTTCCGGCGCCTGGGCGCCGTATGCCTCTCGATCTTCTTTCTGGTCGCGGCCGTTCTCTGGTGCCGGAGTCTGGCCGCTCAGCCGGCCGTTCCCAAACTGACTCTTGCCCAGGTTGAACAGTTGGTGTCGAATCATGTGCCGGATTCGACGATGCGCACCCAAATCCAGAGCCGGGGGCTGGCCTTTACACCCAGCACGGCGATCGTCGAATCGCTGCGGGCCAAAGGCGCGGGGCCTTTGACGCTGGCGGCGATCGATGCGCGCGTTCCCAAGGGCGCCGAGGCCGGACGGCGGCTATCGCCGGGGGCGAATGGAGGCGCATCCCAGGGGAATTTGCCGGCCAGGGAAGTGCCGCAGGCGCTGCTGGGTCAGGCGAGGAGAGATATCCCCGGCATTCTGACGAGGATTTATCAGTCCCTGGATGAGGGGAATCCGCAGGCGGCGCGCGCGTTTCTCTCCGGCGATGTTCTGAACGACGCGCGGCAACTGGACGGAATCTGCCTGCCTTTCAGCTACAAAGCCGACTACGTCGCATCGATCATCGAGCGGCCCGGCCCGGTTTTCGAGGCGCGCGTGCGCACGCTCTTCAAGCCCTCGAGCGCGAAGGCGCAGGTGTTCACGTTTCAATCCTACTTGGGTTCCTTCATGCTGCTGCGGGTAGAAAACGACAACTTCGCGGCGGAGATCGAGTCAGCCAAGGAAGCGGTGCGTCAGTTCATCTTTGCCGTTAGGGCAGGCAGGTGGGATGTAGCTTCTCGTTATGCTTCACCCGGCCTGCCCCTGGAGCAGATGAAATCGCCCAAGTGGGAGGAGTATTTCAGCAAGATCACCAGCGCCAATGCGTCCCACGACGGCACTTTGACCAAGGGTGGAATTCTGTTGCTGATTCGGGTCGATGTGAGGAATTACTCCTCGTATCTTCCCGACTTTCTGGTGGATCCGGAGACCGGTCTGATTGTGCGCGCATTCTTCCGGTCGCCGGAGAACATGTTCAGCCAGTTGCCGGACCCCGCCGGGTTCACCGATCCAGACCTGGAGTCGAATGAGATGAAGCGATTCGGCCAGCCGGCGGAGGTCGTCAATCCTGCCGGGAGAGCCACGCCAGAGACGATTACAGCGGATAACGGCAGCATCAGACTCTCAGTAAAAGAGTGCCGCGCGAAGGCCGGGCAGGTGATTTGCACCGGGGAACAAACGTATATTGGGCAAGGAGTTTATGGAACCTTCATGAATAAGGCCTCCGGCTCGATGAACGACGACCAGGGCGGAAGCTTCAGGAGATCGGATGCCTGGTTTGGAGAGCTTTCAGGGCCCAGGGAGACCCAGATCCAACTTTCATCGGGGATACCGGTGCATTGTGTCTGGGTCTATGAGGGCTTTACTCCGGGTTCCAGGAGCATAAGTCTGACATTTCCTAATGGCATCGTTCTGCGCGATGTGCCTTTGCTTGCTTCGGTCCCCGAGGCGGAGAAGCCTGAGGTCGAAGAGGCCAACCCCACGGCTCGCAGCAAGTTCTCCATCTCATCCGGCGTAGCCACCGGCCTGCTGCTTCAAAAAACAGAACCGATCTATCCGCCGATCGCCAAGGCCGCCCGTGTGCAGGGCACCGTGGTCCTTCAGGCGAGGATTTCAAAAGAGGGAACGGTTGAATCGCTTCGTGTGGTCAGCGGGCCGCCCATGTTGCAGCAGGCCGCGCTGGATGCAGTGAAAAGCTGGCGTTACAGACCCTACCGGATCAACGATGAGCCGGTGGAGGTGGAAACGACGGTGAGCGTCGTCTTTACTTTGGGCGGCTGAGAGGCCCTAGGCGCATCCGCTCGATGGCGAAGCGGCGGCCGTTCCCCGCGCGATGCTTTCCGGGCGATTTGCAACCAGGGATACGAGGAGCTATTTCAGCTTCATGTCGAAGCCCAGCGGCAGCAATTCCGAAAAGGGCATATTGCGGACGCCGTCGGCGGCCGGGAAGACCACCGACGCCTCCGGCAGGATGAACTCGGCCAGCATCTGGCGGCAGGCGCCGCAGGGAGGGCTGGGGGCATCGTTGAGGTTGACGATGGCGGCGGCCTCGATGCGGATTTCAGGCCCGAATTTCGAAACGGCACGGACCAAGGCGGAACGCTCCGCGCAGATCGTAAGTCCATAACTCACGTTTTCGACGTTGGTCCCAGTTACGATTTCCCCATTGGTCAGCTTGAGGGCTGCGCCTACCTTGAAGCCGGAGTAGGGCGCATAGGCGTTCAGGGCGGCCACCCGCGCGAAATCGAGCAGGTTCACGAGCGCGGGTTCCATCGGGTATTGATCGTTCATCCAGTCTCCGTTCTGCTTGCAGCGCGAGCTTTGAGGCAAAAGCATCTCTTCTCAACCTATACGCCGGAAACGGAAGATGCGGGAGGAAAACTGCTCCCCCAGTCCCAAGTTGAAAAGCCAGAGAAGGTCAAGGCGCAGAGCCGCGCGTACCGGATTCAGGACCTTCTTTCCCGCGTTGCGCCGCTCAAGTTGATTCCATTCGCACCGATAAACGGGTTGAGTGCCCCGTGTGCCGGTGAAGTTTGTCCCGGAGGGGCGGATGAGCGGACGCGATGGATGAATTGACGAGGGAGTTCCTGATCGAGAGCCAGGAAGGGCTGGACCGCATGGAGCGGTGCCTGACGGACTTGGAGGGGCGGCCGCGGGATGCGGGGCTGCTGGCGGAGATCTTCCGATCGGTGCACACGATCAAGGGAACCACCGGGTTTCTTGGCTTCAAGCGGCTGGAGAAGCTGGCCCACGCGGGGGAGAATTTGCTGGGTCTGCTGCGCGACGGCAAGCTGACCGCGGACGGTCCGACGATCACCGGCCTGCTGCAACTGCTGGACGGACTGCGCGCGATTCTGAAGACCATCGAAGACAAGGACAAGGAGGGCGAGGGCGAAGATGCGGCGCTGATTGGCCGTCTGGAAGAGTTGCAGGGCACGAAGCCGGGTGCGGTGGTGGAAACTGTCGAGCAACCGGTTCTGGCCAAGGCCGGCGCCCGCCGCGCGGCGCACCGATCCGCAAGGCCGCGGCTGGAAACCCAGGCCGCGCCTCAAGAGCCTCCAAGCCAGCCTCTTCCCGCCGCCGAATTGGCGCCGGAGCCGGCGCGAATTCAGGAAGAGCCTGTGGCCGCTTCCGTTCACGAGGCGCACCCGGAAGCGGAGGGTTGCGCTGCCCGGCCGCGCGCCCAGGGAATGGGGCTGGGGACGGGAAGCGCCGCGGAAAGCACTCTGCGGGTGGACGTGGCGCTGCTGAACCGGATGATGAACCTGGTGGGCGAACTGGTGTTGACTCGCAACCAGGTGCTGCAGGCCACCGCTTCCGACCCCAACATGACACTGCTCAGCCGCCGCCTGGACATGGTGACGGCCGATCTGCGCGAAAGCGTGATGAAGGCGCGGATGCAGCCGGTCTCGAATATCTTTTCGAAGATGCCGCGGATGGTGCGGGACCTGTCGCAGGCGCTCGGCCGCCGGGTCCGGCTGGAGATGGAGGGCCAGGAGACGGAACTGGACAAGAGTCTGCTGGAGGCCATCAAGGATCCGCTGACCCATGCCGTGAGGAATGCGATGGATCACGGCATCGAGCCGCCGGATGTGCGGCAGACAGCGGGCAAGGACCCGGAAGGGATGCTCAAGCTGCGCGCCAGCCAGGAGGGCAGCCATGTGGTGATCGAAATCTCCGACGACGGCGCAGGTATTGCCGTGGAGAAGATTCGCCAGAAGGCGATCGAGCGCGGGCTGATCACGGCGAAGCGCGCGGCGCAACAGACGGATCGCGAACTGCTGCAAATGATCTTCGTCCCCGGCTTTTCGACGGCTGCCGCGGTGACCACGGTGAGCGGGCGCGGCGTAGGCATGGACGTGGTGCGCACCAACGTGGAGAGGATCGGCGGCAAGGTGGAGATCGAATCGCGCGCCGGCAAGGGAACGACGCTGCGGCTGCGGATTCCACTGACGCTGGCCATTATTCCGGCGCTGATTGTGCGCAGCGTGGACCAGAGTTTTGCGCTGCCCCAGGGGGCGCTCTCCGAACTGGTGCACATTGCGGCGGAGCAGGCAGCGACGGCCATCGAGTGGATGGAAGGCGCGCCGCTTTACCGGCTGCGCGGCAAGCTGCTGCCGCTGGTGTTTCTCGACCGGCTGCTGATGCCCGAGGGCGAGGCCAGGCCGGCTGCCGGACGGGAGAACTTCATCGCCGTTCTCGATGCCGACGGACGCCATTTCGGGCTGGTGGTGGATGGGCTGGCCGATCCCGAAGAGGTGGTGGTGAAGCCGCTGAGCGCGGTGCTCAAGGGTATCGGCCTGTATTCGGGCGCGACGGTGCTGGGCAGCGCCGATCTGGCGCTGATTCTGGATCCGGGAGCGATCGCCATGCGGGCCGGGGTGACGGCAAACGAGGAGGAAGAGGCCGCGAAAGCGGTGGAAACGGAAGAAGACTGCATGGACCTGGAGTATTTGCTGGTGGAGATTGCCGGGCGACAGGCCGCGGTGCCGCTGGCCGCCGTGCTGCGCATCGAGCAACTGCCCATTTCGCGCATCGAATCCATCGGTTGCCGGCCGGTGCTCAACTTCGAGGGGCAACTGCTGCCGGTGGAGGATTCGGGCGGGGTTCTGGAAGCGGCTCAGGGCAATCCCGCAGCGCAGATCATTGTGGTCGTCTGCCGCGAGAGCGACCGGCAGGTGGGCATTGCGGTTTCGCATGTGCTGGATGTGGCGGCCGGAGCCGGTCTGTTCCAGGCTGGGAGCGGCCAGCGCGCTGAGGGCGTGACGCTGCTGAAGCAGCGTGTGACCGGGCTGGTCGACCTGGGCGGCGTGGCTCCGCTGGCGGTGGCGGAGAGTTCGCCCGGCGAAGCGGACGAGTTTGCGGAGGCGGCGAGATGAGTACCGCAGGAACTGCATTGGCGCGCGAGGAAAAAGGGGCGGCGAAGCTGGTGGAGATGTGCTCGGTGCGGCTGGGACAGGCGCTGTTTGGCGTGCCCATCCCCCACATTCTGGAGATTGTGGGATCGGCCCGGCCGCAACCGATTCCGCTGGCGCCCGGTTTTGTGGGAGGGCTGGTTCACTACCGCGGCGATGTGCTGACCACGGTGAGTCTGCGCAGCCTACTGGAGTTGCCGCCGCGGGAAGGATCGCAGGACATCCTGGTGCTGGAGAGCGCGGGCGGATGCTTCGGACTGCTGGTCGATTCGGTGGGCGAGGTGCTGACGGTTTCGCCGGCCGATTACGAGCCGAACCCCTCGACTCTGGAAGAGCGCCGGAGGGCCTTGTTTGCCGGCGCATACAAGCTGAAGAGCGGCCTGTTGGTGATGCTGGACCCGGAGCGGCTCGATCCGATGCGGCTGAGCGGCTCTCAGACCGCGTGACCCTACTCTGCCTGGAGGCGACCATGCGGGCACTGATTGTGGACGATTCGCGTTATGTGAGGGGCTATCTGCGCGGCTTGCTCGAGGAGCGGGGCATCGAGTGCGAGGAGGCGGGGGACGGCCAAGACGGCATCGACCGGCTGCATGGCGGCCTACCCTTCGACGTTGCGCTGGTGGACTGGAATATGCCGGTGATGAACGGGCTGGAGATGCTGAAGCAATTGCGCGCACAGGGATTCGATGGCACGAGGGTGATCATGGTGACCACCGAGGCGGAGAACGACTTCATCGTCCGCGCGCTGGATGCCGGGGCCGACGAATACCTGATGAAGCCGTTCGACCAAGAGGCGCTGGACGAAAAGCTCGTCCTGCTGGGTCTGGTGGAGGCCTGAGCATGAACACGGCGCGCCGGACCCGAATCCTGATTGTCGACGACTCGGTGGTGATGCGAAGCCTGCTGCGCTCGGCGATTTACGCCGACACCGGCCTGGAGGTAGCGGGAAGCGCGGCCGACGGCGAATCGGCCTTGCGGACCATTGAAACCTTCCATCCCGACCTGATCCTGCTGGATGTGGAGATGCCGGTGATGGATGGATTGGCCACGCTGAGAGAGCTGCGCGCGCGCGGCGACAAAACCCCGGTGATCATGTGCAGTTCGCTCACCCGGCGCGGGGCCAGGGTGACCATCGAGGCGCTGGCCGCAGGGGCCTCAGACTATGTGGCCAAGCCAGCCGGGCAAACCAGCCGCGAGGCGGCTCTCGAGACGCTGGCACAGGACCTGATTCCCAAGATTCACGCGATTGTGAGTCAGGCGCAACCGCAGCCTCCTCTCTTTGGCGGACCGCGCGCGCCAAACCTGGCGCATCTGGCTCCGCAGCCGATTTCATCGAATCCGACGGTGCTGGCTATCGGCGTCTCCACGGGCGGCCCGGCGGCGCTTGACGATTTTCTTCCCGCTTTGCCCGCGGAGTTTCCGCTTCCGGTCCTGATCGTGCAGCACATGCCGGAGCTGTTTACGCGGCTGTTTGCCGAGCGCCTGGACAGCCGCTGCCGCTTGCGCGTGCGTGAGGTGGCCGAGGGCGATCCGGTGTGCGCCGGAACCGTTTCTATCGCTCGCGGCAACTGGCACATGGAGGTGCTGGCGGCATTGCTTGCCGGCTCGTCACCCACGCTGCACCTGAACCAGGACCCGCCCGAAAATCACTGCCGCCCCGCCGTGGACGCGCTGTTTCGCTCGGTGGCCGCGGTCTACGGGGCGGGAGCGCTGGCGGTGGTGCTGACCGGTATGGGGTCGGACGGATTGATTGGCTGCCGCGCCGTTCGCGACCACGGCGGTAGCGTGCTGATTCAGGACCAGGCCACCAGCACCGTGTGGGGAATGCCCGGCGCGGTAGCCCATGCCGGCCTGGCGCACAAGGTGCTTCCCCTCGACGGCCTCGTTCCCGAAATTCTCCGGCTTGCCAGCCGGAGGCACAGCGAAGCACGCGAAGTACTGAAATCGGCGGTTTGAGGATGCAGACAGACTCCGGGGTCGACTACGGTTACCTGCGCCAGCTCGTTTTCTCGCTGTCGCAAAACGTGCTGGACCCCGCGCGCGATTATCTGTTTGAGACGCGCCTGCAAAAACTGTTGCGCAACCAGGGCATGAGCCGCCTGGAAGAACTGGTGCAGCACCTGCGCATCCGGAAGAACCCGGCGCTTGAACACGCCATCGCCGAGGCCATGACCATCAACGAGACCAGCTTTTTTCGCGATAGCCGCCCCTTCGAGCTGCTGCGCACAGAGCTTCTGCCCAGTCTGATTGAAGCCCGGCGGCACGCGCGCAGCTTGCGCTTCTGGAGCGCGGCCTGTTCGACCGGCCAGGAGGCCTACAGCCTGGCCATGCTGATGCAGGAGCACTTCTCCCTGCTCACCGGGTGGGATATCCGGATCGATGGCACCGACATCTGCGCCGAGGTGGTGGAGCGGGCCCAGGCAGGCCGCTATCACCGCATCGAGATGAACCGCGGACTGCCCGCCCGCTTTGTCGTGCGCTACTTCGATCGCGTGGGCGAGGACTGGGTCGTCAAGCCGGAGGTGCGGAAGATGTGCACCTTCCGCCAAGGCAACCTGTGCGGGCCGCAACTGCCCTTCCGCCGCGCGAACGACCGATTCGACGTTATCTTGCTGCGGAACGTGATGCTCTACTTTTCGCAGGAGACGCGGCGCACGCTGCTGGACTCGATTCACCGGCTGCTGGCGCACGACGGCGTTCTTTTTTTCGGCTCGACGGAACAGCCCGCCGAGCCTTCGATCTGGACGCCGGTGCTGGCGGGCGGCACGTGCTACTTCAGGCCGAGACGGGCGAGTTGAGAAGACAGGGAACAGGGAACAGGGAACCTGCGCTCATTTCTGCAGTTTATTCATCATGGCGACGAGCATCTTGCTGACCTCGCCGGAAAGGCCATCTGCGAGGCGGCGCAATTGTTCCGTGCCAAAACCTGGCGTCCATGTCGCCCAGTCAACATGCAACAGCCAGCAAAGGCCGCACCGAACCAATCGAACAACGGTTTCGATGGCGTTCCCCTGGGTTTATATTTGGCTGCAGGCAAGGCCTACTCCCTACTCACTATCCCCGAATCCCTATTCGGTTGGGAGAACCTCCGGCTTTGCCGGGGAGGCAGTAGAAGTTTGACATTTGCGGGAGTCTCCCCCGATTTGTTTTTTACCTTCTTCCGGCGAACACGTTGGATGGGCGCGGAGCATGAGCGCCGTCCCTACGGGACTCCGGATAAGTTGCTGGTTTCGCCAACCCCACGCTGAAGCGCGGGGCTAACCAACATTGCGCCTACGGCGCGGATTTCAGGTTGGCACGAGCCATACGCATTTCCTGGTATTGCGTGTAGCCAGGCCCCTTTGAGGGGCCACCCATCATAAAGCCCCCGGCTCTACCGGAGGATACTTACTCTTCCAGCAGCTTTTGCACCTCGGCATGCAGGCGGGCGGTGATGGCAGACTCGGTCTCGCCGGGCGAAAAGCGGATGGGCTGGCCCACGCGCACTTCGATGGCGCCGGAGCGGAACCAGCGCTGGCGGCCGGTTTTCAGTTCGCCCAGGCCGCGCATGGCGATGGGCAGCACCGCGGCTCCGGATTGCTTGACCAGCAGACCAATTCCCGGCCGGAAGCGGGCCAGATAGCCCTCCGCCGAGCGGGTGCCCTCGGGAAAGACCAGCACGTTGAAACCCCGGTCCATCGCTTCGCCGGCATGGGCAAAGCTGGATTGGAAGTTGCGCAGCCGGGGCAGGGGAAAGACGTTGAAGAGCGCGGTGAGCAGCAGGTAGTACAAAGGACCTGGCAGAAAGAACCGTCCATTTGGATGGAGAGGCTCGGGGTTGCGAAAGTGGCGATAGTCCTCCAGCATTTCTCCGGACATGGCGACAGCCAACCGCCGGCGTATCGGGCCTGGCAGGGCGTATTGGACGAGCGGCCCGTCGTAGGCGGTCACGTGATTGGCGACGATCAGCATGGGCGCCGCGGCGACCGGCATTTCTGGCGCGACAACCCGAGGATTGGCCAGCAGCCAGACCAGCGGGCGCATTGCCGCCTCAATAAAGGCCGTGCGCAGCCATTGGAAGGGTTTGAGCCAGGGCCAGTGGGGGTAGACATACTGCGCCGGAGTGGAAGCATCCGGCACGAACTGAGGCTCGAGGCCAGTTTCAGCGCCCACTCCGCTTTGGGTTGAGCCGCCTGCCGGTTCGGTTGCGGCGGGTTCACCCTCGAGTTGCACGGAAAGCAAGCGGCGCAACTCTCCCAGCGTCTGCATCTGCTCCATGAAGCCGCTCTCGGGAAGCGTTCCCAGCCGCTCCTCGATGGCCGCAGCCAACTGCACCCGGCCAAGGCTGTCGAGATGCAGGTCTTCGGTGAGGCGCAGTTCGTCGCCGATGCCCGGCGGAGTCTCGCCCGAGATGTGTGCGATCAGCGTCAGCAGCCAGTCTGCCGAAGCCGCATTGGCGCCCGTGCCCGCGGTGCTGGCAGCGGTCTGGATTCTTGCCAGCCAGGCAGCCACGACCTTGCGCCTGACCTTTCCGGTCGAGGTGCGGGGCAGGTCCGGCTCGGGCCACAGCACCCAGCGGCGCAAGCGCTGAAACTCCGCCAGCTTCGCGTTGGCGCGCTCGATGGCCGATGCCGCCTGTTCTCCGGTTCCTCGAAATGCGAGCACGGCGCAGGGTTCCGGGCCGGCCGCCGTCTCTATCGCCACCACCGCGCAGGCCGTGACGCCGGGCTCCTGCTCGATGGCCGTCTCCAGATCCTCCGGGTGCAGGTTTACTCCCGCCGCTGTCACAATGACCTCGCTTTTGCGGCCGAGGAAGCGCAGTTCGCCGGTGGGTTCGGTTTCCGCCAGGTCGCCGGTGGCCAGCCACTCGTCCGCGCGCGGATGCAATGCGCCGCCGGACCAGGTGGCGCCAGAGATGGATGCGCCGCGGACCAGCACCTCGCCGTCCGGACCGAGCTTGACCTCGCGCCCCGCCATGGGCTTGCCAATGGTTCCCCTGGCCACATGGAAGGGGTGGTTGAGCGTAATAAGCGCGGTGGTTTCGGTCATCCCGTAGCCCTGCACCAGCACAAAGCCCACCGCATTCCAGAACTTTTCCAGCGGGCCGGGCAGGGCTCCTCCGCCGGAGATGAGCGCCCAGAACTTGAGGCCGAAGGCGGAGTGGACGTCGCGGAAGCGCCACCAGCGCAGCCAGACGGGCACACCCGTTGCCGTGCCTTTGGGGCCGGCGGCGCGTTCGGCGAGTCCGGGGAGGGTTGCTTCCAGATGCATTTTGAGCAGCGCATGGATACGCGGCACGGCGGCCAGCACGGAAATCCGTTCGCGGCGGATGGTTTCGACGATGCGCGGCGCCACCAGCCGGCTTTCGAAATGAAGCTCGGCGCAGAAGATGGGTGGAACCCATAGGCCCATGGTCTGGCCGAAGACGTGGCTGAGCGGCAGCGTATGCAGAATGCGCAGGGGATGGATGAGCCGCTCGTAGCGCATGTAGGGCTTCGCCCCGTCCTCGATGGGGCCCACGCTGGCCAGGACGTTACCGTGGGTGAGCACGACACCCTTGGGATCGCCGGTGGTGCCGGAGGTAAAGAGGATCTCAAGCGGGGTATCCCTGGAGAGCCCCGCAACGGGGCCGGCTTCTTCCGCGGGCAGCACATCGAGCCAGTCCTCGAAGGTCAACCGGGGCCACTCGGGAGGCAATTGGCCGAGCAGCAGCGCGTCGCCCACGGCCAGCTTGGGAGCTACGTCGGCCGTGACCCGCGCGGCAAAGTCCGCAGATCCAAAGGCATCCAGAGGAACGGCCAGGACGCCGCGCAGCAGACAGCCGTGGAAGGCGGCGATCCACTCCGCGCTGTTTTCAGCCCAAATCAGGACCCGGTCGCCCAGTCCAATGCCCCGCTGGTCGAGCAAAGCGGCAAAACGGCCGGCCAGGCGCGCAAGCTCCGCATAGGTGGTTACGCGGCGGCGGTTGCCCTGGTGGCGCACAACCGCAAGCTGGCGGTCGAAGCGGCGGAAATCGTCAAGGAGCGTAGCTAGATGGTCTCGCAAATTAACTCCATCGGGACCATGGTAAGCCATCGAATGGCTTTGGCGTAAACAAGGCCTGGATGGGCGTCTTTCTGAACCGCGCGCAGCCGGCTTGCCGCTTACTGGAGGAGATTCAATACGGCTTGCTGCGACTTGTTCGCCTGCTGCAAAGCCGCCATTCCAGTGGACTGAAGAACGTTATATTGCGTCATGTTGGCCACGGTCTGGCCGATGTCGGCGTTCTGAAGGTTGTTTTGAGCGCTGGTCAGGTTCTGAACTTCCTCTGTCATCAGGCTGGTATCGGCCGTGAGCCGATTGATCGAGGCACCGATGGAGCCGCGCGAGGCAGAGACAGTATTGACTGCCGCAGTGACATGGGACAGGGCCGTGGTGGCCGCGCTGGTGCTGCCGAGGGTGTCCGATCCGATGCCGAGGACGCCGGAGGAGAGAGCGGCGATTTGCGTATTGAGCTCCGTTGAGCCGCCCGAGGTGCCGTCGCTGGTGAAGACATTGCCGCCCGCGCCGGCGACGCCCGGAGCTGTTTCGACCAGGGAACTGGCTGTGACCGAATACACCTCAGTCGCGCTGCCGCCGCCGCTGGTGGTGACGCTCACCGCTCCCGCCGTGTCGGAGACCGCGTAGGTGGAACCTGTCTCCGCGCCCAGCGTGGTATTTAAGGCGGTGGTCAGGCTGGCGGCCGCGGCCGTCTCCGTGGCCTGGCTGCTGCTGGCGAGGCCAGCGAAGCTCGACATGTCGATGGTTTGCGAACCTGGGCCGGTCCCGCCGGTCGACGAGATGGTGATAGAGCCGCTCAGGGTGTCGCCCTGGGTGAGGGAAAACGTCAATGGCTTGGCCACGGTTCCTTCGCTGGCGTTGGATGTGACACTCATCGCGTCGTAGCCGTTGGTCTCGATCCACAGGGCGCCGTTCGTATCGTCGACCGTGTAAGAGGTGCTTTCCGCTCCGCCGAGGTTTTCGTCCAGCGCAGACGCCAGGGAATTGGCCGCGGCCGTCTCCGTAGCCTGGCTGGTGCTGTCGAGCCCGGAGTAGCTGGCGAGGTTGATGGTCTGGCTGGCCAAACCGTCGCCGGGGCTGTTGCTGGTGAAGGTCAGCGTGCCGCTCAGCGGGTCCCCGAGAGTGAGAGTTGCGGTGGAGGGGCTCACCACGTATGGCTCAGCCATCGGGTTTGTCTTATCCGTGACGGTGAGCGATTCAGCGGCATTGCTGCTCGAAATCGACACATTGCCCAGCGTATCCGTTACGGTGTACGTCGAGCCGGTGTGAGGCTCAAGCTTCGTATCCAGATAGGTCTGCAGCGTGGCTGCCGTCGCCGTCTCCGTAGCCTGGCTGGAACTGGCGAGGCCGTTGTACCCACTGAGGGTTACCGACGCGCCGTGCGTGCCGCCCGCGGAAGTAATATCGATGGGGACATCGCTCAGCGTGTTGTTTACGTCTCCGACGCTGAAGGTGAGAGGAGTGTCTGCGCCGCCGCCGGTGAAGACAATGGGTGTGGATCCGCCGCCGCCAAACACGATCGAGCTGCTGTCGCCGCCGTTGCCCCCGGAGAATGCGCTGGCGGTCAGATCGGTCGATGTGCCCGCCATGCCGGTGAAGACGCCGAGCCCGTTGAAGTTGGTGGAGGAGCCGATCTGGTCGATCTCCGACAGAATCGATTGAAACTCGGTGTTCAGCGCGGAGGACTGGTCGGATGTGAGGCCGCTGGTGGACGCTTCAGTCGCCAGCGTTACCGCGCGGTTGAGCAGAGTGGTCACTTGCGAGAGCGCGCCGTCGGCAGTTTGCAACAGGCCAATTCCGTTCGCTGCGTTTTGATTCGACTGGGTGAGGGCCAGGATATTGGCCTGGAGTCCATTCGCGATCGATAGCCCAGCCGCGTCGTCCGACCCGGAATTGATCCTGAGGCCTGTCGAGAGCTGCGTCAGCGTCTTCTGCAGATTCGCCTGGGTCTGTGCCAGAGAGCTCTCCGCAGTGAGTGACGCGATATTGTTCAGGATGCTGAGCACAGTTCTAGCTCCATCGACCTGAGTCCATCTGCATCAAACCGTCCGCTTCGATCCGGTAGGGTGAGCTGCTCCTCACACCTCAGATACCCGATATCGCGACTTTGGTAAAAGGCCGTTGTTCTCTGCAGGAACTATCGGCCATTCAGCGCGGCGTTTCAATGTTCTTTCAACGCAGTTGCTTGATTTATAGCCGCTTGTGTCTGGAGCGCTGGCAAAAAGACCTTGAAGACAGGATGCAGATTCGTATCCAGGGCGGGAGACTGCGCCGGGTTGTGTGAGCGCATTCCATAAACGTCGGCCGTTGTATTTTCGCTTCCTCTTCGCCGCCTTGTCGCGCTATTCTCAAAGCTGCATGTCTCCCGACCGGCCCAACCCGGAGCAGCCCCCCGAGCCGGCTCCGGCTTCCGACCCTCTCGCCTGTTTTCATCCGGTGACGGCGGCGTGGTTCCGCGCCGTCTTCGATGCGCCGACCGCGCCGCAGCGGATGGGCTGGCCGGCGATTGCGCGCGGAGAGAGTGCGCTGATTCTGGCGCCCACCGGAACGGGCAAAACGCTGGCCGCCTTCCTCTGGTGCCTGGACCGGTTGATGCTTGGAGGCAGGGATCAGGGACTGGGGACTGAGGGACTCGGGACTGAGGGACTCGGGACTGAGGGACTCGGGGCTCATCCGCGCGGTTGCCGGATTGTTTATGTATCGCCGTTGAAGGCGCTGGCCGTGGATGTGGAGCGGAATCTGCGCTCGCCGCTTGCCGGCATAGCGAATATGGCGCGGCGCATGGGCGTGGCTTTTCGCGAGCCGCTGATCCATGTGCGCACCGGAGACACGCCGCAGCGGGAGCGGGCGCGCTTCCAGCGCCATCCGGCGGAGATTCTCATCACCACGCCGGAGTCGCTCTACCTGCTGCTGACATCGCAGGCATCCGAGGTGCTGCGCACGGTGGATACGGTGATTGTGGATGAGATTCACGCGCTGGTTCCAACCAAACGCGGCGCACATCTGACGCTCTCGCTGGAGCGGCTGGAGGCGTTGACGCAGCGACGGCTGCAGCGGATCGGGCTTTCCGCCACGCAGAGGCCGCTGGAAGAGGTGGCGCGGTTTTTGGGCGGGGTGGAAGAACAGGGACCAGGGATCAGGGACCAGGGATCAGCGGCGGAGAGCGCGGATTCTGACACGTCAGGATTACAGCTTAGCGACGATCAAAGCGCCGATGCGGGCTGGTCCTCGGAGACAGCGGATGCGGCGCCGCTGCGCTACCGGCCGGTCACCATCGTCAACGCCAGCGCTCCCAAGCAGTTGAAGCTGCGCATTGAAGTTCCGGTTGAAGATATGGCGCGGCTGGGCGAGCAGCAGGAGGCGCCCAGCGGGCCGGCCTCGCAGGCGCCGAAGAGGGTTTCGATCTGGAACGCCATTCATCCGCGCCTGCTGGAGATCATCCGCGAGCGCAACTCGACCATTCTGTTTGTGAACAGCCGCCAGGTGGCCGAACGGCTGGCTGGGGCGCTGAACGAACTGGCCGGAGAGCCCATCGCCCGCGCCCATCACGGTTCGCTGGCCGCCGCGCAACGGTCGATCATCGAAGAGCAGTTGAAGGCGGGCCAGATTCGCGCGCTGTGCGCCACCTCGACCTTGGAACTGGGCATCGATATGGGCGCGGTGGACCTGGTGATTCAAATCGAGGCGCCGCCCTCGGTGGCCAGCGGGATGCAGCGCATCGGCCGCGCCGGGCATCACGTGGACGCGGTGAGCGAGGGGATTCTCTTTCCCAAGTACCGCGCCGATCTGGTGGCCTGCGCCGCCGTCACGCGCGCGATGCACGAGGGACATATCGAATCGACACGGTTCCCGCGCAATCCGCTGGATGTGCTGGCGCAGCAACTGGTGGCGATTGTGGCGCATCCGCCGGTAAAGGCAGGGATCAGGGATCAGGGATCAGGGAACCGGAAGCGGCCGGGCACGACGGACTCCGCTAGCTCCGCTGACTCGGATAACTCCGCTGCTCCCGAAGTCAGCGTGGATGCGCTCTTCGAGCTGGTGCGTCACGCAGCGCCTTTTGGAGGGCTGAGCCGAGCGGCCTTCGAGGGCGTGCTCGATCTGCTCAGCGGCCGCTACCCCTCCGACGAGTTTGCGGAGTTGCGGCCACGGCTGACCTGGGACCGCATCCGCAACGTGGTGACGGCCCGCGATGGCGCGGCGCGGCTGGCCATCCTGAACGCGGGCACCATTCCCGACCGCGGCCTGTATGGAGTTTTTCTGGCGCACAGCGAGGGCAAGGCGGTGCGCGTGGGCGAACTGGACGAGGAGATGGTCTTCGAGAGCCATCCCGGCGAGACATTCATCCTGGGCGCATCCACGTGGCGCATCGCGGAGATCACGCACGATCGCGTGCTGGTGGAAGCTGCTGCCGGCGAGCCGGGCAAGATGCCCTTCTGGAAGGGCGACGGTCCGGGAAGGCCGCTGGAATTTGGCCGGCGGATCGGCGCACTGGTGAGGGAGCTGCGCGCACTGCCCAAGGCGGCCGCGCTGACGCGCCTGGTGGCCGAGCACGACCTCGATCCCGGCGCCGCGGAGAATCTGATGCAGTTTCTTGCCGACCAGGAGGACGCGACGGGCTCGGTGCCGGACGATCGCACGGTGGTGATCGAACGCTGCCGCGACGAGCTGGGCGATTGGAGGGTCTGCGTGCTGACGCCCTTCGGCAGCCGCATCCACATTCCCTGGGCCATGGCGGTGAGCGCGCGCATCCGCGCCGCCGGCGGGCCGGAGGTGGAGACGCTGTGGGGCGACGACGGATTTGTGCTGCGCTTTCCCGACACCGACGAACCGCCCGATCCGGACTGGTTTCTGGTGGAGTCGGCCGAAGCCATGCAACTGGTGCTTCGGCAGTTGGGTTCGACGGCGCTGTTTGCCGGGCGCTTTCGCGAGGCCGCGGGCCGGGCGCTGCTGTTGCCGCGCCGCCGCGCCGATGCGCGTTCGCCGTTGTGGCAGTTGCGCAAGCGCTCTTACGATCTGCTGAGCGTGGCCTCGCGCTATCCCAGCTTTCCGCTGCTGCTGGAGTCGTATCGCGAGTGCCTGCGCGACGTTTTCGACATGCCCGCGCTGATTGAGACGCTGCGCGCCGTGGAGCAGCGGCAGTTGCGCGTGCACGTGGTGGAGACGAGGAAGCCTTCGCCCTTTGCCGCGTCGCTGCTGTTCAGCTATGTGGCCAACTTTCTTTATGACGGCGATGCGCCGCTGGCCGAGCGCCGCGCGCAGGCGCTGACGATCGATCAGGATCAACTGCGCGAGTTGCTGGGCGAGGCGGATCTGCGCGAACTGCTCGACGCGGATGCGATCGCCGAGGTGGAAGAGATTGCGCAATGCCTGGCGGAGAGCTATCGCGCGCACTCGGCGGATGGCATTCACGATTTGTGTTTGCGGCTGGGCGATCTTTCGCGGGAGGAACTGGCGCGGCGCGTGGTTGCGCAGGATTTGCTGGCGCATGTGGACCGGCTGGTGCGCTCGCGGCGCTTGGTGGAAGTGCGCATCGCAGGGGAACGGCGCCTGATTGCCGCCGAAGACGCCGCGCGCTATCGCGACGGGCTGGGGATTCCATTGCCGCCGGGGCTGGCGGCGGCGCTGCTGGAGCCGGTGGCGCATCCGGTGCTCGAATTGGTGCGCCGCTATGCGCGCAGGCATGGGCCGTTCACGCTGCGCGAGGCGGCGGAGCGGTTTGCGCTGGACGCCGCGGCGGTTGAGGATGCGCTGCGGCTGCTGGCGCAAGAGGGGCGCGTGCTGGAGGGCGGATTCCGGCCCGGCGGGTTGCATCGCGAGTGGTGCGACGCGGAGATGCTGCGGCGGATTCGCCGCAAATCGCTGGCGAAGCTGCGCCGCGAGGTGGAGCCGGTGGAGCAGCACACGCTGGCGCGCTTTCTTACGCATTGGCAAGGGTTGCTGGCGCCGCGGCGCAGTTCTCCCGCGCATCTCGACGCACTGCTGGACGCGATCGAGAACCTGCAAGGTGCGCCGATGCCCGCGTCGCTGGTGGAGAGTGCGATCTTGCCGGCGAGGATCGCGGAATACGCGCCGGCCGGATTGGATACGCTGATTGCGGCGGGCGAGGTGGCATGGGCAGGCGTGGAGCCGATGGGCGAGCGCGACGGGCGCATCGCGCTGTTTCTTGCGGACAAGCTGCCGCTGCTGGCGCAGCAAAGGCCCATCGTTGAACCGCTCACGGAACGGGAAGAAAAACTGCTTGCCGTGCTGGAGTCAACGGGCGCGAGCTTTTTCGATTCGCTGCATCAGGCCGTGGGCGGCGGCTATCCCGGCGAAACGATCGAGGCGTTATGGAGTCTGGTTTGGCGCGGATTGGTCAGCAACGATTCGCTTCACGCCCTGCGGGCCTACATCGCCCGGCCGGAGAGCGCGCGTGCGCCGAGGCGATTGCAAACGGGAGTCGTGTTTCGTTCGCGCAGAACCACGCCGCCGACGGCGCAGGGGCGCTGGTCGGCACTGCGTGCGGCAGACTCCAAGGCAGATAGCGGCGCGCACACAGCCACCGAGGCCAGCCACGCGCTGGCGCTGCAACTGCTGAATCGCTACGGCGTGCTGCTGAGAGAGTCGGTGGCGGCGGAGAACGTTCCGGGCGGATTCAGCGCGGTGTACGACGTGCTGAAAGCATTGGAAGAGAGCGGGCGGATTCGCCGCGGGTACTTTGTGGCCGGGCTGGGCGCCACGCAGTTTGCGCTGCCGGCCGCTGTGGACCTGCTGCGCCAGTTGCGCAACGCGCCCGATGCGGAGAGACCGGAGTTTGTGCAGTTGGCCGCCGCCGATCCCGCCAATCCGTATGGTTCGGTGTTGCGCTGGCCAGAGCTTCCCGTTGCCGAAGAGGACGCAGAGAGTGCGCCTCGTCTGCTCACCCGAGCCGCTTATGCAGAAGTGATTTTGCGCAACGGCCAGTTGGTGGCGTGGCTCAGGCGCGGCAATCCGAACCTGCTGATCTTTTTGCCTGCCGAGGAGCCGGAGCGCTCGCAAACGGCCGCGGGGCTGGCGCATTTTCTCTGCGCGCGCGGCCAGGAGCGGATGCGCGGCAACAGCCATGAGGGCGTGCTCATCACCACCATCAACGGTCAGCCGGTGGCGGCGCATCCCATGGCGCGCTTCCTCATGGATGCCGGCTTTCATCCCGGCCCGCTGGGGATGCACCTGCGGCGGATTCCGCTGGCGGTTGCGCAACTCGCTCATGAGCCGCAAGCGGGCGAGGTGCAGTAAGCGATGCCCGAGGGCGACACGATCTTTCGCACCGCACGGGCGCTGGGCCGCGCGCTTGTGGGCAGACAAATCACGGAATTCCGATCCACCTATCCGAAGCTCACGCGCTTCGACGACGACACGCCGCTGGCGGGACAGACGGTCGAGCGCGTGGAGTCGCGCGGCAAATGGCTGCTGATTCACTTTTCCGGCGGCGGCACGCTGGCGACTCACATGCTGATGAGCGGGAGTTGGCATATCTACCGGCACGGGGAGATGTGGCAGAAGCCGCGCAGCCAGATGCGCATTGCGATCGAAAACAGCGAGTATGTTGCGGTGGGTTTTCGCGTGCCGGTGGCCGAGATGCACACGGCGCAGTCGCTGGCCCGGCATCCCAGGATTCCGCGTCCGGAGATCGATGTGCTCAGCGCGGAATTCGACGCAGAGGCAGCGGCGCGGCGGGTCATGGCGCATGGCAAGGAAGAGATTGCAGATGTGCTGCTGCGTCAGGAGGTGCTGGCCGGGGTGGGCAACGTCTTCAAGTCGGAGATTTGTTTCGTGACCGGGATCAACCCGTTCTGCAAGGTGGACGCGCTGGATGAGGAGAAGATTTCCGCTTTGGTTGCGGCCGCGCAGAGGCTGGTCGCGGCCAATGTGCTGGAGGATTCCGGCGACGCGATTGTGACCTATGGCGGGCGGAAGCGGCGCACGACGCACGAGACCGATCCGAGCGCGAGTTTGTGGGTTTACGGCCGCAAGGGCGAGCCCTGCCGGCGCTGCGGCGAGACGATCCGCCGGCGCATCCAGGGGCCGGATGCGCGGGTGACCTTCTGGTGCGCGCACTGCCAACCGATGCCCGACGGCACGGATGTCGACGGTTAGTTTGCAGGGGATGGACGAAGGCTGGTTGGGGTTCGTGGTTTCCCACCCTTGCACCAGAAAAAAAGCGCAAGGATGGGGCACGGAGCACTGATTGATCCGGCCCGATTGGGTTACGGCAGAGAACTCAAAAAAACAACCGCAGGTCCTTCGACTGCGCTGCGCTCCTCTCAGGATGACAACTTTGTGGCGGTGCAATCCTTTGGAGCCGGATCAGTAAGATCGTTAGAGCAGTTTTGGAAATTGTATCGACGCGAATTTTATCGGCATCCCACCCTTGCGCCAGAAAAAAGGCGCAAGGATGGGGCACGGAGCACTTAAGATCGTTAGTTCGCCGGTTTGCCCAGGCCGAAGATTTTCTGGATCAGGTTGCGGCGTTCGGCGGGGTGGTCGCAGGTTTCGATAGGCGCAGTGCCGGCAAGGAAGGCGGCGTCGTAGCCGTCCGGGCACGAGTCGTCGCTGAGCAGGTTGCTGACCTTGTCGATCTTCACCACCTCGACACCGTCGGGCGCGCTGAATTCATGCACGTCGGAGTACTGCGGCAGCAGGACGGCCCTCTTCATGAACTCGGCCCAGATGGGCGCGGCTGCGTGGGCGCCTTCAATCTTCACGTCGGTATAGTCGTCATTGCCGACCCAGACGATGCAGAGCAGGTTGGAGGTGAAGCCGGCGAACCATGCGTCGTGGCTGGTTCCGGTCTTGCCCGCGGCGGGCGCGGTGAAGCCCATGTTGCGCACTCCGGCGCCCGTGCCTTCTCCGCGCAGCACGTTCTCCATCATGCTGGTTGTGAGGTAAGCCACGCGACCGTCGAGGATCTGCTTCGAGGTGGGCGCGTAGTCGGAGATGATGTCGCCGGTGGGCGTGCGCACGCTGGCCAGCATCCATGGGTCCAGGTGCAGGCCATTGTTGGCGAAGATCGTGTAAGCGCCGGCCATGTCGAGGGGCGCGGCGTCATAGGAGCCGATGGCCACCGAGGGAGTTCCGCGCGCGCTTTTGATGCCGGCGTCGCGAGCCAGCGCGGCCACGCGGTCAAAACCCACCATGGCTGCCAAGCCGGTGGTGGCGTTGTTGAGCGAGCGCATCAGGGCGTAGCGCGCCGTCACTTGTTCGTGATACTCGCCTTCAAAGTTGTGCAGCGTGTGTTCCTGAGCGGTGCCGAGGTCGTAGGTGGTTGGTTCGTCGCTGAGAATGGTGACCGGCGAAAAGAGTTTGGTTTGCCCCGGCAGCATGGTGCCTTCGGCGGCCGTTTGAAAGGCCGTGGCATAGACGAAGGGCTTGAAAATGGAGCCGGTGGGGCGCTTGGCCACGGCGTGATTCAACTGCGATGCGCCGTAGCTGCGCCCGCCCACCAGCGCCAGCACCTGGCCGGTGTGGGGATTGAGCGCGACCAGCGCCACCTGCGGATAGATATACGATTGGCCGAGTTTTTTTTCTCGCGCGTGCAGCTTGTCCACCTGCTCGTCCACTATGTGCATGGTGGAATCGACCGCGGCCGTGGCCACTCGCTGCAAGTCGGGATCGAGCGAGGTGTAGATACGCAGGCCTTCGCGGTTGAAGTCGCGCTCGCCCAGCTTTTGCATCAACTGCTCGTGCACCAGATCGACGAAGTACGGCGCTTCGCTGGCGTCAACGTTGGCCGGGGAGAGATGCAGCGGTTCTTCCTTGGCGCGCTCGGCCTGGTCCTTGGTGATGGCGCCGGTTTCAACCATCGAATCGAGCACCAGGTTGCGCCGCTCGATGGTGCGCTCGGGATGGTGGAAGGGGTTGAAGTAGCTGGGCCGCTGGATGATGCCGGCCAGGAAAGCGCACTCCGCCAGATCGAGCTGGCTCACATCCTTGCCGAAGTAGACCTGCGAGGCCTCGCCGAAACCGTCGATGGAGAAACTGCCATGCTGGCCGAGGGGGATCTGGTTGGCGTACATCTCGAAGATCTGCTGCTTGTTGAAGCGATGTTCGAGCTGGAAGGAAACCATGATCTGAAGCAGCTTGTACTTGATGGTTCCGTTGTCGGAGAGGAAGAGCAGCTTGGCCAACTGCATGGTGAGGGTAGAGGCTCCGCCACGATGCTTGCGGTCGCCGATGAGATCGTGCCAGGCCCAACTGACCATGCTGAAGTAATTGACGCCGCTGTGCTCAAAGAAGCGGCGGTCTTCAATGGCCAGCACCGCCTGCACCACGTTTTGCGGAATCTCTTCGTAGGTGAGCAGGCGGCGCTTGGTGCGGTTGGCGTCTTCGCTGAGGCCGGTGATGAGCAGCGGCTCCAGCTCATAGCTGGCCAGCGGCTGACCGTGATCGTCGGCGATCGACTCCACCACGCCCGAGCCGATGCGGATGGTGGCGCCGTCCTGCGAGTGATAGGACTGCGGGCCGGGGCGCACGGCGATGGTCTGCACGCCCTCCGAGTAGGTTCCCAACGGCGACATCTGCGAAGCGCCATCGGCGGAGTAGCCGGCTTCGCGCAGTTCATTGGCGATGAGGCCGACGGAGAGCTTTTGTCCGGGACGGACCTCGCGCGGCGCGGCGAAGATCTTGGCGGTGTTGGCGAAGATCGGCTGTTTCAGACGCTCGTCGACAATGTGCTGATATTTGAAGTAGTACCAGCTGAAGAGAAGCAGGAAGAGCAGTACGGCGGCCGCAACCGTCAACAGCGCAATGCGCAGCGCCAGCGTGGCCCAGGGATGCCGCCCGGTGGGTTTTGCCAGCCTGATCCTCAACGCCATTGCCGCTCCTTTAAGTTTTGCAGTACCAAACATGTAAGCCTTCCGGTCCTACGCCTGGACCGCGGTGAGCAGTACATCTTCCGCGACGCGTTCCTTGAGCAGGGCCACCACTTCATTCAACGCCACATCCGCGCTGGCTGCCGTGGCGCGCGTCACCAGTTCGACCTGGCCGCCGGCGGCTTTTTTGCCGACATTGATGCGGTAGGGAATGCCAACCAGGTCGGCATCCTTGAATTTGACGCCGGCGCGCTCGTCGCGGTCGTCGAGGAGCACGTCGAGGCCGGCAGCTTCCAGTTCCGCGGCGAGCTTTTCGCCCGTCTCCTTGAGCAGCGCATCTCCCATGTTGGTAACTGTGACCACCACAGTGAAAGGAGCGATGGAGGCGGGGAGCCAGAAGCCGTTCTTGTCGTTCGACTGCTCGATGGCCGCGGTGAGGATGCGCTCGATGCCGATGCCGTAGCAGCCCATGATGGGCGTCACTTCCTTGCCGTTGGGGTCGAGCACACGCGCACCCATGGATTCGGTGTATTTGTCGCCCAGTTTGAATATGTGACCGATTTCGACCGCCTTGCCCACCACCAGCTTGCCCGCGCAACCTTCCTTGGGGCAGGATTCGCCTTCGTTGACGGTGCGGATGTCGGCCATCTGCGTCCAGCTGAAATCGCGGCCGGGAACGACGTTGCGCAAGTGGTAGTCGAGCTTGTTGGCGCCGGCGACGAGATTTTTGCGGCCTTCGAGCGATTTGTCGACGACCACGGTCAGGCCGTCTTCGAGGGGCTTGGCGTTCGGCTTGAGACCGACCGGGCCGAGGAAACCGGCCGGACCGCTGAAGTATTGCGCGAGCTCTTCGGCCTGCATGGTGCGGAGGTCGGCCGCGCCCAAGACGCCGAGGAGTTTCGTCTCATTGACCTGGTGGTCGCCGCGCAGGAAGGCCGCAACGCCGTGCCAGGTGTCGTGCGTGACGCCTGCCTTGCCGGCCGCGCCACGCTTCAGCGCCATGTAGGCCACGCACTTGATGTCGTTGGCTTCGGACATCTTGAGAAAGGCGGCGATATCGGCGATGGCACCCATGCCGGGCGTATGAATCAGCTCCGGCAGGCCGTCGCCGGTGGGTTCAAGCTCTTTGACCGCGTCGAGCTTTGAAATCGCCTTCTCGGTATTGGCTGCGTAGCCGCAGACGGGACAGCTTGCGATGAGGTCCTCGCCGGCATCGGTGTAGACCATGAACTCCTGCGACTGCGAGCCGCCCATGGAGCCGGAATCGGCCTCGACGGCGACGAATTTGAGGCCGCAGCGGGTGAAGATCTTGCGGTAGACGGCATCGTGCAGATCGAAGCTCTTGTCCAGGCCAGCCTTGTCGATGTCGAAGGAGTAGGCGTCCTTCATGATGAATTGGCGCACGCGCAGCAGGCCCGACTTAGGGCGCGGCTCGTCGCGGAACTTGGTCTGAATCTGGTACCAAATCTGCGGCAACTGCTTGTAACTGCGCAGTTCGCTGCGGGCGATGGTGGTCATGATCTCTTCGTGGGTCATGCCCAGGCAGAGCTCGGCGCCCTTGCGGTCCTTGAGGCGGAACATGTTGTCGCCCATGCCGGTCCAGCGTCCGCTCTCGACCCACGGCTCCTTGGGCAACAGGGCGGGCAGGAAGAATTCCTGGCCGATCTTGTCCATCTCTTCGCGCACGACGGCGACGATCTTGTTCACCGAGCGCTGGCCGAGGAAGAGGTAGCTGTAGAGTCCCGCGCCGAGCTGGCGGATGTAACCGGAGCGGAGCAGGAACTTGTGGCTGGCCACTTCGGCGTCTGCCGGGGCCTCGCGGAGAGTCGGGATGAAAAGCTTGGACCAACGATGCATAGCGATGAGTGAACGTGCTTTCCCGCCGGCGGCCGGCGCAAGTCGATATGAGGCAGTCTCCATTCTAAATGTTCCAGGAGTTTGACCGCCGCGTGCGCGGGTTGGCGGGCGGCTTTCGCGGCGATTTCAGATGAGTTCCACGCCCCAGAGGTCGTGCAGATGGAGGACGCCTTCGACCTTCTGGTTGGCGTCTACGACGACCAGCGAGGTGATCTTGCGCTCTTCCAGAATGGCCAGCGCCGTGGCGGCGAGTTCTCCCGCGGAAATGGTGCGGGGATGGGCATTCATGGCTTCGCCGGCCTTGCGGCTGAGGGCCGCGCCGCCTTCGCGCTCCAAGAGCCGCCGCAGGTCGCCGTCGCTGATGACGCCGCGCAGTCGGCCCTCGTCCTGCACGGTGGTCATGCCCAGCTTTTTTGAGGACATTTCGTAGATCACGTCGGTCATGGGCGTGATAGGCGCCACGACGGGCACCTCGTCGCCGGAGTGCATCAGATCGCGGACCTTGGCCAGACGCTTGCCCAGCTTGCCGCCGGGATGCAACTCGGCAAAATCCTCGGCGCGGAAACCCTTGCGCAGGCTCACGGCGATGGCCAGGGCATCGCCCAGGGCCAGCATGGCGGTGGTGGAGGCGGTGGGCGCGAGATTCAGGCCGCAGGCCTCGCGCTCGACGCCGCAGTCGAGAGCCACATCGCTGGCCAGGGCCAGGGTCGAGTTCAAATTGCAGCAGAAGCTGACCAGCCCGTCGCCTTTGCGCTTGAGCGTGGCCAGCAGACGCAGAATCTCCTCGGTTTCGCCGCTGGCGGAGAGCGCCACGACGACATCGCCGGGCATGAGCACGCCCAAGTCGCCGTGGACGGCCTCGGCGGGGTGCAGAAACAGGGCCGGAGAGCCGGTGGAGCTGAGCGTGGCGGCGATCTTCTGGGCAATGATGCCGCTTTTGCCCATGCCAGTGACCACCACGCGGCCGTTGCCCTGGCCGCAGCGAAGGATCAGCTCGACGGCGTGGCGGAAGGGCTCAGCCATCGACCCTTCAAGGCGCGTGGCCAGGGCCTCGAGGGCCGCGGCCTCGGTGCGGACCAGCGCTGCTGGCTCCAGACAGCCTTTTTCAGGAGTGGCGTTCATCGGTTTCTGATGGTATCACCCCCTGCGGTCACCTGCGGTGAGGCCATCGCCACCTGCGGTGGGGCCAGTCGCCACCTGCGGTGGGGCCAAGCGCCTTCGGCTCGTCCGCGCCAGGAAAAAGGCGCGGTATTTGCATTGTGTTCCCTACTGCAGAAAGGGAGTTAGCCCCACGGCAGGTGGCAGGCGGCTCGTACAATAAGGCGGAGAGGTCATTCCCTTTGAAGCGCAACACGCTGGTGATTACCGCCGTTCTCTTCATTCTGGCCATTTTTGCCTGGGCCGGGTGGGCCAACTACGAGTACCGCACGCAGGCCGCCGAGCGGCTGGCGGCCTCGGCCGCGCAGGGCGTACTGGTGCCCGATGCGGCAGGCGGCGCGCCACAGTACATTTCGCCGCTGAAGGGCAAACCCGCGCCGGCTTTCGCGCTGGAAGACCTCAGCGGCAAGAAGGTTTCGCTGGCGAGCTACAAGGGCAAGGCCGTGCTGATCAACTTCTGGGCCACCTGGTGCGCTCCGTGCAAGATCGAGACGCCGTGGCTGATCGAGCTGCGCAATCAATACGCGGCGCAGGGATTTGAGATTCTTGGCATCTCGGCGGACGACATCGACCGCGGCGATCCGCAGAAGCTGAGCGACGAGAAGAAGGAGATCGCGCGCTTCGTCGAGCAGATGCATATGCCCTACCCGGTGTTGATCGACGGCGACGCGGTGAGCAAGCCCTACGGCGGCCTGGACGAACTGCCGACTTCCTTTTTTGTGGACCGCAAAGGGACGGTGGTCGCCGCGCAACTGGGATTGACCTCGAAAAACGATATCGAGGCCAATATCAAGAAGGCGCTGGGAAATTAGCGAGTCAGCGAGTCAGCGAGTCAGCGAGTCAGCGAGTCAGCGGTTGAGATGCGAGAAGGGTAGTGACGGATGTTTGAAATGAAAACGAAGATTCGCGTGGCGATTGCCGTGACTTTTGGCATGGCGTTTTTGCTGGCCCAGGGGCAGGCGGATTCGGCGGGACGGTCGATTTTGAAAGGCGCGGCGGTCGAGTATCTGTTTCCCGAGCAGGTGACCGTAGCGGCCGGCAAGCCGAGTACGGTGGCGCTTCATTTTCGCATCGCGCCGGGGCTGCATATCAACTCGCACACGCCCAGAGAAGACTATCTCATCCCGACCACGTTCTCGATTCCCGAGGGTGCCGAGGTGCGCCTGGATGGAACGAGCTATCCGGCCGGCACGGAGATCACGCTGCCGATCGACCCCAGCACCAAGCTGAGCGTCTATACCGGCGAATTCATCCTCCAGGCGCGCATCGTGGCTGCGCCGGGCAATCACCTGGTGGAGGCCAAACTGCGCTTCCAGGCCTGCGACAAAAGCGCCTGCATGCCGCCGAAGACGATTCCCGTGGCGATCGATGTGATTGGGAAGTAGGGAGTAGGGGTTAGGGGTTAGGGAGTAGGGAATAGGGAGCGCTGAGCGAGCTACCGAGGAGTCAGGAGCCAAATGGACGCCGGTATTCTTTGGTACCCCCCTCCCCCCTCCGTATTCTGTAAACAAATTATTTGTTTTCATGGAGATACGGACACGGCTTCGCCGCAAAATCCTCATAATGAAAGACTTATTTGCAGAATCCTCTCCACAAAGGAGTTAGCGTCCGAATCGCTCCTCCATTCGACCTCAGAGTCAGTTCACCCAAAGAAAAAGAGGCGCCCCTTCTCCACTCTTCAAATCCAGTTTAGCGAATTCGCCGAAATAATCTGCAACGCATGGGAAAGAATTTGAAGATCGATGGAGGCCCGGGTTGTTGGTTGGAAGAACCCGAAAGGCAAACGCAGGTCCTTCGACTCGCTGCGCTCGCTCAGGATGACAGCGGCGAGGGTGGGGCACCCAAAACTCTAT
The DNA here is from genome assembly GCA_049515995.1 of Occallatibacter sp. Classification (GTDB taxonomy): domain Bacteria; phylum Acidobacteriota; class Terriglobia; order Terriglobales; family Acidobacteriaceae; genus Telmatobacter. The sequence continues at coordinate 25,496 of JBEKTO010000014.1, read as the reverse complement.
ACCTACGGGAGAGATGCTCTAAGCAAGCGAACAGCGAGCAATGGTCGCCCCGCAAGCGCCGGGCGTCGGCCCCACCGCAGGTGGCTACGCTCCGGATTTCTTCTCGATCTTGGCCCAGGAGTCTTTGAGCGGGAGGGTGCGGTTGAAGATTTTTTTCTCGTTGGTTGAGTCCGGATCCAAACAGAAATATCCCACGCGCTCGAACTGGAAGCGGTCTTCCAGCTTCGCATGGGCGAGAGAGGGCTCCAGCTTGGCGCCGGTGAGGATCTCGAGGGAGTTGGGGTTGAGGTTGTCGAGGACATCCTGACCTTCTTCAAGGTCGTAGGGATCGGGCTTGGAGAAGAGCTTGTCGTAGAGACGAATCTCGGCGGAGATGGCGTGGGCGGTCGAGACCCAGTGCATGGTGGCCTTGACCTTGCGGCCGTCGGGAGAGTTGCCGCCGCGGCTTGCCGGATCGTATGTACAGTGCACCTCGACGATGTTGCCGGCGGCGTCTTTTACTACCTGCCGGGCGGTGATGAAGTAGGCGTTGCGCAGGCGGACCTCCTTGCCGGGCGAGAGGCGGTAGTACTTGGGCGGAGGAATCTCGCGGAAGTCATCCTGTTCGATATAGATTTCGCCGGAAAAGGGCACCTGGCGAGCGCCGGCGGAAGGATCCTCCGGATTGTTCTGGACTTCGACGTACTCGACCTGACCGGCAGGGTAGTTGTCGATGACCAGCTTGAGGGGATGCAGGACGGCCATGGCGCGGGAGGCGCGGCGGTTGAGGTCGCCGCGCTGGAAGTGCTCGAGCATTTCGATGTCGGTGCTGCCGTTGGTGCGCGTGGCGCCGATGGCGGCGCAGAAGGCGCGGAGGGCTTCGGGGGTGAAGCCGCGGCGGCGGATGCCGCAGAGGGTGGGCATGCGGGGATCGTCCCAGGCGCTCACGCGTTTTTCCTGCACGAGCTGGAGGAGCTTGCGCTTGCTGAGCAGGGTGTAGGTGAGGTTAAGCCGGTCGAACTCGATCTGCTCGGTGGGAAAGATGCCGAGCTGGGCAATATACCACTTGTAGAGGGGCTGGTGGTCAGTGAACTCGAGGGTGCACATGGAATGGGTGACGCACTCAAGCGAATCCGACTGGCCGTGGGCGTAGTCGTACATGGGGTAGATGCACCACTCGTCGCCGGTGCGGTGGTGGGTGGCGTGGAGGATACGATACATGACCGGATCGCGCATGTTGAGGTTGGGCGAGGCCATGTCGATTTTGGCGCGGAGGACGCGCGAGCCGTCGGGGAACTCGCCGGCCTTCATGCGGGTGAAGAGGTCGAGATTTTCTTCGATGGAGCGGCTGCGATAGGGGCTGTCTGTGCCGGGTTCGGTGAGGGTGCCGCGGTGCTGGCGAATCTCGTCGGCGGTGAGGTCATCGACGTAGGCCTTGCCGGCGCGGATGAGCTGCAAAGCCCACTCGTAGAGCTGGGGGAAGTAGTCGGAGGCGTAGCAGAGGCGCTCCCAGTCGAAGCCGAGCCAGCGTACGTCCTCCATGATGGAATCGACGTACTCCTGCTCTTCCTTTTCTGGATTGGTGTCGTCGAAGCGCAGGTTGGTCTTGCCGCCGAACTCGTCGGCGAGGCCGAAGTCGATGCAGATGGCCTTGGCGTGGCCAATGTGGAGGTAGCCGTTGGGCTCGGGAGGAAAGCGGGTCTGGATGACGGCGTCGCCGTACTTTTTGGTGCGCACATCCTCGGCGATGAGGTCGCGGAGGAAGTTGGAGGGGCGGGCGTCTTGAACTGGAGCGACTGGGCTTTCCGGATTCGAGTTGGTCATGGCTGACATTCTCTTATTCTTTCATTTCTTGCGCGGGAGTGGTGCACTGATCGCGCCGCCCCTACGGGGCTGGGTACTTCTCTCGGGCTTCCCACGCCCACGCTGAAGCGCGGGGCTAACGGGCGGTTGCGCCTCCGGCGCGGGATATGGCGCCAACTACGCACCAGGTCATCAACAGAGTCATGCAATTGCTCCAGGCGATTGCAGGCTGGCTACGGCCTGGGCGATGCGGGCGAGGCAGAGGTCGCGGCCGAGGACGGCCATGGTCTCAAAGAGCGGGGGCGCGTTTTTGCGTCCGCAGACGGCGACGCGGATGGGCTGGAATGCCTGGCCGGCCTTTAAACCCAGGTGCGAGGCTGCCGCTCGCAGGGCCTGGTCGAGGGAATCGTGATCGAAGTTGACGGCGGGCAGGATTTCCAGGGCGTGCTGGAGGACGCGGAGGGCCATGGCCGCATCGCCGCCCTTGGCTGGAATCAACTCCGCCTGGTCGTAGGGCGCGAGTTCTTCGACAAAGAAGAAGTCGGCCGCGGAGGGGGCATCGCGCAGGAGCTTGATGCGCTCACGGATGAGGGGAGCGACGGCGAGGATTTTTTCCGGTTTTGGATCGAAGCCTGCACGCGTAAAGAAAGGCGCAAGCGAAGAAGCGAGCTCGGCGACGGGCAGGGCGCGGATGTGCTCGGCGTTGAGCCAGACGGCCTTGGGGTCGAAGGGGTCCTCTTCAGAAAAGTTGACGACGGCGTTGGCGCGGTTGACGTTTTCCAGGGTGAAGGCGGCTTTGAGCTCGTCGAGCGCCATGAACTCGCGGTCGTCTTTGGGCGACCAGCCGAGGAGGCAGAGGAAGTTGATGAAGGCGTCCGCGAGAAACCCGGCATCGCGGTAGGTGGTGACGCTGACGACGGGGCCGTGCTTGCGCTTGGAGAGCTTGGCGCCATCGGGGGCGACGAGCAACGGGAGATGCGCGAACGTAGGCGCGGCGGCGCCAAGGGCCTCGAAGATCAACAGGTGCTTGAAGGTGTTGGTGAGGTGATCCTGGCCGCGGACGATGTGGGTGATGCGGAGATCGGCGTCGTCGACGCAGGAGGCTAGATGGTAGGTGGGAAAGCCGTCTGAGCGCAGCAGAGCGAAGTCTTCGACTTCGTCGGCTGCTTTGGACTGCTCGCCGTAAACGGCGTCGGTGAAGCGCAGGATGCGGTCCTCGCCGCGGGGGACGCGATAGCGGAGGGCGAAGGGCTCGCCCGCGGCGGCGCGGCGGTCGGATTCCTCGCGGGACATTTCGCGCTTACCGGGGTTGAAGAGCCAGGCGCCTTGCGCGGAGGACTGGTTGTCGTCGCCCGCGTGGGCGGGGGTGAAGTCGCGATAGGCAAGGCCCTTGGCGAAGAGGTTCTCGGCGGCCTGGCGGTGCAGAGCCAGGCGTTCGGATTGCTTGTACTCTTCGTCCCAGTCGAGGCCCAGCCAGCGCAGTCCCTCGAAGATGGACTGGACGCTGGCCTCGGTGTTGCGCTCGACATCGGTGTCGTCCAGGCGCAGCACGAGAGTTCCACCGGTGTGGCGGGCAAAGAGCCAATTAAAGATAAAGGTGCGCGCGCTGCCGACGTGGAGGAAGCCGGTGGGCGAGGGGGCGAAACGGACGCGAGGAGATTTTTCAGAAGAGGGGGTCAAATCGGGCATCGTGTAATTTTCTTTCCATTCACGATGCTAGCATTGCCTGCCTCGACCGGGTTCCGCGATCCGGCTCATTCCTGGGGCGGAATGGGCGGCTGGGGCGGGTACGGCGGCTGCGGAGGCCAGTACCCCTGGGGTGCGGGCACCACGTTCCAATCGGAGAAGGCGAGCACGTAAATGAGCACCAGGTTGCCCAGGGGAATGACGTTGACGAAGGTGAGCCAGGGCGAGAAGCCGGCCTTCTTGAGGATGAACCAGAAGGGCACCATGACGATGGCCAGGCCAATGAGGATAAGGATGGGGATGATGGCCATCATCATCACGATCGCGTGCTTGAAGGCCTCGGGATCGGGCTGGTTTTGCAGAAGAAGCGCGAGGGTATGCATTCAGAACGCTCCGGAGTGGGATTGGAACCCGGAGCAAAGGTAAGGCCAAACGCGTCCGTCCGCAAGAGAAATCGTGGGCTACGATTTTTGCCCTGGCGCAACCTTCCACTCGGAGAAGGCAACGACATAGAGCACGACCAGGTTGACCAGGGGAACCAGCATCAGCACGGAGAGAATGGGCTGAAAGCCGGCCTTCTTGAAGATCACCCAGAAGGGGGGCAGGAAGACAGCGACGATGGGGCCAAGAAGGAAGCCGATAACGACGAAGTGCCAAGGCTGAAACAGGTCACCCATAAAGTCATCTCCCGAGATGAAAATTTTCGATGAGCCATCATAATACAACCGGTGAATGAAACTGATTTGAATCATTCTTGACCAACTTGACCAAATGGACGAAGCGGCCCACGATACTATCGATCCGGGCCGATTGGGTTGCGACAGAGAACTCAAAAAACAACCGCATGTGCTTCGACTTCGCTGGGCTCCGCTCAGGATGACAGCGTTGATTCATCTGTTCCGCGCCCTACGTGATGTCCTCGGTGTCGTAGACCGGGTTGATGCGCTTTTTGGGCACGCCGTGGACGGAGCTGAGGAGGTCTTCGACGACGTCTTCGAGCTGGCGCTGGTTTTCGATGACGGCGGTCATGCTGCGCAACTCATCGGGCTCGGGGACGCGCTCGATGAGGACGACGGCATGGCACTGGGCGACATGGTCGAGGTTGAGTCCCTCGGGGGTCTTGGCCTTGATGCTGACCTGGTCAATGTCGATGGCGAGCAGGTCGGCGACGCGGGCGCGCATCTCCCCGGAAACGGGACCGATTTTGGGCGCGGCCAGAATCAGCGTGGTGTCGAGGTTGACGATGCGATAGCCGGCGTGTTGCAGCTCTTCCATGGCCAGGTTGAGAAAAATGGCCGAGTCGGCGTCTTTCCAGCGCGGGTCGCCGGGAGGGAAGAAGCTGCCGATGTCGCCGGCGGCCACGGCGCCCAGCAAGGCGTCGGTGATGGCGTGCAGCAGCACGTCGCCGTCGGAGTGGCCGGCGAGGCCCTCCGGGTGGTTGAGCGAGAGCCCGCCGATGCGCAGCGGCACGCCGGGTTTGAAGACGTGCGAGTCATAGCCAAATCCGATGCGTGTATCCATGGGTACCGTGCCTGTTCTTTCAGACCCTACCAGTGGCGGGCAGGATTCCGTCCCGATAAGGAGTGAAACAAGAAGAAAAAAAGCAACCGCAGGTCCTTCGACTCCCCGGCCCCTTCGCAAAGCCCAGGGGCTGGGCCGCTCAGGATGACAGCATTCCAGTTCAGCTCAGCGGGCGCGCTGGCGGAGGTAGAACTCGGCCAACTCCAGGTCACCCGGCTGGGTAATCTTCAGATTAACCTGAGAGCCGTGGACCACGGCGACCGGAAGACCGGCGCGCTCGACGAGCGAGGCTTCGTCGGTGCCTACAAAGCCGTCCGCGAGGGCCTCGGCAAAGGCGCGCTGAAGCAGTCCGTAGCGGAAGCCCTGCGGTGTCTGCGCCAGGACCACGAACTCCCTGGGGATGGTCGATGTGATGAGGGCGCCGTGAGCGGTGCGCTCGACCTGCTTGATGGTGTCCACGGCGGGCAGGCCAACGATGGCGGCACCGAACTGGGCGACCGCGTCGATGGTGCGGTCGATGGTGGTGGCGTCGATGAGCGGGCGCACCGCGTCATGGACCAGGACGATGTCGTCCGGCTCGGCGGGCAGGGCGGCCAGCGCGTGGGAGACCGATTCCTGACGGTTGTCGCCGCCCTCGACCACTTTCACCAGGCCAGCAAAGCCGTATTCGGTTACCTGCGCCTGGACGCGCTCGATCTCGGGCTTGCGCACGGCGACGTAGATTGCCGTGACCCGCTTCACCGAGGCAAAGGCGCGCAAGGAATGAATGAGGATGGGAAGGCCGTTGAGGGCGAGAAACTGCTTGGGCTGCGGGCCGGCCATCCGGGTTCCCAGCCCCGCTGCGGGGAGAATCGCGAATACTTGCATAACGGGTGGAGTATACATCGGCAGGGCCCTGGATGCAGCAGAGATTGCATGAAACGCCGCCGGCAGAGGTTCATGGATTCTTGCCCTTTCGCCAGGAAACCGAAAGGCAGGTTCTTCGACTCCGCTGCGCTCCGCTCAGAATGACCGAAAGGATGGGCCACGAGGGCGCGGACGCGGACGCGGCGTGAAATTGACGTTGCTCGCCTGGCCGGAAGGCGGCATTCAGAGCACTGCTGGGAACCGAGGTGCGCCGGAGCGGCTTGCGCGGGCTCCGTTTCACCGGTTTGCTCCGTTCCGGCTGGTCAGCGGAGTGTTTTTGGCGGCGACGCCCGGCCGAAGCGCGGGTCATGTGCACGTTAGGTCAGATTCGACGTTACCAATGAGGGATACGCTAGTCACCCTGTTCGTGGTATTTAGATTCCCCCTCCAACTCCCTATGCTGAGAGGACCGGGCGCTTCGATTCTCCGGAAGATGGGCCGAGTCTGAGAGCCGTGTGGCTGTTCGATTCTCGACCTGCGCCGGCTCCGACGCTGCCTGCGGTTGGCTGGATAGAGGCACGCTGGAAGTTTTCGGGTTCGGTGCGGCGTTTTCCCTGACCAACGCCGGCTTGGCAGCGCGTCGAACGAAGGGCGTTTTCACGGTGGAACCGCCTTTCCGGGCAGGATTTGCGCAGCAGCCGCTTGGGCAGGCGTACGGCGGCGGGTGTTGGCGGACGCCGAAAGACAAAGGGGACGCGGGACGATCCTGGGGAGACTTGGGGTTTTCCACCGCGGAGAGGCAACGGGATGAAGGAACGAATCGGCATCACGTGCATCCTTCTGGTTTTGTCTGGAGCCGTGCGGCTTCCGGCTCAGGAGCCTGCGCAGGTTCAAGCTGCAATCGAAGCCCAGATTCGCGCCAAAGATACAAGCCAGCATGTGTCCGGTCCGGCCTTGAAGCCGAATCCGCTGCAGACGCTGAAGGATTTCGAGCCGGCGGCGGATGAAGTGTACCGGCTGGGCAAAGGCGACGAGATTACGGTGGATTTTTCCGGACGCCCGGAGATTCAGGCCAAGCTCATCATCGGGCCGGATGGGCGGATTTCGCTGCCGCAGGCGGGCGACCTGATGATGGCCGGCCTCACGCGCGCCGAGGCGGCCAAGGCGATCGAAACCGCGCTGGCGAGCTACTATTCCAACCTCGAGGTGATGGTCACCGTCACCAAGTACACCGCCAACCGCGTTCTGCTGCTCGGCGAGGTCGATCATCCGGGGATGATCACTTTCGACGGCACGCCAACGCTGCTGGAGGCGCTGGCCCGCGGCGGAGTGACGACAGGTCCCAACAAGGTTGGCGAGATTCCCGAGCGCTGCGCCATCTATCGCGGCCAGAACCAGGTGGTCTGGGTTGAACTGAAGGCTCTGATCGAGTCCGGCAACGCCCTGGCGGACCTGCGCCTGCGCCGCGACGACGTGATCTATGTGCCCAGCATGTCGGAGCGCTTTGTCTCGGTTCTCGGCGAAGTGCAGCATCCAGGCGCGGTTCCGCTGACCCACAACTCGACTTTGGCCAGCGTTCTGGCCGGAGCCGGCGGCTTCACGGACAAGGCGGGCAGCAAGCCGCACATCCAGATCGTGGATCCGGCCACGGGCACCTCGCGCACGCTTTCGTTCTCCGATGTCATCGATCCGAGGAAGACGCTGGAGGTGACGCTGAAACCGGGCGAGATTCTTTATGTGCCGCAAAGCGGTTTCTACCATGCAACCTACTTTATCGAGCGGTTGAGCCCGCTGATGTCTCTGGCCACGATGGCAATCGTGGATGGGGTCCTATGAGTCCTATGCAAGATCGATCCGCATCTCTGGAGCAGGTCCGTCCCGGCGACGGCGCTCTCGGAACGCCGTCCCCCGCAGGCAGGCATCTCACGTCCGAAGGCGGCGAGCAGCCGATTCTCCGGCTGGATTTGCTGCGCAGCCTGCAACTGCATCGCAGACTGGCGCTGGGAATCATGGCGGCGGGACTGTTGCTGGCCGTGACTTATTTCCTGCTGCGTTGGCCGGTTTATATGGCGCAGAGCCTGGTGTATGTGCAGCCGGCGCCCGCCAAGGTGCTCGATCAGGGCGCGGCGGCGCGCTGGCCCTACGACGCCAACTCCTACGAGTCGTACATCCAGCAACAGCTTCTCAGCGTGACCCGGTATGACGTGCTGGCCGGGGCGCTCAACAGACTGCAGTCCGCGGGCTGGCAGAAGAGCGGCGAAACCGAACAGGCCGCCATTGAGCGGCTGAAGCACGCGATCGAAGTCAAGCGCGTGGGGACCAGCTATCAGATATCGATCACGGCCAGTTCGTCCAATGCCGCCATGGCCGCAGAAGTTTCCAACGCGGTGGCAGCCAGCTTCATCGAGAGCGCATCCCGCGAGGACAAGGCGGGGGAAGGCCAGCGGATGGCGATGCTGGGCGAGGAGCGAGACCGCATCCAGAAAGAACTGACCGCGGACCGCACCGAGCAGGAAGCGCTCAACAAGCAATTGGGCATGGCGGCCATCGGCATTGCGGCCCCGGATGTGTACGACGACGATATCGGCCGGATTCGCCAGGAACTGGTGAAGGCGCGCGCCGACCATGCGGAGGCGGCGGCGCGGCTGATCGCGATGGGCGCCGAACATGCGCCCTCTTCCGCGGCGCTGAATGCAGAGGCCGACGAAATCGTGGCTGCCGATCCAGGGCTGGTGAGCATGAAGACCTCTCTCAACCAGCGGCGCGCGATCCTGATCACGCAGATGGCCAACCTGACGCCGAATCACTCCCTGTATAAGCAGGACGCGGCGGAACTGGCGCAGATCGACGCTTCACTGGACTCGATGATGAAGGATTTGCGCGCCAAGGCGTCCGCGCGGATTCAGCAGCGGTTGCGCACCGATCTGCAGCGGACTGCCGGGGTGGAAGCGCAGTTGAACGCGCAACTGGGACAACAGGCCGGAGCCGCGGGCAGCGCAACGAACAAGTTGCAGCGATCCAACGACCTGGCTACCGACATTCTGAGGCTGCAGAATCGTTACACCGTAGTGGACGAGCAGTGGCGCAACCTGACGCTCGACAATGGCGCGCCCGGCGCCGAGTTTCTGAGCACCGCCGCGGTGGTTCCGCTGCATCCGACCAACTTTGGCGTAGTGCGCAACACGATGGTCATTATTTTTGCCGGGCTGTTTCTGGGGCTGCTGGCCGCGGTGATCGCTCACAAACTGGACCCCAAGGTTTATATTGCCGCCGATGTCGAACAGATTCTGGGCTTTGGGCCCTTGGCCGTGCTGCCGGATTTCGACGAGATCTCAGACAGCGTGGCCGAGGAGCACCTGCTGCGGCTTTCGGCGGCCATCGAGTACGCCCGCAAACAGGGCAACCTGAAGAGCTGCATCATTACCGGAACCGGACCTGGGGCGGGCGTGACCACAGTGGCGACGCGGGTGAGAGAGATGCTGGAGACCATGGGCCGGGCGACCGTGCTGGTGGACGCTTCCGGCACTCCGCGCCCAGCGCGCGCAAACGGCGGGAGTGGGTCGCACGAGGCTTCAAGCCAACTAACCACCCAGCGCGGCAGCCGCTCGACCGCCCTGCTGCAGCAGATGGCCGAAGAGACGGAGACGCAGGATGAGAGCCTGGTGCTTACCGATACGGCGCCGCTGACGATCTCCGCGGAGACGGAGTATCTGGCGCGCTTTGTGGATTGCGCCATCGTGGTGATCGAGTCCGGCGTGACCACGCGCGCGCAGCTCGAGGAAGCGGCCAGCGCCCTGGAGCGGCTCGGCGTGTCGGCGGTCGGGTTTGTGTTGAACCGCGTGGGACTGCAAAAGGCCGATGCATCTTTCCGCCGTTCGGTGACTGAAATGGAGACCCATCTTCACAGCCAGAACCGGTCCTACGCCAGACGAACGGTACGAAGCCGGCCCTTTGGGACCGAATCTTCACCTGCCGAACGGTCCTATCCAGAGGAACTCCCGGTGCAGACGCAGGCGGATGCCGAGAAGCCGAAGCCTGCAACCGCGGCGACGGCCCTTCCCGCATCGCCGGTCTCGCCGGAGCTGCTGGCTGTGCTGGCAGAGCCAGAGCGGCCCGCGGCGCGTGAGCCGAAGCCGGAGACGGTTCAACAAGCGGAGGCAGACGAAATGGAAGAAGCTGAGGAAGTACGTGTCCGTCCGGCGCGTCCCTCGACAGAGGCTGTTCCCTGGTGGCTGGCCGATCTGCTCCCGGCGGTCAGCGGACCCGGTCTCGCCCAGCCCACGGAAGCGGGGCCACAGCGGCCAGTGCGTCCGCAGCCAGAGCCCGAGCGAGCGCAGGAGCTTTTCGAGCCTCCAGTGGCCGCAACGTTCCGGCACGATCTTCCGGAGCGCAGCATTCCAGAGCAGAAACTTAAAGAGACAGAAATCGAAGCTGCGACGCCTCCCGTTACGCGCCCCGTTACGCCTCCGGCCCAGAGCTGGGAGCGGGCGCCATCCATCTTGAGCGAGATCAAGCCCAAGGCCGCTGTCGAGGAAGTGAACCAAGCAGAAGCGGAAGAGGACGCGACAAATGCGGCATCGCGACTCAGCGGTTTGAAGAACCTGCTTTTCGTTCTCGGCCTGAAAGATCTGCACAAGGGTGAAGAGCCGCAGGAGCCGGAGGCCGAGGCGCTGCCGGAACCCGAGCGGGTGAGCGAACGTCCCGCCTTTGTCCATGCGTATGCATCCGCTCCGGCGGCCGGCGCCAGGAACCGGGCGGCCCGCACTTCTTCGCCGCATGTGACCGCAGCTCCCGAATTTCTTCCGCCCGGCCCAAAGGCCGAAAAAGCCGAGAAGGAAAATCTGTGGCAGAACGACGCCGCAGGCCACCGCGATCGCCGGGATGCATACGACGAAGTGCAGATTCTGCCGTCATGGCGGGGTCAGTACAAGAAAAAGTAACGGCTGCGCGGCAAAAGTGGCGACTCCGGTCGTGTCTGTGGCAGGATTCCTCCCACAAGACGCCACAAATCCTATTTGGGCCGGACCAGTTCGATGCGGTCGCAGGTGCGGACCCAGGTGTTGCCGGCCATGCGGCCCACGGCATCCAGGCCGGCCGGATCGACGCGGAAATCCTGGAGCAAATCCTCGCGCACGTGAAAGCGGACCACCTCTCCCAGCACGATGACGCCGGCGCCCGGCTCGCGGCCGACGTAGATGACCTGGAGCAGCTTGCACTCCATCTGCGCGGGGGACTCGGCCACCCGCGGAGGGCGCACGGCCTCGCTGGCGACCGGCGTGAGGCGGCCCAGTTGGAACTCGTTCACGCCGGGCGGAACTTCGGCCGCCGTGGCGTTGGCGGCCGCGGCGATGGCCTCGGTGACCGTATTCACGACAAACTCACCGGTTTCCTCGATATTGCGGAGGGTATCCTTGCGCAGGTCGGGACGCAGGTCGAGCTGCGCGCCCTCGACGGCGCGCAGCCCAGGACAGAAAAGCACCGCGGGCGGATTGGAGCCGGCCGTGGAGAAGGCGCTAAACGGGGCCAGGTTGGCCACGCCGTTTCTGTCCATGGTGGAAACCAGCGCCACCGGCCGGGGCACGACGATGCCGGTCATCAACTTGTAAATCTGGCGGAGTTCACAGTTGGCGGGGTTGATGCTGAGCATGGGGCTGTTGCTGGAGCTTGCGGCGTTCATAACGATAGACTAGAACATCTTTTTGGCGCGCGGCGGATGCGGTTTGCATCAAAGAAGTTGAGCCCAGGGGGCGTGACAGTTGTGATACGGGGGCGGAAATTCGTCTTCCGGTAACACTGCATGATGCACAATCGTTCATAAGGGAGAAATCGTCGTGCCGCGTATTCACTTTCAGCAACAGCTCGCCGAGCTCAAGGACAAGCTCCTTGCCATGGCTGCGTTGGCGCAGCAGGCCGTCGAGTCCGCGGTAGACGCCTACCTGCAGCGCGACAGGGGCCTGTGCAAGTACGTCAAGCAGAACGAGACCGCCATCAACACCGCGCAGCGGGAACTGGACGAGATGGCCTATGAACTGCTGGCCAAGGAACAGCCCATGGCCATCGATCTGCGCTTTATTCTGGCGGTGATCAAGATCAACGGCGACCTGGAGCGGATCGGCGACCAGTCCATGGGCATCGCCCGGCGGACCAAAGAGATTCTTGCCGCCGAAGAGGTGGATCTGCCGGTGGATTTTGCCGCGATGGGCGAGTTTGCCGGGCGCATGATCCGGTCGGCGGTGCAGGCGCTGCTGGAGGGCGACGCGCGGCTGGCCGACTCGGTTCGGGAGATGGACGACGAGATCGACCGCATGAATCGCCGGGCCCACGCCGACCTGCTGAGGCTCATCGAGGAAAGGCCGAAGTTTACCCAGCAGGCGATGAACGGCATCCTGGTCTCGAAGAACCTGGAGCGGATCGCCGACCATGCCTCGAATATCGCCACCGACGTGATTTTCTGGATTCGCGGCGCGGATGTGCGGCACCAGTTGAGCATGTCGATGGATTGACGCGCGAGATTCCAGGTCTCAGAAGCGGGCCCCTTCGACAGGCTCAGGGCGGGTTCTGGGGCACGCAAATCCTTTCTTCCTCAGACCTGCGCCTCCAAGCAAAGATCTCTTTTTGTTTTCGAAGCGCCGCATCTCGCCTGCAGTCAGGCGAGATGCGGCGCTTTGCCGCCGCCCCATCGAACGGAATGCCAGCCATGGGAGGATTCCAAATCCACCGCTATCCCCCGAAGCGAATGGGGCTGGGCTGCCAAGCCGGGGCAACAGAATTCGAGCATCCTGGCAGGGGCAATCAAACCGTGGCTGACAATTTGGCGACCCACCAGGAGTTATGGCGGGCAGGCTGCAGCATTCCCGCAGCGCTCAGCGATCACAAGCCGCAAGATCATGGCAAACAGCCGGCTTGAGTGGAGTTCGATTGGTGCAGGGTTGGATTTAGGCACCTGGTTCTTCTAGAATTGCTTCATATTCGCCTTGACGCTGTTCGAGCGTGAACCACGTTTGCTCTTCAAGCGCCTGATTGCAAAGACTGACAATTCTGTTTTCGATGAGACGGCAGTATTCCTCACGCCTCTCTTGATTTGGCCAGCGCGGGACCCTCGCGGCTGAGAATGGCATTTGCAGGGCGTCGGCGAGGAAGCGAAAGGAACTCGAGTTGAAAAGTCCGGCATCCAAGTACTCACCGACGCGCACTGTCCAGTTGAACGATCGCACGTGGACAGGCAAAATCATCGACAAGGCGCCCATATGGTGCAGTGTCGACTTGCGCGACGGGAATCAAGCGCTGATCGATCCGATGGATCTGGACCGCAAAAACAAGATGTTCGATCTGCTGGTCAGCCTGGGCTTCAAGGAAATCGAAGTGGGCTTTCCCGCCGCATCGCAAACGGAATTCGATTTTTGCCGGGGACTGATTGAAGAGGGCCGCATTCCGCCGGATGTGACGGTGCAGGTTCTTACGCAGGCTCGCGAGGAATTGATTCAGCGCACCTTCGAGGCATTGCGCGGCGTGCATCGCGCCATTGTCCACGTCTACAATTCGACATCGACCGTGCAGCGCGAAGTGGTCTTCAAAATGGATCGCGCGGGAGTGAAACAACTCGCCGTCGATGGAGCGAAGATGCTTCAGCATCATGCGGCATCATTCCCTGGGACAGAGTGGATCTTCGAGTATTCTCCGGAGAGTTTTACGGGAACGGAGCTTGACTACGCGCTGGAGGTTTGCGAGGCGGTGCTGGCTGTTTGGAAGCCGACGCCGGAGCATCGGGCCATCATCAATCTGCCGTCCACGGTCGAGAATTCGACGCCCAATGTCTATGCGGACCAGATCGAGTGGTTCGGCCGAAACGTCAAGAACAGGGAAGCGATCATCCTGAGCGCGCATCCGCACAATGACCGGGGCACCGCGGTTGCAGCGGCGGAATTGGCGATGATGGCGGGCGCCGATCGAGTGGAGGGAACGCTTTTCGGGAATGGAGAGCGCACGGGCAATGTCGATCTTGTTACCCTGGCCCTGAATATGTACACCCAGGGCATCGATCCGGGGTTGGACTTTTCCGACATGCCGGGCGTGATCCGGTGCGCCGAGTCTTGCACCCAGCTGACCGTGCCGCCGCGGCAGCCGTATGCGGGCGAACTGGTATTTACCGCATTTTCGGGTTCGCATCAGGATGCAATCAAGAAGGGATTCGCCGCACGGGCCGGTAAAACCTTATGGCAGGTTCCCTATCTGCCTTTGGATCCGAACGATATTGGCCGGAGCTACGAAGAGGTGGTGCGAGTCAATAGCCAGTCGGGCAAGGGCGGAGTGGCGTTTATATTGGAGCGCGACTACAACGTCCTGTTGCCGCGCAAACTGCAGATCGAGTTCAGCCGCGTGATCCAGCAGATCGGCGACAAGACAAGCCGCGAGATACGCCCGGCGGAGATATGGAATGCGTTCCAGGCGGAATATCTCGACCAGCAAAGCCCGTTTTCCTTCATCCGCTGTTCCGAGATCTTGAGCGCGGAAACCACGAATATCTCGGCTACGGTGAAAGCAGACGGCGTGGAGCACGCGATCGCCGGAAACGGAAATGGCCCCATCGACGCCTTTGTCGATGCGATGAACCGGGAGTTTGGCTTTGCCATCCGGGTTGTCGATTTTCAGGAGCAATCGATCACCGATGGCGCCTCCGGCACCGCGATGGCCTATATCGGATTGCAATTCGGGGAATCGGAATCGGTATTCGGCGTGGGAATGGATCCCAGTATTGTGAAGGCGTCACTGAATGCGATTTTGTGCGCCGTCAATCGCGCGTTGCGGCTCGGAAAAGTTGCCTTGTAAACCTATCGATCCCGCACGGAGACACCCGCTTACCGGAGCCGAGGATTGCGTACGATTACAAACGGGAAACCCCCGGGCTTTGCCGGGGCGACGGCCGGAGTTTGACATTTACGGGAGTCGCCCCGGTTTGTGTTTTTCTATTCAATTTGCAAAAAGAGTCAAAAGATGTGTGCGACGAGAATGCGCCGTCCCTCCGGGACTCCGGCACAGTGATGGTGGGGCCGCTTACCCCACGCTGAAGCGCGGGGCTAACCAACATTGCGCCTACGGCGCGGATTTCAGGTTGGCACGAGCAATACGCTTTTCCTGGTATTGCGCGTAGCCAGGCCCCTTTGAAGGGCCACAAAACGTAAAACCCCCGGCTCTGCAGCGGGGATATTTACAGCCGTGCCCATTCAAAACATCGAGTTAGGCGCGGGGTTACTGAAGGACGGGATCGGCGGCCTCTTCGGGGTCGAGCCAGAGGCGGTGGAACTGCTCCAACTCGAGGGGGCGGCTGAAGAGAAAGCCCTGGAAGGAATGGCAGCCCATGCGGGTGAGGAAGTCGCGCTGCTCTTCGGTTTCAACGCCCTCGGCGATCACGGAGAGGCCCATTGCGCGGCCCAGGGAGATGAGAGTCCCCGCAATGGCTCCGCTGGTGGCATCGGTGAGCATGTCGCGGACGAAGGCGCGGTCGATCTTCAACTGGTCAAGGGGCAGGCGCTTGAGATAGGAAAGCGACGAATATCCGGTGCCGAAATCGTCGAGCGAGAAGCGGACGCCATGGGATTTGAGATCCGCCATGATGCCGATGACGTCTTCGATATTCTCGACCAACATGCTCTCGGTGAGTTCGAGCTTGAGGTTGTGGGGATTGGCGCCGGTGCGATCGAGCACTGCGAGAACGTGTTCGACAAAGTCGGGCTGACGGAACTGGCGCGCGCTGATGTTGACCGCGACCACGATGTGGGCCGACTCTTTCCGCTCGGCCCAGGCAGCGATCTGCCGGCAGGCGGTTTCAAGAACCCAGTTTCCCAGAGGCAGGATCAGCGCCGTCTCTTCAGCCAGAGCGATGAATTTTCCGGGGAACAGGATGCCGAGCGCGGGATGATTCCAGCGGATGAGCGCCTCGGCCCCGATCAACTGGCCGGACTCGACCTGCGGCTGGTAGTAGAGCTCGAACTGGCGGGTCTTGATGGCGTGGCGGAGGTCTTCTTCCAGCGCGGCGCGGGAATTGACGGCAGCTTGCAGGGCCGGGGCGAAGAAGCGCATGGTATTGCGTCCGGCGGCCTTGGCCTGATACATCGCGATGTCAGCCTGTTGCATGACCTCATTCATGCTTTGGCGCTGCTCACCGAAGACGGTGATGCCGACGCTGGAGGTGCTGAAGACCTCGTGGCCATCGAGGAGGCAGGGCTGGCGAATGGCGGCGAGGATTTTCTCGGCCACGGCTCTTGCCTGGGAAGCGGCATCCTCGGCACATTCGCTGAGTCCCTCGAGCATGACCACGAACTCATCTCCGCCCAAGCGGGCCACGGTGTCGGCATCGCGGATGCAGGAGCTGAGACGGCCGGCGACTTTCTGGAGCAGAAGATCGCCGGCCTGATGGCCGAGGGTATCGTTCAGATTCTTGAAGTTATCGAGATCGACGAACATCAGGGCGCGCTTGTGGCTGGTGCGCGCGCCGGAGACCAGGGTCTGGTGCAGCCGCTCCATGAGCAGGCGGCGGTTGGGCAGGCCCGTCAGCGGGTCGTAGAAAGCGAGATTCCTGATTTCGTCCTCGGCGAGTTTGGCGTCCGAGATGTCCCGCGTGATGGAAAGCATGCAGGCAACGCCGTCGAGCTCGATGATCGATGCCGACATCAGGCCCCAGAACAGCTCTCCGCTCTTGGTCCGGAACTGGGCCTCGAGATTCCGGCAGACCGGGTTGGCGCGCAGGACTTCGAGCAGTTTCTTGCGGTCGCGCGGGTCGCCCCAGAAGTCCAGTTCCAAGGAGGTTCGCCCGATGACTTCGTCCAACCGGTAGCCAGTGACATCGAGGAATGCCTTGTTGACGTCGATATACATTCCATCGCTCAAGCGGGTGATGGTGATGGAATCGAGGCTGGTCTGGAATGCGGTGCGGTAGCGCTCCTCGCTCTTGCGCAGCTCTTCCCGAGTCGCGTCCAGCCGCTCGGACGCGGCCTTGGCCGCGGAGATATCGCGAATGACGAAGAGCACGCAGGGAACGCCTTCCAACTGAATGACCGAGGCTGAGACCAGCACCCAGAAGATCTGCCCGTTCTTGCGTTGAAAACGGACCTCCATCTCCTGACAGATGGATTTCTTGTGCAGTACTTCGACCATCTTGCGGCGATCTTCGGGGTCCGCCCATATGTGCAGGTCGAGGGAGGTTCGTCCGATGACTTCCTCGCGTGTGTATCCAAAGGTGTGGAGGAAGGCCTGATTGATATCGATATACAGACCACTTTCGAGGCGGGTGATCGAGATGCCGTCGTGGCTGGTCTGGAATGCGGTGCGGTAGTGCTCCTCGCTGGCACGTAGCGCTTTCTGCACCGCGGCGAGGCGCTGCTCGGCAGCCTTGCGGGCGTTGATGTCTTCGGCGAGGACGATAAAGTGGAGGAACCGTCCCGCATCGTCGCGCTGAATCGATACGGTCAACTTTACCCAGGTGAGGCTGCCGTCCTTGCGGATATAGCGTTTCTCCCAACTAACTTTGCCGGCCTTGCCTTCCGCTAGGCGGCGGAGCATTTTGTCGCTTTCGCCTATATCCTCGGGCAGCGTGATCTGCTGGAAGGCGATGCCAGGAATCTCCTCCATGGGATAGCCGACGATCTCGGCGAATCGGGCATTGCAGCGCAGGATTCGGCCGTCGAGCGAGGTGTGAATGATGCCTACGGCAGCCTGCTCGAAGGTGGCGCGGTAGCGTTCCTCGCTTTCGCGGATTTGCATCTCAGCGCGCTTTTGCTCGGTGATGTCCTTGATGACGCCGCGCATCTTCAGCGGCTTGCCGTGGCCGTCGAATTCGAGCTTGCCGAGCCCATGCACCCAGCGCTCCGCCTGGTCCGCCTGGCGTACGATGCGGTATTCCCGATTGAAGGCCTTGCCCATTCCGACCACTTCGCCGGCGAAATATGCGGCCATTGCGGCGCGGTCCCGGGGATGAATCAGGGCGATCCATCCCTCCACCGTGTGCCCATAATCCTTGCCGATTCCGAAGATTGCATCCAGGACATCCGAACCCCTCCACACACCGGCGGAAATATCCAGAACATAGCTGCCGAGCGCGCCAATCCGCTGCGCTTCTTCAAGGGAATCCAGGCTTTCGCGCAGCGCTTCTTCAACCCGCTTGCGTTCGCTGATGTCATGGACGATGGAGAAGAGCAACTGCCTGCCGTCCATATTTATGGGCGAGGAATAGACCTCGACATCCCGTTCTTCCCCGCTTGCCAGCCGATGGCGAAATTCGAAACGGGTGCGTTCGTCGCGGAGAACGCGCTGGCACTGCTGGGCAAGCTCTTCCGGGGGGAGGGTGTTGATGCGGTCGATGGACATGCCGATCAACTGTTCCCGCGGGTATCCGTAAAAGGCCGCGGCGGCCTGGCTGACGTTGACAATATCCCGGCGGGCGGGGTCGATTATCAGCATCACGGAGCCGTTCAGCTCGAAGAACCTGCGGGACCGCGCTTCGCTCTCTTCAAGCCCCTGCGCGGCCTGTTTGCGTTCGGTGATGTCTTCGAGGAAGCCTTCAAGGCCCTGCATCCGTCCGTCGGGCCCGCAGAGTTTGCCGGCATTCACCGCGACCCAGATGATGGCGCCGTCCTTGCGCTTGAGCTGGCACTCGAAGTTGCGAATGAACCCATACTCTTCGGTTTGGCGGATGAAGGTGGCGCGCCGATCCGGGTCTACCCAAAGCTCCCGGGCGAGATCCTTGATTGCGGCGACGATCTCTTCCGGCGAATCGTAGCCCAGTATCTTTGCGAGGGCCCGGTTCGCGGTCAGGATTCTGCCTTCGACCGAGGTTTGGAAGATTCCTTCCAGCGCGCCATCGAAGATCTCCCGATACTTCTTCTCGCTCTCTTTAAGCGCCTTCTCGGCCGCGCAGCGCTGGGTGACGTCTTTGCCGAAGACCGAAATTCCGACCGTTTTCCCGCGCGCCTCGATAGGGTTCAGCGCCAACTCCAGGGTGCGGCCGTCGGGCAGCGGATATTCGACCCGGAAAGGACCCTCCCGCAGCGCCCGCTCATAGAGCGGAGGCCAAAACGCGGCTCTCTCTGGCGGAAGCAAATCCTGCGGTCTTGCTCCCGCAGCGGCCTGAGCGTCAAAATTGCGTTTCAGACCCTCCTTAAATGCAGTATTGAACGCGAGGAGACGCCAATCAAGATCCACGGACCAGATCAGGTCCTCAGTACTTTCGATCAATGCCGAGAAATTTGCGAGATCTTGGTTGCGCATCGTGGCCCTTCCGATCCTGACGAACTTCCGCTACTTCAACAGGGAGTCCGCTGCCCAAGGGTGAACCGGAACAAGCGAAGGCCAACCTGGCCTCCAATGCGGAACACCTCAAGATACAGCCTTCCCCTTCAAGTGATATACATCATTCTTCTTTTTCGGAAAATACCTGCCAGAATTTCAAGAGATTCGCCAGAAATCGAGACGATTCGACCATGGGTTGAGAACGAGCAGAGGCGGAACGGGTTGTGTCTACAGGTTTTGCGGCGAGAAGGCCAAAACGGACGCGGCGAGCGGGCTTGAGGAGGCAGAAGGCGGGGCAGAAAGGAACAGGCGGCCTCCCCAGGGAGCCTCGGCACAGCTCACGATTCTGCGATGCAAATGCGATGCGATGAAGTTCAGCAGCCGCGCCAGTCGAAATTGCGGGACAAATCGCAGCGAGACACGTGTTTTACGGGTTTGTTTAGTGTCTCCGGGGCCGAATTCCGGCCCCAGAGGCACTACGCTCCCAGCGGGGCCAAGCGTTTGCGGCGCCGATTGAGATTGACCAGCGCAAAAGCGGCCAGCAGCCACTCACGATTCTTCTTCAGGCCGCGATCGCGAACCTTGGTATATCCGAGACACGTTTCAGAATGCGAGATGGCCACGCCGCCCTGGAGCGCACTGTGGCCTTGGTGCGGTTCTCGCGCCGCTCCCGCTCATCCACGCCGCTCTTGTGTTTTGCACGCCGCGATGTCGTATCCTGCGCTTCTGGAGCGGCGGCATGGATGGCCGCCGATTGGCTCTGGCAGCCCGCATCGCCCCAGATGCTCTTGTTGCACGCTCACTTCTAACACAGTCGTCCTAACTGTCTGTGAACATCGCCTTCTGAGGATGTCCCTTGGCCAATGGAGCCGGGGCGGTGGAATCGCTGAAGTCCTTCGTCCACTGCCAGTTCCTGATCTCCGGCATATCCTCCAGATGCTCGCGGATATAGTCGTGGTGGCGCTGCAATTCCTGATTGAAGAAGTTGATTGCATTCTCAGCCTGCAAACGAAGGCGAGGAATATGTTTCAGTGCATCCAGCGCAAGGTGGAACCGGCTCATTTCATTTAGAACCACCATGTCGAAGGGCGTGGTGGTCGTTCCCTGATCCATATAGCCGTGCACATGGAAGCGGCCTTCATTGGAACGCCCGTGAACCAGGGTATGAATGAGCCAGCGATTGTTGTGGAAGGCGAAGATCACCGGCGCCTTCTCAGTGAACAGCGCGTTGAACGACATTTCGTCCATCCCGTGCGTATGCTTGTCAGGGAACATCAGAGTCATCAGGTCCACAACGTTGACGACGCGCACCTTGATGCCCGGCACGTATTTCTGCAGCAGCCACGAGGCCGCGCAGATCTCGATGGTGGGCACATCGCCGGCGCAGGCCAGCACAACATCCGGCTCCCCGCCTTCATCGTTGGTTGCAAACTTCCATGTGGAGGCGCCGCGCGAGCAGTGCTCGAGAGCCTCGTCCATGTTCAACCACTGGAGCTGCGGCTGTTTGCCGCAGGTGACGACATTCACGTAGTTGCGGCTGCGCAGGCAATGGTCGAAGACGCTCAGCAGGCAGTTGGAGTCCGGTGGATAATACACGCGGATCACTTCACTCCTACGCGCCAGCGCATTGTCTACGTACCCGGTTGCCTGGTGACTGAAGCCATTGTGGTCGTTGCGCCAGGCATGACTTGTGAGCAGAACATTGAGGGACGCGAGCGGCCTGCGCCACGGGAATTCGCGGCATTGCTCAAGCCACTTGGCATGTTGGGTGGTCATCGAATCGACCACCTGCGCGAAAGCCTCGTAGGAGGACCACATGCCATGGCGCCCCGTGAGCAGGTAGCCTTCGAGCCATCCCTGGCAGAGATGCTCGCTCAGCACTTCCATGACGCGGCCATCCGGGCCCAGCTCGTCGTCGATCGAGACAATTTCGGCCATCGAGCACCGCTTTGTGGCCTCGAAGATGGAGTTCAGGCGATTGGAATTCGATTCATCGGGACAGAACATGCGAAAGTTCGTCAGGTTCATTCTGAAGATGTCGCGGAAGAAATCTCCAAGTTTGCGCGGCGCCTCAGCCAGAACCTGACCGGGCCCAGGAATTTCGAGCGCATAGCCGGTAAAGTCGGGCAACGCCAAGGTGATCAACTCGCGTCCCCCATTCACATGCGGATTGCCTCCCATGCGCCGGTTCCCCTCAGGGGCGAGGGCCGCCAGTTCTTCGATGAAGGCTCCGTTCGCATCGAAGAGTTCCTCAGGCTTGTAACTTTTCATCCAGGCTTCAAGAATCTTGAGGTGCTCGGGGTTCTCGCGGACTGTTGCGAGCGGGACCTGGTGCGCGCGGAATGTGCCTTCGATGGGGATTCCATCCACTTCCTTCGGGCAAGTCCATCCCTTGGGCGTGCGAAAGATGATCATGGGCCAGACGGGCTGCTTCTTGAATCCGTTCTTGCGCGCCTCTTGTTGAATTGCCCGAATCTCGGCATAACAATCGTCGAGCGTTTGAGCCAACAGTTGATGCACGACCTCCGGGTCGTCGCCCTCGACAAAGTAGGGCTTGTAACCCCGTCCTACATAAAGAGCCTTCAAGTCTGCATCGCTGGTGCGTCCCTGGGCGGTCGGCCCCGAGATTTTGTATCCATTGAGATGAAGGATCGGCAGGACCGCGCCGTCTCGCACCGGATTGACGAAGTTGACCGACTTCCAGCTTCCTTCCAGCGGGCAGGTTTCGGACTCGCCATCGCCGATGACGCAGGCGACAATCAGGTCCGGATTGTCGAATGCCGCGCCGAATGCATGAACCAGGGAGTAGCCAAGCTCTCCTCCCTCGTGCATCGAATTCGGGACGTGCGGTCCGCAGTGGCTGGGCACGCCGCCAGGCGTCGAGAACTTTCGGAACATCAGCCGCAGGCCGTCTTCATTGTGTGTGATCTCAGGGTGAACCTCGGTGTACGTGCCTTCCAGATAAGAACAGGCATTCAGCGAAGGACCACCGTGTCCCGGACCCGAAATGTAAATGATGTCCGCATCGTGCTCTTTGATGAGCCGGTTCAAATGAATGTAGATGAAGTTCTGTCCAGGGGAGGTTCCCCAGTGACCGAGCAGCCTTGGCTTGATCTGTTCCGCCTTGAGCGGCGAGCGGAGCAGGGGATTGTCAAACAAGTAGATCTGGCCGATGCAAAGATAGTTTGCCGCCCGCCAGTAGCGATTCATCTTGTCCAGCATTTCAGGCGAGAGCGGTCCCTTGGGCTTTGGGGCTCTTGCTTCGATTTTGCCGTCGGCCGCAACCGCGGTCGACAGACTCACGTCGAAGATGAACCCGGACGAATTGCCAAACTGATCGAAGTTCTTGGCGAAGGGTTGAGGCGTGTCATTCTTCTCAACTTTGAGGGGAAGATCGGTGGTGGCCATCGTAACGCATCCTTTCTCTTTCTCCGCAACTGCTCACATCCTGGCAGCGGCTTTCAGACCTCAGATTGTTTGGCTTGGCCCGTGCAACGGCCCCGCGTCATTTGGAAAGCATGTTGCGGATCGATTTCAGTTCGGCCCGGTGCTTTGCACTTGTTGCGGGGTACGACATATTCAATCCCTTCAGCGCGTCGAGAACGATCTGCGAGACGATCAGGCGGGCGTCGTCCTTGTCGTCGGCGGGGACAACATACCAGGGAGCGCGATGCGTGCTGGTTGCGCTGAGGCACTCCTCATAAGCCTTCACGTAGTTCTTCCAGAACTTTCTCTCGTGAATGTCTGCGAGACTCAACTTCCAGTTCTTTTCGGGATCGTCGATGCGCGCCAGAAACCGCTTGCGCTGCTCATCCTTGGAGAGGTGCAGGAAGACCTTGACGATGCGCGTGCTGTTTCGATCAAGATGCTTCTCGAAATCCACAATGGAGCGATACCGATCCTCCCATTTCGACTTATCGTCCTGCAGCTGGCTTGAGAGTCCTTCGTTGCGCAACTGTTCCGGATGGACGCGAACGACCAGCACCTCCTCGTAATAGGAGCGATTGAAGATGCCGATCCGTCCGCGCTCGGGAAGGCGGCACGTGGTGCGCCATAGAAAATCATGTTCCAACTCTTCGGCGCTGGGCTGCTTGAAGCTGAAAACCTCGCATCCCTGCGGATTGATCCCGGACATGACGTGCCGGATGGCGCCGTCCTTGCCGGCCGCGTCCATGCCCTGGAAGATCAGCAGAAGCGCATGGCGGTTGGACGCGTAATGAAGGTGCTGCAACGCGCTGAGTTCCTTCACGTGCTCTTCAAGCAACTGGAGATAGTGCTTCTTCGACTTGGTCAGTGCCGGTCCGGCCGCCGGCCACTGGCTCAGGTCCAGCTTCTTGCCTGGCGGCACGCGATAGCTCTTGGAATCAATCGTCATCGTGTCCCTTCAATGTTGCCTATGCGGCGGGCTACTTCTTTGCCGCCTCTTCGAGGTGGGTTTCCCGCTCCGCTTCAAGCCAGTCCTGATCCTGCTGGCTCTGGCCGAGGACCCGCTGCTGGTAAATCGCGTAGGCTCTTGCGGCGATTTCCAGCATTTCATCGTTTGGAACGTTGGCTCGCACGGATGGCTTCCTGATCGGATCGAAGATGCGATAGGCAAGAAGCTTCACGCGGTCGTTGATGAGAGCCCAGATCAGAGCGTATGCCCACACAAATCCCGCCCATTTCCAGCCAAGCGGCGCCATGAACACCCCATAGACTGCAATCAGTGTCGCGATGGTCTGCGTGCCCACGACGGCAATCAGGAGAATCCGAGCGGGGCGTATCGACCAGAATGGCCCGCGAGTCCGCGTCAAGAAGATGGTTAAATGGCCAGCCACGGAAAGCTTGAGGTATATGAGTGTCTGAACGGTCAAGCGGTCCATGTGGAAGATGCGCTCGCCCAGATAGAACAAGAGAAACGCAGAGACAACGCCCATCACGCCGAGCACGGTGGAGATGGAGAGCACAAGCCGCATGTTCCAGGCTTCGGGCTTGTTTCTATACAAGACGTTGTCATAGGCGATCGACAGAATCGCCCCGTCGTTGAGCAGCGCGATCATCACGATCATGACAGCAGTGACGGGATAGAAATTGAAGACCAGGATGGCCAACGTCATAAAGAACAGCACGCGCAGCGTCTCCGCGATGCGATAGATGGCGTAGCTGTTCATGCGCTGGAAGATGCGGCGGCTCTCTTTAATTGCATCGATGATTACGGAGAGACCGGAGGTGAGAAGGACGATGGAGGCTGCCGCCCGGGCCGCGTCGGTTGCGCCGGAGACGGCAATGCCGCAGTCGGCCTTCTTCAACGCGGGCGCGTCGTTCACTCCATCGCCGGTCATGCCGACAATGTGGCCGCAGGTCTGCAACACGTCCACGATATGAAACTTGTGCTCGGGGAACACCTGCGCAAAGCCGTCTGCCTTCTCGATCTCCTCAACGACCTGCGGAGACTCCTTCTTCTTTGTGTCGCCAAGCGCGTTGGCGTCCAGGATATTGACGCCCAGGCCAAGTTCTTTCGATGTTTCCCTGGCAATGGCAATTTGATCGCCCGTCACCATCTTGATCTTGACGCCCATTTGCACAGCGTTGACGATGGTCTCTTTGGCATCCGCGCGTGGCGGGTCGGACAAGGGCAACATGCCGACGAACTTCCATTTGCCTTGCTCATCGGCTCTGGCCACACCCAGAGAGCGGAAGCCGCGGCCGGCAAAGTCAAGAATGGCCTTGTCTACCGCTGTCTTGACATCAGCAGAATTGGCCGCCATCTGCAGGATGACCTGCGGAGCTCCCTTGGCCACAAAGAACTGTTTCCCGTCCGCCCCTTTGACGGTGGCTTCCGTGCGTTTGTGCACCGGATCGAAGGGCATGAAGTGAAGCACCTGGCAACTCTTCAGTTCCTTGTCATCCTTTACACCGCCGATTACCGCCAGGTCGATGGTGTCCTTGTCTTCCGCGCGCGAGGCCAGAGCGGCCCAGAGAACGATGTTCGCAGCAGCAATTCCGTCAATGCAGAAGGGATCGCCCAGTGTGAGTTTGTTTTGCGTAAGTGTGCCGGTTTTGTCCGAGCAGAGAACGTCTACGCCGGCAAGTTCCTCAATAGCCGAGAGACGGGTTACGATCGCTTCCTTCTTGGCGAGCAGGCGTGCTCCGACGGCCATAGTTACCGACAGAACAGTCGGCATGGCGACGGGGATGGCGGCTACCAGAAGCACCAAGCAGAATTCCAGCGTGGTGAGAACCTTGTCTCCGCGGAAGAGGGCGAAGACAAGAATCAAAGCGACCAGCGCTACCGCCAAAACGATCAGGTAGTCGCCGATCTTCATCACAGCCTTCTGGAAGTGACTGACTGTATGAGCCTCCTGCACCAGTTGCGCGGTCTTGCCAAAATAGGTGTTGGT
>JBEKTO010000013.1:0-74774 GCA_049515995.1 Occallatibacter sp. | reverse complement strand
GCTTCTCCATCGGTTTGAGCCGCTGCCAGCGCAGTTGATCGATCCAGCTCTTCAGATAGCGCAACATAGCCCCCTCGTAGCGATAGCTCCACAGCCGGTCCAGGCTCTCTTTCATCAGGTAGATGTTTCGGGGCGCCATGGAGGAGGATTCTCCCGGCGGCAACAGCCAGCGACCACCGGCGGTGGTCACCAAGAGCCGGCACGGGCGTGATCGAAACCGACCGCCCCATGGCAGGAAGTGAGCGATTCCGGGGAGGCTAGCATGATCACCCACGACAATCGGCATTTCGTGGGCGATTTCGCTATTGCTCACTTGCGTGATAACCGTGTCATGGCCCAAGCCAAGCTTCTTAATTTGCCGCGACGCGGCCGGGTCAAAAAAGCCCGTGACCGGCGTCTTGCCTAACCTCGAGGGTGCGGGGACCCGAAAGGGCTTGCGCTCATTTGCCCTCGGGCGATCTTACGCCTTTGACTTCGGTCAGCTGCATGGTGGGCTTCACGCGCCATTAAAATCGTTACGTCCGGATATTTGCCGTACGACATGAGCTTTTCGCGACCATCGAAGCGATACCCCCACCGCCAGAGCTTTCCGCCCGCCGTGGTGACCCAGAGATACAGGCCTGCGCCATCGCTCATTGCATAGGGCTTATCCTTCGCTTTGGCCTTCTTAACCTCTATATCCGTGAGCCGGTTAACTTCCATTTCCTCGCCCGGCGAAAATACCCCCGCCCAAAAATGAGAATACCCCCAGAATATCCCTTGGCAAACGAGGCTTGGGCTGGACGAGGCTGGGCACGGTTGGATGGTAAAGTGTTTATTTTCTATGTTTTACTATTTATGCCTGGCCTTGAATGAACGCACTTGGACGTGCCTGGAAGGGCTTTTGGCGGAGGGAGAGGGATTCGAACCCCCGGTACCCTTTCAGGCACAACGGTTTTCAAGACCGCCGGTATCAACCGCTCACCCATCCCTCCGCTCGGGATGCCAGGCTCTCTTCGATTGTACGGCCAAAGACGTATTTTCAGGGAGGGCTCGCCGGGAACGACGATTGCGGTGCTGGCTGGCCATCGCAGAGGGCCGCACGGCCGAAAAATGGTCAAAACCATTGAGATCACGGCGCATAAAGCTCGCGGAGTGTTACAACAGTTGTGCATGGTCAAGCGGACAAAATCGGGCACTGAACCACAGCCTGGGCAGCCGATCAGCCTGCGTACGCTGGGCGAGTATCTGAATCTGTCGCCGGCTACGATCTCGCTGGTGCTGAACAACGCCCCCGGCGTGCGTTCGATTCCGCAGGAAACCCGGGACCGAGTGACCCAAGCGGCAGCCAAATTCGACTACCGGCCCAGCTTCTATGCGCGCTCGCTGCGCAAGCAGCAAACGTTTTCAGTCGGCGTGCTGGTGCCGGATCTGAACGACAACTACGCCGCGCAGGTACTGACCGGCGTGGAGGAGTTCCTCATCGAAGAGGGCTACTTCTATCTGACCGCCAGCCATCGCCGCAAGCCCGATCTGATTGAGGAGTATCCGCGCCTGCTGATGGACCGCTGCGTGGAAGGCTTCATCCTGATCGACACGGTGCTGGAGCACAGCATGAAGCTGCCTGTGGTCTCGGTGGCCGGACATCGCAAGCTGGAGGGCGTGACCAACGTGGTGCTGGATCAGCGGCGCGCAGCAGAGTTGGCGCTGCGCCACCTGTACCAGTTGGGGCACCGCAAGATCGCCTTCATGCGCGGCGGCAGTCACAGCTCCGACGCCGACGAGCGCTGGGCGTGCCAGATGGCGGTGGCCAAGGAACTGAAGCTGGAGGTTCCGCCCGAGCTGACGGTGCAAATCCTGACGCGGGTCTCCACGCCGGAGATGGGCTTTGGACCGGTAAATGAACTGGTTACGCGCGGCGCCGACTTCAGCGCGCTGGTCTGCTACAACGATGTCTCCGCCATCGGAGCGATCCGGGCGCTGATGGATCACGGCCTGCGGGTGCCGGACGACGTATCGGTGGTGGGCTTCGACGATATCCAAAACGCCGCCTATCACAACCCCAGCCTGACCACGATCCGCCAGCCGTTGCAGCACATGGGATCGGTGGCCGCGCGCATCCTGCTGCAACGGATTCGCTCCCAGGCCACATTTCCGGATGCGGTGCCGATCTTGCCGGAGCTGGTGATTCGCGAATCGACCGCACCTCCCGGGCCGCGGCGCGCGCGCGTCAAGCGGAGCTGAAGACCGTTGCGGCGACTGGCCACGGATCGAAATCGCCCTAACCGGCGGTCGAATGGCGGTCTCTAAGAAATGGACCCACAAGCAGACGCAGCGACCGAAGCCGTCCAGGGCGCGCTGTTGTGGACTGGCAAGCCGGATTTACGCGTGAAAATGCGCTCCCAGTGAAGGTCTGCTGGCATTCCGGAAGCGGGTGCCGTTTGACCGCAGCTTGACGAGGGGATCGCACGAGAGGAAGCGTGGACCCAACGTGACACCGCTGGATGAGGTTGCCTTTTGCGCAGTACCATCAGTATCGCGGAGAGATGAGGGTGCCGGCCGGGAATGAATCGAACCAGAGCAGGAATCCGCATGCTCCCGCGGCGGCTCCGGCCGGTACGCCGGCGCTGGACCCTCAGCCTGGATTGGAGAGATAAGCAAAGAGAGGCTGCATAGCTTCTGCCGGTTTCAGACCCATGCGAGTGGAGTTACTTGGCGCCTTCCAGATTCCCGGCCAGGGCGTTGGCCTGGAAAACTCTCAAGAGGCAGCCGAATGTGCCAGGCAGTAACACTCTTGCGCAACGATTGCACGCCATGCCCGTCATTCCCGATCAGTGCCCCGTTTTTTGGCACAATCGCGCGTTCAAGGAGAAACCACATGCCGCTTCGCCGTTCTTTCTTGTCCCGGTTTGCTCTATTCTCATTCGTCGCTGTGCCTCTCTTTGCACAGACTGCTCCGCCACCGGACGCCGGAAACCCAGCCGCCACTCTGCGGGTGAATGCGCGAAGCGTGGTTGTGGATGTGGTGGTGACGGACAGGAACGGCAAGGCCATCACCGGCCTGCCCAAGGAAGACTTTCAGGTTTTCGAGGATGGTAAGCCGCAAACTCTCACCTTCTTTGAGCCGCACGCAGGCGCACCTGCCATCGCGCCCGAGGCCCTGCCGAGTCAGGCTCCGCCGCCTCTGCCGCCGAATACCTTCACCAACGTTCCCGCGGCGGTTCCGTCGGACTCAGTGAATGTGCTGCTGATGGATGCGCTCAACACGCCCATGCAGGATCAGACCTACGTTCACAAGGAGATGGTCAAGTATCTGGCCAACATTCCTCCCGGCATTCGCATCGGCGTCTTACTGCTGAGCAACCGGCTGCGCATTGTGCAGGGATTTACGGAAGACGGGGCGGCTCTGCGCGCGGCCATCGCCCGCAGCGCGGCCAATCCAACGGAGTCGGCGCTGCTGCCCGTTGCCGGCGAGACCAACCTGATTCAGACGGCCGTCTCCGAAGCCGCGTCGATGGGACCCAGTACCGGGAATTCCGGGGCGGGCGCAGCCGCGCAGGGCGCAGCCTCAGCGGATTCGCTGCAGAGTTTTCTGGACCAGCAGACGCAATTCGAAGCCAACGAGCGGATTGAGATGACGCTTGAGGCTCTGCAGCAGATTGCGCGCTATCTTGCGGGCATTCCCGAACGGAAGAACCTGGTCTGGTTCAGCAGTTCCATTCCGCTCACTCTCTTTGCCACGGCCGCTGGAAATTCCGCGGGAACGGGGACTTCCAATCCTAGTGGCGACTCCCCGTACTACGAAAAGGTAAAGATGACCGTGAACCTGCTGGCCAAGGCCCAGGTCTCGGTCTACCCCATCGAAGCGGCCGGACTTGCGCCCGACCCCATCGTCGATGTCAGCGGTCCTCCCATTACTGCGATGGTTTCGTCTGGGGACGCAGGCACGCAGGGTAAGTTGGCCACCCAACACCAGGTAACCACCATGCAGACTGGAACCCAGGATCGCAACCTCAACCACGCCACCATGGATCAACTGGCCAGGGACACGGGCGGCAAGGCGCTGTATAACCTGAACAGCCTGAGCGAATCGCTGGCCGAAGCCATCGACAACGGCGCGCGCTACTATACCGTCGCGTACACGCCGACGAATCGGAGCGAAGACGGCAAGGCGCGCAAGATCGAGATCAAGCTCACCTCCGGCAAGTACAACCTAGCCTATCGCCGCGGTTACTTTGCGGACACGCCCAAGGAACTGAGGGCGGCGGAAACGGCTGCGGTGAAAGACCCGCTGCGCCCGTTGATGGATCGCGGCATGCCCAACTTTACCGAGCTTCGCTATCGCATCAATGTAACGCCCGCCAATCCGCAGCCCGCCGCAGATGCCGCTCGCGCCGGCAACAACGCCGCGCTGAAGGCACCGTTCACACGCTATGGCGTCAACTTTGTGCTGACGACCGAGGGACTGAGCCTCGATCCCGGACCGGACGGCGTGCGCCACGGCAAGATCGAAGTCGCGCTGGTTGCCTACAGCCACGACGGCAAGCCGCTGAACTGGAGCGTCCGCTTCGTCGGACTCGCCGTCAAACCCGAGCAATACGAAATGGCCCAGAAGTCGGGGATTCCGTTCCACCTGGATATCGATGCGCCGCCAGGAGACATTTACCTGCGCACCGGCATCTTCGACATGACCGCCAGCAGGGCGGGCACGCTGGAGATTCCGCTGAACGCGATCACGATCGCGGCAAAGTAACCGCTCGCCGGCTGAGGAATCCTCCCAGCCGGCGGGTTACTCACCGGCCCTGGAGACGGATGTCTTGTTCCACGCGCGCGGGCAGCGTGAGCTGAGAAGAAATTCCCGGCTCGCGCGCAATGTCCGATCGCGTAGTCCGCCTCTTATAGCCGCATCACTCGCTTTGGAGCTTCGCATTCGAGGGAAAGCCTATGCTGCGTCGCCGTTCCTGTCTTATTCT
This sequence comes from Occallatibacter sp., assembly GCA_049515995.1. GTDB lineage: Bacteria > Acidobacteriota > Terriglobia > Terriglobales > Acidobacteriaceae > Telmatobacter. The sequence goes on along the minus strand of JBEKTO010000013.1, from coordinate 69,822 downwards.
TGCGCTGTCCTCCTTCCTCGCCGTTCCTCTGCTTGCGCAGACCGCGACGCCGGTGAACCCCGGGGTTCCCGCCGCCACGCTCCGCGTGAATGCCCGCAGCGTCGTCGTCGATGTGGTGGTAACCGACAGGAACAACAAGGCGGTAACCGGGCTGCCCAGGGAAGAGTTTCAGGTCTTCGAGGATGGCAAGCCGCAGGCCATCACCTTCTTTGAGCAGCACGCGGGCACGCCTGCCGGCGCACCGGCAGAGCCCGCGCCGCCTTTGCCGCCCAACACCTTCACCAACATTCCCTCGGCACTACCAACCGATGCGGTCGATGTCCTGCTCATGGATGCGCAGAACACCCCCATGGAAAACCAGGTGTACGTGCACAAGGAGATGGTCAAGTATCTCTCCACCATTCCCCCCGGCATTCGCATCGGCATCTTTCTCTTATCCAACCGGCTCCGCATCGTCCAGGGATTTACCGAAGACTCTTCGGCTCTGCGCATGACCATCGAACGCAGTTCGGCCAATCCGACGCCGTCGGCGCTGCTGGCGACGCCCGCCGAAACTGCCGCGAATTCGAATGCAGTCACCCTGGTAGGGTCCATGGGCCCGGCGGGAAATGCGCAATCCGCCGCGTCCGCTTCCGCGCTGCAAAGTTTTCTCGCCGAGCAGTCCAGCTTCCAGACCAACATGCGGACGGAGGGAACGCTCGACGCGCTTCAGGAGATTGCTCGCTACCTGGCTGGCATTCCTGGGCGGAAAAACCTCATGTGGTTTGCCACCAATCTCCAGCTCTGCATGTTTGCCAGAGACACCGTCGATTGCCCCTACTACGACAAGATGAAGAAGACCCTCGACATGCTGACCAATGCCCAGGTCTCGCTTTATCCCATCGACGCGAGCGGCCTCGATGGCGGCTTCGACGGCGGCGACCTGAGCGTTGCTCCCATACAGATGCAATCGTCCATGCAGGCGACCACAGCATATTCAAGATCCCTCCACAGCGCAAGCCGTGACCGCAACCACAGTCATCTGGTCATGGATCAGTTGGCCTGGGATACGGGAGGCAAGGCAAGCTACAACCAGAACGGCCTCAAGGAATCGCTGGCCGAAGACATCGACAACGGTTCCCGCTACTACACTCTCGCGTACACGCCCACGAACCTGAGTGAAAAGGGAAAGGAACGGAAGATAGAAGTCAAGCTCGCCTCCGGCAAGTACAAACTTGCCTATCGCCGCAGTTACATCGAAGACACGCCGAAGGAGGTCAGGGAGGCTGAAGCGGTCAAAGCCAAAGACCCGCTGCGCCCGCTCATGGATCGCGGCATGCCTAACTTTACCGAGCTTCGCTATCGCCTGCATGTCGAGCCGGCCACTCCCCAACCTGCTGCCGATGCCGCCCGCGCCGGAAGCAACGCCCTGCTGAAAGGGCCGCTCACGCGCTATGGCATCGACTTCACTCTGACCGCCGAAGGTGTGTTCCTCGACACCGCGCCGGATGGCGTGCGCCACGGCATGGTCGAGGCCACGGTGGTTGCCTACAGCGCCGAGGGCAGGCCCATGAACTGGATGGTCCGGTTCTTCGGCCTGGTCATCACGCCCGCGCAATACGAAGCGGCCCGGAAGTCGGGCATTCCATTTCATCTAGATATCGATGTGCCCCCCGGGGACATCTACCTGCGCACCGGCATCTACGACACCTTATCGAGCAAGGCAGGCACACTGGAGATTCCGCTGAGCGCGATCACGTTGGCGGCAAAGTAGCCCACGCCGCATCGAGTTATCGGCCGTTTTGTTCCACTGCATTGAGGTAGTGCGATGCGCAAGTTGGCAAGTCTGTTATTGTTGGCGGCTATCGCACTGCCTGCGTCCGCGGCCACGCGGGTCAGGGTGGAGCAGTTGGAGCAGGCGCTGGCCGCGACCCATGGAAAGCCGGATGCGATCGTGGCCAACGAACTGTTCGATATGGAATTGACCGAGCGATTGAGCACGGTCCGGCTGGAGCGCTGGGAAGCCCGTTTTCCAGGCCAGATGGCCAGGCAGGCTCTCGTTGCGTTGGCCGACACATCGGTATTTCTCGATCCTCCAGCGACGGAGATTCCGGCAATCGCCAGGCCGAACCCAGACGCGCAAAGCAAAATCGTGTCTCTGGCCGCGCTGTATGTCGCCCACACCGTTCCCAAATTGCCGAGTTTCTTCGCTACGCAGAGGACGACCCGGTTCCATGATGGATTCAAGCCGCCGGGCAACATCGACCCCGTGGCTAACGCGAACTCGCGCCTTCATTTTGTCGAGAGTTCCAGCACCACAGTGCTGTATCGCAGCGGCCGGGAAGTTGTGGACGAAGAAGGGACAAAAGATGACAGGGATGCGCCGTCAGCCAATGGTTTGAACGCCTGGGGAGTCTTCGGGCCGCTGCTTGGCGCTGTGATGACAGATGCGCTTCACGGCAAAGTAATTTGGAGTCATTGGGAGCAGGGCGCTTCCGGTCCGATGGCGGTCTTCCGCTATGCAGTGCCGGAAGAGAAGTCGCATTACGTTGTAACTTTCTGCTGCGTCGCGTCCGATCGCGGAAACTTCAAGAGGATTCCCAGCCCGTTATTCGAGAAAGTTGCCGGCTATCATGGCGAGATCGCAGTTGATCCATCCACCGGGGCCATTCTTCGCCTTGCGCTACAGGCAGATCTGCAACCGGCATATCCGATTGTCAGAGCCGATGTGATGGTGGAGTACGGGCCGGTGAAGATTGGTGGAGAAACATACCTCTGCCCCGCCAAGAGCGTCTCCATCACACAGTCGGCGGTCGCGGCGGTGAACGCGCCGTGGATCGACACCGGCACGGCATCCGGACCAAAGACCACCGCGCTCAACGATGTGGTCTTCAACAACTATCACCTATCGCGCGGAGAGATGCGCATCCTGAGCGGAAACAGTGCGGAACCGGACGGAAATTCGCCCGCTTCCCCGCCCGCGGGTACAAACCCGTCCACTCCTTCACCGCCGCCCGCGGATCGCTGACCGAGAATGACCGAGGTAGACCGTGCGCTCTCCCGAGGTTTTGCGAAAAACGGCGCGGCGAAGGAGAATTGCAGGATGAATCGAAGTTGTACGATGCGGAGATTCGGTCTTCTGCTGTTGCTGGCTGCGTCGGTCGTGCCTGCGTCCGCGGCAAAGGACAGCCCGCTCAAAAAAGTCAATGTGGAGCAGTTGGAGCGGACGCTGGCCGCACGCCATGGGAAGCCGAATGCAAATGCCGCCAGGGAACTCTCCGCATTGGAGCTGACCGAACGGTTGAGCGCGGAGCGGCGTGCACGGTTGCAGGCGGGTTTGCAGGATGTTGGGGCCCGGCAGGCGCTGATTGCGCTGGCCGACCTTTCGGAGTTCCTTCCGCTTCCCGCGTCGGAGATTCCAGCCACAGCACCGCCGGACTCTGACACGCAGAACTCGCTGCTGGCTCTGGCCGCGGAATCTGTGGGGAGGGCCATCCCCAGGCTGCCAAATTTCTTTGCGACGCGGGATACAATCCTCTTTGCGGAGGACCTCGCAGATCCCTCGCGCTCCCCATCGAGCGCGGCGCAAAGCCGGCCAATCCATGCCGTGGACAGCTCCAACGCCACAGTTCTCTATCGCCAGGGTAAAGAGGTAGCTGAGTCGCGCGACGCGATGAACCAGCACTCCGCCCGGCTGGGACAGGAGTTGACCATCGAGGGCGTCTTCGGGCCGGTGCTTGAGCTGGTTGTGGCGGACGTGCTCAAGAGCGGCTGGACGTGGAGCCATTGGGAGAGGGGAGCGGGCGGGCCTCTGGCGTTTTTTTCCTACGCGGTGCCGCTGCGAAAGTCGCATTACAAAGTGGAGATTCCGGGGGACCAGACGGGCATTTACCCGCTTACCGGCTACCACGGGGAGATCGCCGTCGACCCGGCCAATGGCAACATCCTGCGCTTGACGATGCTGGCGGATCTGACGCCAACCGGCCCGATTGCCAGAGCGGATGTGCTGGTGGAGTATGGGCCCGTCGCGATCGGCGGCACAACCTATCTCTGCCCAGTACGAAGCGTTGCGGTTTCACTGGCGCGTCCCGTGGATGCCTTGCGCGACTTATACGGATTCAGGCGGGCCGATGTGGAGCCGATGGAACTGGAATTGAGCGACGTCGTCTTTCGCCAGTATCACCTTTTCCGCTCCGAGGCGCGCATCGTGACGGGCGTCGGCGGCGATGGGGGCCAAACGCCCGCGCCGGCCGCGCCAGACGGCACACCGCCGGAGGCTCCGGCACACTGATCGGGTTCAGGCTCGGCAGGTCGTCGATCCCAACAGCAAGGGGAGCCAATGCGGCTCCCCCGCTGTTGATGCAAAAACGGATGGAGTTACTTCTTGCCTTGCAGTTCATCGGCCAGTGCGCCGGCTCCGTAGAGCTTGCGCAGGGCCTCGATCATGCCGGCCGAGTGGACCGCGACCGCGCGGTTCTTGGTTCCGTCGTAGACGAAATCTCCGGCCAGCGACTCGATGTTACCGTCGAAGATCAGGCCCACCAGTTCGCCCTTGCGGTTCACCACGGGCGAGCCGGAGTTGCCGCCGATGATGTCGCCGGTAGAGACGAAATCGAGCGGCGTCGAAAGGTCGAGCTTGTCACGGCCGGCCACTTCCTTGGGCGTCAAGTCGAAGGGAGATTTGTCGCTGAAGCTGGCCGCGCGGTCGTAGAGCCCGTAGAAGGTGGTGAAGGGCGGAGCGATGGTGCCGTTGTAGGGGTAGCCATCGACCGTGCCATAGCTCAGGCGGAGGGTGAAGGTGGCGTCGGGATAGGCGTCCTTCCCATAGACCAGGAAGCGGGCCTTGCCCAGCTTTTCGCCGGCTGGAGTCAGCACGCTGGACAGGGTGTCGCGCATCCGCCGGGTGGTTTCGCGGACGATGGGGTCCACGCGGCGCGCAGCCACGATCATGGGATCGGTGGAAGCGGCCACGGCAGCCTCGCCGCCCTCGAGCAGCGACTTGCGGAAGGCCGGATCGGCCATCTTGGTTCCGTCGATCAGCGAGTTGACCGTCTGGTCTACATCCCCGCCCTGCACGATGGCCTGCACGTAGGCGTCGTCCTTGCCCAGCTTTTCCTGGGCCAGTTTGAGCGCGGAGATCATGAACAGCTTCTCCACGGAGGGATAGACCGGAGCCGGCGACAGCAACTGGTACTTGAGCGATTCCAGACCTGCATCGTGGAACTGCGCCAACCGCTCGCCGTCCGGCTTCTTGATCTCAGCCACGTACTGCACGATCTGGAGCGCGCGGTTAAAGAGCTGGCTGTCGGTGCGGCGAAAGAGCTGGCCCTTGATCTCCGGCTTCACCTGCTCCTCGACGCGTGCAATCGTCTCCCAGGCGCCGCCGTATTGCTTTTGCCACTCGGGATTGGCGGCCACCTTGGCGCGGAAGTCGGTCTCGTCGGCCTGCTTCTTGGCCAGAATGGCCGGATCGGCCAGCGCCTCCTTGCGGCCCAGGTAGACCTTCAAGCTGTTTTGCAGGCCGAAGATGGTGCTGCCAACCAGCCGCGCCTGCTCCGGCCCCTGGGCCGCGAAGGCCTGGGCGACGGCGATGCGGTGCTGCAGATATTCCGTCACCGCCGGCCCGATCACATCGCGCTGCACCAGCAACTGGGCCACCGTGTCTTGCCGCTCGGTGGCGCCGGGATGGCCGGAGATGAAGATCAGTTCGCCCGGCGCGGCGCCCCTGGCGCTCCACTTGAGATAGTTGTCGCAGTGCAGCGGCTTGCCATTCTCGTAAACCCGGAAGAGAGCCATGTCGATGTCGTAGCGCGGATAGGTGAAGTTATCCGGATCGCCGCCAAAGAAGGCCGCCTGCTGCTCCGGCGCAAAGACCAGACGCACGTCGGTGTACGCCTTGTACTGGTAGAGCCAGTATTCGCCGCCGTTGTAAAACGAAACCACGTCGGAACGAAGGCCGGTCTTGTCCTTGCTTTCCTTCGTGATGGCCGCAATCTCGGCGTCGCGCGCCTTCAGCGCCTTGGCATCGTCCGCGATTCCCTTGGCCGCGCCCTGCACCCGCGCGGTCACGTCCTGCATGGCCACCAGCACGTTCACTTCGAGATCGGGAGACTTCATCTCCTGGTCCGGCGTGGCGGCATAGAAGCCGTCGCGCAGATAGTCGTGCTCGGCGGTCGAGTTCTTCTGCAACTGGCCGCGCGCCACGTGATGATTGGTGAGCAGCAGGCCGTCGGGGCTGACAAAGGAGCCCGATCCACCGTCGTTGAGCCGGACGCTGGAGAGCCGGAGATGGTCCAGCCAGGCCTGGGTGGGATGGAAGTTGTACTTGGCCGCCAGCAGCTTCAGCGGCGGGTTGTCAAAGGTCCACATGCCTTCCTCGGCGTGAATCACAGGCGCCACGGCCAGCAGCAACGCGGCCGGGAGCAGGAGAGCGGAGCGGAGTGTTCGAAAGTACATGGGATTCCTCATTGGGTAACGGTAATGCTGACCGCATTTGCGGTGCTGCTTGTCGCGTATGCGCACGATCCGTCATATATGGCGGTGATCAGATAGGTTCCCGCGGTGCTGAAGGTGGTCGGCAGGGTAGACGTTCCGGAACTCAAAGTTGCAGCGCCCAGCGTAGTCGATGGCAAATTGGTCGCGTTATAGAACGTGACTGTCCCGGTGGCCGCTGCAGGGGCAACGGTTGCCGTCAAGGTAACGCTTTCGCCTGTCGTTGGCGTAGTGGTGGATGCAGCGAGCGTGGTGGTGGTGGCTGTAAGGCTGGACGACGGGCTGATCGAGAGTGTCAGCGCGTCCGAAGTGCTTGCGGCATCCGTACTCGATCCGCCGTATGCGGCGGTTACCAGGTGCTGCCCGGTGGTGCAGAAAGTGGCCGACTGGGTTGCCGCGCCCGAACTCAGCGTTGCGGTTCCCAGCGAAGCTGAAGTGGTGGTGTCGGTGAACGTGACGGTTCCGGTGGCTGCCGACGGAGAAACCGTGGCGGTCAAATTCACGCTTTCGCCCGTCGTGAGCGTGCCGGTGGTGGTGGATGTGAGCGTGGTGGTGGTGGTCGTGAGGCTTCCCGATGCGCTCACGGTGAGCGATACCGCGCTCGAAGTGCTGGTGGCATAGGTGCTCGATCCACCGTAAGCGGCGGTGATCGAGTACGTGCCGGCGGTGGCGATCGACGTGGTCAGGGTCGCTGTGCCTGAAGTCAGAGTCCCGGTTCCGAGCGAGGTTGTCCCGTTATAGAACGTGATGGTTCCGGTGGCTGCCGAAGGCGAAACAGTGGCTGTCAGCGTGAAGGTTGCGCCGGCGGTGGGCGTGGTGGTGGATGCGGTGAGCGTGGTGGTGGTGGTCGTGCCAGTTGACCCCGGCGCCTGCCAGAAGTCGCCGCAACCGGCCAGGAATGGCGCTGTTGCGAGCGCGAGTAGTATCAGGATCTTTCCGCTGCGAACTGCTATGTCTTGCATTCTGCGTCCTCTTCGTCGCGTTGGGGAAGATGGAGAAAAGGCGGTTCTTGTCTCCGATTCCGAAGTCCTCTCTTACATCATCGGCAGCAGCAGCACTTCCACGCCGCTGGCTGCGTCTTTCTGGTGAAAAATCTGCTCGGTAGCTTTTTGGAACTCCTCCGGCTTGGCAGTGGGAATATCGGTGAAGGTCTGCGGATTGCGGTCCGTCAGCGGGAACCAGGAGCTTTGCACCTGGACCATGATGCGATGCCCGCGGCGGAAGGTATGGAAGAGATCAGGCATGGTGAAGTCGATCTCGGTCTCCTTGCCGGGCGTCAGCGGCTCGGGCTTCTCCCAACTGTTACGGAACTTGGCGCGGAATGGTTCGCCACGCAGCAGTTCCTGGTAGCCGCCCATGTGCACCGGCGGAGCGTCCACGATGCGCTTGTTGGGGCGCGCGCCGTCTTCCGACTCGGGATCGGCATCGGGATAAACGTCGATCAGCTTCACGTCGAAATCGGAGTCCGTGCCGGAACTGGACACCTTCAGCTTGGGCGAAATGGGGCCGGCGATGGTCACGTCCTCCTCCAGCGGGTCGGTCTGGTAGACCACCACGTCGGGCCGGTAGCTGGCGAAGCGCTGGTCGTCCACCATGTAGCGCTGGGGCACGGTGTCGGTGGTGTATCCCACAAAAGGCACCGGATGGCTGGGATCGCTGATGTATTCATCTACGCTGCTGGCTTCGCTGGGCGGATCGAAGCTGAGCTTGCCGCCCGCGTGAAAGTAGAGGGTTTTGGGCGTGACGTTCTTGGGCGGCCAGGCGTCCAATCTGCGCCAGACGTTGGTTCCGGTCTCGAAGACCACGGCCTGGGGTTGCGCCGCGCCCTTGCCCTTGAGGTAGTGCTCGAAGAACGGGAACTGGATGCTGGCGCGGAAATACTCGCCGGTTTTGGCGTCGAACTCGATATCGCCCAGGCGGGAGCCGTCGCTGCGCGCCCAGCCGCCATGGACCCAGGGCCCCTCGACCAGCGTGGCGGGCGTTTCGGGATTGAATTTGCGGATGGCGTTGAAGGTGCGGTAAGGGCCGGAAAGGTCTTCGGCGTCATACCAGCCGCCCACCACCAGCACCGCGCAGTGCACGTTCTTCATATGCCGCGAAAGGTCGCGCGCCTGCCAATAGGAATCGTAGGTATCGTGCTTGAACTGGTCGTTGAAGAGCCAGTTCGATCCCTTCAGATAAAGCTTGTCCAGGTTGGCGATGTTTCCCGCCTGGAGATAGAACTTGTAGCTGTCCGGCGTGCCAAAGTCGAAGGGAACGGTGGGTTTTGGGGCCTGCGGCCCCTCCTGGGGATGGAAGAAGGGGGCATAGAAGCCAAAGTTGGCCGAGAGCATGAAGGCGCCGCCGTGGTAGCCGTCGTCGCCCTGGAAGAGGTCGGTCATGGGCGCCTGGGGGCTGGCGGCGACCAGCGCGGGGTGGGAGTCGATGATCGAGGCCGAGGTATAAAACCCTGGGTAGGAGATGCCCCAGATGCCCACCTTGCCATTGTTGTTGGCCACGTGTTTGAGCAGGAACTCGATGGTGTCGTAGGTATCGGAGGCGTCGTCCACGTCCTGGGGAGATTTCTTCTCGTCGATATGGGGCCGCATCTCGGCGAACTCGCCCTCGCTCATCCAGCGCCCGCGCACATCCTGGTAGACGAAGATGTAGCCGCCTTTCTCGAACTCGTCGGAGGGTCCGAGGCGCTTGGGATACTGGTCCTCGCCGTAGGGGCCGACGCTGTAGGGCGTGCGGTCCATCAGGAACGGATAGGGACCGTTGGCGGCGTCCTTGGGCGCATAAACGGCGGTAAACAGCCGCTTGCCGTCGCGCATCGGAATGCGGAACTCGTATTTGGTGTAGTGGGCGCGGACGTAGTCCTCTCTGGGCGCATCGGGCGCCGGCTGCTGGGCGCGGACGAGGGGAAAGGCAAGGGTAAAAACGGCCAGAGCGGCGATGGGGAGGCGGTGCAATTTGAGCATCGGTTCGAAGAGTCTCCTGAGCAACCAGAGTACTCCTGGAAAGTGCCCGTCTGACAGGCTCCGGTCACAAGAACCCGGCATTCGGCCGCGGATGGTGCGGCATTGCCTCGCTCGCTCCCCTGCTCCGGCCGCAATATTACGATTTCCTTATGCGCGGCGGGCCGTGCCGCGTTACCCTATTTGCACCATCTGAAAACAGCCGGACGCGCCATTGAACGCCGAGGCTAATCCCGTTTCCGCCAGAAGGAGAATCATGTCGACTGAATACCGCAATTTTCTCGCTCTCTCGTACGAAGAGCTTGAAGAGCTCAACCTGCAAGCCAAGGCTGACCGGGGCAATCGTCTCGCGGCCGACGAAATTCGCGAAAAGCGGCTGAAGTATCTCGCCGACGAGAAGCGGATCAAGGCCGTCACCGTGCTGTTCAGCGACCTCGAGGGCCGTCTGCACCTGCTCGATTACGACAAGAAGTTTTTGCTGGGGGCCTATGAGAACCTGACCTTTGACGGTTCCTCGATCCGCGGATTTACCGCGCAGAAGGAGAGCGATCTGCGCCTGGGCATCGACTGGAGCGCCTTCTACTGGGTGCCGGCCGACGTCTTCGGCACCGGCAAGGTGCTGGTCTTCGGCAACGTCATCGACAAGGACGGCACCACCTATTCGGGCGACCTGCGCGGCGTGCTCAAGGCCTACTCCGACGAGCAGTTCAAGAAGAACGGCTATACGCTGAACGCGGCCACCGAGATCGAGGGCTTCCTCTTTGCGGGCAAGGACGCGGAGCAGAAGTATTGCGAGACCGGCAAGTTTGAATTCATCTCGACCGGCGGCTACTATCACTCGCTGCCGCTCGATCCGCTGCGCCAGTTCATCGACACTTCGGCCGAAGTGCAGCGCGCCATGGGCTTCCAGAACGAGAAGGACCATCCGGAAGTTGCGCCCAGCCAGTATGAGATCAACTACGGCTACGCCGAAGTAGTGGCCGCGGCCGACCAGATTCAGCTCTACAAGCTGCTGACCCGGCAGATCGCCAACAACATGGGTTACACGGCCTGCTACTTGCCCAAGCCCGTGGTGGGCGTGAACGGCAGCGGCATGCACACCAACGTTTCGGTCTCGAAGGGCAAGACCAACCTGTTCTGGGACGAGAAGGGCGAAGAGCAGCTCTCGACCTTCGGCTGGAGCTTCCTGGACCGCATCCTGACTCACGCGCTGGACCTTTGCCTGGTCTTCAACTCGAGCGTCAACGCCTACCGGCGTCTCGATCCTCACTTCGAGGCACCCAACCAGATTCGTGCCTCGGCCGTCGATCGCGGCGCCATGGTGCGGGTGCCGATCGGCAACCACCGCTCGATGCGCACCGAAGTCCGCGCCGTGGCGCCGGACGCCAACCCCTACCTGTCGCTCTACGGCATCTTCAAGACCGGCGTGGACGGCGAGATTTCCACCGTGGACAATCTGCGCGCCGGCGGCCGCTACCTGCCCGACAACATCCAGCAGGCGATCGAGGACTTCAAGGACTCGAAGTGGATCGCGAAGATTCTGGGCGCGGATGTGCAGGGCCGCTATGCGGACCTGAAGCAGGCCGTCGCCAACCGCAGCCCCCGCGAATTGGGCTCGATCGTCAAGGGCTCCGAGGTGCAGTTCCATCACGCGGTCTACAACCAGTCGCTCTGGAACCTGTTTTAAACTGACGCGGCAATCGAACCGGCCTGGAGCTTCCGCTCCGGGCAGACAACCGAAGGGCGGCAGACCTCTCAGGGTTTGCCGCCCTTCTGTTGCCTGCCCTTCCAAGTTTCCTCATGGCTCCCTTATATCTCCGGTGATACAAGCAAGGAACGGGGTACAGACGGCATGGGCTCGGAAACTGGAGCGGGAGGGCGCAGAACGGCCATCCCGGAAGGCCCGAGCCTTTGCCGCCGGTATTTTGAATCCACGGTAAAGAAAGCCCATTGCCCTCATGAACGCCGGCCACCCAGTGGAAATGGATACGCTTTACGGGGATTATCCACTCGACCAGGCATTCGACGAGATGCGCGTGGCCACCGGGGAGTTGCGCCCGCACTACTGCGCGCTAGCCGAGACCCTGGCGCGGCTGCCCCACGATGAATTGCAGCGGCGCAAGCAGTCGGCGGATCTGTCGTTTCTGACCCAGGGCATCACCTTCACCGTCTATGGCCGCGACGAGGGCACCGAGCGCATCTTTCCCTACGACCTGCTGCCGCGGCTGATCACGGCCCAGGAGTGGGACCGCATCGAGCGCGGACTGACCCAGCGCATCACGGCGCTGAATCTCTTTCTGCGCGACGTTTACTCCGAAGCCAAAATCCTGAACGACCGCGTGGTTCCGCGCGAGCTGGTTTACAGTTGCAAGCACTACCGGCGGCAGATGCGGGGCCTGCAGGTGCCGCGCAACGTCTACATCGCCGTGGTCGGCTCCGACCTGCTGCGGCTGAACACCGGCGAGTTCGTGGTACTGGAAGACAACCTGCGCGTGCCCTCGGGCGTGAGCTACATGCTCACCAACCGCCGGGTGATGAAGCGGACCTTTCCGCAGCTTTTTTCGAGCTATGGCGTGCGCCCCATCGAGCATTATCCCCAACTGCTGCTGGCCACGTTGCGCTCGCTGGCGCCCGAGGGCCGGCCCGAGCCGAATATCGTGCTGCTCACGCCGGGCGTCTTCAACTCCGCCTACTTCGAGCACACCTATCTCGCCCGCCAGATGGGCATCGACCTGGTCGAGGGACGGGATCTGGTGACCCACGACAACATCGTCTACATGCGCACCACCGACGGGCTGAAGCGCGTGGACGTGATCTATCGCCGCGTGGACGACGACTTCAGCGATCCGCTGATCTTCCGCGGAGACTCGACGCTGGGCTGCACGGGCCTGTTCAACGCCTATCGCGCCGGCAACGTGACGGTGACCAACGCCTTCGGCACCGGCCTGGCCGACGACAAGGCGGTCTACGCCTATGTGCCGCGCATGATCCGCTACTACCTGGGCGAGGAGGCGATTCTGCCCAACGTGGAAACCTACCTGCTGAGCGAAGAAAAGGAACGGCGGCATGTGCTGGCCAATCTCGACAAGCTGGTGGTGAAGGCGGTGGGCGAGAGCGGCGGCTACGGCATGTTGATCGGCCCACAATCGACGGCCGGCCAGCGCGAGGAGTTCGCCCGCCAGATCGAGGCCAACCCGCGCAACTATATCGCCCAGCCAACGCTGGATTTTTCGCGCGCTCCATGCCTGATCGGCGATCGTCTGGAACCGCGCCACGTGGACCTGCGACCCTACATCCTCTTCGGCGACAAGATCAATATCGTGCCCGGAGGGCTGACCCGCGTGGCTCTGGAAAGAGGCTCGCTGGTGGTCAACTCCTCGCAGGGCGGCGGCAGCAAAGACACTTGGATTTTGGAGCAATAGTCAAACCACGGGGTTCGGGAGAGTTACTGCGATGCTATCGCGCGTTGCCGACAGTCTTTACTGGATGAGCCGCTACCTGGAGCGGGCGGAGAATACCGTGCGCCAGTTGGACGTGACCATGAGTCTGATGCTCGACACCGGCGGCGCCAGCTCGGAGGCGCGCTGGAAGCGGCTGATGGCCGCGCTGGGCAAGCCGGCCGGCATGGAGTGGAACGGCGATCTGGAGCAGATGGCCCGCAAACTGGTCTTCGACAGCCTCGACCCAGCCGCGGTTACGTTTTGCCTGAATGGGGCGCGGGAAAATGCGCGCCAGGTGCGCGAGGAGATTTCGACCGAGCAGTGGCAGCGGCTCAACCGGCTCTTCCACCAGATGCACTCGCCCAACGCACAGACGCAGTTCGACTCCAACGTCAACGACGCGCTGACTTCGGTCGTGGATGGCATTCACCTGTTCAAAGGCGTCAGCGACACAACCATGATTCATGGTCAGGGATGGCAATTCATCCGCCTGGGCCGCTATCTGGAGCGGGCCTACGCAACGGCCACGCTGCTCGAGGTCTACCAGCCCGATCTCTTCCACGCGCAGGAGCGCGAGCACTCCGGCTACCAGTACCTTGAGCTGGTGGGTCTGCTGCGCTGTTGCACTTCGTTCGAGGCGTACTGCCAGGTCTACACCGCCGACCTTTCGCCCGATCGCATTCTAGAGTTTCTGCTGCTCAACTGCGATTTTCCCCACGCCATCCGCTACTGCGTGGACGGCATCCGCGACGCCATCGACAACATTCAGCGCACCGGCGGGCGGCGGCCTCCGGACGAGCTGACCGCGGTCACCGGGCGGCTGCACGCCATGCTCGGATTCACGACCATCCGGGAGATCCTGGCCGGCGATGCAGCTGCCTTTCTGCACACCATCCGCGAGCAGTGCATGCGCATCCACGAGCTCATCTATCGCTATTATGTGCACTATTCCATTCAATCCGCGCTGGCGGTTTAATCGGGAGCGAGCATGAACTTTTATTCCATCCGCCACCTTACGCGCTTCCGCTACTCGCGGCCCATCAGCGAGAGCATCATGGAGACGCGCATGAATCCGCGCTCCGACTCCAGCCAGCACTGCCTCACCTTCTCGCTCTCCGTGAGCCCGCGCTGCCGCGTCTTCAGCTATCGCGACCACCTGGGCAACAACGTGCATCACTTCGACATTCCCGGCGAGCACACCCAACTGGTCGTCATCGCAGAGTCGATCGTGGAAAAGCAGCCGCAGTCCGAGGTGCCCCATTTTCTTTCGCCCGACGCCTGGAGCGCCCTGGACGAACTAATCGAGGCGGGCGACTACTGGGAGATGCTGCTGCCCTCGACCTTTGCCGTGGAGACGCCGGCGCTCACTCTGCTGGCGAAGCAGATGGGCGTGAGCCGTCGCGACGATCCCCTGATGCTGGTGCGGGAGCTGAATCAGCGGCTCTTCGACTACTTCGACTATGAGCCGCGCTCGACGCGCGTGGACTCGCCTATCGACGAAGCCATCGTGAGCGGCAAGGGCGTTTGCCAGGACTTTGCCCACACCATGATCGCGCTGCTGCGCCATGTGCGGATTCCGGCGCGCTACGTCTCCGGCTACCTCTACCGCAGCCGCGAAGACCACGACCGCTCCACGCCGGACGCCACGCATGCCTGGGTTGAGGCGCTGCTGCCGAACCTGGGCTGGGTGGGCTTCGACCCCACGAACAATCTGATCGCCCATCACCGGCATATCCGCACGGCCGTGGGCCGGGATTACGCCGATGTGCCGCCCACGCACGGCATCTTTCGCGGCACAACCGAAAGCGAACTCTATGTAGCCGTGCATGTGGAAGCCGGCGAGCAGCCGCCGGCGCTGGACCGCAAACTGCCCATCCCCGACGACTGGAGCGTACTCGTGGAGCGCGCCCAACAGCCTCCCACGCCCGCGATTCCCTTCCTCGACTTGCAGCAGATGCAACAGCAGCAGTAAGGCAGGGATCAGGGGTCAGAGATCAGAAGGCCGTGCCCATCCTTCCTGTCATCCTTGCGAGCGTAGCGAGTCGAAGGACCTGCGGCACGCCTTTCTGGCGAAGGGGTGGTAAGCCAGGACCTTCCAACATCGCCGGTAATTACTTCTGGGCCGTACCTCCGTCCGCTCCCAGCGCCTTGAGCCGTATCTGCGCCAGGCGGTAGCTGGAGACCGGAATGCCCAGCATCTCCTTGGGCTTTTCCAGCTTGCGATAGTCGGCAATCGCGATCTCGCGCTCGCCGTACTGCTCGGCGATGCGGCCGAATGCATACCAGAAGTCGTCGTTCGGCTCGTCCAAATCCTGCTCGTCCATGGCTTTCAGCAGCAGGTCGTGGGCCTCGGCGGCCTTGCCGGTGTCGGCATAGAGGCAGGCCAGCGTGTGCAGGATGTGCGGGTTGTTTTTGGCCATCTGCGTGGACTTGATGGCCGTGGCGATATCGGCATCCTCCACCTTGCCGGTGAAGAGCGCGAACCAGGCTATGGAGTTCAACAGATCGGCATCGACCTTGCCCTGATCGACGAGCTTCTGCGCCCATCCGCGCGCGGCCACAAAGTTGCCGCGGTTGGCTTCGATTTCCATCTTCATGCGCAAGGCATCGGTATCGCCGTCCAGCAGTTTGAGCCGCTCTTCGGCCAGCTTGAGGGCTTCATCGTGGCGGCCCAGTCCCATCAGCGCCACCTCGTTATCGATGAACGCCGCTTTGGATTCCGGAACCTGTTTGAGCAGTTCCAAGGCAACCTCGAGCAGCTTGGCAAAGTTGTCCTGGAGCGAATAGCCGGCGGCGAGGGCAAGCTGGATATTGGTCTTCTCCCGCTCCGTGACGGCGTCCTTGCGGGCCTCTTCGAGCAGCGCCACGCCTTGCGCCACGGTGGGCTTGGTGCCGACCAGAATGGCCGCGGCGGCCAGCTTCATCTTGCGCGCGTCGGCAGCCTGCCCCTTGATCCAGAAGCGGGGAAAGACAAGCCCGCCCAGCGGATCGTCGCCGCCTTCCAGATGGAAATCCTCGCGCAACCAGTCGAGCAGCACCTTGGCTCCGGCGAGATCTCCAGAGTTGACGCGGTCGAGAATCTCCAGGCCGATCGAGTTCGGCTTTTCCGTGCTGTCCAGCAGCTTATAGAGGCCGTTCTCCTTCACCACGAAGAAGGTCATGTTGCCGCCGCCGGGGATCTGCATCTTCTCCCGGTGTCCGGTCGCGTCGTCGCCTTCTCCCTTGGGGTCGATGGCGGCCAGCAGCATGTCGGTCGTCACATCCATCGAGTTATCCTGCCGGGCCATCTGGCTATTCATCTTCTTGCCGCTCTCCAGGCTCCTTTTCTGCTCGTCGGCATCCTCGTTCTTCATCACGATCAGCGCGTTCTTGCTGGCGACCGCATCCAGCTTGGCCTGGGTCAATTCGGGGTCCATGCCCAGCAGAAAGGCCTGCTTCACCAGATCGGCGGGCGTGTTGGCAAAGTGCATTTCTTCGTGGCGGTGGGCGGTACGCAGCATGGAGGCCAACCCCATGGTCTGGGCGGCATTGTCGCCGGCCGCGCCCGCCTCGAGAAAATCGGCGGCCTGCGCATACTGGCGCATGTTCATCAGCATCTCGCCGGCCACGCGCGCGGTTTCCTTATAGGAGTCGGCGCTGGTGGAGCGCTTGTTGATTTCAGCCAGTCCCGCCTGACTGCCGTGAAGCATGGCGACGCTGGCGCCGATGAGCGCCTTCGGCTCCGGATTCAAGGCCTGCCCGGCCTTCAAGGCTTCGGCAAAGTCTCCGCCATAGAAGAGCGCAAAAGCCAGATTGTTGGTCAGACCAAGGTCTTCCAGCTTGTCCTGGCCGAGCTTCTGATACTCGGCGACGGCCTCTTTCATCTTCGAGAGCCGGCTGTAGCGCCGCCCCACCGGGTCGTATTCGAGCAGGATCGCCAGGTCGCCTTGCGTGCCGTGGTCGTCCGGGTCCAGCTTGATGGCCGCGCGATAGGCCTCGGCCGCGCCGTTCAGGTCGCTGCCCGCGCGCATGTTGCGGCCTACCAGATCGTGCTTGAGAACCTGCGCCAGCGTTTTCTCGGCCAGCGCGGAGTTGGGTTCGAGCTTGACCGCCTGGCGAGCCTCGGCCCGCGCCGCCTCGCCCATTCCCGCCTCAAGCAGCACCTTGGCCACCTGCAGATGATGCACCGCCTCGTTGGGGTGCAGCGCCACCAAGGCGCGATAGCTGGCCAGCGCCTCTTTCACCTTGCCTTCATGCAGAAGCGCTTCACCCTTGGGCTCAAAGTTCGCCAGAATCGCCGGTCCCTTCACCAGATCGGCGATGGTGCTGCCCATCTCCTTGGCCTCGGCCACCGTATAGCGGCGCTTGACCGAATCGAAGGTCAGGTGCGCCAGGACGGAGCCGTCTTTGTCGACGGAGAACTCTTCGGTCAGCAGCGCCGGCCCGATGGCGATCTTTGCGTCCTTGGGCAGTTCCTTCGGCACAAAACCCGCCGGCGGGACAATGCGATAGCGCCACTCGGTGGAAAAAGGCTCAGTCAGTTCCCAATCGTCGGTCCGCGGCTTTTTCGGCTTGTCCTTGTCCTGTTCGTCCTTCTTCTTTTGCTCGGGATCGTCCTTCTTCTTCAACTCATCCGGCAGGCGCTGGAAGAGCGAATCCACGCGGATGGCTGCGCCCGCGCTGTCCAGGTCGGTGTAGCCGCGCTTGGCCTTTTCGCAGGCCAGCGTCAGCTCGAACTGCTTCGACAGATCGGCCGGATCGGTGCGTTCCACCTTGGTCAGCTTCTCGGCCACATACTGACCCTTCACATAGTTGGTCAGATTCTCCCGCGTATCCTTGTCCGGCTTGTCGGCGTAGTAGCTGCGGAACTCGCCCTCGAAGACGCCCATGGGCCGCGTCACCTCAGTCATATTGGCCGGGCCGTTTTCGGTCAGCGTCATCTCACGCATCTCCAGTTGCACATTGTCCTTGGAGGTGGACTCGGGCGTCTTGACCAGCCCCGTGGTCTCAGGGCGCGCAATGAGCGCCAGGCGTCCCTGATCGCCGGCCGGCAACTGGCCCAGCCGCGCGTAGGAATCGGTGGCGTCGATCCAGAGGGCGGGATCGTGCGAGGCGGGAATTGCCGGCACATAGACGATTGCGTGGTCGAAGAGGCCCATCCCCGGCAGATCGGCGGGCACATCCATCCGCGAGCCGGCGTTGAGCAGCGCCACATAGGCCGGAATCCCGGCCGAGCGCAGCATGGTCGCCAGCAGGGTCGCCTTGTCCTTGCAGTCGCCGTACTTCTTGCTCAGCGTCTCGGCCGGATCGTGAGGCACGATCGCGGCCTCGCCAAACTCGATGCCGGTGTAGCGAATCTCCTGGTCGAGATAGCCGACGATCGCCGCTTCCTTCTCCGCCGCGGAGGTCATGCCGGCAATCAGCTTGTCCACGATGGGCTGCACGGCCGCCGGATTGGCGCGGCTGTCCACGATCTTTGCGTATTCGGCCGCCATCGCCTGCCACGAAGCCCCGGTGGAGAACTCGACGGCCGGATAATGCGAGACATCCGGGGGAAGATTCGGCTCGCGCGGATCGACGCCCTCCAGCGGACCCAGGCTGTAGGTGAGCGTCACGCGCCCATTGGCCTCGGCGCGCTGCGGTTTCAACTCCACCGTTCCCAACACGCCGGTTCGCAGCGGAAAGGCTGCCGGCGCCTCAAAAACGGCCAGGCTGTGCGCCACGGGAGACCCTTCGCGACCGAACCAGACCCGTCCAACATGCCCCGGAGCAAAAAACGGAACCGTCTCCGTGGTGACAAACTCCTCTTCCACCACCACGCCCGGCGCAATGGCGGGAAACGGCGCGCGCAGCATCTTGCCGTCGCCATAGGTCTTGTACTCGCCCTCGCGGGCCGGCGCCTCGGTGATGGATTTGGGATCGAGCATGTGGACCGAGAGGTCCGGCGCGATGACCCGCACCGTGATCGTCGGCCGGGCCTGATGCCAGGGCTCCCAATCCACCGAAACCGAGTCCCATCCCTCCACGCCCTTCTGGTTCAGCACCTTGTAGACCACGTACTCGACGTGCACGTTGCGCCCCGTCTCGTCGAGGTTGTAGCTCTCATCGTCTTCGAGCAGGGTCACATTCGTTCCGTCCGGAGCGGCCACCGCCGATGCCGCTTCATACAGGGCTTTCGGCTCGATGGAAAAATGCGGAGCCTTCCAAGGCTCGATGGTTTGCGGGGCCTGGGCGCGGAGGGCGGCGATGCCGGTAAGAAGAAAAAAAAGAACGCAGAAACAGCGGAGGCGCAAAGGAAAAGAAGACACGGTGCTCCTGACCGAAACGGAAGTGAGTCTACGGTAAACCCCGCCTGAAAGTTGCGCAAGCAGCGACGAGCCTCGAAAAGCAGCAAGGGAAATCCGGAGTTATTGCAAAAGAAATCAACACCCGCAAATGCCAAGGGCGGCGGAGTTCAGCCCCCGCGGCTGAATTCCGTCCCCCTCGGTTCATCTCCGCTTAGGTCTGGCGGCTACAGCGAAACCAGGGCTGCGGTGTCCTGACACGATGCCTTCAAGTGGACGCGACCAACAGGGAGCGGCAACCTCGCAATCTCTCCGCTGGGAACCATCGACCCTGGTTTCGCTCTAACTCAACTGCGCCTCGATCTTGACCACCGAAGCGGGCGGAAAAGTGAAGCTCAGCGATCCGGGCCGCACGGCAACTTCGGCGGCGCGGGTTTTCACCTGCTCCGGCTGGCCCAGCGTGTTGTGGGCGTGAATGTCGCTTTCGGCCACCACCCATGCTTTGGCGCTCGCGGCTCGGGCTCCGCGCAGAACGATCTCCGTCTCGCGCGGCTCGCGGGTGTCGGGGTTCACCGCCGTAAGGGTCAGCGTCTTGCCCTTCAGCGAGGCCGAGCCCCTGAGCCCCCACACGCTGGCCGGCTTGCCGTCGCGGTCATAGTGAACCTCGGGCGCCGAGAACTCGGTGCGCAGGGCCGTTCCGCCCTGGTGCGCCGCGTAGATTTCGAAGATGTTGAAGACCGGCGTGGTGGTGAACTTGTCCTCGTGCGACATGAAGAGCGCGTTCAGGCAGTTGATGAGCTGCGCGCAGGCGGCCATCCCCACCTTGTCCGCCTGGCGGTTGAAGGTATCGAGCGTAAGCCCGGTCACCAGCGCATCGCGCATGGTGATGGCCTGGCTGTAGAGTTCCTCCGGTGCGTATTCGGTGCCCTTCAGATACCATGGCCCGTACTCGTCCACCACCAGCTTGATCTTGTGGCTCAGGTCCCACTCGCCCAGCGCATTCCAGTGCTCCAGAATGATGCCTTCCATCCGGTCCGACTCTTTCACTGACTCGTACCACTCCGTCCGGTCGAAGTTGAGCGCTTCGCCCTTGCCTTGCCAGTCGGCGCTCTTGCCGCGGGTGACGTTCATGTCGTAGTGGTGGATGCTCAGCCCCCAGACGCCGCGGCCGTCGTTGGCGGGCTGGCCGCGATAGAGCTTCTCGAAGAAGCGGCGGGTCCACGCCTGCTCGTCGCTGTTGGGGCCGGAAGCGATAAAGCGCAGCCCCACGCCATAACTCGGAACCCAGGTGGTGTAGCGTTTGAACTCGACGGCGTAGTCCTCGGGGTCGAAGTTGCCGCCGCAGCCCCAGCTCTCGTTGCCCACGCCCCAGTAACGCACGTTATAGGGATCGGGCGAGCCAGCGGCGGCGCGCGTTTCGGCCAGCGTGGTGGTGCCGCGCGGCGAGTTGCAGTACTCCACCCAATGGTCGAACTCCAGCGCCGGAAGGCTGCGCACGTTGGCGGCAAAATACGGTTCCGCGCCCGACAGCTTGCAGAAGCGCACAAAGTCGTCGGTGCCAAACGCGTTCGGGTCGTAGATCTGCGGAATGTTCTGCTTCTTCTGCTCCGGCTTGAAGTCGTCCACCCAGAAATTGGTGTGGCGCGGGCGCTTGTCTTTGGGGCCGATGCCGTCGCGCCAGTCGTAGCTGTCGGCAAAGCACCCGCCCGGCCAGCGCACCACCGGAGCCTCGATGGCCCGCATCTTCTCGATCAGCGCCGTGCGCAGTCCCTGCTGGTTGGGAATCTTCGAGTTTTCGCCCACATAGATGCCGTCGTAGACCACCGAGCCCAGGTGCTCGGTAAAGTGTCCGTAGATTTCGGGCGCGATGGTGGCGATCGGTTCCTCCACCAGAACCTCGATGTGACTGCTCGCCTGCTGTGCCAGCGCCCCACGCCGGCCGAAAACCATCGCAGCCGCCGTGGAGGCTGCAGCCGCTTTCAGAAAACTACGCCGTTCCATGCTTTTGCTCCTTGCAGATGATTCAGCATCGATTGTGCCGCGGGTGCCCCCAGGTCCCGATTTTGGGACCTGGGAAAGTCGAATCCTCAACCCGCCTTTTGCACTTCGGCCGCAATCCTTCTCAACTCCGGCAACACGCGCCCCAGCGCCACCGGCTTCGCATCGTGCGATCCCAAAGCAAAATACACAGCGCGATAGAGCTGGTAAAGCTCTTCGTAGACCGCTGCCGCCTTCGGATCGGGCTCAACCGTGCGCAGCGGCAGGCAGACCGCGGCCTGCGCTTCTTCGATGGTCTTGTAGGCTCCGGCGGCCATCAGCGCCATGATGCTCGAGCCCAGGCTGGTGGGAATGCCCGCGGGCACCAGCACCGGCTTGTTCAGCACGTTGGCGTAGACCTGATTGAGCACCTCGTTCTTTTGCGGAATGCCGCCGGCGTTGATGACGCGATCGATGCGCACGCCATGCTCGGCCATGCGCTCCAAAATGATGCGGGTGTGGAAGGCGGTGCCCTCGATAGCCGCGAAGAGCTCGTCCTGTGCGGTGTGCACCAGGTTCCAGCCCAGCGTGACGCCGCCCAGTTCGGGATTCACCAGCACCGTGCGGTCGCCGTTATCCCAACTCAGCCGCAGCAAACCGGTCTGCCCGGCCTTGTAACTCTCCAGCCCGCCGGAAAGTGCGCCGACCGTGGCGCCCGCGCGCCTGGCTATGGCGTCAAAGATATCTCCCACGGCCGAGAGGCCGGCTTCGATGCCGGTGTAGGCCGGATGCACGCTGCCCGGAACCACGCCACAGACGCCGGGAACAAGCTCCGCTTCCTTCGCCATGGCAATGATGCAAGTCGAAGTTCCAACAACATTCACCGCATCGCCCTCGCGGATGTTGGAGCCGATGGCGTCCCAATGCGCGTCGAATGCGCCCACGGGGACAGGAATGCCAGCCTTCAGGCCCAGCGCCTCGGCCCACTTGGGCGAAAGATGGCCCGCGAGATGGTCGCTGGTCAGGAACTCGCCGCCGATCTTGGCGCGAATGCCGGCAAAGAGCGGGTCCACGGCCACCAGAAACTCCTCCGGCGGCAGCCCGCCCCACTTGGGATTCCACATCCACTTGTGGCCCATGGCGCAGACGCTGCGCTTCAACTCGCTCACCGCGGTGATGCCGCACAGCGTGGCGGCGACCATGTCGCAATGCTCCAGCGCGGTAACAAACAGGGAGCGTTTGTCCGGGTTGTGGCGCAGCCAATGCAGCAGTTTGGAGAAGCCCCACTCGTGAGAGTAGGTGCCGCCGCACCACTCGATGCCTTCAAAGCCCAGCTCATGCGCCTTGGCGGTAATCTCCGCCGCTTCGGCGTGGGCGCGATGATCGCACCAGAGGTAGTACTCGTCGAGCGGCTCGAGGTTGGCGCCCACCGGGATCACGCTGGAGCCGGTCGTATCGAGCGCAATGGCCGCGACTTCGCTGCCATCAATCCCAGTGCTCTTGAGCGCGTCGCGCGTGGCAGCGGCCAGCGCCGTCATCTGGTCCGCGTGGGACTGGGTGGCAAAGTTCGGGTCCTCGCGGCGGCGGTGGAGCGGATAAGAGGCCGATGCGGTGCCGGTCGGGCCCTTCTGGCTGTCGACAAGAGTGACGCGAACGCTCAGTGTGCCGAAGTCAACGCCGGCGACGATAGTCATGGAATGAGTCCCCCAAGTAAACGCTTTCTGGTACGCCAACCAGAGTACACCATTCCAGGGATCAGCGGACAGGGTTCCGGATCAGAGATCAAGGGGCAGCGGAGTGATTTGGCGCCTCGCTACTTTTTCGCTCCAGGCATCATGCCCTTGAGTCTGTCGATCAGGCCAGGCTTGGCCGGAGGGGCTGCGGGCGAGAGTTTGGCCTGAGCCGCGACAGCAGTTGGAGCTACCGCTTTGGCTGCGCCGGGCGCGGCCTTGGGATTCTCCGCATTCGGCTGCGCATCCGCCCCTCTGGCCGTGGAGAGATTGGGCGGCGCGCCGTCGGCCCCGTTCTTGACCAGAATCGAGATGCGACGGTTGGATGGGTCGGACGGATTGTCTTTCACGCGCAGAAGCTGGTCGGCATAGCCGCGCACCTGGGTCACCTGATCGGAGCGCACGCCATCCTGCTGCAGCAGCCGGCGCGCGGAGTTGGCTCGGTCGGCCGAGAGCTCCCAGTTGCTGTAATTTGCGTCGGTGGAGTACTGCGTGGCGTCGGTGTGGCCCTCGATCAGCAGGTTATTGGGTAGGGTCTTCAGTTCTGCCGCCAGCAGCGCCAGCAGCTCCTGTCCGCTCTCGCTCAACCGCGCGCTGCCGCTCTGGTAGAAGGTGCCATTCTTGTCTTCGAGCAGTTCGACCCGCAACCCTTCGGAGGTGATCGTGATCTCAATCTGCTTGCTGAGTTTCTGCAGTTCCTGCTTCGCTTGAATCTCCTCTTCGAGCTTCTCTTTCAGCTTCTGCATGTTGTCGGCGGTCTTGGTGGTTACGGCGATTCCGTTTCCCGACATTGTGGTTCCGAGCAGGTTGGCGGTGCCCTTGGGATCGTTGAAGTAGCCGGCAACGGCTTTCTTGACCTTATCGCTGGAGCCCATCAGCCAGAGCACGATAAACAGCGCCATCATGGCCGTAACAAAGTCGGCATAGGCCACCTTCCACGCGCCGCCGTGATGGCCGCCGTGGCCGCTCTTCTTTTTGATGACGATGATCGGTTGCGTCTTGGCTGCCATCATGGCGCATTCCTCCTGGCAGGGTGCAAGCTGCTATGCCGCCGCCGCCACCGGCTCTGCCGCGCTGGCGGCCTGGTTCTTGCAGTGCTTTTCCATCTCGTCGAAGCTGGGCCGCACATGCGCGGGAATCGCGCGCCGTCCCATCTCGATGGCGATCATGGGCGCCGCGCCCTTGAGAAACGAGAGCAGCAGTACGCGCAGCACATGCAGATAGTCGTTATGGTTGTCGGCGGACTTGCTCATGTTCGAGCTCAGCGGCCCGGCTACGCCGTAGCACAACAGAATGCCGAGAAATGTGCCCACCAGCGCCGCCGCCACCTTGTGTCCAATGGCCTCCGGGGGGCCGCCCAGCGCGCCCATGGTGATGACCACGCCCAGCACCGCGGCCACAATGCCCAGTCCCGGCAGCGCGTCGGCCATGGTGGTCAGCGCATTCACGGGCTGAATGGCATCGTTGTGATGCACCTCCATGTCCAACTCCATCATCTGGTCCATGTCGAACGGCTCCACGCCGCCGGTGATGGCCATGCGCAGCGTGTCACACACAAAATCCCTGGCATGGTGGTCGTTGAGGAACTCGGGGTAGTTCTTGAAGATGGCGCTCTCGGCGGGCTTTTCCACGTCCATCTCCACGCTCAGCAATCCCTCTTTGCGCACCTTGTTGAGAAACTGGAACATCATCTTGAGCGTGTTCAGATAGCGCTCCCTGCCAAATTGCGAGCCGCCCAGCACACCCTTCAATCCGGCCAGGATTCCTTTCAGGATGTGGACCGGATTGGCGACCAGCAGCGTGCCGGTGGCCGCGCCGGCAATGATGAGCAATTCGGCCGGCTGAAGGAGAACCTCGATGTGGCCTTTCTCCATCAGAAAGCCGCCGATGACCGCCGCAAAAACCACGAAGATGCCTATGATGGCAAACATGCCTGCCCCCTTGGCGCGAGTGTGATGTGGTTTCCGCCCGCATGAATGCTCGAGACCATTCCTTCCTGCGCCCGTTCGAGCAGTTGTGCCAGCGTTTCGTCCCGGTCGGCCTGGGCCGCTCCGATGCTCACCGTGAGCGACACGCGGTCGCCCCACCAGCGGAAGTCCGCCGTTCTGGCCAATCCGGCCAGCACCTGCGCGTGCGCGGCAAGCAGTTCCGGCGTGCGTTCGTGCGAAACAACAAGAAACTCCCCGTCGCCCCAGCGCCCCATTTCCTCGCCCGGCCGCAGCCCGTGCGCCAGCGCCCGCTCCACTTTTCCCAGCATCGCTTCGCAGGCCATGGCGCCGTGGGTCTTGTGCAGGTCCCGCGCCTGATCCACGGCGACCCACAACACGCCAAAAGGCAGACCACCGCGGGCAAAGTCCTCGAATTCCGCCCCCAGTTGGTCCTCCAGCTCCGTCTGGCTCGCCGCGACTCCGGCGCTTTCGCCGCCGTCTCCGTGCGGCAGAGCGTCCAAGCCCTCCGCCGGATGAAAGACCACCGCCGTGCCGATGCGCCCGCCCATCCCGTCGCGCAGCACCCGGTTGCGCGCGATCGCTTGTACAGAGTGGCCCAGCTTGTGGCGCGCGTGAACCAGGGCTCCGCGCGCCGGCTGAATACTCCCATGCTCCGCCCCATCCAGCAGCAAGGCCTCGAGCGCCTCGGGAATCGGCCGCGCCAGCAGGTCCACGCTCGCATAGCCCGTGATGGCCTCCGCGGCCCGGTTCCAGAACATCACCCAGCCCTCCGCGCCGAGCAGCGCAATGCCTTCGGGAATACTGTCGAGCGCGGCTTCAAACAGTTCCGTGCGATCGGTCATCCAAGCCTCACACCTGGTTCATCGGCGGGCCGCGGGCTAACTTGACCGCTAGGCAGCGCATCGAAAGAAGATTGGAGAATGCTTATGGAAACAAGCGCAATGTGCAGGAATTAATGTATTTTCACGCGACAAAGGGGGCGACGCCGCGCCGTGCCGGTCGATGGATCTTGTCTGGGAGTGCTACAATTCGGGCCATTCGACGCGGAAAAGGGAGATTGCTATTCGAGAGAGTTGAGGAACATGCAGGCAGGCATTCGTCAGGCGTATTCCGCGGCGAAAGATGCACACGAGGCAGTGCGGGAGTTTTATGCGTCTGTGGTGCAGCCCGAAATGGAGCTTGTCCTCTTCTTCTGTTCCAGCGACTACGAGATCGATGCCCTGGAAGCGGAACTGAATCGCCTGTTTGCCGGAATTCAGGTGGTTGGCTGCACGGCGGCGGGAGAAATCGGACCTGGCGGCTACCGGGAACACGGCCTGACAGGGGCCAGCTTTTCCCCAGAGGCTTGCACCGCGGTGAGTGGCTCGATCGGCGGCTTGCAGCACTTTGAAATCTCCCAGGGTCACGCGCTGGGCCATCGTCTCTTGCAGGAGCTTGAGCGCAAGGCGCCCCAGGCAAACGCGCGGAACAGCTTTGCGTTGCTACTCATCGATGGCTTGTCGGTGCGGGAAGAAGCGGTCGCCCGCACGCTGCAGGAAGCGCTGGGCAGGATTCCGCTGGTGGGCGGTTCGGCGGGAGACGGCCTCGACTTTGGCAGAACATACGTCTATACCGATGGAAGCTTTCGTTCCGACTGCGCTGCCCTGACCCTAGTCACAACCCGGTTGCCTTTCACGGTATTCAAGACCCAGCATTTTGTGTCGACCGACCAGCGGCTGGTAATCACGGAGGCCGATACCACCCAGCGCGCGGTGAAGGAAATCAACGGATTGCCGGCTGCCGAAGAGTATGCGCGGCTGCTCGGCGTGGAGGTGCATGACCTGACTCCCAGCCGCTTCGCGGCGTGGCCGATGGTGGTGCTGATCGACGGCAACAATTATGTACGTTCCATCCAGAAGGTGAATTCCGACGGGAGTCTGACTTTTTACTGCGCCATCGAGGAGGGCGTGGTTCTGCGCGTGGCGCGCGGCGTAGACCTGATCGATAACCTGGAGGAGGCCTTTGCCCAAATCCGCTCGCAGATCGGTCCGCCTCAACTGGTGATCGGCTGCGACTGCATTCTGCGCCGCATGGAGATCGTTCACCACCACCTGGAGGATCGCGTGGGGCAGATTTTCCGGAGCAACAATGCGGTCGGCTTCAACACCTACGGCGAGCAGTTCCGCGGCGTGCATATCAACCAGACCCTCACCGGCATCGCCATCGGCATGGCTCCCGCCGAGGTGCACGGTGACTGACGTTCCGCGCGGACCGAGGCCCGAGGAACGCTCCCTGCGGGCGGAGATCGCGCGTCTGAACAAGATCGTCAATGCGCTAATGGATCGCGCCGAGCGCAGCACCAGCGTGCAAGGCTCCGATTTCGGCAAGTTCCAGACAGCCATCATGCTGGAGGATCAGGTGCGCCGCCGCACCGGGGAGTTGGAAGCGTCACTGCGTGAAAACGAGAAGATTCAGCGGGCTCTGCGGGAATCTGAAGCCAGGTTTCGGGGCCTGGTGAGTCAATCGCTGGTCGGGATTTGCATCATCGAGGACGGCCGGTGCACCTATGCGAATCCGAAGTTGGCCGAGATGTTCGGCTACAGCGTGGAGGAGACTCTGCAACTGACGCTCCGCGATGTCGCGACCGAGAGTGACTACCAGAAGATCGAGGAGCAGATGCGACGGCGCTTGCGAGGTGAGGTGGAACGCTCAGAGTTTGTCTTTCGGGGTCTGCACAGGAATGGCGCCGCGATCGACATCGAGGCGCACAGCTCGACGATGGAGATGGGCGGAAAGACCGTCCTCATCAGTCTGATGATCGATATTACCGAGCGAACCAGGGTGGAACGCGAAGTAAGAACCCTGCAGGATCAGTTGCGCGAGCAGGCGATCCGCGATCCCTTGACAGGCCTTTACAATCGCCTGCCGCTGAATGAGTTCTTCGACCGCGAACTGCGCGTAGCGGTGCGCCGCCGCCAACCCATCAGTATCGTTCTGGGGGATCTGGATTATTTCAAGGCGGTCAACGATACCTACGGTCACCAGGCCGGAGACGAGGCATTGAAAGTCTTTGGCGATTTGATTCGCCGGTCGTATCGGGCCAGCGACATCCCTTGCCGTTATGGCGGAGAAGAGTTCCTTATCCTGCTGCCGGACATGACGCTGGAAAGGACCTATCGGCGGACCGAGCGCTTGCGGGAGGCACTCGAAGCCACCCCGGTTATTTACGGAGCCTCGACCATCCATTTGACCGGCTCGTTCGGAGTGGCGACTTTCCCCCAGCATGGCAAGACGCGCGAAGCGTTGATCGCCGCGGCGGACCGGGCTCTCTACGCCGCCAAGGATGGCGGCCGCAATCAGATCAAGAGCTATTCCATGGCGATCGAGACACCGCAAGAATCAGGCCCGGCAATCCCTGTCGCCCGATCGGAATAGCATTTGCCAGTCCTGCGAGGGAGCAGACCCGAAGATGAAAGCGCCTTGTTCGGGTCCGCTAGGAAGCACACTGCGCTTCGGGCCGTGCGGTGGTCCCGGCCGGTCCGGTCATCGGCAGACGCACGATAAACCGCGTGTTTCCCGGTTCGGAGTTCACCTCGATGGTGCCGCCGAACTTCTGCGTCACGATGCGGTGAACGATCTCCAGACCCAGCCCCGTGCCCGAGCCCTGCGGCTTGGTGGTAAAGAATGGTTCAAAGATGCGCGGAAGGGCTTCGGGCGGAATTCCCGCGCCGTGATCCGCAATGCTCACGACGAGCCAGCCCGGTTCCATCTCCGGTTCTGTCCAGGTAGCGATCTCGATCTGCGCGTTCGCGGGCGAGGCGTCCACGGCATTGTCGATGAGATTGGTCCACACCTGGCTGAGCGCGGAGCCACGCGTATGGATGATCGAAGCTGAAGCCGCAAAACTCTTCTCCACCGCGATCTGCTTGATGCGCAGCTTGTGGCCCAGGATGGTGAGCGTGCTTTGCAGGCTGTCGTGCACGTCGATTTCTTTGGCCGGGGAGCGCTCGTCGTAGGCGAATTTCTTCACCGCCATCACCAGGTCGGAGATGCGGGTAATGCTCTCTTCGATGGCGCAGACCAGTGAGACACTGGAAACCAGCGCCTCAAGCCAGTTGAGCGCGTCGGAGAAGCTGCCAGCCTCGAAGGCATCCTTGGTGCAGCCCAGCTCCCGCTCTTTCAGTCCGACGGCCACCAGCGCTGGCGCAATTGCGAATGCGTTTTCTACTCCGGCTGAAGCCAGCCACTCGGCCATGGCCTCTTCCGCGTCCGACTGCTCCACCGTGCTCATGGCTGGGGCGTGGCAGCCGCTCATGGTGTGTTCCAGCAGGCTCCTCATGCAGTCGAGCTGGGCCTGGGTTTTGGGCTGGCCGCTGATGCGCAGGCTCAACTGCTGCAGACGCAGCAGGTTTTCGCGCAGTTGCGATGCGGCGCGTTTGGCCGCCGAGCCAGGATTGTGCAACTCGTGCATCAGGCCAGCCGCAAGAGTTCCCAGCGAAACCAGCTTTTCGCGGTGCAGCGCCTCTACCTGGTAGGTCTGCAGGCGCTGGGCCATATTGGCCAGCACCACCGCGCGCGCCGCCGGACACGCGGCCAGCAGCGTCCAGAAGTCCTGCTCAGTGAATCGAACCAGAAGGGAGTCCCGCGTTGCCTGAATGAAGAAGGGCGAGTAGGTTTTGCCGGTCAGCAGCGGCGTTTCGCCAAAACCCTCGCCGGCACCTGCAATGCCCACCACGGTGCGCGATCCGTCGGGCTCCGGCCGCTCGGCGCGAATCTCGCCCTCGAGCACGAGCCAGTAGAAATGCACCCGCTGGCCGGGTTCCACCAGCACGGCACCGGCCTTGGCCCGGACGCGGTCCACACGGTCGATGCCGCGCAGCGCGTCGAGACAGGTTTGCGGATCGGTTTCGGCGAAGGGGCGAGTCTGGCACAGAACCCCGGCAACTTCCCGCAAGGGAATCGATTCGATTTCGATAGGTTGGCCGCTTTCGCTCATCTCCGCTTTCCGTTCCCCTTGCTAAAACCCCGCCAGATATTGATGCGCAAACTGCACCGCGATTGAGCCCTCGCCCACCGCCGAGGCCACGCGCTTCACCGAGCCGTGCCGCGCATCGCCGGCCACAAAAACTCCCGGCACACTCGATTCGAGCAAAAACGGCTCGCGCGGTTCGCGCCATGCTTCGTGCGGCTTGCCTTCCGTATGCAAATCCGGACCGGCCAGCAGGAAGCCCTTGTCGTCCCGCAAAATGCAGGGCGGGAGCCAGCCGGTGCCGGGAGCCGCGCCGATAAAAACGAACAGCGACGTGGCCGGCACGCGATACTCTCCCCGCGGACCGCTCAGCCGCAGAGCCTCCAGACGCTCCTCGCCAACCGCTTCGAGCACCTGCGTCCTGGGCTCCAACACAGTATTGGATGTGCGTTCGATCTCATCGATCAAGTATTTCGACATGGTGGCCGAAAGCCCTTCGCCACGCACCAGCATGGTCACCTTGCTGGCGTACTTGGCAAAGTGCAGCGCTGCCTGGCCAGCGGAGTTGGCGCCGCCCACCACATACACTTCTTCATCCTTGCAGGAGACGGCCTCAACCAGCGCCGCGCCATAATAGATGCCGCGGCCGGTCAGCCGCTCCGCGCCTGGAATCTCCAGCTTGCGGTACTGAACGCCGGGCGCCAGCAGCACCACGTGGCTTGATACCTCGCGCCCGTCGGCCAGTTGCACAAAGCGGTATTGCCCGTCGATGCGCAGCCCCGTGGCCCGCTGGGTGAGGAACTCCGCGCCGAATCGCGAGGCCTGGATGTGGGCGCGGCGGCCCAGGTCCGCTCCCGTAATGCCGGAGGGAAATCCCAGGTAGTTTTCGATCTTCGATGTCGAGCCCGCCTGTCCACCCGGCGCCTCGGGCTCGATGACCAGCGTCCGCAGTCCCTCGCTGGCGCCATAGACGGCGGCCGCCAGCCCGGCCGGACCGGCGCCCACGATCACCATGTCATAGAACTCCTGGGTCGCCTGCGTGCTCAGGCCCACCCGCGCCGCCAACTCTTCCGGCTCCGGGTCCACCAGCGAGCTGCCATCGGCAAAAAGCACCACGGGCAGTTTTTCCGGGTCCAGTTGCCGCTCCGTGAGCAGCTTCAGGGCCTCCTCGTTGCCGGCAATATCGAACCAGCGGTAGGGCACATGGTTGCGGGAAAGAAAACTGCGCACCTTGTGGTCCTGGAGCGACCAGCGATGGCCGATCACCCGCAGCCCCTCGAACGGCGGCTGGTAGCCGGCCTGCCAGTCCTCGAGCAGGTCGCTCAGCACCGGGTAGAGCTTTTCTTCCGGAGGGTCCCAGGGCTTGGTCAGGTAGTAGTGGATGCGAGCCGAGTTGATGGCTCGGATAGCGGCCTCGGTGTCGGCGTAGGCGGTCAGCAGCACCCGCAGCGCCTCGGGATACAGGGCGCGCGCCCGTTCCAGAAAATCCACCCCGGTCATCCCCGGCATCCGCTGGTCGCTGACCAGCAGCGCCACCGGCTCCTGGCGCGCCTTCAGTTGGGCGAGCGTATCCAGCGCGGCCTGGCCGCTGGCCGCCCGCATCACCCTGTACGTGGCTCCATAGTGCCGGCGCAGGTCCTGCACCACCGCCTCAAGAACGCTTACATCGTCATCTACCGCCAGCAGAATCGGCCTCGCCATATGTCCCCAGTTTAGGACCTTCCCGCCCCAAAAGCGTTAACAGTCTCTCCGGTTGCACAGGAGAATTTTCGTGACCCGCCGGGTCAGGAGGCTGTAATCTCGTTCGTAGGAAAAAAAGCTAAGTGTAATCATTTGCAGTCTTGAGCCGGTTACGAAAGGAATCCGGGCCAAATCGCGGTGTCGCGAATACAGACAGGCACAACATTTTGCACCATTCTGCCGATAATGCCCCAAAGGGCGGAAGCAGTTGCCTGAGTTCGAGAAGCCGCTTCGGTTCATCCGGGGATGAAACCGGGGCGGGTCCTGCCTTTTTAATTCGGGTCTCGGAGCAGAAGAGGCGCATATTATGAACAAGATCATCCTGGCCGATTCACAGGCAATTTTCCGCGCAGGCACCGCCAAAGTGCTGGCCATGGACGACGATCTGCGCATCATTGCGCAATGCACGGATCTGGACCGGCTGCACCATGCCGTGACGACCTTTCCCGGCTCCATCGTCCTGTTCGCCGCTTCGCTGCGGCCCGATCTGGACCGGCTGCGCACTCTCTTTGAGGCGACCGACAGCCGCGGCATCGTGATCGCGGAAAACAGCGACGCCGCCGGCACTTATCTGCAACAAGGCTTTCGCGGCGTTGTCTTTCGCAGCGTCACCGGGAATGCTTTGGTGGAGTGCGTGCGCCGCGTTGCCGCGGGAGAAACCTGGCTGCCGCCTCAGCTCATGCAGCCCGACTCGCCCGAGGAGGATATGGTGGGCACGCGCGTGCGCGACCGCCTCACCCCCAAGGAGATGCGGATCGTGGCCCTGATTGTTCAGGGCTGCAAGAACCGCGAGATCGCTCTCCGGCTCAAGACCACCGAACAGGTCATCAAGAACTACCTGCGCTCGATCTACGACAAGACCGGGGTTGGCGACCGCCTGGAACTGGCTCTTTTCACCATCCATCACCGGGTGCTGGCGCAGGCCGCGGCCGATGTCGGCAGCAAGCTCGAAGCCGAAGAACAGGCGATGCCGGTCGCCGTCGCGTAGCGGAGATGGGCCAGATTTCGACGGTGGGGCGCATGCAGATAACCTGCATCCCGGCTCGGGATGGAATCGTGCCTACAGAATCCCAAGCACCCTGAGCCGCAGCAGCCCGCCGGCCAGCACTCCCAGCGGCGTAATGGCCACCAGGGACAACAGGTACCAGATGGGCTGTTCGCCCTTCGACTGCATCACGCTCAGCGCGGCCAGCGCCAGCACGACGATCCCCAGCGCCAGCACGTGAACGAGCGGATTGGCGGCCGCGGCCCACGCCGTCGCATAGCCGCCTGCCGCGGCAGCTAGAAACGAGTAGCCGAGATTCACGAAGACATAGCCCGGCCGCGGCGTGCCCTTGGCGCCCACCCATCCGGGCGTCAGCCGGGTCAGAAGCCCGGTGATCACCGTGACCAGCACGGCCATGGTGGCAAAGCCGGCCAGCAACGCAAGAAATGCGTGCAGAATTACCACGGTCTGCCCTCCCCTTCCGGCTTCGTGCCGACTTCGCCCCGCTCGATTCGATCCTGAAAGGCCCGCGCCAGTTTG
This sequence comes from Occallatibacter sp., assembly GCA_049515995.1. Taxonomy (GTDB): domain Bacteria; phylum Acidobacteriota; class Terriglobia; order Terriglobales; family Acidobacteriaceae; genus Telmatobacter. Next base: position 36,822 of record JBEKTO010000013.1, on the reverse strand, counting down.
CGTTCACCGGGATTGCTTTCGCCGTGAATTGAGCACAGGTCGAGGAATTCGTCGCACAGCGGGTTCAGCTCTTCCTGCTGGGCAAAAACTCCTTGTAGCGCTAGAGCCAACTGGCGCAGCCGAGCCGCCTCAGGCCAACTGCGATCTCCAGCCTCATCGCCCAGCAGTTCGAGATCAGAAAACAGCCCCTTGCGGCCTCGGGCGCACTCCTCCAGGCAAGCCATCAGTTGCTCCCGGAAGGCGCTGGCCAGCATCTCCAACTGGCCGGGTTCCACTTCGTCGCGCGGGTCCATTTGTCTCTACTTTCCTTGCATCGCGGCTTCCACATCCTCGGCCGTATGCGGCAGGGCGGCGTCGAGGTCGATGAGTTGGCCATTCACGCCCACCAGGAAGTCGCACTCGATGCGCACGCCGAGCTTCTCTTCGGGAATATAAATGCCCGGCTCGATGGTAAAGACCATCCCCGGCTTGAGCACCGCCGGATAATCGGCCGGATCGTGCACGTCGATGCCCATCATGTGGCCCAGGCCGTGCAACCAGTACTGACCCAGCGGCTGGCCGTGCAGGTCTTTTCCGTGGGTGTTGATGTAGTTGTAGGCCGCCTGATCCAGCGAATCGGGATCGCGCCGGTCACGGTCGTTGATCTTCGACTTGCCGGCCACAAAGGCGCTGATGGCCGCCTGCTGCGCGCCCAGCACGATGTTGTAAATCTCCCGCTGGCGAGGGGTGAAGTGGCCGTTCACCGGCACGGTGCGGGTAATGTCGGAGGCGTACATCGAATACTCGCAGGCCGCATCCACCAGCAAAATGTCGCCGTCCTCCAGCGTGCGCGTGTTCTCAGAGTAGTGCAGCACCGTCGAGTCGATTCCCGAGCCCACGATGGGCGCATACGAGGCCCGCTCGCAGCCGTTCTCCATCCACACGGCCGTCATCTTGCCGGCCAGCGCGCGCTCGGTCACGCCGGGCTTGACCGCCTTCATCATTGCGAACTGCGCCTGAATGGAGGCGGCCGAGGCCTTCTTGAGCAGCTCAATCTCTCCCGTGTCCTTCACCACGCGCAACTGGGCCGTCAGGCCTGTCACATCGCGCGGCGCAGGCGGCGCTTCCATGCCCAGAGTGGCCGCGGTAAAGCCCAACAATGCCCTGGCCTGAGGCGACTCCGGCTGCGTCCACACATTCCGCGCCAGCCGCCTGTCGGCGGCGATCAGCCGGTTCAACTCGGCCGGCAGTTCCGTCATCTCCTCCACCTGGCTGACGCCGGTGGCCGCGGCAACTCCCGGCGAAGCGGCATCCAGCTTGGCCCCAGTGTACTTTTCCATGCGCAGGTCCCTGGTCGGCAGAAGGAGGATCTCCTTGTAGGTGCGCTGAGCCGGCGATTCCGGCGCGTCGCCCACGATCAGCAGCGCCGCGCCCGGCTCATCCCATCCGGTGAGATAGTAGAAGTCCTCGTCCTGGCGGTAGGGTGCCAGATCCAGTTGCGCCTCCTCGGCGGCAAAGAGCACGGCCACGCCGCCGCCCAGCCTGGCGGCCAGCGCCGCGCGCCGCGCGTGGTAAACGGAGGCGGGCTGTTTCTCAAGGGAATGAGCGACAGGGGCAAGCGGCAGGATGGCGAGAGCCAGAGCGGCGATTGCGGTGAAACGGGACGCACGACACATGCAACCAGCCTCATACCCGGTGCCGCGGCTGTCAAGCGACTGAGAGGGGTTCAACGGATTCAGCGGGGCCGGGCACATTTGCGGAGACGGCCGTTTTCCCGCTATCTGCGGCCAGTAGGCCCAGGAACTCCCCCGCCGGAACAGGCCGGCCGAATAGCCAGCCCTGGGAAAGGATGGGCTGATCGTAGGTGGCAAAATAGTCGGCCTGCAACTCGGTTTCGACCCCTTCCACAATGACGCCCAGGTTGAGCGCCTCGGCCATGGCCAATATCTGGGGAAGAATGGCCACGATCACCGACTCAGTCCCGATCGCCTGGGTAAAAGCCCGATCGATCTTGATGGCATCCACGGAAAGATCGTGCAAATAGGAGAGGCTCGAATAGCCAGTGCCGAAGTCGTCGATATGGACGCTATGACCACTCCGGCGCAGACGGCAAATCGCCTCGATCGCCACCTCGCGGCGGACCGTGGAGCTTTCAGTGATTTCGATCGCCAGACTGCGTGCTGGCACAGCGGCCCGCGCGAGGGAGCGCTCCAGCATCGGCAGAAACTCGGGGTCGCTCAGGTCCGCGGCAGCCACATTGATGCTGAGGCGAAAATCCGGATGGTTGCGCAGGGTCACTGGGAAATCGCGCAGAGCGTGGCGAATCACGAGCCGCGTGATGGCCCCCACGAAGCCATGCTCCTCGGCGACCCTGACAAAGACGTCGGGGCCGACCGCAATCCCTTCCTCATTCGTCCAGCGCACCAGGGCCTCTGCTCCAACAATTCGCCGGCTCGCCAAGTGAACGATGGGCTGATAGACCACCCGCAGCTTGTCTCTCGCAATCGCCCGGCGGAGTTGCTGCTCAACGCTCTTGTTGCGGCGGTGGAGGAGAGAAAGGGCAATTCCGAAGAAGGCGCCGAAGAACCCGCACAGCGCAATACACCCGTTGAACTTGCCCCGGTTCGTCTGCAGGACCTCGGGAATGGATGTGTACGCCGTCACGCAATTGAAAAAGCGGATCGAGCACCGGGTGGCGTACAGGTTGTCTCCCTGCCGGGCTTGCCCTTCTTCGGTAAGAATCGCAAGACTGGTCTGAGGCAGTTCGCCGAGCAACCGGCCCGGCCTCTGAGTGGGAGAATCGGTCGCCGTCTCGGTAAAGTGCATCGGCGCCGGCTCCAAATGCATGCGGGTCAAGGGGGTAAACACGACATAAGAGCCGCCCAGTTGCAGTGCGATCGTCGTCAGGTCGCTGTTCCGGTACGGCCGGAGGCTCTTGTAGATCTCCGTTCCGTCCTGTTGGGTAAACTCCGGCTCGGACTGTGCGCGGGGATTCGCCTGCCGTCCCAGAGCGGCCGAGCACTCGATCTTGCCGTCGCGCATGCGGCCTGCGTCCTTGACATATTCCGACTCGAAGATCAGATTGCGGAAATAGCTGATCTCAGCGTCGGAACAGAAAGGATGCGGCGAGGCGCTCACGGCGGCCAGCACGGTCCGCAACTCGGCCGAAGATGCCTCCCCGTCCGCCATGATGCGGGTCGCATACTGCTCCAGCCTGAGTTCGGTCACATTCAACGTAATCGCGCGGGCCAGAAGATAGCCTGCCACAATGCCAACGGCCGTGGTGACCGCTGCCACGGTCAGAGTAAACAGCACGCGCCTTTTGAAAGATCGCATCATTCAGAAAAGCCGGCTCGTGACTTCAGCAGCTATGCCTTTGCACACAGGATTCGACCGCAACCGATACCAGTCCTTTATCGGCCGAAACGGTGCCAGATATTAAGAAAATCTCGGTAATAAAATTTGAGAACCCACACAATCGGCACGGAAGATCCGCAATCGATCGGCCTCGCGGAACGTACGGCTATCAAAAAAATGCGCGGCGCATCACAACTCGCACGATGCAACCTGCGCATTTCTCTCGCGTTCCTCTAACATGCGAAGAAACTCCCCGGCCGGAACGGGGCGTCCGAAGAGCCATCCCTGGGCCAGGACCGGTTGCGCAGAAGCGCTAAAATAACGTGCCTGCTCCTCGGTTTCGATGCCTTCCACAATGACTTCCAATTTGTACGCCTCGGCCATGGCCAGGATTTGCGGCAGGATGGCAACCATGATCGACCCTGTACCAACAGCCTGTGTGAAGGCTTTGTCGATCTTGATGGCGTCCACCGAAAGATCGTGCAGGTAGGACAAGCTTGAATAGCCGGTGCCAAAATCGTCGATATGGACGCTGTGGCCCCTCTCGCGCAGGCAACGAATCGTCTCGATGGCCAACTTGCGCATGACAGTGGATCTTTCGGTGATCTCGATGGCCAAACTCCGTGCCGGTACGGCCGCCTCATCGAGAGAGCGGCTCAGCATGGGCAGGAACTCGGGATCGGCCAGGTCGGCGGCGGCCACGTTGATGCTGAGGCAAAAGCCGGGATGGCTGCGGAGCGTCTCTCCCATATCGCGCAGTACGTGCCGCACTACAAGTCTTGTAATCGATCCAACAAAGCCTCGCGTCTCGGCGATCCGGATAAAGACATCGGGGCCGACCGAAAGGCCTTTTTCATCGGTCCAGCGTGCCAGAGCCTCCCCCCCCACAATCCTTCCGTCCGACAGGTTCACTATGGGCTGATAAGCCACCCACAGCTTGTCGTTGGCAATCGCCCTGCGAAGCTGCTGCTCGGGGCTCTTGTAGCGGAAGTAAAGAAGCGCGAGGGCAAGACCGGAGAGTCCTCCGAGCAACCTGAACAGGGCAATGAAGCCGATGAACTTGACGCGATTGGCCTCCATCACCTCCGGTATGGAGGTATAGGCCGTAACGCAGTTGAAATAGCGAGTGGAACATCGGGTCGCGTACAGGTTGTCTCCAATGCGCACACCGCCCTCCGAGGTTAGAATCGACGCACTCGCTTGGAGCGATTCGCCAAGCAATCGACCGTACGTATGGCTCGGAGCGTCGGTCACCGTCTCGGAAAAATGCATCGGCCCCGGTTCCAGATGCATGCGCGTCAAGGGAGCATACACGACAAACGATTCGCCCAGCTGCAAGGTGACGGTTGTGATGCCATTGCTCTGATATGTCGCCAGATTCTTATAGAGAATCGACCCATCCTGCTGGGTAAAATCCGGCATGGATTGCCCACTCGGCTGCGACAAACGACCCAGAGCAGCCGAACACTCGATCCTGCCGTTACGGATGCGCCCGACATCCTTCAGGTAATCCGACGCGAAAATCAACGTGCGGAAGTAACCAATCTCAACGTTCGAACACGAGTTGTACCGTGAGGCGCCCACTGCGGCCAACACCGTCCGCAACTCCGCGGACGTCGAATCCCCATCCGCGATCATGCGGCTCGCATAGTGTTTGAGCTGGTTTTCGGTTACCTTCACCGCAATGTAGCGATCAAAGCGATAGCCAACCACGGTGCCGCAACCGGCTGCGACGATCATGGCGAACAATGTCGTGAAAAGGTGGCGCTTGGGGATTGCCATGATCTATCAGCCGATCGGGGAATTTGAGTGGGATGCAGTCTGAAGAGGAATTCTACTGTACTCGCATATTACCGCTACAGCACTTAACAACGGTAACTTTTCGAGCCGCCGCAACTAACACAAAAGTGTTAGAGCGCTCTCGCCTGGGCACACGTTCATTTGTGCCATCAAAGCGACATATCGAGCGCGTATTTTTCGAACATATTCACGATAGCGTATGGCTTGGGTGCCCCACCCTCGCCGCACCTTTGTTTTTTTGCGGCCAGGGTGGGATGGCACGATGCTTGATTACAGAAACAGCGAAAACGCTCGATACACACTCTCAGGCCACGTTTGCGGGAACGAGCGCTTCCCTGCGGCCTTCGGCCAGCCGGCCATGAAACTCGCCGGCAGGGACGGGATGGCCAAAGAGCCAACCCTGCGCCAGCAACGGTCTCTGTGTGGCGGCAAAGTAATCGGCTTGGAGTTCGGTCTCGATACCTTCCGCAATCACCTCCAGATTCAGCGTCTCGGCCATGGCCAGAATCTGGGGAAGAATGGAGACGGTCACCGCTTCGGTGCCGATCGCCTCAGTGAAAGACCGATCGATCTTGATGGAATCGACAGAGAGCTCGTGCAGATACGACAGGCTCGAATAGCCAGTCCCGAAATCGTCGATCTGGACGCAGTGGTCCTTGCGGCGCAGGCCATGAATCGCCTCCTTGGCGACCTGCCGATTGGCGGTGCACCGCTCGGTAATCTCGATCGCCAGGCTCCGCGCCGGGACCCCTTCCCGGCCCAGAGACTCCTCCAGCATGGGCAGGAACCCGGGATCGGCAAGGTCGGCGGCAGCCACGTTGATGCTGAGCCGGAAGTCGGGACGGCTGCGCAGCGTATCCGCGAAGTCCCTCAGGGCGTGGCGGACCACCAGTTTGGTGATCTCTTCCACAAAGCCGCGCTCCTCGGCCAACTTGACGAAAATATCGGGCCCTATCTCGCAGTCTTCTTCGTCGGTCCATCGCACCAGGGCCTCGGCCCCCACAATCTGCCGGCTGGGCAACATCACGATGGGCTGGTAGACCACCCGCAGCTTGTCCCGCCGGATGGCGCGGCGCAGTTGCTGTTCCATATCCCGGCTCCGCCGGTAGGCCAGGGAGACAAAGAGACCAAGCCATGCACCCGCCACTCCCCCGAACAGGATGAAACCGCGAAACTGCAAACGCTCTGCCTGCAGCGCTTCAGCGACTGACAGAGAGGCGGTCATGCAGGTGTTGTAGGCAAGAGAGCAGCGCGTCGAATATAGGGTGTCGCCAAGGCGGAAGTCGCTGTCCGCCGCCGGAATCGGAGAGGCTTTGGCAACCGCTTTTGGCGACGACTTCAGCGAGGCATCGATGACGGTAGATTTCAGATGCACGACGGAGCGTTCGGCAAGGCTGTTGATATAGGGATTCAACACAACATACGAATCGCCCGCTTGCAGGCTGGTGACGGAAGCATATTTCAAGCGGAAAAGGGGAGGGTCCCGGAAGACCTTTACGCCATCCGCTCCGATGAAATCGGGCCTGGGCTGCTCGATGGCGGGCAGATGGTCGCGCCCCAGCGTCGTCGAGCAAGCGATCTTGCCGTCACGGACGCGGCCGGCTTCTTTCAGGAAATGCGAATGGTAGACCAGCCCGAGGATCGACTGCATATCCGCCTCGGAACAGAAAGAAGCGCGCGAAGCGTTCATCGCATCCAGCACGGCGTGCGCATCGCGAGAAAAGGCCACGCTGTCGGCGATGGCGCGCGCCGCATCGTGGCTGAGCGCTCTTGCGGTTAGGCGCAGCGCAATCTCTCGCCCGACGCAGTAGCCGGCCAGTGTGCCGAGGACCGCCGCGACAATCGTCGCTACAAGGAAGATCAGAACGCGCTGTTTGAGGATGCGCTTCATCGTATTAAGACAAGACCAACACACCTTATCGGTAACTATGGGCGAAATGAACAAAGATAATTCTCTGCCGGGCGGGTTCCTGCTGAAACGAGAGTAATCTTGCGCCACTCGCGAAATTTGTTCAAGCTCGAAACGGGAAGCTCCACGGAATCAGCGCGGTAGGCTCGCGGCCTGAGCGGGATCGGCCAGATCGGCGCGGCCGCATGTGTTGAGGTGAAAGCCCCGATGGCTGCGGAGCGCATCCGCGAATGCGCGCAAAGCGTGCCGCATCGCCAGCCGAGACAAGGAAGGCACGACTTCAGCCGTGGCGAAAAAGGCAGGAGAATAAGCAGCTTTTGCCCCGGAGGGAGATTCACTGCCGGCTGAAAGGCATTCGTGCAACCCGTTCCGGAAGCCTTCGCTTTCCTACTCTTCCGCAGCTTTGAGCATTGCGGCCAGGCTGCGATCCACGTCCTCTTTGGTTGTGGCCCAGGACGAGACGCTGATGCGCATCGCGGTTTGCTCCTGCCAAACGGTCGAACCGCACCAGCAGGTTCCCTCGGCTTGCAGGCGGGCGATGGTGCGCAGCGTCTTTTCCGGCGCGCCAAATGAAACCAGCACCTGGTTGATAACCACATCGTTGAGGATTTCGTAGCCGGCGGCTTTGAGTCCGGCGGCAAAGCGGCGCGCGTGGTTCGAGGTCCGCTCCACAATCTCCGCCATTCCCGAGCGGCCCAGCGAGCGCAGGCCGGCCCACAACTCCACTCCGCGGGCCCGGCGCGAGAGCTCAGGGTTGTAGTAGGAGGGTTCGCGGTGCTCGCCCTGCACCAGGTAAGCGGCCTCCATGGACATGGCGGCCCGCAGATGCTCGGGGTCGCGCACCAGGGCGATGCCGCAGTCGTAGCCGATATTGGGCCACTTGTGCCCGTCGGTCGCCCAGGAGTCGGCCTGCTCGAAGCCTTTGGTCCAACGGTGATACTCGGGCGACGCGGCGGCCCACAGCCCGAAGGCGCCGTCCACGTGAATCCAGGCGCCGGCCGCGCGCGCCGCCGGGCAGATGGCCGCCGCGGGGTCGAAGGCGCCGGTGTTCACGTTGCCCGCTTGCAGGCAGAGAATCGTGTTTGCATCCAGATGGGGCAGCGCATCGGCCCGCATCCGTCCCTGGCGATCCACGGGCACCCGAACCACACGGTTCCGGCCCAGGCCCAGCATCCCAAGTGCTTTCAAAACAGAGGCATGAGCCTCTTCACCCACCACCACGGTGATGGGCGGCGCGCCGAAGAGGCCGTCGGCCTCCGCGTCCCAGCCCGCGCGGAACAGCAATGCATGACGCGCCGCGGCCAGGGCGGTCAGGTTGGCCATGGTGGCCCCGGTCACGACCGCGCCGCCGGTTCCCTCGGGAAGGCCAAGCAGTTGGCGCACCCATTCAAGTGCGATTTCCTCCAGCACGATGGCCGTGGGCGATTGCACAAAAAACGCCGCATTCTGGTCCCACGCGCTCACCAGCCACGATGCGGCCAGCGCCGCCGGCAGGCAGCCGCCGTTCACAAACCCGAAGTTCCGTCCGCCGGTCTTGGCCACTGTAGCCGGCGAACCGTAGGCATCCAGCAGATGCAGAACCGCTTCCGCGCTGGTTGGCCCCGGCGGCAGCGGCCCGCGCAACGCGTTCAGCGCCGCAATGGCCTCCGGGCGCGGCGCAACCGACCGCCGGTCTTCGGCTTCCAGGTAGTCCATGGCGTCGCGGGCGGCGCGTTTCAGCAGGGCAGTGCGGGCTTCGGCGGGGGAGACGGAAGGCAAAGACGAGTGGGGCGCATGAGACGGGTGAGAAACAGCCATAGATAATGCTGAGTCTAGCACCGGGGCAGGATTCGGATACGCTCGGTTCAGCTTAGAATCCCGTTGGGCAGGACGGCTTTTTCATTGAATTCCACAGCATTCTGGCCTATGATAACGATGCAGACGAATTTGTCCGCCTTGGTTGCCGTGAACAGGCCGGCTGGCGGAGAGATGAGTGGGCTTACAGCCCACTTTTTATTTGGGGCAAGTTTCCGGGGCAGAATCCGCCCTCTGGGCGGAGTGGGATCGATGGCGGCAAAGCTGGAAGAAATCCGGTTAGCGGCGGCAAGAGTGGCCGCCTCGCATGGGCTGGACCTGGTGGACATTGAGTTCATCGGCCCGGCGAAAGAGCGCACTCTCCGCATCTTTCTTGAGAAGAATGCCGAGGGGCGGGCGCAACTGAAGGCGGCGATCGAGGCCGGAGACGGAAACGATGCCCTTCCGGAACGGCTGCTTGAGGGCACTCTGAGCGTAGAACAGCTTTCCGGCATCACGCACGAGGATTGCGCAGCGTTCAGCCGGGATTTTGGGGTTTTGCTGGACGTGGAAGACTTGGTTCCCGGAGCGGAGTACACGCTTGAAGCCAGTTCTCCGGGGCTGGACCGCAAGTTGAGCAAACCGGAGGATTTCCGGCGGTTTGTGGGCAGCCTGGTGAAGATTCAGACGTTTGAGCCGATTCGCAACAACCGGCATTGGCAGGGACGGCTGGTAGCGGCAGGAAGCGAAACCGGCCCAAGCGTTACGCTCGACCTGAACGCGGTGAAGCAGAACAGCAAGACGAAGAAGACAGGCGTCAGCACGGTGGAGATTGCGCTGGGCAACATCGAGAAGGCGCAACTGGTGCCGGAGATTTAAGCGATGTGCGGGCCTCAGGCCCGTACCCTTCCGTGAAATCAACTGAACCGGCCCGGAGCCCGAAAGGCTGCGGCCGCAAGAAGCACCCGAGAGAGCAAGCAGAGTATGGCCAGCAGCGCTTTGTACCAGAGTATCGAGCTCTTGAGCCAGGAAAAGGGCATTGACCCCGGCATCGTCGTTGGCGCCGTCGAGGAGGCCATTGCCCTGGCCACGCGCAAGTTCTACAAAACCCAGGAAAACATGCGCGGAGAACTGAACAAAGAGACCGGCGAGATCACAGCCTACATCTACAAGACGGTGGTGGAGGGCGCGGATCAGATTGAAGACCCGCTGAACCAGATCACGCTGGAGGAGGCCAACGAACTGGCTCCCGGCGCGGAAGTGGGCAGCGAGATCCGGCTCTATCGCGACACCAGTCCCCTGGGCCGCATCGCCGCTCAACTGGCCAAGCAGGTCATCTTCCAGAAGGTGCGCGAAGCGGAGCGGGATACGGTCTTCAACGAGTATGCCCACCGCGAAAAGGAAGTACTGAACGCCACCGTGAAGCGGATCGAGGGCCAGGACATCATCTACGACCTGGGCAAGGCCGAAGCCCGCTGCCCCAAGCGCGAACAGTCGCGGCTGGAGCAGTTCTCCATCGGCGAGCGCGTCCGCGTGGTGCTGCTCAAGGTGGACCGCGCCGCCAAGGGACCGCAGGTGATCGTCTCCCGTGCCGCACCGGAGCTGGTGCAGAATCTCTTCCAGTCGGAAGTGCCCGAGATTTACGACAATACCGTGGTCATCCGCGCCATTGCCCGCGAGGCCGGCGAGCGCACAAAAATTGCAGTTCAGTCCCGCGACAAGGACGTGGACCCGGTGGGCGCGTGCGTGGGTATGAAGGGCATGCGCGTGCAGTCGATCATCCGCGAGTTGCGCGGCGAAAAGATCGACATCATCGAGTTCAGCGACGAGATCACCACCTTTGCCGAGAAGGCGCTGCAGCCGGCCAAGGTCAGCCGCGTGTCGATTTCCGACCTCACGGACAAGCAGCTCGAAGTGATCGTGGACGACACTCAACTGTCTCTGGCCATCGGCAAGAAGGGCCAGAACGTGCGTCTGGCGGCCAAGCTGCTGGGATGGAAGATCGACATCAAGAGTGAAGAGGAGAAGCGGCAGGAGGTGGAGCAGCAGATGGTAGCTCTCTCCGGCGGTCCCTCAACGCCCATCGAACAGGTTTCAGAACTGGGCGACGGCATCATCCAGAAGCTGGTTGCGGCTGGCATCACCACGGTCGAGGGACTGGCCGACATGACGCCCGAACAGCTCGAAGAGATTCCGGGCATCGGCGAAAAGACCCTGGAGCGGATCAGCGTGGCCGTGCGCCACTACTTTGGCCACTTTGAAGAAGACGAAGAAGCCCCGGCTGCGGAAGCCGGCGAAGCGGCCGAAGGAGAAGCAGCCGAAACGGCGGTTACGGAAGAAGAACGCGAAGCGGTTCTGGCCACGGACGAAGCGGAAGCGGAGAACGACGCCGCAGTCATTACCGAAGCGGAAAACGTCCGCGAGGCCGAAGGGGAGACGGATTACAACACCGAGGCTGAAGCCGCGGTAGAGGATATCCCTCCTGCCGACGAGGCGGAAGTCGAGACATTGGAAGACGCACCGGAAGAAGCGCTCGAGGAAGATGCTCAAGGCGCCGGAGAACCGCTGCTGGAAGAGATTGAAACGGAAAGCGCAGTATCGGATGAGCAGGCGGCCAAAGAGGACGGCGCGTAAGATGCGCCGCACTCTTTCAAGCCAATCGGGAAATAATGAAAGTACCAAGAGCAGCCATTGCCATGAGGTAGCTATGAGCGACTAAGGGCTTTGGGTAGCACATTTTGAAAAGAGGCGGATGAGTAAGGTTCGAATCAACGATCTCGCGCGCGAGATGGAAGTCAAGAGCCGGCAGGTTCTCGACATATTGGCAGAACTCGGTCTGGCCAGCGGCAAGACCCATTCCAGCTCGCTGGAAGACTATGAGGCGGATAAGGTTCGCGCGCACTTCGAGCGTGGAACGCGGTCTGCCGGCCAAGGGAGCGCATCTGCGTCGCGCGCCCCTCAGGGCATTACGCCCAAAATCGATCTCTCGCATATCTCCAAGCCCGGCGATGTGCTGAAGGCCATCCTGGCCAAAAAACAGGAAGAGGAACAAGAGGCCCGGCTGAGTCATGCGCCGGTGCGCCCGCCGGTGGTGCAGCCTCCGGTTGCCCGGCCAGCGCCCCCAGCTCCCATCGTGGCCGCGGCTCCGCCGCCCGTGGTCCGTCCGGAGCCGCGTAGAATTGTTCCCCAGCCCAGATCCGCGCCGCCCATCGTCGTTGCTCCTCCGGCTCCGCCCGCCATTGCCTCCCGCCCGCCGGTTGGTCCGGTGGTCGCCAAGGCTCCGGCTGGCGCCGTCACTCCCACGCGTCCGGCTGTCGCGGTAACGCCGCCTCCGGTTGTCGTGGTGGTCAAGCCGCCCGTGCCCCACGAAGGTCAGCCGCGCCCCACAGAGCAGAGTGCCGCCGCGGCCAAGCCGCCGGTTGCGGCGAAGCATCCCGTCGCGCCTGCCACGCCTCCCGTTGTGGCTCCGGCAGCCGAAGAGCCGGCAGCAACCGTGGTGGCCGTTGAGGCAGTCGCAACTCCGGTTTCCGCTTCGCCGGCAACTCCCGCGGCCGTATCCGTTGAGCCGGTTCCCGTTGCCGCCGCACCGTCTGTTCCCGAAGCGGCCGCGGCAGCACCGAAAGAAGCCGCCCCGGCCGCCAGTGTTGCGCCCGAGCCCGCGGTTGCCGCGGCGCCGGCGCATGTTCCCGCGCATCGCGTGGCGGGCCACACCCACACTCTGTCGCCCACCCCAGGCTTGCCTGCCCGCCGCGTGGTGATGCCGCAAACTGGTCCGCGCCCGGTCTACAAGGCGCCCATTGTGGTTCCAACCGTGCCTGTCCCAGGCACGGGCAACATGGCCCCCGGCATTCAACGCGGCAAGCCGATCTTCGATCGCAACCGGCCCGCGGGCGGCCCTGGCAGCTATGGCCAGCGAACCCCGGGAGGCGCTCCGGGCCAGTATCCAGCCGGCACAGGCCCGCGCCCCAAGCATCCTACGCGCACCACGCCCGGCGGCTATGCCGGCGCGGCTGGACCTGGCGGTCCCGGTGCCCGTCCCGGATTTGGCGCACGGCCCGGCTTTGGAGCACCCCGTCCAGGATTCGGCGGACCGCCGCGTCCGGGCGGCGCTGCACCGACCGGCGAAGCGCCTCGCCCGGCGCGTGCTCCATCGAGGGGCCGTGGCGGACGCCCGCAGTATCCCAAGACCAAGGAAGGTCCGATGAAGGGCTTTGTGCCGCCGCCACGTTATGGCGGGGTGCAATATGGCGGAGAGCCGCTGCCCATCACCCGTGAAATCACCGTCACGGAAGGCATCAGCGTGAAGGATCTGGCCGAGAAGCTCGACGTTCGCGCCAAAGATCTGATCGCCACGCTGCTGATGAGCGGCGTCTTCGTCACCGTCAACCAGTCCCTCGACGCCGAGATGGTCAAGGACGTCGCCGCCAAGTTCGGCGCGGCAGCCACCGTCATCAGCTACGAAGAAGAGATCGCCAACCAGGCCATCGAAGAGGTTCTCGAAGCCGACAATACCGGCGAACTCGAGGTTCCCCGCTCGCCCGTGGTCACCGTCATGGGCCACGTGGATCACGGCAAGACTTCGCTGCTCGACGCCATCCGCGAAACGCATGTGGCGGAAGGCGAGGCCGGCGGCATTACCCAGCACATCGGCGCGTACAAGGTGAAGTTTTCCAAGGAAGGCTCTCCGGCTCACGGCCGCGAGATCGTCTTCCTCGATACGCCGGGTCACGAAGCCTTTACCCGCATGAGAGCGCGCGGGGCCAAGGTCACCGATATCGTGGTGATCGTGGTGGCGGCCGACGACGGCGTGATGCCCCAGACCCTGGAGGCCATCGACCACGCCAAGGCCGCCGAAGTGCCGATCATCGTGGCCGTCAACAAGATCGACAAGCCCGAAGCCAATCCGGATCGCGTCAAGAAGCAGTTGGCCGACCGCGGCCTGATTCCCGAAGAGTGGGCAGCCGGCGCGGAGGGCACCGTCTTTGTCGAGGTTTCGGCCAAGAAGCGGATCAACCTCGATCTGCTGCTGGAAATGATCTGCCTGGTCTCCGACATCAAGGCCCCCAAGGCTACGCCGGGACGCAAGGCCGTGGGCTCCGTTCTTGAAGCCAAGCTGGACCGCGGCCGCGGCGCCGTGGCCACCGTACTGGTCCAGGACGGAACTCTGCACCTCAACGATAGCTACATTGTCGGCAACACCTTCGGCAAGGTCCGCGCCATGTTCGACGATCGCGGACGGGCCATCGAGGAGGCCGGTCCTTCCACTCCGGTGGAAGTTCTGGGCCTGGAATCGATGCCCGACTCCGGCGACACCTTCCTGGTGGTAGCCGATCGCGACAAGGCCAAGGGCATTGCGCAATACCGCAAGATGAAGGAGCGCGACGCGCAACTCGCCAAGAGCTCCCGCGTGTCTCTTGAAGGACTTGCGGAGCAGATTCGCCAGGCCGGCGTCAAGGACCTGCCGCTCATCATCAAGGGCGACGTGACGGGTTCGGTCGAAGTGCTGGCCGACTCGCTGGTGAAGATGTCTACCGAAAAGGTGCGCATCAAGGTCATCCACTCCGGCGTCGGTTCCATTACCGAAAGCGACGTGCTGCTGGCAACGGCCTCGAACACCATCATCATCGGCTTCAACGTCCGCCCGGAGCGCAAAGCCGCCGAGCTGGCGCAGCAGGAAGGCATCGAAATCCGCCTGCACTCCATCATTTACGAGTTGCAGGACGAAATCCGCCTGGCCATGATGGGCCTGCTCGAACCCACCTTCAAGGAGAACTATGCGGGCCGGGCCGAGGTCATCAACGTCTTCAAGATTCCCAAGGTCGGCACCATCGCCGGCTGCAGGGTGCAGGACGGAGTGATCCGCCGCGACTCGGAAGTCAAGGTGATGCGTGGCACGGAGCAAATCTTCAAGGGCAAGATCGGTTCGCTCAAGCGTTTCAAGGACGACGCCCGCGAAGTGACCAACGGCATGGAATGCGGCATCGGCCTGGGCGGCTACAGCGACCTGAAGGAAGGCGACATCATCGAAGCCTTCTCGACAGAGAAACTGGCCGCCGATCTGGGCGCGCTGACCACAACCAAGGCATAATTCAACGTAGCTCGAAGGAAGAACGGCCCGCTCCTCAACACGAGAAGCGGGCCGTTTTTCTTGACCCTAGGTGCCAGGGCACGGCTGCATACGCCTAACAATTCATGCTGACTTCATGCGTTTTCTCTTCGCAAGGCAATCGCAACCGGGATACAATCGGCGCGACCGGGCAGGAATGCGGCCTAGCGGAGTACAAGGTCCGGGAATCCAGCCCTCGCCTCAGCCGCCCTTCGGTTTGCCTCTCCCGCCGGAGCTTCCCGCGAATCCGGCAGAACCTGAATCCCCATCGGCTTCTTCAACGGAGAAAATCATGGAACCTGAAACGACCCACGAGCCAGATGCCCGCCCCCGCAAGAAACCCACGCCGCCGGCTCCTCCTGCGCCTGCGCCCACGCCCGGCGCCACAACCTATACGCTGATCGCCGAACCCGATCAGGGCCTCCAGTCCATCTACAACTTGCTCTCCTCGGCCACGAAGTCCATCGACATGACCATGTATGAGCTCTCCGACACGCAGGTGACCACCATTCTGACCAGCGCCGCGGCCAAAGGAATCACGGTTCGTGTCATCCTCGACCAGAACAACGAGAAGGCCAACAACACCACCGCCTACAACACCCTCACCACCGGCAAGGTCGCGGTGCACTGGGCCAACCCGACCTACGCCTGCACCCACCAGAAGACCATCACCGTCGACGGGACCACTTCGGCCATCATGACCCTCAACCTGACGCCCGAGGACTACGCCACCACTCGCGACTTCGCTGTCATCACCAACAATATTGCCGATGTCGCGGCCATCGAAACCACCTTCGACGCCGATTTCACCAACGCCACCATTACCCCGCCCATCGGCGACAACCTCGTTTGGAGCCCGACAAACTCCCGCGCCGCTCTCACCGCCCTCATCCAAGGCGCGGCCAAGTCCCTGCTCATTTCGCAGGAGGAGTTCGCCGACACGGGCATCCAGACGGCCGTCACAGCCGCCCTCCAGCGTGGCGTTGAGGTGACTCTTGTCCAGGAGAACCTGGGCGGCAAGTACTCTTCCGTCCTCAACATCCTCAAGGCCGCCGGCACGCAGATAGCCATTTACAGTTCCAAAACCGGCTATTACATCCACGCCAAGACCGTTCTGGCGGACTACGGTACGGCGCAGGCGAAACTCTTCGTGGGCAGCGAAAACTTCTCCACCGATTCGCTCGACGACAACCGCGAGTTGGGACTCATCTTCTCGGACACAGCCTGCATGGCCGGCGTAGAAGCAGCCATCACCGCCGACTTCAACGGAGGAACCAAGTTCTAGAAGTGGGACAGAACGCCGAGACTTCCCTGGAGGTGCAGCCCGGACCCATGTGAGCAATCCAATCCAGGTACCCAGGTGCGGTACACTTCCAGGTGCGGTTTTTGGAGTGTCCCCGACTGCGGCCAGGTTATAGGGAGTATTTCGAACCTTGGTTGCCGAGCAGGGCTCCCTTGTGTATACGCTTCCAAGAGCGGACTGCTGCGAGGATCGTAACCGCACGGGTGCGGAGTTAAAAAGATGGAAAAGCGGAAGCTGCGATCGCAGGCGTGGTTTGGCGGCAAGGACCGGGACGGATTCATCCACCGCAGTTGGATGCGCAACCAGGGATTTCCCGGCGATGTCTTCGACGGGCGCCCGGTGATCGGCATCTGCAATACATGGTCGGAGCTGAACCCCTGTAACGCGCACCTGCGGGAGCTGGCCCAGCGCGTGAAGAACGGCGTCTGGGAGGCAGGCGGGCTGCCGCTCGAATTTCCCGTGACCTCGCTGGGCGAAACCAACATGCGGCCGACGGCCATGCTCTTCCGCAACCTGGTGAGCATGGACGTGGAGGAGTCGATCCGCGCCAACCCCATCGACGCGGTGGTGCTGCTGTGCGGCTGCGACAAGACGACGCCGTCGCTGGTGATGGGCGCGGCCAGTTGCGATGTGCCGGCCATTGTGCTTTCCGGCGGGCCCATGCTCACCGGCCGCTACCGCGGACAGGCCATCGGTTCAGGCACCGACGTTTGGCGCTTCAGCGAGCTGGTGAAGGCCGGCAAAATGACCGCGCAGGAGTTCATGGACGCCGAAAGCTGCATGAGCCGTTCGCCCGGCCACTGCATGACCATGGGCACAGCCTCGACGATGGCCTGCATGGTGGAGTCGCTGGGGCTTTCGCTGCCCGGCAATGCGGCGATTCCCGCCGTGGACTCGCGCCGCGCGGCCCTGGCCCAGGAGACGGGCCGGCGCATTGTCGCCATGGTTCACGAGGACCTGCGCATCTCCAAAATCCTGACCCGCGAGGCGTTTCTCAATGCCATTCGCGCCAATGCAGCCATCGGCGGCTCGACCAACGCCGTGATTCACCTGATCGCGATCGCTGGGCGCGTGGGCGTTCCGTTGACGCTGGACGACTGGGACCGGGAGGGCCGCGATGTGCGCACCATCGTCGATCTGCAGCCGTCGGGGCGCTACCTGATGGAGGATTTCTACTACGCCGGCGGGCTGCCAGCGGTGCTGGGCAAGCTGGCCCGGCACGGCCAACTGGAAGCCGGCGCCCCGACCGCGAACGGGCGCACGATTGGAGAAAACGTGGCGGACGTGCCGATCTGGAACAGCGAAGTGATTCGCGACTACGAGAATCCGCTGGTGGAGTCGGGAGGCATCGCCGTGCTGCGCGGCAATCTGTGCCCCGACGGCGCGGTGCTGAAGCCCTCCGCGGCCTCGCCGCAACTGATGCGCCATCGCGGCCGGGCGGTGGTCTTTGAGAACATCGAGCACTACAAAGCGCGCATTGAGGACCCCGACCTGGCCGTGGACGAGAACAGCGTGATGGTGCTCAAGAACTGCGGCCCGCGCGGCTATCCGGGCATGGCCGAAGTGGGCAACATGGGGCTTCCTGCGAAATTGCTGGAGCGCGGCATCACCGACATGGTGCGCATCTCCGACGCGCGCATGAGCGGCACGGCCTATGGCACGGTGGTGCTGCACGTGAGCCCCGAGGCCGCGCTGGGCGGTCCGCTGGCGCTGGTCCACGAGGGCGACTGGATTGAACTCGACGTGGCTGCCCGGCGGCTGCATCTGGACGTGGACGAGGCCGCGCTGGCCCGCCGTCGCGCGGAATGGGTTGCGCCGGAACCGGCCTTCACCAGCGGCTACCAGTCGCTCTACGTGAAGCACGTGCTCCAGGCCGACCGCGGCGCGGACTTCGACTTTCTGCTTGGCTGCCGCGGGCACGAGGTGCCGAGGGAGTCGCATTAGGGAATAGGGAGTAGCAAGTAGGGAGTAAGGCCGCATTGAGATGGCCACACTGACACAGCCGCAATCAGGAGCAGATCGAGATGCAAGACGGCAATGCGCAATTTGCCCGTTACCCAAGCCTGGAGGGCCGGGTGGTGGTGGTTACCGGCGGCGCTACCGGAATCGGCGAATCTCTGGTGACTCACTTTGCCCGGCAAGGCGCCCGCGTAGCTTTTCTCGACATTCAGCATGAGCCGGCGAGGCGGCTGGTGAAAGAGCTCACCGCGGAAGGCTGTCCCGCGCCGCTTTACCTCCACTGCGACCTGACCGATGTGGCCGCGCTCAAGAGAGCCGTCGAGCAGGTTCTGGCGGCCTGGGGCACCGTCGATGTGCTGGTGAACAACGCGGCCAACGACCAGCGCCACACGTTGGAAGAAGTGACTCCCGACTACTGGGACCACTCGATCGGCACCAACCTGCGCCCGCAGTTCTTCATGGTGCAGGCCGTGGTGCCGGCGATGCGCAAGGCCGGCCGCGGGTCGATCGTCAACATGTCGTCGATTTCGTGGATGATTCCCTCGACCGGCGCGGCGCTGTACATCACGGCGAAGGCCGCGGTCATCGGGCTCACGCGCACGCTGGCGCACGAACTGGCGCCGAACAACATCCGCGTGAATGCGGTGCTGCCCGGCGCCATTGTGACCGAGCGGCAAAAGCGGCTCTGGTACACGCCGGAGTACAAGGCGGAGATCATGGCCAGCCAGGCGCTCAAGCGCGATCTGCTGCCCGCCGACGTGGCGCGGCTGGTGCTGTTCCTGGCCGCCGACGACTCCAGCGCCATCACCAACCAGAGCTATATTGTGGATGGCGGCTGGGTGTAGAGGCCATTCGCGGTTTCAGACGGTTTCGAGCGCGGCGAGTCGGCCGCGGGTTTCCGCTGGCTTGCAAGAATTCCAATGGCTTACCATGCTGCGGAGGGTTTCTCCACCATGATCTCTGTTTTGAAGCTGCGTTCCCGTATTCCTGTACTCCTGCTGTTCGTTGCTGGAGCCCTGTTGCTGGCGGGCCGCGTTACCGCGCAGAGCGCCGACGACGCCGCCAAAATTGCCGCCGGCCTGCAGCCCGAGTCTCGCGCCGTGCTGTCGCGGCTCTCCGGCCTGCGCGAGCTGCCCGACGGCGCGTGGAAACTGCACGCCGGCGACCTGGCCCACGGCGAAGCGGTCAATCTGGACGAAAGCTCCTGGCAGCCGATCGCGGCCAGCAGCAAGGCCCCCAACGACGCCGTCTGGTTTCGCCAGACCTACCAGGTTCCCGCCACGCTGAGCGGCTACGACCTGACCGGCGCGCGCATCTGGTTCCAGTTCCACGCGGAAGCCAACGGCCCCATGCCGCAGATTCTCTACTTCAACGGACGGCGCGTAGCCATGGGCGACGACCTGGAGCCGGTCGTCCTCTTCGACCAGGCCAAGCCCGGCGACAAGGCGACGGTGGCCGTCAAGCTGCTGCACACGGTAGATGTAAAGAGCTTCAAGGGCGCTACGCTTCGCATCGAGTTCCCTGAGAGCCGGCCGAATCCCGAGGATCTGCGCGTCGAGTTTCTGTCGGCCGCGGAGCTGGTTCCCTCACTTGCGCCCGGCGATGCCTCCCAGATGGCCACGCTCGACAGCGCCATCCGCACCGTGGACCTGGCGGCTCTGGACGCGGCCGAAGCGCAAGGCGCGGAGGCGCGGGCTCAGGCCCAGGCCAAATTCGACGCGAGCCTGAAGGCGGCGCACGAAAAGCTCGAAGCGCTCAGGCCGCTGTTGCAGACGGCTACCTTCCATCTGACCGGCAACTCCCACATCGACGCCGCCTGGCTGTGGCCGTGGACCGAGACCGTGGACGTGGTGAAGCGCACCTTCGGCACCGCGCTGCAACTGATGTACGAGTATCGCGGCTACACCTATACGCAGTCCGCCGCCGCCTACAACGACTGGCTGGCGCAGAAGTATCCCGACATGAACGCCGAGATCGCCCGGCGCATCCAGGAAGGCCGCTGGGAGATCGTGGGCGGCATGTGGGTCGAGCCGGACCTGAACATGCCCGACGGCGAATCGCTGGTACGGCAACTGCTGGTGGGCAAGCGCTGGTACAAGCAGGCCTACGGCGTGGACGTGCGCATCGGCTGGAACCCGGATTCGTTTGGATACACGTGGCAGTTGCCGCAAATCTACAAGAAGAGCGGCGTGGACTACTTTGTAACGCAGAAGATGACTTGGAACGACACCAACCAGTTGCCCTTCAAGCTCTTCTGGTGGGAGTCGCCGGACGGGTCGAAGGTGCTGGCCTATTTTCCGCACGACTATGGAAACGACAATCTGAATCCGGTGCGCCTGAGCGCCGACCTGGTCACGGCTCGCCAACGCGCTACCGGCATGACCGAGATGATGGACCTCTACGGCATCGGCGACCACGGCGGCGGACCGACACGGGCGATTCTCGACCAGGGATTCCACTGGGCGATGCCCTCCATTCCGGAACACGTGATCCCCAAGATGCAGTTCGGCACGGCGCAGACCTACTTCACCGAGGTTGAGAAGCAGATCGCGCCGGAGAGCCCGTCCTGGGACTACGCCTCGATTGCAAAAGGATATGCGCCTCCGCCGGCGGTTGCGGGCAAAGTCAACATTCCGACGTGGAAGAGCGAGCTCTACTTCGAGTATCACCGCGGGGTGATGACCACGCAGGCCAATCACAAGCGCAATATGCGCGAGGCCGAGGAGCAGGTGCTGAACGCCGAAAAGTGGGCGTCGCTCGCCTGGGTCCTGGCCGGACGGGCGTACCCTTCGGTGGATCTCACGGAAGATTGGAAGAAGGTGCTCTTCGGCCAGTTCCACGATCTGGCCGCGGGTTCCGGCATCGGCGTGATCTACAAGGACGCGCAGAAGGACTATGACGTGGTGCGGTGGTCGACCAATGAGATCGGGGCTGGGGCGCTGGGGACGGTAGATGAACGGATCAACACCAGCGGCTTCGGTATCCCGGTGGTCGTCTATAACCCGCTGGGGTGGGAGCGCTCGGGAGACGTGGCAGTCGAAATCCAACTGGCCTCGCTGGATGAGATTGCAGTCGTCGATCCCGCCAGCGGATTCTCATTGCCGGCTGAGGTTGTCGCCAAAGACGCCAAGACAGGCGTCGCTTCATTGAGGTTCCATGTCCCCGTTGTTCCTGCGCTCGGCTACAAGGTACTGCACGTCGAGCAGGGAAAGCATGTTGTAAGTGGAGGTGAGGGTTTCGTAGATGCCGCGTGGGAGCGTTTGAACAAGGAAGCCGCAGAGCCCGGAACGGAAGTGATTCACAATGGGGATATTCGCGTTGCGGTCGACAAGAATACCGGCTGCATCACGAGTCTTCGCGATCATCTTTCGAAGGCTGAGGCCATTGTTCCCGGTGGGTGTGGCAATCAGCTCCAATTCTTCAAAGACACGCCGAAGGACTATGACGCTTGGAACGTGGACCCCGGCACATTTGACGTAGCGCCTTCGGTCATCGAGAAGGCCGATGCGGTGGAGATGGTCGGCAGGGATGCCATCCGCATCACGCGCCACTGGAAGAGTTCGAAGTTTGTCCAGACCATCAGCCTCAAAGGCGATCAGGTTGACGTCGAGAATGACATCGACTGGCACGAGTCGCATGTGCTGCTGAAGGCGGCGTTTCCGCTGGCGGCTTCGGGGCCGTTTGCTACCTACGAGATTCCTTATGGAACGATCGACCGGCCGACGACGCGCAATAACTCGTGGGAGAAGGCGCAGTTCGAGGTTCCGGCGATGCGCTGGGCCGATCTCAGCGGCCCCGGCACAGACGGTGCGATTCACGGGCTGAGCATTCTGAACCAGACCAAGTACGGCTACGACGCGGCGGGCAATGTGCTGCGGCTGACGCTGCTGCGCTCGCCCAAGTGGCCCGATCCCGAGGCCGACATGGGCCACCACCATTTCCACTACGCGCTCTATCCGCATGCGGGGACGTGGAAGGACGCGCTCACCGTGCGCCACGGATGGGAGTACAACTACCCGCTGACGGCGGTGGTGACCACGACGCACGCCGGGTCGCTGCCCGCCGAGCACTCCTTTGCTTCGGTCGCGCCAGAGAACGTGGTGCTGACCGCGGTAAAAAAGGCCGAAGACGCGAACGGGCTGATCTTCCGCGTCTACGAGTGGGCGGGCAAGGAGGCGACCGTCGAGTTCCACGTGCCACCGGGCGCGACCGGCGCCACCGTCACCAACCTGATGGAGACCGCCGTGGGCGGGCCATTGCCGTTGGCCGGCGACGTGGTGAAGGCGCCGATTCATCCCTACGAGATTCTGACCATCCGGGTGGATTATCCCAGCGGAGGGCCGAAGCAGTAGGGCAGGCCTTATAACCAGAAAAAGGGGCTCCGGAAACGGAGCCCCTTTTTGTTTGTGTTGAAAAAGGAGCACGGGCGCATCCCGCGTGGGATGCGCCCGTGCTCGCCTTCCGGAGCGAAGGGTGGAACCGGCAGAGAGAAACCGCTTTAGGCGGCTTCTTCCTTGGTTTCTTCCTTCTTGGACTCTTCCAACTGCTTTTCGAGCTCGGCGCGCTTCTTGGCCTTGATGTCTTCGCGCTTCTGGCGCTTGATATCAAGCTGCTTTTCGGCGCCCAGCAGTTCGATGAAGGCCTTTTCGGCGCCATCGCCCTTCTGGAATCCGGTGCGCACGATGCGCAGATAGCCGCCCTGACGGTCGCCGTAGCGCGGAGCCACGGTGTCAAAGAGCCGCTCGACGGACTTGTCGGTCATCAGGTAGCTGAGGGCCTGGCGGCGCGAGTGCAGATCGCCCTTCTTGCCCAGGGTAATCATCTTTTCAACCAGCGGACGGACAGCCTTGGCCTTGGCCACGGTGGTCTCCACGCGGTCTTCCACGATCACGGACGTAACCAGGTTGCGCAGAAGGGCGCGGCGATGGCTGGTATTGCGTCCGAGCTTGAATCCTGCATTGCGATGGCGCATGATGAAACTCTCTTTCGAATCAGTAGTCAGTGAACAGTGAACAGTGGGCAGTGAACAGTGGTCACTGTGCACTGTTCACTGTCCACTGTTAGAAGTTCTCGGTCTCGGTGGGCAACTGGATCTCGACCGAATCCAGGGGCTCGTCCTCGTCGTCGTAGTGGCTGTAGCTGGCAGCCAGCGCGGCGGCGGGCGGAATGCTGGTGGGTCCGGGAACCGCGTTGCCGTTCTCGTCGATCTTCATGCCCAGCGAGAGGCCCATCTGGGCCAGGATTTCCTTGATCTCGTTGAGGCTCTTGCGGCCGAAGTTCTTGGTCTTGAGCATCTCGGCTTCGGTCTTCTGCACCAGCTCGCCAATGGTCTGGATGTTGGCGTTCTTGAGGCAGTTGTAGCTGCGGACCGACAGCTCGAGCTCTTCAACCGAGCGATTGAGGTTGTCGTTGCGGAGCAGGGTGCGGCCTTCTTCGCCACGCGCCTCGGCTTCGATTTCCTCCTCGAAGTTGATGAAGATGTTCATGTGGTCCTTGAGCAGCTTGGCGGCCAGGCCGACGGCGTCGGCGGGCAGCACAGCCCCGTTGGTCCACACTTCAAGGGTGAGCTTGTCGTAGTCAGTGATCTGTCCCAGGCGGGCGGCTTCAACCACATAGTTGACGCGGCGCACCGGCGAGTGGACCGAGTCGACGGGAATGAAGCCCAGGCCGAGGTCGGCATCGAAGTTCTTGTCGGCGGAGATGTAACCGCGCCCCTTCTTCAGGCGCATCTCCATATCCAGCTTGCCGCCTTCCGAGAGGGTGGCGATATAGATGTTCTTGTCCAGGATTTCGACGTCGCCATCGGCTTCGATCATGCCGGAGGTGACCACGCCGGGCTGGTCGGCGCGCAGATACAGCGCCTTGGGACCGTCGCCCGCGAGCTTGAAGGGAACCTGCTTGAGGTTCAGGATGATGTCGGTGGCATCCTCGACCACGCCGCTGATGGACTGGAACTCGTGGAGCACGCCCTCGATGCGAATCGCGGTGACCGCGGCGCCCTCGATGGAGCTGAGCAGGGTGCGGCGCAGCGCGTTGCCGATGGTGGTGCCAAAGCCGCGCTCGAAGGGCTGGGCGCTGAACTTGCCGAATGTGTCGGTGAGCGTCTCGGCATCGACTGCCAGGCGCTTCGGTTTCTGGAATCCTCTCCAAAGCATATCCGTGTCTCGTTTCCCGCGCGGCATGTACGTCGCGATGCATTTTGCGGCGGCCGCGCAAGTTCTCCTTCGTTTGGAATTCAGTGGACAGTGAGCAGTGAACAGCGGTCAGTCAATGCCCACTCGGGCTTTGTTACTGTTCACTGTCCGCTGTTCACTGTTCACTCTTACTTGCTGTACAGTTCGACGATGAGCTGCTCGTTGATGGGCAGGGCAACGTCCTTGCGCTGGGGCAGAGAAAGCACGCGGCCGGTGAGGGTCTCGTAATTGATCTCAAGCCAGGCGGGCACGGGATTGGCCGAGGCGTACTGCACGGCCTGCTCCACGATCACCAGCTTCTTGGCGTTGGCGCGGATGGCGATCTCGTCGCCTGCCTTCACTTCGTACGAGGGAATGTTGACCTTGCGGCCGTTGACCTCGATGTGATCGTGGCGAACGACCTGGCGGGCCTGGCGGCGCGAGATGGCGAAGCCGAGCCGGAAGACCACGTTGTCAAGGCGGCGCTCCAACTGCTGAATGAGCAGGTCGCCGGTGACGCCGGAGGCGCGGTTGGCCTTTTCGTAGTACTCGCGGAACTGGCTTTCGAGGGTGAAGTAGATGCGCTTGGCCTTCTGCTTCTCATGCAACTGCAGGCCGTAGCCCACAATCTTGGCCTTGCGGTCCTTGCCGTGCATTCCGGGAGGAAAGTTGCGCTTTTCCAGCGGGCAACGGTCGGAGGCGCACTTGGCGCCCTTCAAAAAGAGCTTGGTTGCCTCGCGACGGCAAAGGCGGCAGACTGCTCCGGTATAACGAGCCATTTCTTCTCCTAACTTCGGATGACGGCCGGTTTACGCGCAATGCGTTTCATCCCGGCCCAATTCAGTGGACAGTGGACAGTGAACAGTGGACAGTTCAAGCCGCTCGGGCTGTTCACTGTCTGCTGTTCACTGTTCACTCGTTTCTCTTACACTCTGCGCCGCTTGGGCGGACGGCAGCCGTTGTGCGGCACCGGCGTCACGTCGCGGATGGAGCGGACTTCAACGCCCGCGGCAGCCAGGGCGCGGATGGCCGACTCGCGGCCCGAACCCGGACCGGCGACACGGACATCGACCGCGCGCAGGCCGTGATCGCGCGCCATGCTGGCGGCGTTCGAGGCCGCCTGCTGCGCCGCGAAGGGAGTGCCCTTGCGCGAACCGCGGAAGCCGAGCGAACCCGAACTCTTCCAACTGAGCGTGTTGCCCACCTGATCGGTGATGGTGACGATGGTGTTGTTGAACGTAGCCTGAATGTGCGCGATGCCGAACGGCACATTCTTGCGCTCGCGTTTCTTGAACTTCTTGTTCTTGGAGGCCTTGCCGGCTCCAGACTTCTGCTCTGGCTTCGCCATTAGGTTTTACCCGTCGCTTTCTTCTTGCCGGCCACAGTGCCCTTACGGGGACCCTTGCGGGTGCGGGCGTTGGTGTGGGTGCGCTGACCGCGCACCGGCAGCGACCGCCGGTGACGGTTGCCGCGATAGCTCTGAATATCGATGAGGCGCTTGATGTGCATCTGGACGTCCTTACGCAGGTCGCCCTCGACGTTTCCTTCGTCCTCGATCACCTGACGGATGCGGTTGACCTCGTCCTCGCCCAGATCCTGGATTTTCTTGAAGGGATCGACATTCGCCTTCTCCAGAATCTTGGCGGCACGGGGATCACCGATACCGAAGATGTATGTGAGCGCGATCCGTGCCTGCTTGTTGCGGGGCAGATCGACGCCAGCAATACGTGCCATTCGAATTCCTTTGCCGCTTCAGGTTGTGTGCCCCGGCCTAAAGCCGGTTCGCACGGTTGGCGTGAATTCCTTCAGAGGTTCATCGCAAGCCTTGACTCAAGCTAACTAGCCTCTGTTCAGTGAACAGTGGCCAGTGGTCAGTTTTCCGGCTTGCGCATTCGCGCTTTTGCTGTTCACTGTTCACTGTCTCCTGTTCACTGCCGTGAAGGTTTCCACCGATGCCAGGCTCGATTAGCCCTGGCGCTGCTTGTGCTTCGCGTTCTCGCAGATCACCCTGACCACCCCACGGCGGGTGATGACCTTGCACTTGACGCAAATCTTTTTTACCGATGCACGAACTTTCATTCTTGCTGCCCTTCTCCGCGCTCAAATCAAAGGCGCGGGGTATTGAAAAAACCTATTTGTAGCGGTAAACGATCCGTCCGCGATTCAGGTCGTAGGGGCTCAACTCCACGGCCACGCGGTCGCCGGGCAGAATGCGGATGAAGTTCTTGCGCATTCTTCCCGAGACATGGGTCAACACCTCGTGATTGTTCTCGAGCTTGACCTTGAACATGGCATTGGGCAATGTCTCTGTGACCACTGCCATAACCTCAATCGCGTCTTCCTTCGACAAACTGTATCCCGCCTCCGGCCCGCATTTGCGCAACCGGCCTGTTATCCCGAGCGTGCTACTCGGTTAAGACTCTCGCTCCGGTAGCGGTCACCGCTACCGTGTGCTCAAAATGAGCGCTCATGCTTCCATCCGTGGCAACCGCCGTCCAGCCGTCCTCGAGCACAACCACATCCGGCTTGCCGGCATTGACCATGGGCTCAATGGCGATGACCATGCCCGCGCGCAGCTTCATGCCGCGGCCCGGCTCGCCAAAGTTCGGCACCTGCGGATCCTCGTGCATGTGGGTGCCGATGCCGTGACCCACAAAATCCCGCACCACCGAGAACCCCTCGGCTTCAACCACCCCTTGCACCGCGGCGCCTACGTCGCCCAGGGTCGCCCCTGGCCGCAC
Organism: Occallatibacter sp.; assembly: GCA_049515995.1. Taxonomy (GTDB): domain Bacteria; phylum Acidobacteriota; class Terriglobia; order Terriglobales; family Acidobacteriaceae; genus Telmatobacter. The sequence continues at coordinate 9,722 of JBEKTO010000013.1, read as the reverse complement.
CACCGCGATTCCCGCGTGCAAAGACGCTTCAGTCACCGCCAGCAGCCGCGCCGCGTCCGGATCGACCTTGCCCACCGGCACGGTAATGGCTGCGTCGCCGCAATAGCCTTCCACAAAGGCCCCAAAGTCGAGGGAAACAATGTCCCCTTCCTTGAGAACCCGCTTGGGCGACGGAATGCCGTGCACCACCTCGCTGTTGACCGAAGCGCAGAGCACACACGGATATCCGCCGTACCCCTTGAAAGCGGCCTTGACGCCCAACTCGGCGAGCCGGCTCGCGGCGATCTTCTCCAGATCCATCGTCGTGACGCCCGGCTTTACCTGGCCGCGCAACAGCTCGAGCACCTCGCGGACCACGCGGCCCGCCCGGCGCATCTTTTCGATTTCCTGAGACGACTTCAGTACAACTGCCACAAATCCAGCTTTCAGTGGACAGTGGACAGTGATCAGTGGTCAGTCGCGATGCCGATCCGGGCATTTACTGTTCACTGTTCGCTGTTCACTGGCTTCTCTCACGCACAAACCCGCCGTCCGGCTGCCTACTTGCGCAACCGCTCGACAGCGGCAACAATTCCGGCCGCGATTTCAGCAATCGGCCGGTCTCCATCCACTTCCGCAAAACGTCCCAAAGCCCGGTAGTGATCGACCACCGGCGCGGTCAGAGCCTCGTAAGCGCGCATGCGCTCAGCAAAGATCTTCTCCGTGTCGTCGGCTCGCTGGACCAGCGCCGTACCGTCCACATCGCAAACACCATCCTGTTGGGGCGGGTTTCCGTAGACGTTGTAGATACGCTGGCAGACAGGACAATTCCTGCGCCCCGTGATGCGGCGCAATAACTGATTATAGTCCACCTGGATGCTGACGGCAATCACCGGCAAAGTCTGCGCAGCGGAGGCCAGGCGGCCGTCCAGCCAGCCCGCCTGCGGCAGGGTGCGCGGAAAACCGTCCAGGATGTATCCGTTGGCGGTGTCGGGCTCTTGCAGACGCACCGCGACCATCTCGTTGACCAGCGAATCGGGAACCAGCTCGCCGCGTCCCATGATCTCTTTGGCTACCCGGCCCAGTTGCGTACCCTGGGCCACATTGGCGCGCAGCAGGTCGCCGGTGGAGATCTGGGGAATCGCCCACAGCTTCACCAACTCCTTGGCCTGGGTTCCCTTGCCCACGCCCGGCGCGCCCAACAAAAGAATCGGGCCGGGGACGGTCTTTGAGACCGCCTCCCGGCCGCTTTCCACAGCAACAGTAGATGAAGACATTACCAGGTTTTCCTTCCGCGAATGCGACCGGAGCGCGGGGAAAAGCCGTCATAGTGTCTCATGATCAGCTGCGATTCGATCTGGTTGACCGTATCCATGGCCACACCCACCACAATGAGCAGGGAGGTGCCGCCAAAGTAGAAGTTGACCCCCAAACCGTGTGTCGCCCATGTAGGCAGGCTTTCAAAGACCCTGCCGATGAGCCAAAGCTTGTCAAACCGGATGCCGGAAATCAGGAAGGTGGGCACCAGCGAGATGACAATCAGATAAAGCGCGCCTACCAGCGTGATGCGGGTGAGGATGTCATTGATGAAGTCCGAAGTGCGCTTGCCGGGCCGGATGCCGGGAATGAACGATCCGGATTTGCGGAAGTTGTCGGCAATGTCGTCGGGCTTCATGATGATGGACACGTAGAAGTAGGCGAAGAAGATGATGCCCAGAACGTAGAGCGTCTCATACCAGGGATAGCCGGGCTGGAGAGCCGCAATGATGGGCTGGAGGAAGTGGTTGTTCTGCACCCACTCCACCTGGCTGAAGAGCATGGGCGCCGAGAGGATGGAGCTGGCGAAGATGACCGGCATGACGCCGCCGGAGTTCACCTTGAGGGGCAAGTGGCTGGACTGGCCGCCCATCATGCGGCGGCCGACGATGCGGCGCGCGCTCTGGATGGGAATGCGCCGTTCGCTGCGCTCGACGAAAACGATGAAGGCCACCACGGCGACCATGCCCACAACCAGCAGGGCGACGGCGATGATGGTGAAGGAGCCCCAGGCGTTGGTCTGGACCTTCTGGTAGAGTTCGGCCACGCCGCGCGGCAGGCCGGCGACGATGCCGGCAAAGATGAGCAGGCTCATGCCGTTGCCGATGCCGCGGTCGGTGATCTGCTCGCCGAGCCACATGATGAAGGCCGTGCCGGTGGTGAGCGTGAGCACCGTCATCAGGCTGAAGCCGATGCCCGGATTGAGCACCAGGCCCTGCTTGGTGAGGATGGCCGCGATGCCGATGGACTGGAGCGCGCCCAGGATGACCGTCATGTAACGGGTCCACTGGGTAATCTTGCGCCGGCCCAGCTCGCCTTCTTTCTGAATGCGCGCCAGGGGCTCATAGACCACGGTGAGGAGCTGAAAGATGATCGAAGCCGTGATGTAGGGCATGATGCCCAGGGCGAAGACCGTCATGCGGCGCAGGTTGCCGCCGCCGAAGAGATCCATCAGGCCCAGGGCCGAACCGCTCTGCTGGTTGAAGAGCAGTTCCAACTGATGACCGTTCACCCCAGGGGTGGGAATATGGGAGCCCAGCCGGTAGACGGCCAGAATTGCCAACATGAACAGCACCCGCTTGCGCAGGTCAGGAATCCGGAAGATATTAAGAAACTTCTCAAGCATGTTTGGTTATCCGCTTCATTCAGGGCCTTTGCCGACCCTCGAATCTGTGCCACTGACCATCTTACCCGCCAACGGCCCGGCGTGTCCTGCTGGACCTGCTGGATTCCCTGGGCTTCCGTTGTGCGGACCGGGACCCGTTTGCCGGGTCCCAGTCACGCATTGGAAAGCTGGGAAACGAACCAAAGCTGCCTAGGCCGCTGCCGGAGCAACTTCGCCGCCAACCACCACGGCCTTGCCGCCGGCCTTTTCGATCTTCTCGACGGCCGACTTGGAAAACTTGTGCGCGTGAATGGTGAGGGCCGAGGTGAGTTCGCCGGAGCCGAGAATCTTGATGAGAGCCTTCTTGCTCGAGGACAGGCCGAGCTTCTTGTAGTCGTCCAGGCCGATCTCAGCAATCTTCTGGCCCTCGAGCGTCTCGGCGATCCGGTCCAGGTTCACAACCGTGTATTCGGTGCGGAAGATGTTGGTGAAGCCGCGCTTGGGCAGCCGGCGGTGAAGCGGCATCTGGCCACCCTCGAAGCCGCGCATCAGGCTGAAGCCGGAGCGCGAACCCTGGCCCTTGTGGCCGCGGGTCGAGGTCTTGCCCATGCCGGATCCCATACCCCGGCCCACGCGCTTGCGCCCGGTGTTGGCTTTCTTGGGCGCGCGCAAATTCGATAGATTCTTTGCCATGATTTCCTCGCTGTAGCGCCGGCGGAGGTTGAATCCTCTGCCGACTCGCGTTGTAGAAGCAGTGGTCAGTGGACAGTGATCAGTGGTCGGTAAAGACCCGGGTCTTGCGACTGTTCACTGTGCACTGCACACTGCTCACTAGTTTTCCAGAATCCGAACCAGGTGCGGAATGGCCTTGACCATGCCACGGACGGACTCGTTATCCACGCGCTCGACGATCTGGTTGAGGCGCGTGAAGCCCAGCCCCTTGACCACCAGCCTGTGCTTGGTGGGGGTGGAGTTCTTCGAGCGGTAATACTGAATGCGAATCATCTTGGTCTCAGCCATGGCTTAGAGCTCCTCTACGGACTTGCCGCGCGCCGCCGCCACTTCGGCCCGGTCGCGCAACTGCACCAGCGCGTTGAACGTGGCCTTGACGACGTTATGCGGATTGGGCGAGCCCAGGCTCTTGGTGAGCACGTTCTGCACCCCGACCGAAGTCATGACCGCGCGCACCGCGCCGCCGGCGATGACGCCGGTGCCCTCGGGGGCGGGCTTGAGCAACACCTGGCCGGAGCCGAAATGGCCCAGCACCAGGTGAGGAATCGTGGTTTCGGTCAGGTTGATCCGGACCAGGTTCTTCTTGGCCGCTTCAATTCCCTTGCGAATGGCCTGGGGAACCTCCTTGGCCTTGCCCGAACCGTGACCCACCACGCCTGCGGCGGGGTCGCCCACCACGACCAGCGCGGCAAACGACATGTTCTTGCCGCCCTTCACCACCTTGGTCACACGATTGATGGCCACCACCTGGTCTTTCAGGTTGTACTGGTTGGCATCGAGTTTCTTCTTCAAGATCGTCATTGCTCTCTCGTTTTCCAGTTATCAGTTATCAGTTGTCAGTTGTCAGAACTCAGGTAAATCCGGCAAGAACAAACTGATCACTGACCACTGAGAACTGACCACTGCTTTTAAAACTCCAGGCCTGCCTCGCGGGCAGCGTCGGCCAACGCCTTGATGCGCCCGTGATAGAGGTAGCCGCCGCGATCGAAGACCACCTTCTTGATGCCCTTTTCGACGGCCAGCTCGGCCACGGCCTTGCCGATCTCCTTGGCCGCCGCCACGTTGCCGCCGGTCTTCATCTTGATGGTCGAGGCCGAGACCAGCGTCTCGCCCTTCTGATCGTCGATCACCTGCGCGTAGATGTGGTTGAGCGAGCGGTAGACATTCAGCCGCGGCCGCTCGGCGGTACCCGCGAGCTTGCGGCGGATCCGATCGTGAATGCGCTGGCGGATTGCGTTTCTCTTGGTCTGCGTAATCATGGTCTCTCGTTCCTATGGGCGGAGCCGCCCTGCGGCCCCGTTCGGGTTATCAGCTAACAGTGGACAGCTTACAGCTAACAGTTCCTTTGTCACGGGCTCTTAACTGCCTGCTGCCAACTGTTAGCTGTCAGCTTACTTCGAGCCCGTCTTGCCGGCCTTCTTCTTGAGCTTCTCGTCCGAGTAGCGCACGCCCTTGTTCTTGTAGGGATCGGGCTTGCGCAGCGAACGCATGTCGGCGGCGACCTGGCCCACCTTCTGGCGGTCGATGCCGGTGATGGTCAGGTGGGTCTGCTTGGGATCGATAGCCACCTCGATGCCCGAAGGCAGCGGAACCTCGATCTGGTGGGAGTAGCCCAGCGTGAAGACCACCGTTCCCTTGCCCTTCAACTCGGCGCGGTAGCCGATGCCGACAATGTCCAGTTCCTTCTTCCAGCCCGTGGTGACGCCGTAAACGGCGTTGAAGACGAGCGCCCTGGTGAGGCCGTGAAAGGCGGCGTACTTGTCGCTTTCGCGATTCACAAGCAACTGCCCATCCTTGGTCTCCAGCGAGATGCCCTCGGCGATCAGCGCCGAAACCTTGCCCTTGGGCCCCTCGACCAGAACGGTGTTGCCCTCGATCGTGTACTTGACGCCCGCGGGCAGCGGGATCGGTTTCTTTCCAATGCGCGACATCGATTCAATCCTTTTTATGGCTTGCGAGTCCCGAGAAACAGCTTACAGCTAACAGCTTTCAGTTAACAGTTGCCGGCTTCCATGTCTCATCGTTCCACTGCAGCCCGTAAAGCAGCTTACAGTTATCGGCTAACAGATTACAGTTTCCGGTTTTTTCAACTGTTAGCTGTTAGCTGTCCGCTGTTAACTGCCTCTACCAAACTTCACAAAGCAACTCGCCGCCTACGCCTTCGCGGCGCGCCTGACGGCCGGTCATCACGCCTTTGGGCGTGGTGAGGATGGCGATGCCGAGGCCGCCCTGGACGCGCTTGATCTCGTCGCGGCCGATGTAAACTCGGCAGCCGGGACGCGAGATGCGCGCCAGGTCGCGGATGGCCGCTTCCGTTCCGCCGTACTTGAGGTATACGCGGAGGACGAGCTTGCCTTCCTCTTCCTGGGTCTTGTAGTTCGAGATATAGCCCTCTTCCTTGAGGATGCGGGCGATCTCGGTCTTCAGCTTCGAAGCCGGTACATCCAGCTTCTGATGACGCGCCCGGATCGCATTCCGGATCCGCGCCAGAAAATCCGCTACTGGGTCGGTCAGACTCATTCCTTCTCCTTCATTCCCCGTTCGCTCCCCGGCTCGCTTGCTCAAGATTCAGGGAGAACCAGCGGGAATGCGTACTACAGTGATCAGTGAACAGCGATCAGTGGACAGTAAAACCTAGCCTTTACCTCAGCGGTCCGCTCCAGTACCAACAAAACCGACCACTGTCCACTGTTCACTGGCTTCTTACCAGCTCGACTTGACGACACCGGGAATTTCACCCTTGAGCGCCAGAGCGCGGAAACACAAGCGGCAGATGCCGAACTTGCGCAGAAACCCGCGCGGCCGCCCGCAGAGTTGGCACCGGTTGTGCTTGCGGCAGCTGAACTTCGGCTTCCGCGCGTCTTTCACCCTTTTTGCAGTGGTTGCCATAAACCCTCAAATCCCCTTGTCCTACGCGCCCTGCCGGAACGGCATCCTGAAGAGGCGCAGCAGCGCCCTTGCCTGGTTGTCGTCCTTCGCCGTGGTCACGATGGTAATGTTCATGCCCTTCAGCTTCTCCACCTTGGAGTAATCGATCTCAGGGAAGATCAGCTGGTCGCGCAGGCCGAGCGTGTAATTGCCGCGCCCGTCGAAGCTCTTGGTTGACACGCCGCGGAAATCCCTCACCCGCGGCAGGGCCGTCGAAATCAGACGGTCCAGAAATTCGTACGCCTTGTCGTTGCGCAGGGTCACCATGGCGCCGATCGACATGCCTTCGCGCACCTTGAAGGCCGCGATCGACTTCTTGGCCTTGGTGGTCACCGGCTTCTGGCCGGCGATCGAGGTCAGGTCGGCCACCAGCGGGTCAAGCAGCTTGGTGTTCTGCGTGGCCTCGCCCAGTCCCATGTTGATCACGATCTTTTCCAACTCGGGCACAGCCATCGAATTCTCAAGACCCAGCTCTTTTTTGAGAGCCTGCTTGATCTCTTTGTGATACTTCTCTTTCAGCCTTGCCGCCATGATGCTCTACTCTCTTTCTTCCGGCGCCCGGGGTGGCCACTTGCATGGCCGTCTACCGTTGCGGAAGGGGTTAGCCGTTCGCTGCCGGGCGCTTGAAGCGCCTGCGCCGAAGCGGCGTGGGATCCCGTTGCCTGCCTACTTCTTGGTAGGCAGTTCCTGCCCGCACTTCTTACAGATGCGGAGCTTGGTTGTGCCCTCGACCTTGTAGCCCACGCGGACCGGTCCGCAGTTGGGGCAGACGATCATGACATTCGAGACGTTGATCGGCGATTCCTGCTCGGCGATTCCGCCCTTGGTCCGCTGTCCCTGCTTGCTCGAAACCGTCTTCTTGACGACCCGGACGTGCTCCACAAGCACCGTGCCCTTGTCGGGGAAGACGCGCAGAACGCGGCCCGATTTGCCACGGTCGGAGCCGGTGAGGACCTTGACCGTATCGTTGCGATGAATATTCAAACTCGGCATCTCTTCTCCATGCAGTGGACAGTGGACAGTGATCAGTGATCAGTTCGCTGCTTGCCGCAGTTGGCATCTGCCCAGCAGAACCGAATCGAAGGAACACAGCCTCACATACCACAGAAAAACTGACCACTGTTCACTGTTCACTGCCCACTGCTTCTACACCACTTCCGGGGCCAGCGAAACGATCTTCAAAAACTTCTTTTCGCGCAACTCGCGAGCTACCGGCCCGAAGACGCGCGTACCCACCGGCTCATGCGCATCATCGATCACCACCGCCGCGTTTTCATCGAAGCGGATATAGGTGCCGTCGCGCCGGCGATGCTCCTTGCGGGTGCGGACGATGACCGCCTTCACCACTTTGCCCTTCTTGATGGTGCCGTCGGGCGAGGACTCCTTGACCGCGGCGGTCACGATGTCGCCCAGGCCGGCCTTCTTGCCCAGTCCGCCGCCCAGCGGCAGAATCACTTGCAGCTTGCGTGCGCCAGAGTTGTCGGCCACCGCGAGCATGGTTCTCATTTGCACAGCCATGGGTTCTTCTCCTTGCTAGTTGGCAGCCTTGACTTCGGTCCGGACCGCGGCGTCCTCGATCTGGCCGAGCGCCGAGCGCCGGACAATCTCTTCCAGGGCCCAGCGCTTCAGCTTGCTCAGCGGCCGGGTCTCGCGAATGCGCACCACATCGCCCAGCCGCGCCGAACTCAGCTCGTCGTGGGCATAAAACTTCTTCGTCGAACGCACAATCCGCTTGTACTTGGGATGGGCCTTGCGCATCTCGACCTCGACCACGATGGTCTTCTGCATCTTGGTCGAAACCACCTGCCCAACCTTCTCGTTACGCCGCGCGCCTGCGGTTGCCGGCGCCTGTACTGCCTCTTGACTCGCCGTCATTTAGAGGGCTCCCTTCTTGGCTTCAGCCGCTGCATCGGTCGCCGCACCGCGAATACCCAGCGCACGCTCCCTGGCCACGGTCTTGATCTGCGCGATCTCCTTGCGCAGCAGTTGGAGCTTCCGCACGCCTTCATTTGGCTGCAGTGCGACCTGAAAGCGAAGCCGGAAGAGCTGCTCGGAGGCGGTCTTCTCCTGGTGCGCCAGTTCTTCGTCGCTCAAATTACGAATCTTTTCCAGTTCCATCGTGTTTCTCTCTCTGTCGTCTCGAATCCTTTTTGGGGATACGCAGCGCATCCATCTTTAAAAACCAAGGTGCCCCATCCATTCCGCGCTCTTCGCGGAATGGGTGGGAGACCATATTACTTGGCCGCGGCTTCCGGTTTCACAGCCCCCGGCCGCATAACGAACTTGGTCCTGAGCGGCAGCTTGTTCGACGCCAGACGCATGGCTTCCTGCGCCGTCGCCGGATCCACGCCTTCCATCTCAAACAAAATCTTGCCCGGCCGCACGACCGCAACCCAATGATCCAGCGAGCCTTTGCCCGATCCCATGCGGACTTCGGCCGGCTTCTTAGTGATCGGTTTATCTGGAAAGAGGCGCAGCCATATCTTGCCGCCGCGCTTGATGAATCGAGTCATCGCGATACGGCTGGCTTCGATCTGCCGGTCGGTGATGTAGCCGCACTCCATGACGCGCAAACCGTACTCACCGAAGGAAATGGTAGACCCGCGCCAGGCCTTGCCGCGGCGTTTGCCCTTCTGCTGCTTGCGAAACTTCACCTTCTTTGGCATCAACATAGCGAAATCCCTCAATCTTAGCTGTCAGCTGTCAGCTCTCAACCTTCAGCTTTCAGTCCTTTACGCTACTCATCCCAATCAGCTACCACCAACGGCTGAAAGCTAATAGCTGAGGGCTGATAGCTGCTCTAAAACACGCTCGTGCCCACCACTGCCGGCTGACGCCGCTTTGCTTCGTAAATGTCGCCGCGATAGATCCACGTCTTGACGCCGATCACGCCGTAGGTAGTGTTGGCCTCGGTGAAACCGTAGTCGATATCGGCGCGCAGCGTGTGCAGCGGCAAACGGCCCTGCAAGTACCACTCCGAACGGGCGATCTCATTTCCGTTCAGGCGGCCCGAAACCCTGACCTTGATGCCCTTGCAGCCGAAGCGCAGCGCCGAATCCACACTCTTGCGCATGGCGCGACGGAAACTGACACGCTTTTCCAGTTGCAGCGCGATTGCTTCAGACACCAGTTGCGCGTCCAGCTCCGGCTTGTTCACCTCGATGATGTCGATGAAGACATCGCGGCTGGTACGCTTGCCGAGCTCAATCTTGAGCTTGTCAATCTCCGCGCCCTTGCGGCCGATGACAATGCCCGGCCGCGCGGTGCGGATGAGAAAGCGCAGCTTGTTGCCGGGCCGCTCGATCTCCACCGAGCTGACGCCGGCGGCCTTGAGCTTTTCGCGCAGCTCGGCCTTGAGCTTGACATCCTCCACCAGGAGCTTGTCATAGTCGCGCTCCGAGAACCAGCGCGAACGCCACGGCTTGTTCACTCCCAGCCGGAA
>JBEKTO010000012.1:0-81834 GCA_049515995.1 Occallatibacter sp. | reverse complement strand
TGTATTCCTGCCCGATCACCAATAACCCGACGTATAACTTTGCGGGTTCGCCAAACGGCATATCCGCCTTGCCGGCGCTCAACAATGTTCCCTATCTTTATGCGTTCTGCTTTGAGAACGGAACCAAGCGCTCCCTGGTGCTGATCAACACGGATCTTTCCGGCAGCCACACCGTCAATTTTACGGGAACCAATCCTCCTGCAGGATCGGTAACCCAGAGACAGTACGCGCCCGCAGCGCTGGACGATATGAACGAAGCGCCGACCGGCACTGCGACCAACCAGACGCAGGCGACTGTCGCGATTGATACCTCCTCACTTTCCAGTCCAAGTTCCATATCGCTGCCGCCCTTTTCCGTCACTGCACTTGATTACACCGCATCGGGCTTGACAGCCGCAGCGGCGCCCACGTTCTCGGTTGCGGCCGGTAGTTACACCACCGCGCAGTCGGTGACGATCAGCGACGCGACGGCGGGCACGACGATCTACTACACCACCAACGGCACGACGCCCACCACATCGTCGACCCAGTACACGGGAGCGATCACGGTGAGCGCGACGGAGACGCTGGAGGCTATCGCAGTCGAGACGGGCTGCACCAACAGCTCGGTAACGACTGCGGCTTACACGATCTCCGCGGGGCTGCCTGCGCCCACGTTCTCGGTTGCGGCCGGCAGTTACACCACCGCGCAGACGATGACGATCAGCGACGCAACGGCTGGCGCGACGATCTACTACACCACCAACGGCACCACGCCCACCACATCGTCGACCCAGTACACGGGAGCGATCAGCGTAAGCGCGACGGAGACGCTGGAAGCCATTGCGGTGGAGACGGGCTACACCAACAGTCCGGTTGCGACGGCGGTTTATACCATTGCTCCAGTGCTGCCTGCACCCACGTTCTCGGTTGCGGCCGGCAGTTACACCACCGCGCAGACGGTGACGATCAGCGACGCAACGGCGGGCGCGACGATCTACTACACCACCAACGGCGCGACTCCCACCACATCGTCGACCAAGTACACGGGAGCGATCACGGTGAGCGCGACGGAGACGCTGGAGGCTATCGCGGTGGAGACGGGCTACACCAACAGTCCGGTCACGACTGCGGTTTACACCATCGCTGTGGGGCTGTCTGCACCCGTATTTTCACCAGCGCCGACCACCTACACCTCGCCACAGTCAGTGACGATCAGCGATGCGACGGCGGGCGCAACGATCTACTACACCACCAACGGCACGACGCCTACCACGTCATCGACTCAGTACATGGGCGCGATCTGGCAGACTTCGACACAGACGCTGAAGGCCATCGCGGTGGAGACGGGCTACACCAACAGCTCGGTAACGACTGCGGCTTACACCATCGCACCTGTGCTTCCTGCACCCACGTTCAGCCCGATAGGCGGAGGTGCCTCCTGGGCCACCTTTACCACGCCGCAATCGGTAACCATCAGCGACACGCAAGCGGGCACCACATTCTACTACACCACGAACGGCACCACGCCGACGACCTCGTCGACGTTGTATACGGGTCCAATAACGGTCAGCCAGACGGAAACCATCGAGGCTATCGCGGTCGAATCCGGCTACACCAACAGCCCAATGAGTTCGATGCTGTACACCATTGCTCCGATGCTTCCGGCGCCCACGTTGTCGCTTGCGGCCGGAAGTTACACCACGTCGCAGTCGGTGACGATCAGCGATTCGACGGCCGGCGCGGCGATCTACTACACCACCAACGGCACCACGCCTACGTCCTCGTCCACCAAGTACACGGGGGCGATCAGCGTAAGCGCGACAGAGACACTGGAGGCCATTGCGGTCGAATCGGGCTATTGCAACAGTCCGGCTGCAACGGCGACCTACACCATCGCGGCTGCGTTGCCAGCGCCCACATTCTCGCTTGCGGCTGGGACTTACACCACCTCGCAGACGGTGACGATCAGCGACACCACGGCGGGCACAACCATCCACTACACCACCAACGGCACCACGCCTACGTCGTCCTCGACCGTGTATAGCGGTCCGGTCACGGTGAGTGCGACGGAGACGCTGGAGGCCATTGCAGTCGAGACTGGCTATACCAATAGCTCGGTTGCGACAGCAGCCTACACCATCGCTCCTGTGCTGCCCGCGCCCGCGTTCTCGCTTGCTGCTGGGACGTACGCCACCTCGCAGACGGTGACGATCAGCGACACCACGGCGGGCACAACCATCCACTACACCACCAACGGCACCACGCCTACGTCGTCCTCGACCGTGTATAGCGGTCCGGTCACAGTGAGTGCGACGGAGACGCTGGAAGCCATTGCGGTCGAGACTGGCTACACCAACAGCTCGGTTGCGACAGCAGCCTACACCATCGCTCCTGTGCTGCCCTCGCCCGCGTTCTCGCTTGCGGCGGGGACTTACACCACCTCGCAGACGGTGACGATCAGCGACGCGACAGCCGGAACGACGATCTACTACACCACCAACGGCGCCACGCCCACCACGTCCTCGACCGTGTACAGCGGTCCAATCACAGTGAGCGCGACGGAGACGCTGGAAGCCATTGCGGTCGAGACTGGCTACACCAATAGCCCGGTCGGAACGGCGGCTTATACCATCGCTCCGGTGCTGCCTACGCCCACGTTCTCGCTTACGGCGGGGACTTACACCACCTCGCAGACGGTGACGATCAGCGACACCACGGCGGGCACAACCATCCACTACACCACCAACGGCACCACGCCTACGTCGTCTTCGACCGTGTATAGCGGTCCGGTCACGCTGAGTGCGACGGAGACGCTGGAGGCCATTGCGATCGAGACTGGTTACACCAACAGTTCTGTTGCGACGGCAGCCTACACCATCGCTCCGGTTCTTCCCTCGCCCACGTTTTCGCTTGCGGCTGGAACTTACACCACCTCGCAGACGGTGACGATCAGCGACGCGACAGCCGGAACGACGATCTACTACACCACCAACGGCACAACTCCGACCACGTCATCGACCCAGTACACGGGAGCAATCACGGTGAGCGCGTCGGAGACGCTGGAGGCCATCGCTGCCGAGACGGGCTATACCAACAGTCCGGCAACGGCAACAGCCTATACCATCGCTCCTGTGCTGCCTGCGCCCACGTTCTCGCTTGCTGCTGGAAGCTACAGCGCGGCACAGACGGTGACGATCAGCGATGCGACCGCTGGGAGCACCATCTACTACACCACCAACGGCACCACACCTACCACGTCATCGACCTTGTACAGCGGTCCAATCACAGTGAGCGCGACGGAGACGCTTGAAGCCATCGCGGTTGAGACGGGCTATACCAGCAGTTCTGCAGCAACGGTGGCCTACACCATCGTCATTGCAGATCCTACCTACATCAACTATCCGTCGAGTGGATTCACGGCCACCAGCCTGTCGCTGAACAATGGACCGACAGTGACGGGCGGGGTGCTGCAACTGGCCGACGGAGGAACCGGGGAAAGCCGCAGCGCCTGGTTTAACAAGGCGGTTCCAGTAAGCACCTTTACGACAGATTTCACATTCCAGATACTGAATGGGGCCGCCGACGGATTTACTTTCACGATTGAGAACGATCCGAAGGGTATCTGGGCTCTCGGGGATGGCGGCAGCGGACTTGGCTACCAGAGCATTCAGAACAGCGTGGCCGTGAAGTTCGACATCTACAACGATGCCGGTGAAGGCACGGATTCCATCGGAGTGTACACCGATGGCGCGGCACCGACGATGCCAGCAACAGATCTGAGTTCGAGTGGAGTTATTCTGTCGAGCGGCGACCTGATACATGCACATCTGGTGTATAACGGAACGACGCTGACTGTGACATTGACAGACACGAAGACCGGAGCCACCGTTACCAACCAATACACTGTGAACATTCCCAGCGTTGTCGGCAGCACCACAGCCTACGCAGGTTTCACGGGAAGCACGGGAGGCTTCACCTCAGTCCAGCAGATCTCGAGTTGGACCTATTCGGCCCAATAACAAGACCGGCGAACAGATCCACTACACCGGCGGGTGGCCATTGTTTCCGATGGCCGCCCGCCATTTTTTTGGACAGCCGCATGCCCGCCGCATTTCAGAAGAATGGATGGGAAGTCGAGCAGACCTCCGATGCCAAGGGAAATGCATCCTGATTTCTGAGCAGACGGAGTCGGCGATCGGTGACCTGAGGCTGAACTGACGATTACGCGAACGGTACAACCGATCAGCATTCTGGGCTACAAACTGCTTAAACTTCGCAATTGGCGAGGGATGGCTCAGTTGCATCGAGAGGCTTCTGATTCCTGACGGGGCCGTATTTCAAGCGCTTCTTAAGGTTCATAGCCGGCTGCTCCACAAAGCGATAGCTCAGAACAGCCAGAGCCAGGGTGAGACAAAATGCGACGGCCGCAGACGCGATGAAAGCCCAGGGACGCGGCATATACACAGCCAGGCGAGGCTCAAACGACTTAAGAAACCACCCGGCGTAAGTAAGGTGAAAGACATAAAGCCCATAACTAAGGCTTCCGAGCCAGCAGGCCCAGCGGGCGCTACAAATTCTGCAGAAGAGGCTGCCTCTCTCCATTACAGCGATGATTATTGCGGCTGCCGTGAGATTCACACAGGGAATTTGCAAGGCAACGCGGAGATATGTACCCGGCATGGTGTGGCCCGTCCAGATTGCCGTTATTATCATTACAGAGACCCCGGCGAGAGCAACGAATTTGGCAAATGGCTCCAGCCTCTTATAGATCGTGCCGTGGCGAACCAGAGCCAGCACAACTCCCAGCAGAATGGCATCAACGCGGGTGGGTGTAAGAAAGTAGCAGCGGGTAGTGGACAGATGCATCCAAGGGGATAAGAGACGAACAACACAGCAGAGGACGATGAGCAGGGCGGTAACCCTAAGAAGAGTACGCCGGTCGCGGCACAGCCATACGACCAGTGGCCAGGTTAGATAAAACTGCTCTTCCACTGCGAGGGACCAGAAATGAATTGTCTGGACGGAGGGCGCCTCGATCAGATGCCCCGTATATCCGGGCAGCAGATTCTGGATATACAGGAAGTGCGACCAATAGTTGTAATTCAGAGGGACGCCGTGGATGAGATCGATATAGGCAACTACCAGAAGAGTTATGTAGTAGACCGGAAAGACGCGCAGAATGCGGCGGCTATAAAAGACCTTGAAATACCCTACTCTGTCCCGGGTGTCGTAAAGGATGCCGCCGATGAGATAGCCGGACAGAACAAAGAAGATGGGCACCGCCAACCATGCAGTATCCATCGCAAGCGACATGGGAAGCAGCCACAGGCTGCTGTGGTATGGGAACAGGGACACAGGGAAATAGTGGGCTAAGAATACGGGCAGGAATGCATATGCTCGCAGGCCTTCCAGAGAAGGCAGGTATGTACGCTGGCGATCAGTGGTTTCAAGCTTGGGCATAGACGCTCGCAATGAAGGATTTCCCGCCTGAGGCGAGGGGGGTACGGCAGGTGAGGCGACGGCGCAAAGCACATGCGAGGACAGAGATGAACGAACCCTCTTAACTTTGGCAATCGAACCGAGTGAAGTAGTAACAGCCTTTTATCGATCGGATGAATTGAATTCATCGTAATTTCCCACGCTTCCCGCACTAGGTACGGAAAGGACAGGGCATCCAGTCGCATTGCATTCATGCGGGATCAATGATTGTTCGAGCAGAACCGACCCGCGTGGAGGGGCTCAATTCTTTGGTCCCGTCTGTAAAAGTCACAGCCAGCAAAGACATGAATACGATGTAGAGCATACTGAAGTCGCGCGTCTCGCCTGGCATGCAGAAAAGGAAAAACAGAGGGATATTGATGGCAGCAGCTATCTGGCCATGGCGCCGGATCTCCTGCGGCAGCAGTCTCCATCCTCGCCACACGATCCATGCGAGCAAGGCCAACGGCAAAATCGAAAAGGCCCGGAAGGTCGTTATGCCATAGGTGATTTCCATCCTGATGAGGCGCAAGGGATGGGACAGGAAATCCAGTTGTGCTCGCCATTGCACAATCAACGCTCCCCCCAGATTCTGCGAGAACCGTGATTTGATCGCTAAATAGACCGCGGCGCAGGTCGAGGCCAAGAGCCCAGTTCCAACCAGGGCGCTCATCCGAGAATGGCGGCTTCGCAGAATGGGATAGAGTGTCAGAGTCACTAAGAGAAACGATTCCTTGTTCCATGTGGCGAGCGCGACTAACGGCAGCATCCACCACCAGTCGAATTTCATCCCCATCCACACGGCGAGCGCCAAAAACGCCAGTTCCGGATAGTCATAGAAATATCCGCCGACACTTAGAAAATAGGGGATTAAAAGAATCATGACGACAGGAGCAAATATCTGCGTGGCTGGAGGCATCTCCAGGCTTCGGCACACCAGATACATGGCTATGACCGCGAGCCACGCAAAGAGAAAGGTGACAATATAAACGATTGTATAGCGGTAGGCGTACGCCGGATCGAAGACCAGGGGTGAGTCTAGTCGATACATACCGAGGCGCACCCATAAAGCGACCTGAATCCTTTTGGGCGTAACCGAATCGAGCCAATTGGCTATCGCAGGAGTTAGCTGCCTATACACAAACGGACGCGCAGCGGCGCCATCGAGCATATCTGCAATACCGAATCTGGTCTTGGGGCCATTGTCAGAATTTGCGCCCGCGAATACACCTGGCTCGCGGAAATGCCACTTATGGTAGTAACCACTAAATGAGGCGGACGCGGCTATAAAAAACAGCACGAAGCAGCATGTGCCGCGAAATATCTTATCTGCAAGGGCTCTCCTGTCCATGTTGGATCCGGGCCTTTCCTGGGATTCGTTGGATGTTACAGGCGGTCAGAGAGCCAGAGATCACTGGTTCCAGCTCATGTATCTGTTTCAGCCGGATTCAGTCGGCGCGCCTCTCCTTATACTCGATCAGCTTCGGCGCCCTTTTTCGCTTCTTGCCCAATTCATATTGCAGTTGTCCCACGAAGATGGGCACCTGTTGCAGGTGAGAGTGAAATCCATAGAGCAGCAGGACGGCAGGCGCGGCTTTCTTCCAGCGCGCCTTCCACGCCGAGCGGACAGACAAGAGCATCAGCAAGGCGAGCCAAAGCGCCATGGGGAGAACTCCAAAGAACACGCTGCACGCAATCGCGGCAGCCAGCGAGGCGATCCAGCCGCTTCCGCGCACCAGGTTTCGTCTGCGCTCGGAGACCCAGAAGGGATCCTCGGTATTGCGAAAGCGGCTGGATACTTCGGCATAGGCATGGCCGGCCCTTGTAGCGCGCTTCCAGTACTGGCTCCAGTGCGCGATCTGCAAATCGTGTCCTGTCATGGGGCAGTCGATGTGCAGAATCCCGTACCCTTGGGCTCTGATGCGCCGGCAAAGCTCGGGCTCTTCGCCCGCGATCAGCCTTTCATCGAAGCCTCCCGCATCAAGCAGAACCTTGCGCCGCATCAGCACGTCGCCGCCGCAGAATTCCACAAGCCCCGGCGGATAGACCCAGTCGAGGTCCAGGACGCGGTTATATACCGATGCCTCGGGATGAATTTCGCGGCGATGCCCCCACACGGCCGCAATTGAAGACTCCCGCAACATTTCGCGACAGGCCGCCAGGGCAAAGTCCGGGTGCAGCACAGTATCTCCGTCCAGGAAGAGAACCAGGTCAGACGTCGCGCGCTGCCAGCCTGCGTTGCGTCCGATCGCGGCGGTTGGGTGTTCCGAGCGAACCACGATCACGGTGGCGCCAAACCGGGAAGCTAATTGCGGGCTCCCATCGGTCGAGGCGGAGTCGACGTAGATCACTTCACTCACAGCTACGCCGCTAACTTGCCCGATGGACTCGAGGCACCTGGCCAACTGCTGCCCCTCGTTGCGTCCGATCACGACAATCGAAAGTGTCGGCAGAAGAACGTTCTCATCGGTGCATGGGCTGCTCTCAGGGAATGTTTGCATGCATACCCCAGTCTTGCACCGCCTCGACGCTCATCAGTTCGTCGCGCTCTGCCGCCATCGGCGTTTTCCGCCGGAGCACTCGGGCCGGAACCCCGACCGCAATGGAGTTGGAAGGGACGTCTGCGAGCACCACTGCATTGGCTCCGATCTGCACGTCGTCCCCGATCCGGATCGCACCCAGAATCTTGGCGCCGGCGCCGATATCCACGCGGTTTCCAAGAACCGGCGCTCCGCGACGGCCCGTATGCTTCAGTCCTACAGTGACCCCGTTGCGAATCACGCAGTCATCGCCAAACACGGCGTCGCCGCTGATGACAATTCCGCCGAAATGATCGATTCGAAATCGTCGCCCCAGCGTCACTTCGCAGGGGAGTTCGATGCCTGTCAGTACCTCAGAAACAGGCTTCAGCACTTTATAGAGAAAGGAGAAGGGCATTCGCAGCCAGCGCCAGCGAATGGTGTAGCGCCAGCGCCCATAGCGGTACACAGCCAAGGCCCACAAGCCCTGACGGGAGAGTTGCCGGTCGTGCGTACGCCAGTCCTCGCGGATGTTCTCGAACAAATTTAACCTCATGGTCTGCCGATATTCTATCTTCGCGGATCGGCAAGGCACTGCAAGTTTGCGGGCTTCGATGAATTCCGCCACCAGAGCTGAAAGTTGGCTGTGGATTGGGTTAGGCAGAGTGAATGCAGATGCCTCTTGAAATCGACATCCACATCCACGACGGTCGTCGGACTGGTCAAGTCCAGCACTACAACATCGGCATTATCGATCTGCCCCATCACGCGCGCCTTGTCGGTGGCAAGGAGCTGTCCTTCCTGGAGTGTCCATATCTCCGGCGAGTGAACGGTTGGAAAATAGTGGTGAGCTCCGGTGCTATAGGACAAAAGCAGCAGGTTATGCCGCGTGGATAACTCCAATATCTTCTGCCATTCGGCCACCCAGCCCTTATCGGCATATAGATTGGCGGTCGCCGAGGCAGACTTGATTTCTTTCCAGGCCTGCCAGTCGGCGCGTGCGAGGGCTGCCTGACCCGCGATCCCAAGTCCTAGAAATAGGGTCATGAGGAGATTGCGCGTGACGCCCTTAGGCCATGCCGATAACCCCAGTAACATTCCCACCACCAGGACCGGGTCGAAGACATAGTGTTGATGTGGCGCTCCGTAAGCTACGCACACGAAGACGCCCTGGATCGTCGCGCAGAGAATGATTGCTATTTCTCTGGGGTCCAACGCTCGCCGGATCGCCATTCTTCGCGCTGCCAGTATGGCGAAGACTGTGAGGCAGATTATGCTCATTACCCACCAGCACACCGGGTTCAACAGAATATAGGCAATATATCGAAACGAATGGTAGCCCCAGGGGTGGAGAAACTCCATCAACCCCTGGCCTGATCCATAGTTGACCTGCTTATAGAATTTCAGCCCCGCCAGAGGTGTTGCCGTCGCGAAGACCGAACTCCATCCAAACTGGGTGGACAGCAGAACTCCCAGCGCCAAATAGATCGATACTCCCGGCGCAAACGCGCGAAGCAGGCTCCAAACGGAACGGGGCGGCTTGATGAGCCAGTCGAGGAACAGGAATGCCGCCAACAGCGCCGTCATTACCAAAGGCAACGACGGCACGCTCCAACAACCAATCGCAGAGATGGCCAGACCGATATCCATCCTCCCCAGCAGCACAAAGAGCAGCGCAAACAGAAGAGATAGCTGGACGAGCGAATAGGGGAGATTGGGATTGACCGGGTTAACGATCCGGCTCATCACCAGGAGTGCCACGAGCCAAGTCGACTCCCTGGGGAGATAGCGCAGAAAGCGAGCGCAGAAGAGGGCCATCAGGACCATCGTAGCGACGGCGCACCCGATTAGCGGCCAATAGCCTCTGCCAAACAGGACGAAGAGCCAGTGCTGGATGAAAACCGGAAGCAGGCCGTACGAATAGAAGGTGTCGACTCCCAGACGGAGATGCTGATCCATCAGGTAATCCAGATTCAGAAAGCTGCCGCGATCCTTCAATATCCAAAGATCCAGCGAGAATACGATCGGCCAGGAAAGGCTGTAGATGGCCGCGAAGACTCCCAGGAACAAGGGAAAACGCATCGCGTTGCGTTGCTCTGCAAGCCTCGGGTGGTTCATCCAGTCAGGCGCGACTTCGGTCCTGTCTTCATGGGTGAGCATGATCTATCCCTTCGTAGCTGTGGCAAGGCCGGTAAAACCATACCCGGAGGCAATCCCACAAGCGGCCATTTTCTCAAGAAAGTAATCCCTCGAAGTCCCCCAATCAGGGCACGGTTGCTCAGGTTTTGCTCGATTGCAGTTATCGTTTCCGGGTTGCGCCAACCGCCCGCGCGGGAACTCCCACTACCGTGACTCCCGCGGGTACATCGCGCGTGACGACAGCATTAGCGCCTACTGTCGCTCCGTCTCCGATGGTGACGCCGCCCAGCACGGTCACGCCGCGGCCGATCCACACCTCGTTGCCGATTACGATGGGCCGCGCAATGTAGCCGGAATCGCGAATCGCCAAACCCGGTATGCGGGCATGATTTGCGTCGCGGATGCTTGAGTACTCGCCAATCATCGTGCCATCGCCGATCTGGATTCCGACACGCGAGACAAGGTGAACCCCGCGCGAAATCACGACTCCGTCGCCGATCTCGATCGATCCACTCTCCTCTGTTTCCAGATAGAGAGCGGGATACAAGAGCACATTTCGTCCAAAATGGATTATGCCCGTGCCATGCACTTCCGGCGGTCCCAGCACCACCACGGACGCATGGAGCGGCACCGCAAGGCTGGATGAAAGCGCTGCGTGACTACGAATCCGGCGCAGGTTACGGCGCAGGCCGGACGTTACCCGGTAGGCCCATGATAGGAGCGCAGTAAGCGACGACTTAAGCTTGCGGCGCATGGAGTTTGCCTGTGAATTGCTGTTCGCCTTCCCGGCGATGCCCCTTACCATGGCTGCTCCGGAGAAAAGCGTCCGCCTCTCGTATCGCGCCATGCCTGGTTCATGATCGAGATCATGGACAGATCGGCATCAGCGCCGGCGCGGCGATCCGGATGCTTGCTCCACCGTCTGCGCTGCGACCGCAACCAATACCAGACAGCCTCCACCACCATGGCGCACCATGCGGAGAATCCATGATGCTTGCGATAGTAGAGCAGCATACTGCGCATGCGCCAGAGAGTAAGCTGCGCTCCGGTCCGCGAGAGTTGGAGCGACCGGACCTGGCGCGAAGACTCGCCGCCGATATGCACAATGACGATATCTGGCCAATACCAGATCGAGTATCGCTGCTGCTTGATGCGCAGGCACAGGTCGACCTCCTCGTAGTACAGAAAAAAGCGCGGGTCGAAGGGGCCGACGGCCGCAAGCGCCTCGGCACGAACGATGGCGAACGCGCCGGGAACCCAGTCGACTTCCGCTGCTTCCATGGAGTTGGCCCAAGTGCGGTCAGCGCGCCCAAAGAGATGCGAATGCGGAAAGCGCGCCGCGAGTCCGGACAGTACAATCAAGTCGCTGAGGACCGAGGGGAACATGCGTGCCGAAGGCTGCCACGAGCCATCGCGCCCGATCAGCCGTCCACCGCCAAGCCCTGCCCCAGGAGTTGCGTCCATGTGGGCTACCGCGCGCACGAGAGACCCTTCAGTCAAGAATGCGTCGGAATTAAGGAGAACGATGTAACGTCCGTCCGCTGCCTGGAAGCCCAGATTGTTTGCCGGACCAAAGCCCAGGTTGACTTCACTCCGCATCAACAGAACATGCGGAAACTCCTTTTCGATCATGGCAGGAGAGCCGTCCGTCGAAGCATTATCGACCACAATAATCTGGACGCGCAACGAACCCAGCTCGCGATAAGCCGAGTGCAAGCAATCCCGCAGGACATCGCGCGTGTTGAAGGACACGATCACGATGGAGACATCGAATTTGAATGAAACGGCACTCTGAATATGCATAGCCCTCGGAGTTTTTCACTGCTATTTGAATGTGGGTGTCCCCACCTTCGCGTATTCAGCAAAGGGTGAACGGTGAAAATCCGCGTATCGTGCTGTAATCCACATTCTCTGGAGATATCTTAGAGATTGTTGGGTGCGTGCTCCCGTAACACACGCGCCAGCGAGCTTACATTTTCCGGCAAATTGTAGAGCCCAAGGACGCGCTTGCGGCCCGCCTCCCCGAGGCTGCGCCGCAGCGGCGGATCATCGGCGAGCCGCTGGAGAGTCGAGGCCAGCGCCTCGGCCGAAGAGGCAGGAACCAGCAGGCCGTCGAGACCATCGCGAATCAGCTCGGGGATTCCGGCGACGCGGGTGCTCACGCAGGGGACTTCCATGGCCATTGCCTCCATCAACGCGATTGGCACGCCTTCGGCAAAACTGGCGAGGACGAAGATATCCGCTTGCCCAAGCAACCGCCGCGTCTCGTCGTGGCTCTTTGCTCCTTCAAAGACAACCGTGATCGCCTTCTGCTGCGCGAACGCCTCCAGATGTTCACGGTCGGGCCCCGCGCCCACCAGACGCACCCGGAGCGAATAGCCCTGGGAGAGCAGGAGGTCGCAGGCGCGCAACAGGATGAGCTGTCCCTTGGACGGAACCAGCCGGCCTACGCAGAGAACTTCCAGCGTGTGCTTCTCCGGCTCAGGCTGTTCGCGCATCGGGAAAAAGACATTCGGATCGATCCCCAGCCGCACCACATGCATCCTGTCCCAGTGCTCCGGGGCCGCGATGCGCATAAGCTGGCTCCGGCAAAAATCGCTGATACACAGGAGGAACTTCGCGTGTTCGATTTTCTGCGGAAGGTAGAACTTCTCCACATCGTAGAATTCATCCGGGCCATGGACGGTAAGGGAGTACGAGAAACCCCACGCCATCGACGTCAACATGCCCACTGTCGCTACCGGGCCGCAGAAGTGGATGTGCAGATGACGATGACCGCGCGAACGCATCCAGTCGCCCAGGATGAGAGCTTCAGCGAAGTAAAACAGCGCAAAGAGGGTTGCGTTCGGTTCGCATCGCCCCAACCGCAGAGCGGCTGCCAGCCCGCGGATAAAGACGCCGGGCCTGAGCAGGAGCGTTTTTGCCGCAATCGCTGCTGCCCGCGCGGCTCCCGTGGACTTGATGTAAAAGGTCTTCTTCGCCTCCTCCACTTCGTCCGCGGGCATCGACGAGTTTGATCGGTCGGAGGGATTGATTGAAGCAACCTCGACAGTGAAGCCCTGTTTTCTCAGTTCCCGAATTTCGTTCAGAAAAAATGTGTGCGAGACAGCCGGATAGCGGCTGAGAAGATAGAGCAGCCGCAGCGGCGCTCCCGCATCCGAGGCGTTTGCCGCCGAAACCTCCGCTTCTGGTACGGAAGCTGCAGGCAGCTCTGCTTCCAAAGTCATGGATGGACTTTCGACTGGGGACTTCGCGTTTTGGAATTCATCGTTCATGGGGACCCGTAGCTACCTCAGTTGTGCTGGGAAACCGCGGCTGAAGAAGCCAGGTTCTCGTTGAATTCCACGGGGACATTCCGCTTCTCTGCAAGCGCGCGGTAGATGCCGATTACCTGGTCGATCTTCCGTTGCCAATCGAAATCGCGGACCGCCCGTTCGCGCCCGGCTGCGCCCATTGACTTTGCAAGTCCGGGCGAGTCGATCATCCTCTGCATCGCATCGGCAAATCCGGCCACCAGTCCCGCGTAGCTCTCCGGCTCCACAAGTATCCCGCAGGAGGCATCCAGGTAGTCTGCCGGACCGCCCCAATGCGTGGCGATCGCCGGCTTGCCCATGGCCATAGCTTCCAGCACCACGGCCCCCCCGCATTCGTACAGACTGGGCAGAACCAGCGCGACCGAGTTTTGCAGGCGAGCGGCGCACTCCTGCTGCGGCAGCCACCCCATGAAATGGACCCGGTTCTTTACTCCCAGTTCAGCGGCCAACGATCGCCAGGTTTCCAACATGGGGCCATCGCCAATGACCTCAAGCTCGGCAGATGGAACCTTTTCCAGAGCCCGGATGGCGACATCCACTGCTTTCCAATCCACCAGGCGCCCGAGAAAGACAAAACGGGAAGCCGCGCTTTCCTCGTTGCAGCAGGCACCCTGCCACACGCCGATGTCGATTCCGTTCTCCACCAGTTCGATCACCCTGCCGCGAATTCCCGAGGGTAGAGCCTGCCGCGTACGTTCATTGGCCACCAGCACCACACTTGCGTGTTTCTTGCCCGGCAGCAGCGTGTTGCCAAAATTCGCAAACATCCGGGCAAAGGCGATCGCCGCGCGGCTCATCCATGACTCGGTGCGGCGAAAGGCCGGTGGGTAATCCATGCCACCGTTCAGAGGTCCGATCACTACGGGTACGCCCAAGCCAAACATCGCAGAGGGAAAGCGCGGAGCAACCGGAATAGGCTGGTGAATCACATCGATCCGCCGACTGCGAATCAGCCGGCGCACGATCGCGCGCTGACTGAATTGCGTAATGATCTGATTGAAAAGTCCCAGCGTGGCTTCAGACAACCGTCTAGGCAGATAACCGCTGAGAGAAAAGAGGAGCTTTTGAATCCACAGATCTGGAACAAAGAGAATCCGGTCAATGTCTTGCGGGAAAAGCTCGAGCACTTCGCTTTTCGTGCGCGAGTGAACGCAGAGCCAACTTTCGACTCCGCGGGATCGCAAGAGGCGAAAGTAATGCACCGGAAGGATAGCCTCGCCGCCGAAGCGTGTCGAAGCGTGTTCGGCAACAACGCAGATTCGCATAGGATCTCAGGCAGTACGGAAGATTTGGTAATAGCCCACAGCCTGTAGCGCGCGCTTGAACGCCAATTCGCGCGCATACTGTGCTGGTTTCAGCTCCACAAATGGGAGGATGCGGCCGGGCTGGTCAAGTGTAGTTCGCACGTCCAGCATCCCGGTTTCCCGAGCGGCGTGCAGCCACCGCTTTGCTTCTCCACCGGCGTGAAAGCATTTCAGGCTGGCCCAGGGTTCCGATCTCAGAATGCTCAGGCCGCTCACGCCCAGTTTTTTCATCACTCGCTTTGCCGGCGAGCGGCGCCAGCATTTCCAATACGCCGGATCGAGGTGCCCTCCGCCAATCCGCATGGCCAGAGCCGCCCACACAATCGCTTCCACATGCATGATGCGCGGCAGCCGATTGCCGCCCAACCTGCCCACCAGCCAGTCCATCCAGTCCAGATCCGCTGAAGCGCGCCAGTGTGCGACCCCGATGTCCACGTGGTGCGCGAGTTGGATTCCGTCGCCGATGGCCGTCCTCACCACCTCGGGAGGAAAGAGGCAGTTTGGCTGCTGCCACATCAGCAGCAAACCGTCCGCCGGAGTTTGCTCAAACTGAAAGCGGTTGGGGAAGTAAAGGTCCGGGTCAAGCAGAACCAGTTCTTCACCAGGATCGCTCAGCAGCAGCGGATCGGTGATCTTGCGCCAGCAGGGATGACCGCGGCGGAAGGCGCGCAGGTTGCCGTGCTCCGAGAAGAGCGCTTCCTCCCGCGCAGCCAAGTCTTCCTCCGAATAGACCGACCATCGATGCGCCTTGGCATCGATCGTCGCCAGCGTCTGAGACAACTCCTCCTTGTCCTGCCTGGAATCAGTGATCAGGCGCAGGTGCAGCGGTTCGATGGAATTGCAAAACAAACTCTCCAGCGCATCTCTGGCATAGCTCAAAGAGCGGGGCGAGAGCACCATATACACTTGGCGAATGATGGGCATCGGGCAGCTTCCTCGTTACTTTGCGATAACAGCCGGTTCGGGCATGCTAACCTCGGCCGCATCGGATCGCTCCAGGCGGGCCCGCAACTGCGCGGCCAGAACCCGGATGTTCGGTTCCCGGAATACCAAATCATGATCGCCGGGTAGTTCGTAGACTTCGACGCCACCCTCCGCGAGTTTCGTCCATCCCAAATCCAGCGGCAGCCGGGGATCCGGCTGGACGGAGGCGCGGAAGAGAGTAATCGGTCCGGGCCAAGGTTGTGGCCGGTAGTTCATTGCCGCCACCCATGAGATATCGTCGGTGCTCTTCATAAACGAAGGTACGGAGCGAAAGCCGAGAGCGGCCGCCACCGTGTAGACGCGGCGCAGGGCTCGCGTAATCAGTTTTTCCCGCAGATAAGCGGCCTTCTCCCGCAGCGAGAGAGAAGCAAAATTGCCAAGGAAGCGCGCGATGCGGCGGTCGAACCGCTCGAGCATGGGTTGGTCCCTTTGCAGTGCAATCATGCAATCGAGCTGCCGGCTATCGAGCATGCCCAGCAGTTCTACCTGCTCTCCCAGTGCATGCAACCTTTGCGCGATCTCGAATGCCAGGGTGCCTCCAAATGAGTATCCGAGAAAGTAGTATGGCCCCTTGGGCTGGATTTCCCGAATCTCTGCAAGGTAGGACGCCGCTTGATCTTCCAAACGAAGAAGAGCTGGCTGGCCAGCGAGCAGCGACTGTGCCTGTATGCCATAGATCGGGTGGCCCGTTCCGACCAGCGCGGCGAGATGGTAGAAGCGGATAATATTCCCGCCCGCGCCGTGAAGGATGAACAGCGGGGCTTGCGACCCGGCTGACTGCATGGGCACGATCGAGGAAGCGCTATTGGCCGCAAGACGCTTCCGTACCAGTTCCGCCATCCGCTCGACCGTGCGGCCTGTGAAGAGAACGGCCAAACCAAAATCAAGCGAATAGGTCTTGTTGATCCGGGAAACGATGCGCATGGCGGCCAGGGACTGCCCGCCGAGGTCGAAGAAGCTGTCCCGGACGCTCAGTTTTCTGAGCCCCATCGCCGTTTCCCAGATTCCGGTGATCTGCAACTCGAGCGGATCGCGGGGCGCCACATATTCTTCCCTTTGCTGACCGGCTTCCGGTGCTCGCGTGTTCAAGCCGCCGCTCAGAGGGTCATTCGAATTACCGGGCTGTTCGGATGTTCCGCGTGCTGCTCCGTCCTCTGACGCCGCCATCAGCTGCCCGCCTTTGTCCTGCGCCTGAACTTCCCCCACCGGGCTTTCCGTACCCGACAGCATGGTTTCGAGAATACGCACATAAAGCCGCAGAATCCGCTGGATGGTCGAAGCGCGGAAGAAAGCAGGGTTGTACTCCAACTGCAGACGCGGTCCCTCGGCACGCTCCACAATACTCAGCAACAGATCGAACATCGTTCCCGGACTGACGGAACGCAAGGGAACGATCTCAAGAGATGGCGTATGCTGGGCCTGCATGAAGGCCTTTTGATAGATGAAATACACCTGGAGCGAAATCTGGTTCCGCTCGCGGGAGAAGAACTCGTCTTCGTTCAAATCCTCGAAGGGCAGACTCTGGTGAGCCACGGCGCCCAGTGCCCAGTTGCGGACATGCTCGAGAACGGCGCCAAGGCTGTCCTCCTTCTTCATCCTCATCCGGATCACTTGAGGATTGGAAAAAGGGCCGATCAGTTCTTCCGTCTCCTGGCGGCGGTTGGCGCAGGGCGTGCCGATGAGGAGATCTCCCTGGCCGGACAGCCGGTATAGCATTGCGGCGTAGACCGAAAGCAGCAAGACGTAAAGCGTCACTCCCTTTTCTGCGCAAAAATCCCGCGCTTGCTGCACCAGATCGGGAGCCAGCAGGAGAGTCTCGATATCTGACTGTTCTTCCGCCTCGACGCCGGAGAAGTCCCGCTGAATACGGAGGGGGGTGAAATCCCCGCCCAGGGTTTCGCGCCAATACTTCAGGGACGCAGCCTGCTCTTCCCCTTTTCTCCATTCGTTCAGCCACACCGCGAAATCGCCGAACTGTATCGGCAATTCCGGCAGCCCTGGTGGAACGTGGCGCACGAGACCGTCGTAGATTGCGGCAAAGTCCCTCAGCACGACACCGTTCGACCAGCCGTCGCAGACGATGTGATGGATAGTGAGAAGAAGAATATTCTCGTCGACTCCCATCCGGATGATTCGGCCGAGAAAGAGCGGCCCCTTTTCCAAATCTATCTTGATCCGGGCTTGCTGCCGGATGATCGCGTCAGCTTGCTGCTGTCGCGCATCCTTCGGCAGATGGCTCAAGTCTTCAATAGGCAGGGGCACTTTCAGGGGGGGGTGAATCACCTGCGACAGTTGGCCGTCCACCTCTTCGAAGGTCGTGCGCAGCGACTCGTGGCGACGCACCAGTTCC
This sequence comes from Occallatibacter sp., assembly GCA_049515995.1. Taxonomy (GTDB): domain Bacteria; phylum Acidobacteriota; class Terriglobia; order Terriglobales; family Acidobacteriaceae; genus Telmatobacter. The sequence goes on along the minus strand of JBEKTO010000012.1, from coordinate 63,764 downwards.
GCCAGTGCGTCTGCCGCCAGATCGGAGTCGAGCTTTCCCCGGCAGGTCCATGCGATAGGCATATTCAGCGCATGGTTGCCGGAGTGCATCTGGTGCAGCAACCAGTAGCGCACCTGTCCCGGTGTCGCCGGCATCACAAAGAACGCCGGCTCCGTTTCTGCTGCGTTGTGCTCGTTCTCCCGAGTTGAGACCGCCTTTTCCGTTGTACTTTGCATCAGTCTTTCGCTCTCCGAAATCTCTCCCGGGGGACAGCGGGAATGGCAGTACCAGCGGTGACGAGTTCAGGATCCGCAGTTCTGGCGTTTCCAAGGATATTCGACAGGTTGGCGATGGTGCGATGTTGGAAAATCTGCGTGGGCTCCAGCGGCAGTCCCTCCCGGCTGGCACGCGCGGAGATCCTGAAGATCAGGAGCGAATCGGCTCCCAGTTCGAAGATGCTGTCGGTGATGCTGACTTGCTCCAGTTTCAGAACATCGGCCCAGATTGCCGCCAGCTTTTTCTGCTGTGGCGTAACCGCGGGCGTGAATGCCCGCTTCTGCGTCTTGCCGGCGAGGGCGGGAACTGGGAGAGACTTACGGTCGATCTTGCCGTTCGCTGTTCTGGGCAATGCGGGCAGCGCCGTAATGACGGCCGGGCGCATGTACTCGGGCAGCTTTTCAGAGAGCAGGGAATACAGTTGCGCATCCAAATCCGCAGGCAGCTCGGCCAGCGCCGAGTCCACCCAAGCTACCAGGCGCTTATCGCCAGGTGCGAATTCGATGGCCGCTGCCACTGCATCGCGCACCGCGGGATGGCTGGCCAGGATCGTCTCGATTTCGCTCAGTTCAATCCGGAACCCCCGCACTTTTACTTGGAAATCGGTCCGGCCCAGCAGTTCGATGTGGCCGTCGCGGAGCCAGCGCGCCTGATCTCCAGTGCGATAAATCCGCCCGGCGCCAAAAGGATTGGGCAAGAAGCGCTCCGCGGTCAATTCGGGCCTGTGCCAGTAGCCGCGCGCCAACCCCGCGCCGCCGATGTACAACTCGCCCGTTACCCCCACCGGGACCGGCTGCAGGAGTTCGTCGAGCACGTAGAACTGGGTATTGGCGATGGGCGGCCCGATCGGCACCGGCCCCGCCTGCTTGTCGAGCCTGGTAGCGGAAGACCAGATGGTTGTCTCGGTCGGCCCATAGACGTTCCACACCTCGTCGCCCGCAGCCAGCAGCGAATCGGCCAGATCGCGGGGCAAAGCCTCGCCGCCGCACAGTACTTTCAGGCGCGGCTCGCCGCTCCACCCCGCCTCGAACAGGATCCGCCAACCGGATGGAGTAGCCTGCATCACGGTCGCCTGAGATTGCTGCAGCAGGTTCAGAAGAAGGTAGCCGTCGAGAACCTGTTCTCTGGTGGCGATCGCCAGCCGGGCGCCCGTCATCAGAGGCAGGAAGAGTTCCAGCGCCGCGATATCAAACGACAGGGTCGTGACCGAGACCAAGGTGTCACTGGCATTCAAGCCCGGCTCCCGTTCCATGCTGCGCAGCAGGTTGTTCAGTGCACCGTGCTCGATGGCCACCCCTTTGGGCCGTCCCGTGGATCCCGACGTATAAATCACATACGCCAGGGAGTCCATTGTGTTTGTTGTATCGAGGTTGGCGCCGCTCTCCCGCGCCCATCGCGTCTGCTCGGTGTCCAGGCAGATCACCCGCGCGCTGGTGTGCAGGCGCCCGGCTAGATGTTCCTGGGTCAGAAGCAGCGAAGCCTGCGCATCCGTCAGCACCAATTCCAGCCGGCTTACGGGATGGCTGGGGTCGAGGGGCAGATAAGCCGCGCCGGCTTTAAGCACGCCCAGCACCGCGCCCAGCATCTGGTGGGAGCGTTCCAGGCATACGCCCACCAGCGAGCCCTCCCGAATTCCCTGGCGCCGCAGGTGCCGCGCCATCCGGTTGCTGTACTCGTTGAGTTGCTGATACGTCCACTCGACTCCGTCGCAAATCACCGCAACCCGGTTGGGTGTGTGGGCAGCCTGGCGCTCGATCGCCCGGTAGACCGGCTCGAACGGGCCGAAGTCCTCCGCGGTGCGGTTCCACTCGTCCAGCACCAGCCTTCGTTCGTCCGCGTCCAATATCTCCAGCTCATCTACATTGCTGTTTGCAGCTGCCTCCTTGTTTGCATCCGCGGCAATCCCGCGCAGGATCGTTGCATACGAAGCCAACCACCGTTCGAGAGTGCTGTGGTCGATGAGGTCCGTGTTGTAGTCGCAATTCAGCAGAAGGTCGTCGTCGGTTTCGATCACGTTGAGGAAGAGGTCAGTGTTCACAAACCCCTTCGGATTGGAACTCATCTCCGTCCGCAGTCCTTCAAAGTGAATATTGCTCCCTAACTTCTCCAGATTGAACTGGACCTCGATCAAGGGCAAGCGGCTCGAATCGCGCAGGATTGGCAGTTTTCGCAGCAATGTGCCGTAGGTGAACTCCTGATGATCGTAGGCATCGAGGAGCTGCCCGCGCGTGGTGGCCAGGTGTTCCTTGACCGGGCAGGCCGTGGGCAGCACGCTCAACATCGGCAGGAAGTGCACGCAATGTCCGACCAGGCTCGCGTCATCGAGCAGGGCCTGTCCCGCCGCGGAGATGCCGACCACAACCTCGGACTGCCGCGTAAGCCGGTGAAGCAGGATCTGAAACGCAGAAAGCAGCGCAACATAGAGCGTGCAGCCCAGCCGGGAACTTGCTTTCTTCAGTTCCGCGGAGAGCTCCGCGCCCAGAGACGCGCGCAGCGTGGCGCCGTTATAGGACTTCATGGCCGGACGCGGCCGATCCGTCGGTAGGTCCAGCACCGGCGCCCGCCCCGCGAAGACCTCTACCCAGTAGTGCTCGTTCTCAGCGTAGACGCCCGCCTGCGCATCCTCCTGCTCCTTCAGGGCATAGCTGCTGAAGGGCATCAGCGGCGCCAGGGCCGGTTTTGCCTTGGTTCTTGCCGCGCTGTAGATCCTGCCCATATCCTCCAAAAGCTGATTCGCCGACCAGCCATCCAGCACAATATGGTGGCCGGTGAGGAGGAGAACCAGTTCGTCGGGGGCGGTGCGGATCAGCGTTGCGCGAATCAGCGGGCCACTGGACAGATCGAAGGGCGTGCTTCCTTCTTCCGCGATCCTCGCGTCGATGAATTCCCGCCGTTCTTCGGCGGAAAGCGCGCTCAGGTCGACGAACGGAATCTGGATCGTGCTGGCGGGAGCGATCCTCATGCACTCTTCGTTGGGGTCGACCGTCGAACGAAGCGCATCGTGCCTGTCGATTGCCGCTTCGAGCGCACTCCGCACCTCATCCTCGCTTGCGGTCCCGTGCAGGCACAGCGTCAGCGATTCGTTGAAGGCGCAATTTGCGTCTCTTCCACGCCCGGCGGCAAGCCAGATCTCTCGCTGCGACTCGGTCAGCGGCGCCTTGGCTGGAGCCTTGTACTCCGAATCCTTGCCGCGCGCGGCCGGATGCAGATCCGGAGATGCTTCCGCGGCGGGCGCGAGAACGCTCTGCACCGCCGGAGCCGGCAACATGCCACCCCGGCGCATCTCCTGGATCGATTGGCGAAAGGTCTCGACCACGCGCGCAAAATCCTCGTCGGAGTGCGCAGTGGTAAAGAAGCAAGGGTAACTCTCGAGGATATGAACGCCTTTTTCGCGCATGTGGTAATAGAGCAGGCTGCCGAAGCGGGCCTCCGCGGGCAGGCTGAATGTGAACCACGCGCCGCACGGATGCACGCCGATATCGAGTCCCGCCTCGCGAAAAGTTTCTTCTACGGCTCGCGCCGCGTTGGCCACTTTCAGGGCGAGCGTTTCCTGGAGCGCCGGTCCGGCTTGCTTCAGATGATGCAGGACTGCCTTCGCCGCGGCCAGTGCAAGAGGATGGCGCACAAACGTTCCCGCGAAGAAGGTCATCCCGACCTCTGGTGCCGAGTCGTCTCCGTATTGCCAGGCGCCGCCATCGAGCGTGTCAAGATACTCCGCCTTTCCCGCAACCACACCAATCGGATAGCCGCCGCCGATGACCTTGCCATAGGTGGCCAGGTCGGCGCGGACGCCGTAGTACTCCTGGGCTCCGCCTTGAGCCACACGGAATCCGGTCACCACCTCGTCGAAGATCAGGGCCGTTCCCGCCTGCTCCGTGATCTTGCGCAGCTCGTGCAGAAAGGCCCGCGGCTGCACCTCCGGGTGGCGGCTCTGGATGGGTTCGATCAGCACTGCGGCGATCTCATCGCCGTGAGCGCGGATGAACTCCAAAGACGCTTCCGAGCCGTACTCCAGCACCACCACGCTGCTTGCGCTTCCCGCCGCAATGCCGGGGGCGATCGGCGCAGCGCCGTGCGGCGTGGCGCGCAGCAATACCTCGTCGAAGGTGCCGTGGTAGTCTCCGGTGAAGTACACGATCTTGTCGCGTGCAGTCACCGTGCGCGCCACGCGCAGCGCCGCCATCACCGCCTCGGAACCGGTGTTGCAGAAAGCGGCGCGCTCCATGCCCGTGAGTTCGCAGATCAGAGCCGCGACTTCGCCGGCCATCGAGGACTGCGGGCCGATCTCCACCCCAAGGTCGATCTGCTGTCGAACAGCTTCGGTCACAAATTCCGGCCCGTGCCCGAACATGATCGCGCCGAATCCGTTGACGATGTCGATGTATTCGTTGCCGTCGAGATCCCAGATGCGGGAGCCTTTGGAGCGGTTCGACACCAGCGGATAGACCATCTCTTTCCACAGGGACCGAAAGCCCGCGACAGCACGGGGGTCGGCAAGATGCGGGCGATGCGTCTGCGTATACTCTTTCGATTTTCCGGTGTGCGCCGTGTACCGGGCGACGAGCGATTGAATGTATTCACGCTGCGGCTCCGTCAGCCCGTCTCTTGAGCCGGGCTGTACGGGCTTGAAGGGACCGTGCGTTTTGACTCCGCCGGCTGGCGCGGCAGACGCAACTTCGCTCGGGGCTGCTACCTTGGCAGCAACAGGCGCAGGGCCTGGCAATACTGCAGAGGACCGCTGCGGCTCCGCGGCAGGCGCAGCTCCGCGTATCGTCGACAGTTGCTGCTCGAAGAGTTGGGACATGGCCTGCATCTGCGCCCGGAGCAGTTCTTCGAGCGGCGAACCTGCTGCGACAGAGGGCGCAGGAACAAGCCGCGGAACCGCTTCCGCGGCCACGGGAGGTTGATGCTGAGGCTGTGGCTGCTCCGCGGGAAAGGCATCCGCGGGAAGAATCGAATCCAGACGGTCGGCGAGCGCGCGAATGCTCGAATATTGTTCCACCATCTGCCGGAAGGTGACCTTGACGCCAAAGCGGCGCTGCACGGCCTGCGTCGCCTGGGTCAGAAAAAGAGAGTCGAATCCCAGTTCAAGGAAGGAAGTATCGATGGATTCAGGGCCGGTGGCGATCCCGCTGAGCTCTTCAAAGAGGCTTGCCACAACAGGCTGAAGTCTAAGCCGGCGTTCGGGAGCAATTCCGTTTGCGTTATTGGCCATATCGGTATCTCTTTCAGTTGGAGTTTCAGTCTCGCGCGATGCATTCATGGCTTGCACGGAGGCATTGGCCACGACTGCTTGCGCCGGCGGTTCGATCCAGTGCTTCTTGCGCTCAAATGGGTAGGTGGGCAGCGAAACCTGCTTTCTGTGCTCCTGGCTCCAAATGCGCGTCCACTCCGGCTGAATGCCGGCAGCCCACAGCCGGCCAAGGGCCTCCAGCATGGTTTCCGAGGCAACAGCCTCGGCGTCGCGCTCCGGCATAGACGCCACGATCGGCGTAGCGCGATTGCCGCGCTGCTGATGCGCTAGGGTTGTCAACGTTTGCCCAGGCCCCACTTCCAGCAGCACAGCTCCTGGCATATCCAGCAAGAGCGCAACCGCATCCGCGAAACGAACGGGCTTGCGGCAATGGTCCCTCCAATAGCGCGTGGTTACCGCATCTTCGGGCTTGATCCACGCGCCGGTCACTCCCGACACATAAGGAATCGACGGTGCATGAAGGACTACGCGGCTCACCTCGTCTTCGAAGGCGTCCAGCATCGGATCCATCATGGCGGAATGGAAGGCATGGGAAGTCCGCAGGCGCTTGCATCCGACAGACTCCCCTTCGAGCCGCTTCTCCAGTTCCTCGATGGCTTCAATGGGCCCCGATACCACGCACAGGGAAGGGCTGTTCAGGCCGGCAATCGAAAGCCGATCGTCGAGCAGAGCCGATATCCGCTCCTCGCCGAGACGCACGGAGAGCATCGCTCCCCGGTCCATCTGCTGCATCAAGCGGCCGCGCGCCGCCACCAGTCTGAGTCCGTCTTCGCGGCTCATCACTCCGGCCACAACGGCCGCAACGAACTCTCCCAGACTGTGGCCCGCCATGGCCTTCGGTTCGATCCCCCACTCCATCCATAGCCTGGCCATCGCCAGTTCGGTCATGAACAGCGCCGGCTGCGCCAGCCGCGTTTCCATGAGCGCCGCGGCGCCGGCTTCGGCATCGGTAGCAAAGAGCACGGTGCGCAGATCCAAATCCAGCACGGGCCGCAGTATCTCCGCGCATTCATCGATCTGATTTCGATAGGTGGGCTCCGCCTGGTAGAGCGTGCGTCCCATGCCGGGAAACTGTGCGCCCTGCCCGGTGAAGAGGAAGACCGGCTGGGGGCGGGCGACGATGCCCGGAGACCTGTGAATCTGCCGGTTTCCCGGCGCGGCGAGCAATCCGACCGCCTCGTCCACGCTCGTGCATACCGCGGAGGCGCGATGATCGAAGCCATGCCGCCCGGTCTGGAGTGTATAGGAGACATCCCCCAGATCCAATTCGGGATGCTCTTGCAAATGCCGGCCAAGGTTGAGTAGCGCCGCGTCGAGCGAGGCTTGGGAACGCGCCGAAACACAGAGCACATGTGCAGGGCGCATAGACGGCTCCGGCCAGTCTGCCGGCGCCTCTTCGAGCACCACATGCGCATTTACGCCTCCCACGCCAAATGCGCTCACACCGGCGATGCGCGGACCGTCGGGCTGCCATGGCGAAGCTTCACGGCTGACATAAAAAGGCGTGTTCGCGAAATCGATGCGGGGATTCGGCTGGAGGAAGTTGGCCACCGGCGGAATCGTTCCGTGCCGCATGGCAAGCACCGTCTTGATAAGCCCGCTGACCCCCGCTGCGGCGTCCAGATGGCCAATGTTCGCTTTGGTGCTGCCCAGGGAGCAGAAGCCGTTTCGTTGCGTACTCTTGCGGAAAGCGCGCGTCAGTGCGGCGACCTCGATGGGATCGCCAAGCGGCGTTGCTGTGCCATGCGCTTCAACATACGTGATCGCGTCTGCACGGATGCCCGCCATGGCCTGCGCGGCCGCGATTGCTCCCGCCTGGCCCTCTACGCCGGGCGCCATGTAGCCGACCTTCGCGGCGCCGTCATTGTTGATTGCAAAGCCGCGAATCACGGCATCGATCCGGTCGCCGTCGGCAAGCGCATCTTCCAGGCGCTTCAGAAGCACTACTCCCACGCCGTGTCCGAAGACAGTGCCCGTCGCGTCGGCGTCAAAGGGACGGCATCGCCCGTCTTTCGACCCCATGCTGCCTTCCTGATAGACGTAGCCGCGATGTTGCGGAAAAGTGACCGAGACGCCTCCGGCCAGAGCCATATCGCACTGATAGGTCAGCAGGCTTTGGCTCGCCTGGCAGATCGCCACCAGCGATGTCGCACATGCGGCCTGTACCGTAACGCACGGACCACGCAAATTCAACTTGTACGCCACGCGCGAGCAAAGAAAGTCCTTGTCGTTGCCCAGCGCGGCCTGGAACTCGCCGACCTGATAGTTGCCGGTCAGCTCGTCGATGAACTCCCGGCTTGCGCTCAGATTTGCCAGCAAATAGGTGTTCAGACTGCATCCGCCAAAAACGCCGATCTGCCCGGAAAACAGCGCCGGATCGTATCCACCGTCCTCGAGCGCATTCCAGCATGTTTCCAGAAAGAGCCGGTGCTGGGGGTCAAGAAAATCGGCCTCGCGGGGTGGAATGCCGAAGAAACCGGCATCAAACAACTCGGCGTCCTTCAGAACGCCGTGGGCGGCCACATATTCGGGACCGAACTCCATAGAAGCACGATCTCTCGCTTCCAACTCGGTGCGCGAGAAGTGGGTGATCGTGTCCCTGCCTGCTACGACGTTGGCCCAGAATGTCTCAAGGTCCGGCGCGCCGGGAAACCTGCCCGACATGCCGATGATTGCAACGCCTTCCAGTCGATTTTCGTTTTCCGGGATGCTCATAGGGCCGCCTTGTTGGCTGCGCGGGCGCGCGCAAATGCAGCCCGCTGCTTCTGTGCCAGGTTCTGTGCCGAATGCCACGATCCGGATTCGGGAGCCGAACCTCCCAGCTTTTCCGCGAGGGTGCGGACCGTGGTGTACGCAAAGAGTTCCGCGACGGAAATCTTTCTGTTCAACAGCGTTTGCAGCTTCATTTGCACCGACACCAGCAGCAGCGACGTTCCGCCGATGTCGAAAAAGTTGTCGTCAAGGCCGACGTGATCTGCACTCAGAACCTTCTGCCACACGGCTGCGACTTCCTGTTCCAGTTCCGTGCCTCTGGTTTCCTCGCTGGTTCTGGACGATCCCAGCGTTGGCTCCGGCAGCGCCGCGTAATCCACCTTGCCGTGTGGAGTGAGAGGAAAGGCCTGGATCGGCAGATACACCGAGGGCATCATCCAGGGCGGCAGCTTCCCGCTCAGATACTGGCTCAGTTCGCGTGCAGCCAGCACCGCACCCTCCTGCGTCACGTAATACGCCACCAGCCGCTTCGTTCCCGCCTCATCCGTGTGGGCAATCACGCGCGCTTCTCGTATCTGCCCGTGCCCCGCGATGACGGCTTCGATCTCACCGAGTTCGATGCGAAAGCCCTGAATCTTTACCTGCGCATCGCCGCGGCCGAGATACTCCACTTCACCGTCGGGCAGAAGGCGCGCAAGGTCGCCGGATTTATACAGGCGCGCATTCGGGTTCCCGGAAAATGGATCGGAGACAAAACGCTCGGCGTTCAACTCGGGCCGGTTCAGATATCCCCGCGCCACGCCTGCACCGCCCACATAGATCTCGCCCACTTCCCCGGCCGGCGCGGGCCGCCTGTCATCGCCGAGCAGGTAGAGCTGCATATCCGGAATCGGAATTCCGATCAGGCTGGATGCGCCGTTTGCGGCATCGGATGCGGTCACCTCGCGATATGTGACATGCACAGTGGTCTCGGTGATGCCATACATGTTGATCATCCGCGGCCGCCTGTCGCCATGGGCAGCGAACCATGGCTGCAGCGTCTTGAAGTTCAAGGCCTCGCCGCCGAAGATGACCAGCCGCAGCCCTAGGGCCGGCTGCGGTCGCGTCTGATCCACAGTCATCAACTGATAGAAAGCGGACGGCGTCTGATTCAGAACAGTGACCTGTTCTTTCGCCAAAAGCTCATGGAAGTCCTCTGGCGAGCGCGAGACGGAGAAGGGAACAACTACGAGCCTTCCGCCGTGCAGCAGGCAGCCCCATACCTCCCATACCGAGAAGTCAAAGGCGAGGGAATGGAAGAGCGTCCAGACGTCGTTTTCGTTGAAGTGAAACCATTCCGCCGTCGCCCTCAGCAGACGCGCGACATTGGCCTGCGTCACCATCACGCCCTTGGGCTTTCCCGTCGATCCCGAAGTGTAGATGACGTACGCCAGGTTCTCCAAACCTGCTTCCGACGCGATCCCAGAGCCCTCCGGATCAGCACCAGCCGCGATCTCGCGATCGAGGAGAATCGCATGTGTGTCCTGCACGGGCAGCCTGCCGAGAAGATGTTCTTCGGTCAATAGAACCGTTGGCCGGGCATCGTCGAGAATTGTGGAGATGCGCGCGCTTGGATAAGCGGGATCGATGGGCAGATACGCTCCTCCAGCTTTGAGAATGGCCAGCAAGGCAACGATCGCTCGTGCCGAGCGCTCTACGAATACGCCGACCAGGGAATCCGGGCCTACGCCCAGGTTGCGCAGGTGACGTGCAAGTTGGCTGGCCTGTGCACGAAGCTCTCCGTAAGAAAGCTGCTGGTCGCCAAATGTTACCGCTGTGCGCTCGGCGTGTTGCGCTGCGACTTCGTCGAACATTTGCCACAGAGGTTTCAGCGGAAGGGGAAACACGTGTTCCACGAGCCGCTCCGTTGCCGGCGATGTGATCGCCCGTGTGCTCTGCATTGTGTCCGTAGTCGTCATAGGAGGGCACCGAATTCAAAAGCTGTCGAGTTGGAAGCGAGGCTACAGTGAATGAAGCAATGCTCTGAGCAAGATTCGCGCCAGGGGAGTTTTACTTCAGTTGCCGTTTTGCATCAGTGTGCAATGTGGCTTTGCCTCGAGAAGGAGCGATTCGACTGCCGGGCTTCTGCAAGGGACAGAAGTGAAGATGCTAGCCGATGATGGACATTCGCACAGCAAGACCCAGGCCCAGAAGGACAAGAAAGAATCCGGTGGACCACAGGTCCTGCCGCCATGTCGAAATGCCCTCGCGGCTGGCTCCAGCGACTGTCACGACATAGAGCGGAAAGTCGCCCGCGGCCACGGCAATTACCGCGCCAAACATCCCGAAGAAATGGAAGGCGAAAGGAATGGCCGTTACAACCGCGATACAGTACAAACCGTTGCCGAACGCCGAGTACTGCGACTTGCCGAGAGAAAACAGCGCCGGCATGGTGGTGGCATACATCAGCGTGTGCCACAGGCCAAGGGCCAGAACCGGCACCATCCACGACGCGGCGTGATACCGGCGATCGTACATTCTTGTTACCAGAAAGCCGCCGAGGTGCACCATAAGGCATAACATGACCGCGCCTGCCAGCAGAGCGCGAAGACGATATCGCAAGAACACTTTGCGAAATTCAGTTATCGGCAGATGGACCATTCTGGCGATGAACGGGTAGCCGACCTTTTGCGCGAATGCGTTGATGATGGCTCGCGGAATGTCCGAGACCGAATAAGCGATGCCGTACACGCCCAACAGACTGAAGCTGATCAGTCTTCCGAGGATTAGGCGGTCCGCCTGCGAGGCGAAGAAGTAGAAAGCCGTCGATAGCACAATCCATTTGCCGAAGTGAACCAGGGAATGCAGGCTCTCCCGGTCCCAGCAGAAGGAATTCCGGATGCCGGGGATCAGGCGCCGGTAAAAGCTGAAGATGAGGCGGTAGATCGTGCTCAGAATCGCTCCGATGACCAGGGCCCACACCGACCGATACACCAATGCGCAACCTGCCGTGACCAGCAGCGTGAAGAGCTGCGTTGTGATGTCGAGCAGGAACACCCTGCGAACACCCATGTGGCGCGACATCGAAAGCAGGTTGGTGCTGTTGAAGGAACTGATGACAACATTGACGCCCAGCGCCGGCAATAGAGCCAGGAGCCGTGGCTCATGGTAGACGAGCGACATCGGCCAAGCCAGCATCAGGGAAACAATGAAGATGCCCACGCCGCGAAGCACCTGCAAGGTCCACACAGTATTCAGAAGTGTGGGTTCGTCTCCGCGGGGGCTCTGAATCACGTTGGGGCCCAGGCCGATATCGGAGATCAGGCTGATTCCGACGACGAGCGTTGTGACCAGCGTCATCAGGCCGAAGGATTCCGGCATCAGCAGACGGGTAAGAACCAGGCTGTTGATGACGCGCAGCGCCATCGAACACCCATAGTCCATCACTGTCCAGAAGGTGGCCTGCATCGCTTTCGATTCCAGCACTTTCCTGGCAAGCGCCTCCCCTCCAGCGCGGTCTTCCGCCGCCGCTTCCCGTTCGGAGATCTCAATAGTCGATAATGTCGTGTCAGTCGGCAAAATTGCTCTCAGAGTATTGGAATGTTGTTCTTTTTAGAGGTCGAATCGAGGCGCCATGGATGCCGCCGAGCAACGTGTGCGACTCGTCGGTCCCGGTCCCCAATCGAAGGTTTTCCATGTGCTTCAATGACAAACCCTTGTGGACTTATGCAGATATCTCCGCGCCCTGGGAGGCAGTTTCGCCAGGCTCGTCGTGCGGCAGTGCCCGCTCAGTGGAAATGCTCGAACCGGCGCGGAACGAGTTTCTTCTCGATTTCCATATCGAGATCAGGCTTATTGCTGCTTTCTGACCCAAAGACGCGGCCGACTTTAGAACCGAACTGCGAGCCAGAAAATGCCGCTCCACAAGAAACCAGGAAAGAGCGCCGGTGCCCACTGCGAGGGGAGTCGCCAACAGGAAGAGCTTCACCGGTCCCATCGTTCCTCCTCCAAACTTAACAATCAACTGTTGAATAGGGAAGGCATACAGATAGGTCCCATAGGAAAAGTCCCCAAATCTCCCCAGATTCAGCGGACGCAGCCATGGTTGGTATGCCAAGCCAAGCAGAAGGTATGCGCCACAAACAGGAAGAGTAACTACATACGCATTCGGGATGAAGTTCGACACGATGAGGACTGCAAGAGCCGCAATCATCAGAGGCCTGCGCAGCAAAGCTGTACCGCCAAAGAGATGAAATAAAGACCCTGCAAGAAAGAAAGGGAGAACGATCGCCCAGAACAGTGGAAAGCCAAAGATAACTCCAAGAAGTTTGCCTCCCGGGACCCACCCTGTAATATACAGATAGAGATGCCAGGCAACCGCCGCTGCGAAGATCGCTGCCACGAGCCAGCGGCGCAGAAGCATTCCAGTCAGTCCCAGCAACATAATTCCGATATAGCACCAGAATTCAAAGGACACCGACCAAAGAGAACCGTTCAGCTCGTTGGGCCACGGGTTATGGACAAAAACCGGCGGGGCATCGAAAACCTGTAGCCGCAGCGTTTGCAACAAGAAGTTGCCTATCCCCAGGGAGCGATCCGTTGCCGGATCCGCCGCAAATGGCACCACGACCAGTGCGGAAAGCACCGCGGCGACAATAAACGCCGGATAAATGCGCGCGATGCGCTTCTTGAGAAACTTCGCCGGTTTTGGAGAGCGCGTCCAACTCTGCGTGATGAGAAATCCGCTGATCACAAAGAAGGCCCACACGCTCACATTTCCAAGAGTAATCTGCCCTTGAGTCAGCACAGAGAGAGGTTCGTTATCGTTGGAGCCACGGCCCAGGGCAAAGCTATGAGAGAAGATCACCAGCACTGCGAAGAATAGACGCAACGTATCGAAGCTATTGTCAGTATGGCGGATTCCGTTCTTTGTCGATGGCATATCCGCACCTCATGCTTGAGCCGGTATCCACAGCAGGGCCGGGAATATCCCTTGTGGAGTAGGAGCCAGGCTGGTCCCCTGGTTTTCTCACGGCTGAGAAAGTCGCCGGCTCGATTCGAGAACTACAAAATCGTCAAACAGCAAGCTGCCCGGTTGGACGTAACTGTCTTGCGCGACCGATCACATCCAGGATCGCAGCCACAATGTCTCGCGATCGTCACGCCATAGGAGATGCGCACTAACAGTCGAAGAAGTTGCGTCGCAGCGTGGCTGAAGTCTGTCTCGGAAGTAAGTTCGGGCGCCGGCGAGTGTGCGCTGCGGAGTTCTAAATCCCGAAGCGCGACCGGATCGCAGTTCGCGTGGAGCGGGCCCCTTGGTACAGCTTGCCGAAAGTCAGACTCTTCAAGCGATCGATGGCCTGCGACTTCCCCGGATCGCTGGGATGAAGGCCGATCTTCCGCGCATAGTAATTGGCTCGGTACGCCCCTATCATGTCGTTTCGCACCCGCTTGAAATTGATGCTGACCGAAACCGAGACATTGTCTGTGTTCTTCACCCAGTGCGGAAAGGTGGCCGGATTGAAAACTCCGATCCCAGGGGATACGTCGTAACGCCACTGCCCATTCGACAGCTCGTCGTGCCATCGGGGCGCCAGTAGATGGCCCGTCCAGTATTGCTCCATCTCCGCCGCGGTCAGGATGTACGGATCGTGCGCATCGTAGAGAAACACCGATTTACTGCCCTGCACCTGCGCGAGAAAATTGGCTTCACCATCCAGATGGTAGGGCGTGATGCGGTTGGGCGAAGTGATGAAGATCGTGAGAACTGGATCGTGATACAGATGGCGTAAATCCGTGCCCGTAAGCTCTGACAGCTCGGAGATAAAAACCTCCAGAGCCGCGCGGTACTCCGGCACTTCGTGAATCCGTTTCAGAATGATCCAGTTTTTGCTTTCCCCGATTCGCTCCAGAGCCTGAACCAAAGTCATATCCGCGGGCTTGTTGCCGAAGTAGCCGTTCACCACGGGCTCGCCGGTTTCGAAGTGGCTCTTGTGCGTGCGCTTCCGCATGCAGAATTCTGCGAGCTTCAGCAACGCCGGCATCTGAAAGATCTCCATTGTGTGGAGAGCGTGGTGGAACTGAAAAGGGTGATGGTCGAAGTTGGTGGCGAACAGTCTGCCAGTCTCGGCATCGTGGGCAAAGACGGACGACTGCGCGGCTTGATCTAAGGCTGTGGCCATGGAAGCTCCTCCGCGCGTACTCCGATGGAGTGTCAGGAGTGTCGATTGGGTTACGGATACTGAGACAGGAATACAACTGCTTGCCTCTACAGTGCTGACTTGCAATGAGGACAGTCCCTTGGAGGGTGCCTCAGGGGCACGGAAACCGGCACAAAGCTCTGAAATCGATTGGGGCTGATCTTGGCGGAATCTGTATTTCTATTCGGAGATGGGCAAAGCGATTGTTCGCGGAATAGGCGATTTGCCGGACAATGACCGCTCCATGCGGGCTTCGCCCATGTCACTCCCACAAGCCGGAGTGCGAATAACTGCTTCACTGCAATATTGGATGTGATGGGAGAGGAATCGTTGCAAAAAATTGCCACTCATTTCTTCTCCAGAGCTCGGTCTTGGCTGAGTCATGTTTTCTCACTTGGCTCCTGCGGGGTTTTGCCGCTTTTTCGAAAGCAAAAGCTGCATCGGCGATGGCAGAAGCGCCACATGGACTGAAGAACCGATTAGGCACCGGTTCCGGCAAAGACCACGCCGACCGTGCGCAGAATGATCTTGATATCCAGCCAAAGGCTCCAATTCTCGATGTAAGACACATCGAGCGAGACATAACTGTCGAACGAGGGGTCCTGGCGCGCCTGCACCTGCCATAGGCCGGTGATTCCGGGAATGACGTCGAGGCGGCGCAAGTGGCTGAGCTTATACTCGCGGACTTCGCTGGCGATAGGGGGCCGAGGGCCGACAACGCTCATGTCGCCGTGGAGCACATTGAGGAACTGGGGCAGTTCGTCGAGCGAATACTTGCGCAGGATACGGCCGACCTTCGTGACGCGTGGGTCGTTGGCAATCTTGAACAGCACGCCTTTGCGCTCGTTCAAGTGCAACACATCGGAGCGGCGCTCTTCCGCGTCGCGGACCATGGTGCGGAACTTGATGCAGCGGAAGACCCGGCCCTTTTTGCCAATGCGTTCGGAAGTGTAAAGGACCGGACCGGGGGAATCGAGCTTGATCGCGATGGCAATCGCCAGCAGCGACGGCAGGAGGACGATCAGCGCCAGACTGGAGAAGGCGATGTCGAGCAGACGCTTGAGCAGAAGGCCCATCTCTGGCACGTGTCCCCGGTGGAGCGGAATCGTCGGGAACTGACCGATGTATTCGATGGGGTTATTCCAGGCCACGCCGCCATACAAGTCGGGCACCACGCGCAGGTCTACGCCATGCCTGCGGGCCTGTTCGAGCACGTCGCGAACAAAGTTGCGGTCGATGGGCGTAGTGAAGAGTATCTCATCCACGAATTCCTTCCGGGCGTTTTGAAAGAGCGTATCGAGCGAACCGACTACATCGGAGGGCGTGGCGGTAAACCCGGATTCGGAACTGGAAACATCGATGAATCCCTTGAAGGTGTAGCCCAGATGCCGGATTCGCTCCAGGTGATGACGAAGGGCGTGCGCCTCCGGCCCGGTGCCAACGATGAGAACGCTGCGGGTGCCGATGCCGTGTTCGAAGCGTCGATACATCAACACACGATAAATAAGCCTGCGTAGGCTCAGCGTGACGGTGACAATTCCAACCGTCATGAGAACAATGCTGCGCGGAATATCCTCGGCCTTTACCAGATAGAGCGTGCCAGTAAGCAGCAAACCGGAGGTTAAGCAGGCCTGGACGCTCAGCCGTTGCTCATGCAGAAGATTGTTGAGCCGCGTGGGGTAGTACAGATTCAATCTGCGGCTGGTCACCATGAGCGCGATGATGAACCCGAACAAAAAGGCCAGCAAGATACTCATGGAACGGCCGTGTATCAGCGTCCCATGCCAGAGCACCCTTGCGCCAGCCACGGGGCCCGTATGCAGTTTGTAGAACGAGGCAAGCATTGCTGCCCCAAGGATGATGATCCCATCCAGAATCATCCAGAACTTCGCCGTACCTTGTGATCTTCGAGGGGCGCCCGCGACCGAGCCTCCCGCTCCGTCGGGCCAGAAAGGCACCGACTCTGAAACTCTTGGCCAGAATTCCGATGTCGACATATTCATATTCAGACCTCTCGCATTCAAAGCATTAGGGGAAGGGTGGGGTCTAACTTCCGGAGATAGTATCCGGAACGGAGACAGCGGAGCGGCCCGCACGTAAACGAGGCCGTCTTATGTTTCGAAGGAACAAAGCAAATGCGTTTGAGATGGGAGTACCGATGTACAGGGTCAAGAACCGTTGCCAGTGGAAAACGGTTGTCGCCGGAAACAGGTCACCAAAGGAGTGAGAGCCTTGTTGATGTGGAAGCCATAATTGGAACTTCACAAAATATCTTCCAAGGTTCGCAGGGAGCAGATATCTGAGAATCTATCCATCTGCTCAAATGCGTGCATGGATCGAGTAGAATCAATTCCGGAGAAACGCTGACTTGAGTAGAAGTTCACTCTGGCTAAAGTGCCGTTCAGTGGCTGGGCATCCGCGCCTGCGGTTGTTCTGCCTGCCCCATGCGGGAGGCGGCGCGACAGCATTTCATTCCTGGAACGCCGCGCTGCCTGGTTCTGTGCAGATATGTTCGGTTCTGCTGCCCGGCCGGGAGACCCGGCTCTCCGAGCCCCTTTACACCCAGATGGACCCGCTGGTGGACGTTATGGCTGGTGAGTTGCGGCACTGGCTGGACATTCCTTACGCGGTTTTCGGACATAGCATGGGTGCATTGCTGGCTTTCGAATGGGTGCACAGACTGCAGCGCGAGGGGCTTTCCATGCCCGCCTGGCTCTTTCTTTCCGGTCGTCGCGCTCCGGATTCTCCTGACGATACGAACCCGCTGCATTCGCTCCCCGACCTGGAATTCATAGAGGAGGTAACTCGCCTCTACGATGGCATCCCTCATGAGTTTCTGCGGAATGCGGAGTTCATGGAGGTCATCCTGCCAATTCTGCGGGCCGATATTGCGGTTGTGGAGAGTTATCGTTTTCGGGAGAGCGAGCCGCTGGACTGCCCGATCACAGTTTTCGCCGGGAAGAAGGATGCAAGCGTCAGTTGGGGCGAGTTGCTCGCATGGAAGCGGCAGACACGTCGCCGATTTTCAGTGCAAATCCTTCCCGGGGGACACATTTATCCCCAGCGTCCCCTGTTACAAGCGATTTCTGCGACTCTGGCCGAATTGGGTTCTCAGTGAGGATGACAGCCCGAACACCGATTCAGGAATGCGGCGCCTGGGTGCCATGAGCGGTGACGAACCCGTTGCCGATAATCCCCACATAGTTCACAGCTCGATCATGCCCGGCTGTCTGCTGCATGGCGTGAAGGGACGCTGTCAATTGCGGATCGAAGCTGTAGATCCACGCGCCGGTGTCGGATACAGATATCCACCCGCTTGAACTGGCGTTGGGCTGAGCGAGGGAGACGACGGCCCGGACTCCTGTATCGTGAAATGCTCTGATGACGCGTTCGCGCTGTTCCGGTGGCAATTGCCAAAAGAAAGTGCCCCAGTCCTGATCGGCTTCCTCTGGTTTCAAGTGTTCAAACGGCATACGGTCCCATGGTTCAATGCTCCAGGGCAGCGAACCGAATTCGGCAACCACCCGAATGCGCGCGACATAAGCCCAGCTACAGCGGAAGTTAGCATCCCTGCGGCCAATGAGGGCTACGGTATCTCCCGCTCTCAGTCCACCCGCTGTCAGGGCGGTAGCCAGCCTCCATTGTGGATCGCGGTGGAAATCCTGGCGGTGAAGCGCGGCATGGATTGTCCAGGCGTCATACCTTCCCAACTCTGCAATAGCGCCAATGGTGTACGCCGTGAGCAGAAAGACGAGGGCGAATCGCCTTGACGGGAATTTCGGGTCGAGAGCAAGTGCGAGAGGAGACAGGGTAAGTACGAGCAGTATCCCCCCAAGATAGCGGTCCTCCACATGCACCAGCAGATACGGGATCAAGGCCAGCACGGGGAGAATGACAATGGGCCACAATGCTCTCAAACTTCCCAGGGCAGCCTTTCGCCAATCGCGCTTCAAGGTTATGACAAGCAGCACCATCAGGAAGGCCCACAGAATCTGATGAGCTTTTACGATTCCCGCGAAATAGTAACACCCCTGGCCGGCCGCCGATATCTGATTCGCGATGCTGAAGAAATGGCGAAAGCCGCGATACCAATAAGCCAGGTTGTTATAAGGCGGATAAGTGCTCGTAAACGGTTCGAGAAACGCAAAGGCAGGAAGATCGTTCAATAGCTGTACGGAAGAATGAATCGGCCTGCCAAACTGGGACGGCCCTCCCTGCCAATTTGTCCAATGCGGCAGGTGGTTCACATGAAAGGCGTAATTCAACTCTCCTGAAGAGCCCAGCGTGAATTGGCCATAAGACCAGGAGATCCCGGAGACGTATGGAATGAAAAGTGCAAGATAAACCAACGCGCTGATGGCAAAAGTGCGCCACGGTATCTTCCCCGTGAATCGCGCCAGTATGAGAATCAGAAGAAAGATTGCTGCGTTGCAGAGGAAAACGCCTTTTACCCAGCATCCAAGCCCCAGGATCATCCCCAGAGTCGCGGCGGACATTGCCGAGCGGAGGCGGATGACGCGGAGAACCTGCGCCGCGCCAAGAATGAACAGCATGGAGACCAGGAGGTCGGGAGCAACACGCGATACCTTATCGAAACAGAGTGCATAACTCAAGAAGGCACTGCAGACCGTCCATGTCACCACCGGCCTGCAAACCTCTCGCTCTGCAAAACTATCACGGGATGCCGCGGCCTGCCGGATCAGGTACCGCACAGAAGCATAGGTTCCGAGAAAAATAAAAAAGTTCAACAGGGCGATGGCGTACCATTCGCCTTCGGCGGTCCGGGGAGCCAGGCTGCGCGCCAAAGCGATGAGCGCTGGATAGCCAGAATTCCACATGGGGTCGAATATGCCCCTCCAGTCGTTACTGGAAACGGATCTGCTGACATTCAGGTAAGAAATCCAGTCGCCCAGGTATTGAGTCCGCCCATAGACGCCTTCCACTGCTCCCAAGATACCTACCAGTATCCAGCTAAGAGTTAGGTGTGTTCCTTCGCGCTTCCAGAGAGTCATGCGTAGCCCCGGGAGTTATCGTTCGATAGTCGTGTAAGCGCCGATGTTCGTAGCGCACGCGCTATTTCTTGCCAGTTGAGATTGTTCGCGGCTCAGACACGGAGCCATCTGCACGGAAGAGGCTCATCTCAGCCCCGCCAGTTGCGCGATCCTTCTGTTTTGCTCGCGCGCTTCCGCCGGGATATGCGGCCGCCCCTTCACGGCCTGCTTCGCCCTTTGCATGACGGTAAAGGCCGCGCTCTTGAAGCTGTCGGATACAGGATGGGCGCCAGGCGGGTGCGGCGTGATCCCCGTTCGGCGAAGATAGTAGTTCGCCCTATAAAGATTCGCCCAGTGCCGGTCATGAAACTGGAAATTGACATTCAGAGTTACAGAAATATTGTTTTTGTTCCGCAGCCAGTGCGGGGAGTTGATGGGAATATGCACGCCGGTTCCAGGGCGCATTTGATAGACGATGGCTCTCGATTCGTATTCCGGTTTATAGCACGCGGCCCGATTGTCGGCGGTCCAGTAGACTTCGAGCTCCTTGTCGGGGACGATGTCCTTATCGGCGCGGTCGAACAGGTGAATTTCCTTGTCGCCGTGAAGCTGTAGAATCCAGGAAACCTCGCGGTCCAGGTGATATTCAGTTACGCGATTCGGCGAGGTGATAAAGAGAATTGCCTCGAACCATTTGATCTTGCGCAGTAGCTCGCGTCCGGAGAGTTCAAGAATGTCGCGAATGCAGTTTTCCAGCACATCGCGATATCCCTCCTCGCGTTCTACGTGTTTCAGGATGATCCAGGCCTGTGCGGTGTCGATTTTGCGAATCAGATCGGCAGCGGCCGTTCGCGGCATGTCGGGGCGCAACGGCTTCTCACCTGGCTCGATGAGCCCGTCGTTGAAATACACGTCTCCGCCGGCCAGATGAGGAGTGTTGCGTGTCGCCACCTTGTCGGCCACATCCACAAGCCGGGAAAGCTCGAAGAGCGGGCTTCCGGCGAGACCGTGAGCGAATTCGTAAGGCAGCCGGTTCAGATTCTGTGTAAAGACGTCGGGTTCGCATTCGATGATTCGACCGGAAGATGCGGGCACAGTGCCCTCCCATAGTCAAGAAGGTCTGGAGAATCGTTTTGAGAGTGTGAACTGTTTGGAGGCCGATCAGACTGGCGGATGCTACTTCTCCGGTTTGAGGGGAACGTGCTTAAGAAATCGAGAGCAGCGCGTCCGGTTCTTTCAATCGCCCGCTATCTCTCGCATGGATCAAATCTGCGTGTGGGGCGTCCAACCCTGTGCCGTCTGCGCTTGTTGCAGCATATCGCGGCGAGAGCAAGATCCAGACGATCATCAGTCCTCCGAAGTACGTGTAAGATTGCGCGATATTCAAGATGGGAACGTGCCACAAAAGGTTTAACGGGCTCAAGCAATCGCCTATGAGAATATATGCAACTGCAAGCCATGCCGTGCTGCGTATCGGGGCGAGTCCGCTTGTTCTGCCAAACCACAGCCAGACCAGGATGGGCAGAAAGATGCCGTAATGATGTTCCCAAACAATCGGCGAGGCCATTGTTGCAACGGCAGCCGCGCACGCGAAATCGGCCATTCCGCCGAGACGTTTTCGTTGGCCGGTAAAGACCAGAGCGAGACCGACCAAAAAAACTGAACTGAGCAGCGTGCCCGCATAGACGACGGGATGAAACGGCGGAAAGCTGTCTGGATGAAACATCTGATCGCCATTGAACAGGAGGCGATTAAGCAGGCCATTCATTGAGTGGTTCGCATAATAGCTCTCGCCCACAGAACTGAGCGCACGCAGGACACTCAGATAATCCCAGTTATTCCGCCATCCGAACAGAATCAGCGAGATGGGAAGAATGAGGGCGACACATGCCAGCCCGGCTATCAGGGCGTTCCAGCGTTTACGCAATGCAGCCCACAACAGCAGCAGGGAGAATTGAGGTTTGACCAGAATCATGAGTCCGATGAATACGCCGCCGGTCCGCTCGTAACCCCGCAGCCAACAGTAGAATGCCACCGAATAGAAAAGCGTGAGGATCGTTTGTATCTGCCCGAGGACACAGCCTATGAGCAGCGGGTAGAAGAGCAAAGACCCCAGAAAAATAGCTACGATTGTAGCGATGTTGAGCTTGGGCACCCGGCACCGCGCTGAACTGGAGCTGTGCCGGGCGATAGCAACGCACATGAGCGCCACCAACCCTACCGAGATCCACCCAACTGCTCTTCCAAGAGCCCAGATTTGCAGGTCGCTAAAACCCAACTTATTCAGCGCCACCAAGGGCAGCAAAGAGGTAAGCGGGTACTGAAACTTAATGTGCTGCGAAAAGAACACGTTTTGATAAAGAGGACTTCGCGGATGCGCCTGCCAGAAGTGCATGGCGCTCAGCATCGGCCTCCATGAGTCGTGGCCTTGCAAAAGATGCACGTACCGGTTCAAGGCATGCAGATTACTATCGAATAGCCAATCCGGCAGCCAAGCGCGATGCATGCTCCAAAGGGCGATGAAGTGGAGGAGCGCATTCAGTCCAAGGCAATTGACAATGATCCAACCCAGGAACGCGAAGTTGCGGCACCGGCTTGTGCCGCCAATATCGATTGCGGAAGCCTGTTGCAAGTAAGGTGTGGACAACATCAATAATCCTCGACCTAAAACGGTTTCTCATCGACCATTGGAAATGGTGAACGATACGGTCTTGCTCTCAGGCCACTCGTTAAGCGAAGCCTCGACATATGGGTTGGAAGGCGCGCGTAGAATCTCCGGATCTTCGCCACGAAGCGTCTTATCGAAGAAAGCAAGCACATAGGTGCGCACAATATTCTGAATTCGCTGGGCAGGGAGCTCGCCGCGATGCGACAAGATGCGCAGCGGTGAGACGAGAGGCTGATCCGTGAAATCCTCGTGAGCGGCGCCCTTCACTAACAGCAGATACCCGCCGAATTTGTGCAGCGAAGCCTCCATATCGCTAAAGTCCGTCGCGTCCAGATCGGCTTCAACCTTCGCATCTGGATAGGGGGCCGCGCTCACCGGAGCGGTGTAGGCATTCATGACAAGCAACGGCTGATTCGGACCTCGCGCGCGGATTGCGTTGAAGAACCACCCATCCATGTTCACCGATGAGTGAACTCGCGAATCTTCGGCGCACAGGGCAGTAGCCGCCGCTCCGCCAAACGAATGCCCGATGGCCCCAACCATATTGGTGTCCAGGCGTCCGAACCAAGGTGTGCCGGCGGCACGGTTCATAGCCTCCAAGCGATCGAGAACGAATCGCTGGTCGGCTACCCACTTGGTTAACTCCTTGTTCCAGATTGCCCTCACACGCTCCGCAGTACTGCTTTCTGGAGCATCTATATCGTTCGATGCAACTCCATGCGCGACCCGTCCGTCCGGGAATGCAACCAGTCTCGCGTTATACGTGTGATCGATGCTGGCGACGACATAGCCGTGACTTGCCAGTTCCTCGGTCAGGAAGGTGTCATTGGTCCGCCTGCCTTGCCAGGCATGGTTAAAAAGGATAACGGGAAACGGGGCGCCCGCGACCGCCACGTTGGCATCCAGCCACGAATTGGTTGGAAGCACGCTCTGGTAAGAGCTGAGTGCGGTGGTCTCGTGCGGTTCGCGATAGCGGGCCAAGCGGTTGCGCGAAGGCTGGGCCGGATACCAAATCTGGACCATCAGTTCTCTTGAGGAGCCACTGCCGGGCTCAGAATCCTCGATGCGCGAAGAGTCTTTGAAGTACAAGATCGACGTACCGACCGGATAGGGCCCCGTGGGGCTGGGCAGACGAAACATAGGCAGCAGAATCGAGAACAGGATACTCGCTGCTGTGAGCAGCAGTACCGACGAGGCTGCGAATATCCTACGTTGCGGCCGACGTCCATCTTGCTTAAAGGCAACGAGGCAAACAAGCACGGTGGCTGCGTATGCGGGAATCATCTGCCAATGCGCGCCCTCAAGACCTCCGTGTGCAATTGCCGCCACCAGAGCGCTTGCCGCGAACAAACGGGCGGTTCGTGGCAAGCCGCCAATCAGCAGGCTCACGGCAGCGCTGGCCGTTAGTACCACAAGCAGAATTTCCAGTGTGCGCATAGGCTGACTGCGGGTTCATTGCCGCAGAGATCTCCTCCTCCCGAGTTTGCTTACATCGATCCAAATTTTTCGTGTTCGTGCTGTCAGGCGCTGACCTTGGCTCGTTGATCGGTCTCCTTTTTGGCAGCTGAACGGCGGCGCCGAAATGATTGCTGGTACGTCCGCAGCTCTTTTTTCAGTGCGTGATCTGAACGGCTCAGGTTGATCCTGTTCAGAACCACAGCTACGCCTGCGACCTCCAGACGTTCGAGCAGCCGTGCGGCGCGATCCAACTCCTGCTTGGTCGTCGTGCTGGACTCCACCACAAGTACGGTTGCATCGGAAACGCGTGCCAAATACTCTGTATGCGCTGAAATCGGCAGTGGATTTGCATCGATCAGAACCACATCGTACTGTTCGCCCGCGTGATGCAGCGCCCGCGCCACTGGATTGGGGGCGGGACCTTCATGTCCCATGCGGTTTGTCGTGTAGTCGTGAATCGCGGCGACCGGCGCAAGTGCGGCGGGCCGAATCTCTTCCGACTTTTTCCGCCTTTGCAGAAGCAATTCGGGCCGCCAGGAAGCGTCATCGGGAGCAGCCTCGATCCCTTCGAATGCCGATGCCATGATTGTCCGCGTTCTCAGATCGAGACTTCGCAGTTTGCTGCTCAGCTCGCTTACGATGGTGCTCGTTCCACAGCCATGCGTAGGAGAAGTAAACAAAAAGGTCCGTGCTCCCGAATTCCGGACGGCATAGTCGATGCCTGCCGCGAGGCGAAAATAATACTCGTCCGCGATCTCTCGGCGGAATTCGTCATTGTCGAGCAGGACACCGAGTGGGTGGAAGCCAATCACCCGCTCGACGTCTTGGGTCGTATAGATTCTTCCGTCCAGAAGATCGATCCCAACCGGAATGGCAGTGGCGCACAGCAAACTAATCAGAATCAGAGCAAGCAGGTACATTCGCAGTTTGCTCTGTTCCGGTCCAAGTGGGGGCAGCGCCTTCGAGGATATATGGATCGATCCAGGCGAACTGCTTTCCAGATCGAGGTCGCGGATGCGGTCATTGACTGCGCCATACGCTTTTTGAAGACTGTCGATCTCCGGTCCAAGCTCCGTAGCTCTCTGAAACTTGGGCGCTGCCGACGTGGCCGTATGTGTCTTCTGCACCAATTCTTGTGTCAGTTGGAGCTCAATCATTCGCGTGCGCGACACGTCCTGACGCAGCCTGTCGTGCATTTGTTGGCCGGCTTTGCGCCTCAAATCGTTCATCATCCCATCGATCGAATCCAATTCTTCCTTGTCTTTCTGGTAGACCGGATGATCCGGCCGCAGGCCGCTCATTTCTTGCATCAGTACGGCCCGACGGCTGTTCAGCGTGCTTCTCATGCCGGATAGCCCGGAATCGGAGGCAATTGCCTCATCGGCAGTAGCGTCCATTACGGTTGCCGCTCCCGTACCGCTTCCTTTCAGCACAGCCGCCAACTGTGCCTCGGCAGCTTCGCGCTGCATACGCGCGGTAGCCAACTGCTCGCGCAGCTGTTGCAACGTCGAGTCATAGGGGTTCGACGCGCTTTGCGCAGACGAGATCGTGGCTACGCCCAACTGCTGCAAGAGCTGCGCCTGTTCTGCCAGGCGGTCGTCCATCTCCTTCTGGAGTCTGTCCTTTTCCTGATGGAGCGTATTCAGCCGATCGTCGAGCCCGTAAAACTCTTCGCTCTTTGTCCTCTCTACATAGGTGTCGGTGACCGAATTCACAATATCGGCCAGACCGTTCGGCGAGGAGCCACTCAGTCCAATAGCCATCTCATAGGTTGAACCGATTCTCTTCACTTCGAGCGTATTCTGCAACACCTGAATTTCATAGGGCAGCGCTGGACCGGTCCGCTTTCGCACGGAATACGGAAGCTTCGAGATGGCATCGCCGATAATGTCGTGCCGCGTAACCGTCTGAATCTGGTCCTGGACATAAGAGTCGTAGGGAAGTTCTACCTCGCTGTCGCTGGCCAGCATCTTGGGAAATCTCGGCGAAACATAGACCACGCTGTACGACTGGTAAACGGGCTTGGCCTTCTTCCAGAGGATGTATGCTCCACTGCCAAGCAAGACGAGCAGCACAAGCAATGCGATAAACCAGTGGCGACGGAGACTGCCGAACACATTGATCGTCAGACGCGGCGGTTCAGTGGAACTGGCGGCCAGGCGCAGCGGAAAGGAGGGTCCGCTCTTTGAGTTTTCCGGGGGTACCTTGGACATCGAATGGAGCATGGTTTACCTCTCTGATCAGTGCGCTGCCAGCGCTGCGAAACTACCCATCGTCACGAATGGCGCCAGTTGCTGCATCACGAAGCCAACTTTGGACAGGCCGCTTTTCGGCACATAGATGATGTCGCCAGGATAGAGCGAGATTTCCATACCCCCATTTGGCTTGAGCAGATCATTGAAACGGACATACTGGGTTCTATCTCCCTTGGAATGGTGGACAATCTGGAGCTCCGGGTTACTACCAGATCCATCGCTCAACCCGCCTGTTTCGCCAAGAATAGAAGCGAGAGTCGAGTCATGCTTCAGTACAATCTGCCCCGGATGCTGCACTTGTCCCATCACCGTGACGGTCCTTGTCGATATGGCAGGCACAAAAACCAGGTCGTTGCGGCGCAAGCGAAGATCCGCCAGTGGGCTGCCCGTTGCCAGCAATTCCTGCAAATCGATCCAGTACACCTTTTCCCCTCTGTAGATCACGCATTGCTCGGGGACATTGCCGTCAGGACGGGTTTCAATGCCGCCTTTGGAGAGCACCTCCAGCAGGGTTGGCGTCTGGTCAAAATTTACAGTTCCAGGATTCTTCACATCTCCCAGCAGAGTGATGTGGTTTGAGCCGTATTTCTCTACCTTCACCGTTGCTTTGAGATTGGTATAGTAAGGCGACATTGCCTCGGCGATCTTCTGTGCGGCGGCTTCACGAGTTAGATTGGCAACTTCGATCGGCCCTGCTAGCGGCAGCGTCGTGCGGCCGTCCGGACCGATCACGTCCTTGCTGGCCAAGTCCGGACGGCCGGGATATTGGATGGAAATCTCATCCCCTGCTCCCAGTGTGTATTCCTCATTTACCGGTGGCTCGAATTTGCGCAGCGCTTCGAGGGGGCTGATTTTCAGTTTTGGATCCGGCGGGGTGTTCTGCGCAGGATCGCCGCTCTGCTGCGCGGTTCGCGGCGAATCATTGGCTACCGGCGGGTCTTCTGGCAGCTTGGCCATGGCCATCCGCGGACAGACCATGCCGATCGCTAGAACGACAGAACTGCAGAAAGTGATTGCATGACGTTGATTCGGTGTGTTCACAGAAAGCTCCTTCAGCACTTGCGCAGTCCGGCTACTTGAGATGCCGGCAGCGTGTTGGCTTGCGGAAATTCAGATAGAGAGCAACGATTTGTTGGGCCATTTCAAGCCCTGAATCGCCTGACGGTTCACTGACCATCGGCAGGGGAATCGCGCTCCGTACGCATCCATGCGGAATTAGCTCGCGATGTACGCCAGATCTCGGGGAATAACCAAAGTTTCCAGAAGATGTAGGCTGGGGTGGTGGCAAGGGTTCTCATCGTTCCCCAGAAATCCGAACCGCAGGTGGCAGCCACCGTTACGTGAAGGATCAAGACGAGAAAGCCTCCCAGCGCATACAGCCGGAGCCATGCAAAGGGAAAGCAAACCGCAACCAGCAAAAGAAACGCACCGGTGGCGATCGGCAACGCCAGAAGATCGAGGAGCGGTTCCACACTCCTTACTCGTCCAAGCAGCAGATCGGCCATCAATCTTGGAGCCCAGCGTCTCATCATGCGCTGGCGGCCGCCTTCCCAACGAGCGCGCTGCGTACGCGCACCTCGGTCGGAAAGCGGCATCTCGCCGCGGACCGCGGCCGTGTCGACGAACTCTACGCGAATGCCGGCTCGAACCAGAGTCAGGTGATATTCCAGATCCTCGACCACGGAATCAGCCCGGTAGGGAATCCGTGCCAGTGTTTCCCGGTGAAGGGCGAAACCGTTGCCCAAAATGCCAACAGAGAGGCCGAGGCGCTCACGGCCTCGCGGGCGGATCACGTTGAACGCTTGAAAGGCCAGCGTCATCAGTTTGGTGCGCTGATTCTCGTGGGGATTGTTCACCTCATAACGGCATTGCAGCGCCTGTGCACCGCTGAGAAATCTCTGCCGAACTGCCGCAATCAGCCCAGCGCAAACGACGGAATCGGCATCGACGACCAGCACCGCCTGCGAAGGTCCCGCCAGCGCCGCGGCAAACCCGAAACGCAGAGCACACCCCTTGCCCACCTGGCCAGGATCATTCAACAGCAGTACCCGTGCGCCAGCAGACTCGGCCTCCGCCGCCGTGGCATCGGCACAATTGTGCGCAACCACCAGCAGTTGCATACCAGAATCAGCGGAGGTCAGCACGCTTCGAATGCAGCGCCCGATCAGAGCTTCTTCATTGTGGGCCGGAACCAGGACGGTGAGCGGAAACGCTTCTGCCCCAGTGTCTTGAGCTTTCCCGCGCGCTGCGGGGAACAGCGCCGCGCCGGTCAGTACGAGAAGTTCTGCGAGCAATGGCAGCGTGGCCAGCACGAGCAGGAACCCAAACAGGTGGAGCACTTGGTATAGAAGCATAAAAGTTATCTCCGGATTTCCTTACGGTATCGGACTGCCGTTGCGCGGGAGCCAGCACACGGGCTCCATATTATTGATGGCGTGTGGGCGTCCCGGATGTCCGGTCGATGTGCCTTGGTCTACTCCTGCCAAGCTTTCATCGGGCGTCTTCTGAAGCCAGTTGCTTGATCATCTCCCGTCCGTCGAGCGGCAGGACCGAAATCGGCTCGTCCGTAAGTCCCCGGCTGAGCAATTGCCGCACCTGGCGGTACACGTTGGGAACTTCCTCGACGTGAATTGGAATTAACTGGCCACCGATACGGCAGAACGCCCAGTCTTTGCCGAATTGCGGAACCGGTATCAGTTCCGGCTGGATGCGCCGCAGTGCCTCCGCGACTTTTGGGGCCATGCGAAAGAAGAGTCTCAGTCGCGAAGCCCCCACAACCTGAACGAGAAGGCGATCCAGCCCGGCCAGCCAGAGTTCACGCTTCCAGCAGCGGGCAACATTCATCACGTAAATGAGCGAGGCTAGCGCATCCGCTCCAATGTATCCCGTATTGCTCATATCGAGTACTACATGAGAACCGGAGAGAACTGCGCTGCGAACGTCGGACTCAAACCGCGGCAACAGAGCGCCGGTGAAATCGCCGTCAATGCGCAGAACGATAGCCGCACCAACCATCTCTTTCGTAATTTGGGTCTGTTGGCGCCGCTCCCCCTGCATGGCCATTGCCGCAAGTTGTACAGGAAGATAACGCAGGATGCCCACTCCATTGTTGAAATAGCGCTTTGCCAGCCGGGACGGCTCCTGCATTGTTCGGTAAAGCCATTCCAGGCCGCTTCGCCGCATCCAAACGGGCGCGCGGGAAAGCCTGCCGCTCAGAAAGTCGAATGAACCGCCCACCCCGATGCATACAGGCACCTCCAACCTGTAGCGATGCATGGACAGCCATTTCTCTTGCTTTGGATTTCCAAAAGCCACCAGAAGGATGTCCGGCCTCGCCATCTCGATCCTCGACAGGATCTCCTCGTGATCCATCTCCTCTAATGGCCGATATTCCGGGCAATAGCGTCCAGCAATGCAGGCGCCAGGAAAGTTTTTCTCCATCCAGGCTGCCGTGCCGGCGGAACTCTCTTCATCCGCTCCCAACAGAAAAATTCGATAGCCGCGCTGGGCAGACAATTTTGCCAGCTCCGGTACCAGATCGGCTCCGGTCACGCGCTCCTTCAGTCCTGTCCCCAACAGACGCGATGCCCACACCAGCGGCATGCCGTCCGCCAGCACCAGATCGCAGCGCGCGAGCGTCTCGTATAGCTCTTCGTCATGGATTGAGTTGATGATGAAATCCACGTTAGCTGTTGCAATCTGATGGAATCCGCCCTCTGCAATCTTGGCTTCCACAGTGTCCAGGACTTCATCCATCGTCAGGTTGTCAACGGCCACACCCAGGATGGCAACACGGGGTTCTCTTGATTTCAACATGGTGATCGCTCCACGAGTGTTCGTTCAGAGACGGTTCGCCGAGCTCTTCCGGGCGCCTCCGAAAAGTGGCTAGATTGCAACGGGGAAGGATGCAGGGCTTTACAATTCCCGCGATCGGCGTGGACCGCAGTCAAGCCTGCCAGGGGATGCTTCCCTCAGGAAAGCACCACACCGCGCTCTAAAGTGTCTATGGAAATGGAGAAACGTCGTAGCTTGCAGCGGCAGACGATGGACGTGTCCACAGGCGGGAGACTTACAACTCCGCGAATGCAAGCGAGTTTTTCCGCGATCGCCTCTCCCCTGAGCCGAATTAATATTTTTGATCGGAACAGTTGGTCAGGGGATGTTCCTGGACGGCTTCCACGTCGTCCAGGCCCAGTTCGGCGGAAATTGCTTGGGCGAAAGCCGTGATCGTAATGACCAGGCGAAGGCTGTTCTTGATCCGTGCCAGTCGTCCCTGCACGCCGGCAAGAGCGCCCCGCGTTACCCTCACCAAGGTGCCCGGCGTCATCGCATCGCAGGTGTCGCACGCAACGCCACTGTCGATCGTGCGGCGAACATCCTCGATTTCGTGTTCGGAGACTTGGCTCGGCGCATGATTTCCTCCCAGCAAGCGAACAATTCCACTCGTCTCCAGCACTCTTACCCGGTTACGCAAACTGGGTGCGCAATGCAGAAATAGATAGCCGCTGAAGGCCGGCACGTCAATGACCTTCCGGCGATCGGTCCATTGGCGGACTTCGCGCAGCAGCGGAAGATAGGTTCTGAAGCCCTTCATGGTCAGATCCGTGGCTACACGCTGTTCACAGCGGTAGGAGGTCTGTACCGCATACCAGGCAGGATTGAGGGTCTCCGAAATCGGCATCTCGCCAATCCGAGTTTCAACGTTGAAGCAGGCTTCGCCCATGTCACCCCCATCTGAGTGTCGAAAGTATGAATTCAATTGTTCGGATTGGTTAAGGGAGGTGCTGAGCGGCTCGCTCATGGCACCAATGCAATGCAAGAAATGCAGTCGTTCAGTTTTCTCCGAAAAAATCCTGGCCAATCTCTGTTTTCAGCGTCATCAAGTTTTTGGCGGCTTCTGCTCGAGTTTGTTCGAACAGCCACTCTACATCGCTTCCCAAGGCCTTCGCGATTTCCACCCGCATCGGCTGCCTCGGAACGCGAACGCCATTGATAATCCGACTCAGGTAGGCCTCATCGATTCCCAGCAGCTTGGCGAGCCGATTCTGGCGCATACCGGTCGTATACATGCGCAACTTCAGATTTGGGTAAATACATCTCTCCCTAAGTCGGTCACCATTGTGGGCAGTTTGCATCGTGGAGCCCTTTCGTTGACTTGCGTGATGACTGTCACAGCCGGGCGATGCTATCGCCCGTTACAATATGTTGTAAGAGGAGATTAGGGTAGTTAGTAGTTTTTTGCTAGAAGTCTTTGGTAACCTATTTTTGGACCATTCGTGTCCAGATATAGGTTACCCCATCTATCTATCCACGCAATACTCAGATTATACGTGCCTTAGCCGCACGCGCTACGGATTCTTAATCGGCATTTTGCGATGGAGATTTCGCAATTACGAGAGAATGTCATTTTATTGTCAGCATCACCGTGCAAATTATTGATCGATGACTTGCATTCGTTGTCAACTTCTTGACTCGTTCCACCCGTCTTATGAGACTCTGCGGAGTCCGGCGATCCGCTGCTGGCTCACAACTACCTGCGGCATCTTCCCTCCCGCTCATTCCAGATGCCGGTCAGCCGGTGATTCAGCCTTAAGGTCAATCCACTTCGCTTTCGCATGCAAGGGCAGGATCCTTCATCGTCCCAAGCGCGGAGCCAAGCCCAAAGTCAGAACTCGCTGGGAAGCATCGCGGCGAATCCACTAACTACGTCTTCATAGCGAACGGGCCGTAGCTGGATCGACCAGTCTCCTGCCGGCGCGGCAACGGCTCCAGTAAAACCGTCGATCGATTCCAAATCCTGCACACGCCAGCATTCGGCGATGTTGTCGGGTGCGCTGCTGAACCGGACTAGGTTCACAGGCTGTTGGGACACGTCGACCGTATCCAACCCGCGCGGGATTCCACAGCCCGCAGCTTTCAGCACGGCTTCCTTTCTTGTCCAGTAGCGCAGAAAGAGACTGGCCTGTTCTTGCGGCGTCCGCGCCGCCGCGA
This sequence comes from Occallatibacter sp., assembly GCA_049515995.1. Lineage (GTDB taxonomy): Bacteria > Acidobacteriota > Terriglobia > Terriglobales > Acidobacteriaceae > Telmatobacter. The sequence continues at coordinate 32,001 of JBEKTO010000012.1, read as the reverse complement.
TCATTGCCGTTTCGTTTCTGGTAAAATTCGCGGAGGCGATATCGAGAGCCTCGATATCGCGCTGAATTGCTTCCACGTCGATGCCGACTTCTCCAACTGTTGTAAATGCGATCAACCCCAGCCCGCCAGAATGCGTCACATTGAAATGCAGCGCGGAACCTTCGGCTAGATGTGGTTTGCCGTGGCAATTAGCCGTCAACAGAATGCTCTGCGGAGCCTCCTGCAGATACCATGCCAATCCCAGTCGCAGCATTGACCGGCAAAGCTTGAAACGGAGTGCGTCTCTGGCGAAGATGTAGCGTTCCGCGCGGTTACGCTCTTCCATTGACAGAATCCTGTTCAGGTTTACTTCAGGCTTCAACGGCCTATCGAGATCTATCAGCCATATCTCGACGATCGCTTCAGGCGGCAGATGGCGAAGTGGGGAAACAACGTTCATTGTGTTCCTTTTAAGCGTGACCAAGCTTACCTGCAGTGACTGCTATCCTAGCTGCGAACTCTGTTTATCTTAGCCCGCCCCTTCAGTTTCCGGGATTGGTCGCGGAATTTCGGGGGAAAGGAATGCGGGAAAGAGTGGTTCGTCCGAAGACAGCGCAATCGAACGCTCGGCTGCCTTGGAAACCTGACCCTCCCCACGAATTCTGCTAAGGAGGAACCTCCAGGACGATATGCACCTGTCCCCTCTAGCCGCCCTTATCGGTTGGATCCCTGTCGGTTTGTGTCTCTTCCGCCGGTATCCGGTTCGCATTGCGATTCTTGCGAACTTTCTCGGCGGATGGGCGGTTCTGCCAGGCGCACGCTACATCCCGACAACAGAGGCCTTCCCCTATTGGATCCTCGGCGTTTGTCTTCCGGCCAATTATTTCTTCACCAAAGCCATGGTCACCGGGCTGACTGGTTTGGCGGGAATCCTGATTTTTCATCCCGCCGATTTGAAGAGATTCCGGCCTGGCCTGTGCGACCTTCCTATGGCCGTATGGTGCTGCGTTCCTCTGCTGTCAGCGTTTACGCATTGGAGCACACATCGCGAGGGGCTTGTGGGCGCCGCGTACCAGGCGATTTCATGGGGTGCGCCGTGGCTGCTGGGCCGCATCTACTTCTCCGATCGCGCGTCACTGCTCCTGGCCGCCAAAGCATGCGTCGTCGCTGGAATCTGCTATGTGCCGGTCTGCCTCTTTGAACTATGCGCAGGGCCTCAGTTGTACGCCTTCATTTATGGCTATCAGCCCTATCGCTGGGTGGGCGCGGAGCGCTACATCGGCTTTCGCCCCATCGGCCTGCTTGAAGACGGAAATCAACTGGGTATCTGGATGGCGGTGGCCACCCTGCTGGCTGTTTGCCTCTCCGCGCGCCGGTTAGTGGCACGGATTCTTGGATTGCCCATGGGATGGGTCGCCACCGGATTGGCCGCTACCACTCTGCTCTGCCAGTCGGTAGGCAGTATTCTGCTGCTTCTGCTTTTGCTTCCGTTGGCGCTGTTGAAGCGCCGCTCAGTCCTGCGAGCGTTGGTTGCTGTTCTTGTCCTTGGCATCGTGTCCTTCGCGCTGTTCCGGATGGCTGCACCCGTCTCTCTGCGCTTGCTGGCGCTACGGAGTGGAGCGGCCCATTCCATCTCGTCCGCTCTGACAGAAATTGGACGTCATTCACTCGCGTGGCGGGTGGTTCGTGAGGAGAGCGATATGGCGACTGCGCTCCAGAAGCCGTTGCTCGGATTTGGGCAATGGAACTGGTGGCAGAACGGCAAATTCAGGCCATGGAGCCTTTGGCTGCTTGTGCTTGGCATGTACGGATTGGTTGGCCTGGTTGCCTTCGGATTGATCCTGTTCCTGCCGGTCATTCGCGCAAGCCGGCCGTCTGCAGGCGGCAGCGATCCGGACGATGCCACTCTGCGCCTGGCGCTGGTCGCGGTCATTCTCATGGTCGCTTTCGATAACCTGCTCAATGGAGCGATGATCCTGCCATATCTTCTGGTGATGGGAGGCCTCACAACCCGTCGCGCAAGCCTGGGCGCATCGACTAGAGAATCGCGGATGAGTAGTGGCCGCGCGAACTCCTTGGACTCCGATGTCTTGGCGTCCTGAAATGGAATCCGACAGGCTGAGGCTGTGCTCGCAGACAAAGAGTACGACGCAGATGCCATTGACGAACAGCTCATCTTTCAGCTAGATGCCGCAACGGCCTAACATGCGGGGCTTTTCACCTGGCGGTCGCCGGATCGCGCCGCTTTTCTTTGCGGGGACCGCGGCTGAGAAGATCCGCGGCGAGGGGACAGCTCGCGCAGTGGGCGGTGCGGCCGCAGTGGGCCTTGCCCACGGCTACCGTGAGGGCATGAAACTCGTTGAAGAGCAGCTGCTGGCTTGCGGCGGGGTCGGCGGCGAAGGCCTGGCGGGTGAGATCGACGAGAGAGCCATATCCCTGGCGGTTGCGGCCGGGCGCGGGCGCAAGAAGCCGGTGGCGCTCGGCGATGCGGCGGAGATATTCGTCGGCCACGGGAACAGGATGGCGGAGGGCGTAGAGCAGAATGGCGTCCGCCGTCTCAGGACCTACGCCGGGCAGCGCCAGCAGGCGGCGGCGAAGGGCGGGCGTGGGCGCGGCTGCAAGCGCATCGAGCGAGCCGGCAAACTCCTGGTCCAGCATGGCCACAAACGCTTTGAGCGCGGGCGCCTTGCGGGTGTGAAAGCCGGTGGGACGAATCAGAGTCCGCAGGTCTTCTAGATCGAGAGAGCGCAGGCCATCGACGGTGAGCGCTCCGGCTTCGCGGAGATTGGCCAGGGAACGCTCGACGGCCTTCCAGGCGGTGTTTTGGGTGAGATATGCGCCGAGGATCACTTCAAACGGAGTCTCGGCCGGCCACCAGTGCTGGGGGCCGTAGGCCTGGGCAAGGCGCTCGTGCATTCCGCGCAGGCGCTGAGCGGGCGAGCCGACAGCGAGCAAGTCGAGGCCATGCTCGAAGTGGGGCTGGGAGAGCGACTTGGCGGTGGGTGAGTTGGTGGCGGTCACGGCTGTCTTTAGGATAATGGGTGAAGGGCGAAGCCGATGGCTGCACTCGGCGGCGCAAACCGGGAGACAGAGATGAAGAGTCATACGGAGTATCTGGTTTTTGAGACGAAGAAGCGGCGGGAGATGGTGCACATCACCGATGAGGTAGAGCAGATTGTGCGGCGCAGCGGCGTGAGGGATGGCTTGTGCTTTGTGTCGCCGATGCACATTACCGCGGCGGTGTATGTGAACGATCTGGAGAGCGGGCTGATCGAGGATATCGGCAAATGGCTGGAGGAACTGGCCCCGGCGCGGCCTGAGTACAAGCATCACCGGACCGGCGAAGACAACGGGGACGCGCACCTGAAGTCGCTGTTGCTGCACCATGAGACCACGCTTCCGGTGACCAACGGGAAGCTGGATCTGGGCACATGGCAGCGGGTGTTCTATGCGGAGTTCGATGGCCAACGCCGGAAGCGGGTGATCGTGAAGGTGCTGGGAGTGGAATAGCGTGAACTCATCCAATAAGATTGTCCCGATGAGCCTCAAGCGGTGCTGATCAAGTATCCCTACTTCTTTCGCTTCAGGTCAGCGATCAGTCTGAACACGCCCTAGTACCGTGATCCCAAATAACACATCGAGGGACTAGACGACGGGGAGGTTTTCCAGGTTGTATTTCCAGCGGAAGACCACTGGAGCTTCATTGATCTCTTTCAGGTATCGATCGATGCGCGCCTTCAACTCATCGGTCGAGGCGACGCGGATTCCGCGCAGCAGGGTCTTGGCCATTTTTCCGAAGCAGGATTCGATCAGGCTGAGCCGGGAGCCGTGCTTGGGCGTGAAGGTGAATTCAAAGCGTTTCGGCAGCGTGGCCAGGAAAGTGCGTGTTTGCCGTGATATGTGCGCGGAATGATTGTCGAGCGCGATGCGGATGCGCGCCCCGGCCGGGTAATGCGCTTCGGCGAATTACAAGCCTTGCGCACGCATCGGTCGACCCGCGGACGGTTCGTACCCAGACTTCTGACAATCTCTGAAACGGTCCCACTCGCGTGGTTACGCAACAAAATCGAGGCTCGCTACACACATCCAGCCGCCCCGGTTCTGGACTTCGACAGCGCGGTCAGCATCTCCATCTCGGCCGGGCTCAGTTGCAAGCGCGTGCGATGGTTCACGAAAGGCATACGGCAAGGCTCCTTGCAATGGTTTGCAAGGAGCCTACGCCACAATTCTTTCGTTGCGGTGTTATTCAGGAATCAATCTACTAGACCTTGATGGCTGGGTGGGTGGCGTAGTGGAGCAGCACGGCCACAGCGCAACTGGTGAGGCGCGTCTCCGCCGAATCCGCGCGGCTGGTGAGGATGGTGGGCACGCGGGCGCCGAGCACGATGCCGGCCAGTTGCGCGCCGCCGAGGTACTCGAGCTGCTTGGCCAGCATGTTGCCGCTTTCCAGGTCGGGAACGACAAGGATGTCGGCCTGGCCGGTGACCGGCGAGACCAGTCCCTTGATGCCGGCTGCCTTGGCGCTGACGGCGGTATCGAAGGCCAGAGGGCCGTCGAGGATGCCGCCGGTGATCTGGCCGCGATCGGCCATCTTGCAGAGGGCCGCCGCGTCAAGGGTGGACTTGATCTTGGGGTTGACGGTCTCGACGGCCGAGAGCAGCGCGACCTTGGGCTCGGGGATGCCCAGCGCATGAGCCAGATCGATGGCATTCTGCACGATGTGGATCTTGTCTTCGAGCTCGGGGGTGATGTTGATGGCCGCGTCGGTGATGAGCAGGGTGCGCGCGTAGGCTGGCGTATCCATGATGAAGACATGGGAGATGCGCTTGGAGGTGCGCAGGCCGGTATCGCTCTTCATGGCGGCCTTCATCAGCTCGTCGGTGTGCAGACTGCCCTTCATCATGGCCTGGGCATTGCCATTGCGGCACATGGCCACGCCGAGTTCGGCGGCCTTGCGCTCGGTTTCGGCCTGGACGATGGGATAGGCGCTAATGTCCACGCCGATCTTGGCGGCCAACGCTTTCAACTCGGCTTCGTCGCCGATCAGCGTGGGCTCGATGAGGCCCTCGATTGCGGCTTCGACGGTACCCTTCAACGCCACGTCGGAGAGGGGCCATACGACGGCGGTGGTGATCGCCGGCAGGTCCTTGCAGCGTTCGATGAACTTGTGAAAGACGTGGTAGTCGGCGGGGTGGCCGACCAGCGGGTCAAGGGCGACGGCTTCAGCCAGCGGGGCAAGATCACTCATGATTATTCTCTCCTGACCGGCGCAGCGCATGGCTGGCCGACCTTACCCATCTATTTTCCCCCTGCGAAGGGCGAGCGCCTGTGCCAAGGGTCACAGTCCGGGGCTTTGTATCGCATGGCGGGATGGGAGGGGCAGGGAGCAGGGAGCAGGGACTAGGGAATAGGGAATAGGGACTAGTCATCAGGGAATAGGGATTGGAGTGCGCGGTACGGATTGAGGGGAGGAGACGCGGCGGCACGAGCACGGGCTCTCTCCCGATGCCCGATCTCCGATCTCTGAACGCTGTCTTACGAGGGCCTTTCGCCTGCAGGGTCTGTGCTGGTATGCTGCCAGCGCTGGGAAAAGCGATTTACATCGGGGGAGAACGGATATGTGGTTCCTTGGAATGGATGTGGGCACGGGTGGGACGCGGGCCGTGGTGGTGGATGGTGCGGGCAAACTGATTGCCGGGGCATCGAGCGAACATGCGGCTTTCAAGACGGCCCATCCAGGATGGGCGGAGCAGGAGCCCGAAGACTGGTGGCGCGCGGCGCAGGAAGCCATTCGCGGGGCGCTGGCCGCGGCTCCCGAGCCGCATCAGCCGATTGCCGCCATTGGACTTACCGGCCAGATGCACGGCGCGGTGCTGCTGGACGAAAACGGCCAGGTGCTGCGTCCGTCGCTGATCTGGTGCGATACGAGGACCCAGCCGCAGTGCGACTGGCTGACGGAGAAGATCGGCTACGAGCGGCTGATCGAGCTGACCTGCAACCCGGCGCTGCCCAACTTTACGCTGACCAAGCTGCTGTGGGTGAAGGAGCACGAGCCGGAGATCTTCGCCAAGACGCGCCACATCATGTGCCCGAAGGACTATGTGCGCTACCGGCTGACGGGCGAGTTTGCCATCGACGTGCAGGAGGCCTCGGGAACGCTGCTGCTGGACGTGACGCATCGCCGCTGGTCGAAGGAAGTGGCCGAGGCGGCGGGGATTCCCGAGAGCTGGCTGCCCAAGGTATATGAATCGCCGGAGGTTTGCGCGCGCATCAGCGAGGGCGCGGCGGGACTGACAGGATTGACCGCGGGCACGCCCGTGGTGGCCGGCGCAGGCGACCAGGGCGCGGGCGCGGTGGGCATGGGCATTTTGCAGCCGGGTTCGGTTTCGGCCACCATCGGCACTTCAGGGGTAGTTTTTGCCGCCACGGCGAGCCCGACCAAGGACCCCAAGGGACGGCTGCACACTTTCTGCCACGCGGTTCCGGGGCTGTGGCACGTGATGGGCGTAACGCAGTCGGCCGGGCTGAGCTTTAGTTGGCTCAAGGAAACTTTCTTTGCCGGACAGAGCTATGACGCGCTGACCGCGGCGGCGGCGAAGATTCCGGCGGGCAGCGAGGGGCTCGAATGGGCGCCGTATCTGCTGGGCGAGAGGACGCCGCACCTGGACCCCGAGGTAAGGGCGGCCTTTGCCGGCGTTTCCACCGTGCACACGGCGGCGCATTTTGTGCGCGCGGTGCTGGAGGGCGTGGCCTACTCGCTCGAAGACACGTTTTCGCTTTTCGCCGAGTTGGGAATTCCGGTGAGCGGGATTCGCCTGGGCGGCGGCGGAGCGCGCGGGCCGCTGTGGCGGAAGATTCAGGCCGGGATTTACGGCCATGCCGTCGAGGTGCTGACCGCCGAAGAGGGCGGAGCGTTCGGTTCGGCGCTGATGGCCGGCGTGGGCGCGGGCCACTGGGCGAATCTGGACGAAGCCTGTGGCCAGGCCATCGAGGTTGCCCAGCGCATCGAGCCGGATGAAGCGGATTTGAAGGCTTACGCGGCTGGCTATGCCCAGTGGCGCAAGCTGTATCCGGCGCTGAAGAGTCTGCGGTAGGTCACTGACCGCATGATTTTGTGCGTTGCAATGGGGTGCCGTGCTTTCCCAGATTCAAAAATCAAGGGGCACCCATCATTGGTTCAGATACAAGCGGTCAGAGACTAGCGACAGAAATGCGCTGGGCCGCGCCGGTGGATTGGTTCCACGGACGCGGCCCAGAGGTTGAAAGCCGAAACGCGACTCGAAGTGCGCTACGGGCGGTTTTTCGGCGCGAAGCCGAAGGTGACGGCGACGGAGAAGCTGCGTCCCGCCATCAGCCCAGGAGTGTCGGCGCCGTTGACCGGGGTGACGCCGTTGGTGTTGAAGAGATCGGTGAGCGTGGTGCCCGGTATCGTCTGCGTTGGAACCGCTCCGGCGAGGGAAAGGCTCTGGACGTTGTGCGAGTCGAGCAGGTTGGTGGCGCTCAGCCGGATCTTGGTCTGATCGAAGATGGAGTGATTGCGGACGGTGTAGTTGACGTAGGTGTCGAGGGTGCTGAAGGGAGCAACGATGGCCTGGTTGTGGTAGGCGCCATTATCCACCCGCTGCTCGCCGACGCGATGGTTGAAGATGCCCAGGTCGAAGCCATGGTCCTGGTAGGTGAGGCCCTGTTGCTCGGTGTCGGAGGGTGTTTGCGCAACCCAGAGGCCAGAGGGAGCGCGTTCGTAGTAGGGGGCATCGAGCGTGCCAGCATTGAGCTTTCCAACGTAGTAGGCGTTGGCTGCCGTGGCATTCAGATAGAGGCTGAGGCCGTGCGCGAGCACGATGTTGCTTTCGAACTCGACGCCCTGCGTGATGGAGCTGGGCTGAAGAAAGTAGAGCGTGTCGCCCAGATCGACGTCGCCGACGGTGGTGTCTTCAGTGGATGAGTAGCTGTTCTGGAAGCGGATGTGGTAGGCATCGGCATCCAGGGTGATGCGCTGTCCCTTGTAGACGGAGCCGATCTGGTAGGTGGTGGATTTCTGCTGCTTGGGCGGCGTGGCGAGCTGGGGATGGGGGATGGCCGCGGTGGGTGTCTGGTAGTAGTCGTAGACGGCGCTGGGAGGGACAATGCTGCCGGTCGCGACCTGGGCGTAAATGGACCAGTCGGACTGGATGCGGTAGTTGAAATCGAGCGAAGGCAGCCAGGCGGTGAAGCTGCCGTTGTCAGAGACGGTGGCCGAACAGGCGGCGGTGGTGCTGGCGCAGGAGAGTTCGCCCACGGTCGCGCCGTCGTCGGCGTGGTGCAGCACATCGATGGTGTAGGCGGCGAATTTGGTTCCAGCGGTGATGTTGAGCTTCGGCGTCGCGTGGAACTCGTATTCGGCGTAGGGCTGATAGGAGTTGGTCCAGAAGGTCTCATTGAATTTCGGCAGCGGCTGATCGGCCCAGTTGTTCAAGGGATCGCTGGGGTACTGATGCCGGTTGGTCTTTGCCCACTCATACCAGAGACCGGCGCGGAAGACGCCCAGCTTCGAGGTCTCGGTCACAACCGCCGTCTCACCATACTTGCGATAGCTGTTGTATTTGTCGATGCCGCAGGGAAGGGCCGCGATGCCCTTCTTGACGACCTGGACATCGCAGGGAGCGACGACCACGCCATCGTAGTAGAGCGCGGCTTTGGAGCCGGTTCCGATGAGAACTGAACCGGGAACCGTGGCCAGGGTGTCGTTTTCGGTGATCGGCGTGGCGTTGGAATACTTCTCGCCGTTGTCGTAGTTGTAGGTGTAGGGCTTTACTTCCATATACCAGCCCTTGCCGAACTCGGTCTTGAGGCCGACATACTCGAAGTCCGTGGGCACCTGGTAGGTGTTGTATTTGTAGTCGAACCAACTGACGGGGTCGGAGTTGTCGGTCAACAGAAATTTGATGCCCGCGCCGGTGTGCGGGAGAAGGCCGTTGGCCGTATCCGCGCTGGTGCAGCTGTAGGCGCCGGTTGCGGAGACGCCATACAACATGCAGCGGGTGGAGCTGATATTGGGGGCATTGGAGTTCAATAGGACGACGCCGCTGAAACCGGTCAGCACGGTTTTGGGCGAGATCTGGTACTGGTAGAGCAGCGAGCCGGCGTTGCGGGTGTTGTAGTTGAAGGTCTGATAGCCGTCGCTGCTCATGTGATGCACATCGACGAAGAGATTGGACTTGGCCGGGCCGCCAAACAATCCAAAGTTGCCGGAGTTGAATGCGCCGTCGTAGAGCTTGGTGTTCCAAGTACCGTAGGAGACGGTGCCGCGCAGATTGAGTTCGTTCTTGAGCGGCTTGGAGAGCAGGTGAATGGAGCCGCCGAAGGGCGTAGGTCCGATGGTGGAGGCCGAACCGGGGCTGCGGTCGAAGTCCACTCCGCCGATCCACTGCGCGGGGAAGAAGGCCCACGAGTGATGGGTGGGAGTGTTGGTGTCATAGAAGGGAATGCCGTCGAAATCGATGTTGTAATCGCCGTCGGGGAATCCGCGGAAGTAGGTCTTGCTCTGGCCCAGTCCGACGCCGTCGGTGCTGGTGGTGAAAGTGCCGGGAACGATCTGGACGATTTCGCCGAAGTCGGCGATAGGCGCCGTGAAGTTCTCGATATAGGTATTGGAGACCAGGGACTGCGGGGAGCGCTCCTCGATGAAGCCGCCGCTGGGCGCAGATTGGGCGGCGATGGAATCGACGCCGGCATTCACCGTGATCTGCTCGGCGGCCGAGCTGATACTGAGCGTGAGAGCAACCTGCTGCGTTAGTCCCGCGGCCAGCACGATGCCGGTCTTCGACATCTTGGCGAAGCCGCCGGCAGTTGCTTCCACCGTGTAGGAGCCGGCGGGCAGGCCATCGACAGAATAATGGCCATTGGCGTCGGTATGAGCGGTTTTGAGAGCACGGGTTGCATCGTTCCTGACGGTCACAGTGGCGTTGGCGATCGCCGTGCCTCGTACGTCGACGATGGCGCCGGCGATTGTTGAAGCTGTGGTCTGTGCGTGCAGAGCCGAGGCGAAGAAGAGCAAGAACACGGATAGAGCCAATGCGAATAGACGTTTCCGTCCGCTCGCGAGCGAGTGTGTCACGATGTTCCTCCAAAGGTGGTTGAAGCTGTTTTTTTATGAGGCCCGGATGAGAGGGGTGCTGGCCTTGCTTTGTTTCTTTTCTGAAGCTAGCAATGCAATGCGACAGGCAGATTACGGGAAGGTTGCGGTGAGGTTACAGCCGGCGGAAAACGCGAATGATGAGAACGGGAACCCGCCCGGCAGGCTGTCGCGGTTGCGGGAGCGGCCTGACGAGGGGGACGGGTGTAGGCTGCTCGATATGACGGTGAAAGCGAGTGGGTATGCCAGCCAGCTCCGATGGGAACTGGGACTGCGGAACCGGCGCTGGGCGCGGGGACGGGCGCACGTGGAGAGCTACGGCGATCCGCCGGTCATCGTGTATGAACCGGAGGGCGGGCGGCATGGGAACTTCTTCGATGGGGCGTACCAGGCCATCGCGGAACGGCCGGAATGGATGCGGCGCTTCGACAAGATTCATGCGCAGGGAAGGGCGCTGCCCAAGGCGGAATCGGGCCGGCGCTGGCGGGAACTGGACTCGTCGATGAGTTCGGATGCGCTGCTGATGAATGTCTTTTGCGCGGCACCTGCGGTGCGGCAGGCTCTGGGAGTGGATGGGGAGGATGACCCGGTCTTCGGGTGGAAGGCGCGGGTGCCGCTGGCGAACGGACGCTTCGATCGCACCGAGGTGGATATGCGCTGGGGATCGCTGCTGGTGGAGGCGAAACTGACCGAGGGAGATTTTCAGACGCGGGCGGCGAGCGTGGTGGAGGGATATCGAGACTTCGACGCGGTGTTCGATCGGGATTTGCTGCCGAGGGTGGAACTGAGGACGGCGCGAAGGCGGGCGGCGGCGGAGTTTGCCGAGGAGTTTACGCAGGAATGGGAGGGCGCTGCGGGGGATGAGGAGGCGGCACGGGCGTTTCAAGAGGGGATTGCGATAAAGGCGCGCGAGGCCGAGCCGGCCGAGACGGGCTATGGGGGGTATCAACTGATTCGCAATGTGCTGGCGGCGTATGCGGCGAGGTGCAGCTTCTGTGTCCTGCACGATGAGCGCAGGCCGGATTTGCGGGAGGCGTGGTTTGAGGTGATGGCGGCGGTGAAGAGCGCGGAGATGCGCGTGCGCTGCAAGGTGATGACGTGGCAGGAACTGGCGGCGCTGCTGCCGGAGGCGTTGCAGGAGTTTCTGGATTGGAAGTATGGGATTGTGGCGGCGGGGAAGGTGGTTTCGCCGGTAGAGGAAGGTGCGGAGTTCGAATAGGGCTTTGACCGCATGATTTCGTATATGGCGATTGAACGCCGTGCTTTCCCAGGTCCCAAAGTCGGGAACTGGGGCGCCCAGCTTCTGTGGCGAATTGGCTATTCTCCGGCGCCGGGGATGTATTTGTATTCGATCTTTTGCGGTTCCTTGGGTTTGTCGCCGGTGAGGTCGTGGGTGTGCCAGACGACCGATTCGCCGGCGACTTCGGGATGCTTGCGCAGGAACTCCAGGGCGTAGGTCGAGGCGGTGGGGTCGTCTTTCTGGTCGGCGAACTTGGCGCTCTCGATGGCGGCCTTCTGTTTGTCGCCCAGGCGGCGATAGAGGATGGCGAGCTGATAGTGGGCGGCCAGGTCGTCTGGATCGATGGCTTGCAGGCGCTGGTAGATGTCGCGGGATTGCGGATAGTCGTGCTGCTGGTAGTAGCTGAAGCCCAGCTCGCGCAGCGCGTCCTTGGCGCGGGGATATTTGGCCAGAACAGCTTCGAGGTCGGCGATGGCTTCCCTCACCTGGCCGGCGTTGCGCTCGACCAGGGCGCGATAGTAGAGGGCGCGCGGGTCGCCGGGCAGCAGCGCGAGGGCCTTGGCGAGATTGGACTTGGCGTCGTCGTACTTCTCCCAGGAGATTTCAACCACGGCCATGTTGGTATAGGCGTCGGCATAGTCGGGGCGCAGGGCCGCGACGCGCTCAAAGGCTTGCACGCTGGCCTGGTATTGCTGCGCGTCGAGCAGCGCGATGCCGTAGTTGTTCCAGCGCATCCAGGGCTGCGCCCCCGGCGAAGGTTCCAAAGATGGGGGTGGAACAGGACCGTTTTCGCCGATGTTGAAGGTGCGGGTTTGGGAGGCGATATCGACGATCGGCTGCGGGTAGCGATTTTCGCTCATGGCGTAGTCGATGAAGTGCTGGTTGAAGCGGCGGTAGCGGACGGTCGCGGCGATGGAGAACTGGCCGGAGATCTCTTTTGGCAGGCGGAAGCGGTAGCGGACCAGTTGCGAGCGGCCGGACTGAATGGTGTTGTTGTAGGCCAGCACGCGGTTGTGCCAAATCTGATGGAGGTCGTTCAACTCGCCCTTGTTGTTGATGAGGCGGTTGGTGAAGGAGTGGGCGGCGGGGTCGAGATTGCCGTCGGGCTGGAGAAAGCCGCTTTCGGCCAGGAGCTTGCCGGACGAGTCTTTGACGGCAAAGTTGACCCAGGCCTCGTAGAAATCGCGCTGCTCGGGGACGAAGGAGTGGGCGATGCCCTTGTTCTGGATGACGACATCGGCGACGAGGGTCTCGCCGGGCGCGAGCGAGAAGCTGGTCAGGCCGAGCGGGGCGACGAGCGCCTGATCCCCACCCCCGCGACCAGGACCTGTCGCGGGGGACCCCGGTTCGCTCGCCGTGGCGGCGGCGCTCTCCTTTTCCAGGGCGAAGATATCCACGTTCAAGCCGCCCTTGCCGTCGGCGGCGTTCTTGAGGAAGGTTTCGAGCTTCTGGGCCTGTTCGTCGAATTTGTAGTACTGGGGCATGAGGGTGTTGCCGCCCAGCCAGCGGTGGGAGACGAGCTTTCCGTCCTTGGCGCCGGGATCGACGGCGCCGGCGGGCAAATCTTCGCGGACCATGTGGCAGGTTTGGCAGGTGGAGACCGAATCCTTGCGATAGAAGGGAAGCGGCGACTGCTTGGTGAAGCTGGCGCCCAGCCACTCGTCGTAGACGGTGAAGGCGCGGAGCCATTTGTAGTCGTCGAGCGAGCGCGTGATGGCGGCTTTGTGGCAGGCGGCGCAGAACTCGGCGGTCTGGTAGAGGGGGCGCATGACGGCCTTGGAATGACGGTCGAGATGGGCGAGAATTTCGGCGTCGGAGACGGGGCGGGTGACGGGAGCGCCGGCCTCATCCACCAGCACGGCCGGGGTGCCCATGACGTAGCTGCCGGTTCCGGTGGTGCCGGTGGATTGGATGGAGTGGCAGGTGGAGCAGGTGATGCCTTCGTCCTCGAAGGGGCGCTTCTTCGGCATGCCTTGCGAGAGGTCGCCGCTGAGCAGCGCGACCGGGTTGTGGCAGCCCTCGCAGTGGCGGGAGAACTGCACGCCCTTCTCGTCGATGAGCATGTTCACGTTCTTCAGGTACCAGGGAGCGCGGAAGCTGTTGGAGTGGACCGACTGACGCCACTGATGGTAGGCCTCCTGGTGGCAGTGGCCGCAGTATTGGGCGGAATAGAAGCTCTTGGGGCTCAGGAACTGGCCATTGGACGAGGTTGCGTTGGAGGGCAGAAACGGCGACTCTTTGCCGAAGGCGTAGTTGTAGTGGGCGGCGACGGAATCGTGGAAGGCCGATGTGGGGCCGGCGATGGAGGTGGAGGCGGAGTAGGCAGGAGTTGTAGTGGAGGGGGAGGGGTCTTCCGCGGCGCGGACGGCCCAGGGGAGCGCGGCGGCGAGCGCGGCGAGGACGGCGGCCAACAGCAGGCGGGGCAACCGGGAGTTGGGCGCAGGGTCAAACGCGGGCTTGAACATGATCCGGTGATCTCCGAGGGGAACGGCTACGCCGACGGCCGGAAACACGGGGATAGCCGCGGGAACACATTGACCGTAACAGGGGCGAGGGAGGTGCTGTCTTCCATCGAAAGGTGGAGGGACAGGCGGCAGCCTGGAGCCGGTCGGATCCGGAACGGGCTGGGCTGGCGGAGCGGACGGCTGGGAGGGATCGCGACAGAGAAATACGGTGCTTGCACCGAACGGTTCACAGGGTGGGATGAGCGGAGAGAAAATGAAGCTGGACGGGGTGCGAGGCGCATCTTCTTAGCCAGGAATGCCCCCGAACTGGTACGTTGATTCAGAAGGATCTCTTTTCCCAAGATGGCTTCCAATCCTTATTTTTCTCTGGCGGTTTTGTTCGTGGCGGCGCTGGGCTTTGGACTGGCCCCGTTGGCGCTGGCGTGGCTGTGGGGAAAGGTGTTTTCTCCGGCCAAGCCCAACGCGGTGAAGAACGCGATCTACGAGTGCGGACTGGTGTCGAAGGGCGACGCCTGGATGCAGTTCCGTTCGGCCTACTACCTCTACGCCATTGTTTTTCTCATCTTCGATGTGGAGGCGGTGTTTCTGCTGCCGTTTGCGGTGGCGTTTACCGGACTGGGCGCGGCGGCCTGCGGAGCGATGCTGGTTTTTGTGCTGATGCTGATCGAGGGCCTGGCGTGGGCTTGGGCCAAGGGCGTGCTGACGTGGGAGTGAGGCCGCCGCAGGCGGACAGTGGACAGGGGACAGTGGACAGTGGGCAGTGGACAGTTCAAGTTGGCCTGAGCAAGCTGTTGGTTGTGGGGACGGAAAAAACCGATCCCTATCCACTGTTCACTGACAACTAAACTTGGAGCGAAGCGACCATGGATGACGGGTTGAAGATCGAACTGGGCAAGCAGGGCGTCTTCGTTACGACCATCGAGGAACTGTATAACTGGGGCCGGCGCAGCTCGATCTGGCCGATGCAGTTCGGGCTGGCCTGTTGCGCCATCGAGATGATCGCGACGACCATGGCGCGCTACGATCTGGCCCGCTTCGGCGCGGAGGTCTTCCGGCCGTCGCCGCGGCAGGCCGATTTGATGATTATCTCCGGCACGGTGACCAAGAAGATGGCTCCGCAGGTGGTGCGGCTCTATAACCAGATGGCCGAGCCCAAATACGTGATCGCCATGGGCGCGTGCGCCATCTCGGGCGGGCCGTTCAAGCAGGGCTACAACGTGCTGAAAGGGATCGACCGGTACATTCCGGTGGATGTGCATATTCCGGGCTGCCCGCCGCGGCCGGAGGCGCTGATTCAGGCTTTTATGACGCTGCAAAAGAAGATCGACGCCCAGCCTTTGACCGGGGAGGGCCGTCCGCGGTTCCTGGATGGCGCGGCGCAGGGCGAGTTTCCCGTGCCCGTCGAGGGAGAACACGATCTGGAGCCCACGTCGAACAAAGGTGTGTGGCCGTTGCCTGTGGTGATTCGTTAAGGCAGGGACTAGGGGACTGAGGGACTAAGGGACTAAGGGACTGAGGGACGAGGGATTGAAGACGGTTGAGGAAATCAAGGCGGCAATCGAGGCGGCGGTGCCGGGCGCGGGAGTGGAGATCGTGCCGAACCCGAGCCCGAGCGCGCAGCACTCGCTCCGGCTCAAGCCGGACCACGCGATCGAAGTGGCGAAGTTTCTGCGCGACGAATTGTCTTTCGATTACCTGTCGAATGTGACCGGCGTGGACTGGCCGGACAGGGAAGTTGCCGAGAAGGTGAAGGTAACCCGCACGGTGACGAAGACCGTGGACGGCGTGGAACAGGCAGCAGAGGAAACCGTCGAGGAGACGCGCAAGCGCATCGAGCCGGGCTGCCTGGAGGCGGTGTATCACTTCTATTCGGTGGTTCTGAAACAGGGACCGCTGACGCTCAGGATGCGCACGGTGAATCGCACGGACCAGGTGGAGTTGCCGTCGCTGACTCCGATCTGGCGGTCGGCGGAGTTCCAGGAGCGCGAGGTCTTCGATCTCTTCGGCATTGTGTTTACCGGGCATCCCGACCTGCGGCGACTACTGATGTGGGACGGCTTCAAAGACCACCCCATGCGGCGGGATTATGTGGAGCCGGACGACTTTGAGTACGAACCGACGGCGCGCGACGAAGTGCTCAAGCGGGCGCAAGCTCATAAAGACAGTGAACAGCAAACAGTGAACAGTGGACAGCGACCGGGTGCAGCATGAGCCTAGCGGAAACCAAAGCGGAGAAGTTCGAAAGCTGGAACCGGCCGCCGGTGATTGAGCCGGACGGCGAAGGGGAGTTGCTGGAAGTAGCCATGGGGCCGCACCATCCCTCGACGCACGGCGTCTTCCGCATGGATGTGGCCCTGGACGGCGAGCGGGTGATCCGGCTGAAGCCGGTTTTCGGCTACCTGCACCGCAACCACGAAAAGATCGCCGAGGGCGTCAGCTATCTGGCCTCGATGCCCTATACCGACCGGCTGGACTACATGTGTTCGCTGACCAACAACTGGGCCTACGCGCTGGCGGTGGAAAAGCTGACCGGGCAGGAGGTTCCCGAGCGGGCCGAGTACCTGCGAGTGATTCTGGGCGAGCTGACGCGGGTGCAGAACCACGCCTCGTCGATCGGATTTTTGATTCAAGAGATGGGCGCCAGCGGGACGCCGTTGATGTACGCCTTCCGCGAGCGGGAGAAGATTCTCGACCTCTTCGAGTCGCTGACCGGATCGCGGATGATGTGCAACTACATGCGCTTCGGCGGCTGCCGCGTGGACGCGTCGCCGGCTTGGCTGGATGCGGCGCGGAGGGTGGTTGCAGGATTGCCGGGGTTTATCGACGAGATGGACCGGCTGCTGACCTCGAACGAGATTCTGATGGCGCGCACCCAGGGCGTGGGCATCCTGCGGCCGGAGCTGGCGATCAACGCCGGCGTGACCGGGCCGATGCTGCGGGCCTCGGGCGTAAACTACGACATTCGCAAGGTGGACGGCTACGGCATCTACAACCGCTTCAACTTCCGCGTGCCGCTGGGCGATCATTGGGACGTATACGACCGCTTCATGATCCGCATGTTGGAGATGCGGGAGTCGATCGGGATTCTGGAGCAGGCGTTGAAGGAGATTCCTGCAGGGCCGGTGATGGACGCCAAGGCGAAGGTGCGCGGCTTCAGGCCCAAGCCGGGCGAGGCCTACGGGCGGATCGAAGCGCCGAAGGGCGAACTGGGCTTTTATTTGATCAGCGACGGAGGGCCGAATCCTTACCGCTACCGGGTGCGGCCGCCGAGTTTGATCAACCTGACGATTCTCGAGGATATGTGCCTGGGCCAGAACGTGGCGGATGTGGTGTTGATCTTTGGCAGCGTGGATATTGTGCTGGGAGAAGTGGACAGATAGTTGTCAGTTTTCAGTTGTCAGCGATCAGTTACCGAACGACAACTGACCGCATTTAACTGAGAACTGATCACTGACAACTGATAACTGTTTGGAGGTTTCATTTGCTGGGTGAGGGCATACTGAAGGGGCTGGCGGAGACGGCGAAGAACTTTGCCGGCAGCTTCGTCTCCGCGGAGCGGCTGACGACGGTCGAGTATCCGGAAGAACGGATCGCACCGATCGAGGCGGCGCGCGTATTTCCCTTTCTCGTCTACGACGTGGAGAACCGGGACGGCGGTGGGCCGGAGTGGGAGGCAGGGATGCGCTGCGTGGCCTGCCAGATCTGCGAAAAAGAGTGCCCGCCCAAGTGCATCTACATCGAGAAGTCCAGGGACAAGAAGCTGGACTACCTGGGCAAGGCGCAGTACTATCCGGCGCGCTTCGATATCGATATTTCGGTCTGCATGAGCTGCCAAATCTGCGTCGAGGTCTGCCCGTTCGAGGCCATCAAGATGGATACGGAGTTTGAGCTGGCCACGGACGACCGCTTTGGCGGGTTGCTGCTGGACCGCGAGCAACTGGCTAAACCGAACGAGTACTACCACAAGATCCATCCCACGGAAGCGGCCAAGGTCGACGCGCATCTGGCTGCCGAGAAAGCCAAGGCAGACGCCAAAGCCAAGGCCGCGGCCGATGCCGCCGCGGCGAAGGCTCTGGCGCCGTCCGCCGGAGGAGCAGACTAGCCCATGATCGGAACGATGGACCAGGTTTTCGTTCTCCTCCAGCATTGGCTGACGGACTTTTTGCCCGCCGCGTGGCAGGGCGCGGCGCGCGTGGTGCTGAGCGTGGTGGTGATCGTGTGCCTGTTTCCGGCGCTGTTTGCGCTGACGACGGTTTTCGAGCGCAAGGGGCTGGGGCGCATTCAGAACCGCATCGGGCCGAACCGGACGGGATGGTTGGGAATCCTGCAGCCGGTGGCCGACGGCATCAAGTCGCTGACCAAGGAAGACATTGTGCCGCTGAGCGCCGATGCGGCGGTGCACTTTCTGGCGCCGCTGGTGCTGGTGGTCGCGGTCTTCATGGGCTTCGCCGTGCTGCCCATGGGCCGGAAGATGGTGCTGGTGGAGATGGACGCGGGGCTGCTGTTCTTCTTTGCCATGGGCGCGTCCACCGAGCTGTCGGTGTTCATGGCGGGGTGGTCGAGCCGCAACAAGTATTCGCTGCTGGGCGCGATGCGCGCCGTGGCTCAGATGATCAGCTACGAGGTGCCGCTGCTGATGTCGAGCGTGGCCGTGGTGATGATTACCGGCTCGCTTTCGCTGACCCGGATCGTGGAGGCGCAGGACCACTACACCTGGGGTTTCCCGCACTGGTACATCTTCACGCCGTGGGGCTTCGCGGGCTTTGTGATGTACGCCATCGCGGCCACGGCGGAGACCAACCGCTCGCCCTTCGACCTGCCGGAAGGCGAATCGGAGCTGGTGGCCGGCTATCACACGGAATACTCGGGCTTCAAATTTGCGCTCTTCTTCCTGGGCGAGTATCTGGCTATGTTTTCCATCTCGGGACTGGGGACCACGCTGTTTCTGGGCGGATGGTCGGCGCCGTTCTCGTGGCTGGGCTGGATTCCGTCGTGGATCTGGTTTTTCTCGAAGCTGATGCTTTCGATTTTTGTGTTCATCTGGCTGCGCGGGACGCTGCCCCGGCTGCGCCAGGACCAGTTGATGAACTTTGCCTGGAAGTTTGTGCTGCCCATGACGCTGCTGAACCTGATGGTGGCCGCGCTATGGCGCTTCCTGGGCGAGGGATGGGAGCGCTGGGTAATCTGCTCGGCGATTCTGGTGCTGGCTTATCTGGTGATGGGCTGGTCGGGGATGCGCGGTGGGCACTTCGGGCCGAGGAGATACCGCTATGCGGAGTGAGATTTGGGAGAGTCGAGTGCATGAAATCCCAGGTCCCAAAAGGGGAAATTGGGGCACCCGGCTGGCGGTTTCCCACCCTTGCGGCAGAAAGAAGCCGCAAGGATGGGGCACGGAGCTTTTGTGGCTGGGAAACGGTGGAAAAGCAGGTCCTTCGGCTTCGCTGCGCTCCGCTCAGGATGACAGCCTGCTTTGGCGCGCTCAGGAAAGGATCGGCGTCCAATGAGCTTTGCGTTTTATCTGATTGCGGCGCTGACGCTGGCTGGCGGGCTGGCTGCGGTGCTGCTGAAGAACACCGTGCACTGCGCGCTGGCGCTGACGGTAGCCTTTGCCGGGCTGGCGCTCTTGTTTCTGGAACTGGACGCGCAGTTCGCCGGCTTTGCGCAAATCCTGGTGTATATCGGCGCGGTGGCGATTCTGGTGGTGTTTGCGATTCTGCTGACGCGGGGCTCGGAGACGCCCAAGGACGGCGTGTATAGCAGGAACTGGCTGGCGGGATTGTTCATTGCCGCGGCGGTGTTTGCCGTGCTGGGATGGGCGGTGTTGCAAAGCGCCGGCGGCTTGCCGCAGGGCGCGGTTGCGGCGCCCACAGTGACGGTGTTGCAGATCGGCAACGCGCTGGTGAGTCGGTATGTGTTGCCGCTGGAGATTGTGGCGCTGCTGCTGACCGCCGCGATGATTGGCGCGGTGATTGTGGCCATGCACGAGAAAGAGAGGCAGAAGTGACGCCGCTTGCACATTATCTTCTGGTGGCCGCGCTGCTATTTTCGATCGGCCTGGCCGGAGCGCTGACGCGGCGCAACGCAATTCTGGTGCTGATCGGGATCGAGCTGATGCTGAACGCGGCCAACCTGAATCTGATTGCCTTCTGGCGCTACGGGCCGCATCCCGAGGCGCTGACGGGAATGATGTTCGCGATTTTTTCGATTGCCGTGGCGGCGGCGGAAGCGGCGGTTGGATTGGGTTTGGTGATTCAGATTCATCGCCATGCGCACACGACGGATCTGGATGCCATGAACAGGATGAAGGGGTGAGAGGTTGATGCAAGGAACAATTCCGTTCACTCCGCTGACGACGGCCTCTCCGATTGCGGAGATTTTGTGGCTGATTCCCGCGCTGCCCATCCTGGCATCGGGCGCGATGGCCCTGCTCAAGCAGCCGAAGCGCAGGAGCGCGGCCACGCTGGCCATCGGATCGCTGAGCCTCTCGCTGCTGCTGGCGTTGGTTGCCTTCGGCCATGTGGTTGTTGGCTGGCTGCACGGGGATGCAATCCGCGAGACGGTGAATTTTACATGGATTCAGGTGGGCGCGACGAACGTGGACCTGGGCTGGGTGCTCGATCCGCTCTCGGCGGTGATGCTGGCGATGGTCAGCTTTGTCGGGCTGCTGATCTTCATCTACTCCATTGGCTACATGGAGCACGACGAGAACTTCACGCGCTTCTTCTGTTTTCTCTCGCTCTTTGCCGGAGCGATGCTGGGCGTGGTGATCGCCAACAGCCTGCTGCTCCTGTTCATGTGCTGGGAGCTGGTCGGGCTGACTTCTTACTTGTTGATCGGCTTCTGGTATCAGAGGCCCGCGGCGGCGGCGGCGGCGAAGAAGGCCTTCCTGGTTACGCGCGTCGGCGATGTCTTCTTCCTGCTGGGAATCGTCTGGTTGTTCGCGCAGACCGGCACGCTGCTCTTCTATAACGGCGGGACGGGTTCGATGGAGGCTGCTGCGCTTAGCGGCTTGCTGGCGCAGCACGCGGCGCTGGGATTGACCGCGGCGGGCGCGATTGGACTGCTGATCTTTGCCGGAGCGGCGGGCAAGAGCGGGCAGTTTCCCCTGCACGTGTGGCTGCCGGACGCGATGGAAGGCCCCACGCCGGTCTCGGCGCTGATTCACGCGGCGACGATGGTGGCGGCGGGCGTTTATCTGGTGGCGCGGGTGTATCCGCTGATGGCGGCTGGAGGGCTGGCCGGCGGGACCACCACGGCGCTGACTGTAGTCACCTGGGTGGGCGCGTTCACGGCCGTTTTTGCCGCGCTGATCGCGGTGGCGCAGAACGATATCAAGCGGATTCTGGCGTACTCGACCGTCTCACAACTTGGCTACATGATGGCCGGGCTGGGGATGGGCGGCGTGGCGGTGGGCATGTTCCACCTGATCACGCACGGCTTCTTCAAGGCGCTGCTGTTCATGGGCGCGGGCTCGGTGATTCACGGCTGCCACGAGGAGCAGGATGTGCGGCGCATGGGCGGGCTGAGGGCGGATATGCCGCTGACCTTTCTGACGTATGCGATCGGAATGCTGGCGCTGTGCGGATTTCCGCTGCTGTTTTCGGGCTTCTGGAGCAAGGACGGGATTCTGGAGGCCGCGCGGCACTGGAGCGTGGCGAAGACGCCGTTTTACATGCTGGTCTTTGGCGCGCTGCTGACTGCGTTTTATATGACGCGGCAGGTGAGCTACGTCTTCTTTGGCCACTGGCGCGGCAAAAAGCCGGCGCACGAGAGTCCGGCAGTCATGACTGTGCCGCTGGCGATCCTGGCCTTTTTTGCCATGGCGCTGGGAGCGATTGGGACGCCGGCGTGGCCGTGGTTCCGGGCATTCCTCGACGGGCGCGCGGCGGGCTTCGATCTGCACGGATTTGCCGAGCCGGGGTTGATGGCGCTGATGGGGAGTTCGACCGCGGTGGTGTTGATCGGGCTTGGATTGGGGTGGTGGCTCTATGGCGAGCGGGCGTCGAGACCGGAAGAGCCGGATGTGCTGGAAGCGGCTGTGCCTTGGCCGTGGGGCTGGCTGCGCGACCGGCTGTACGTGGATGAGTTCTACGGAGCGACGGCGATTGCGTTTTATGGCTGGTGGGCGCGGGTTGCGGACTGGCTCGACCGCCGGGTTTGGGGCGGAGTGGTGGCCGGGGTTGCGTGGGCCTTCCGCGGATGGGCGCAGTTCAACCGGTTCCTCGACAACAAGTGGGTGGATGGCGGCTTCGACAAGGGCTGCGAAGAGCTGGCCTCGGGCGGAGGGCTGCTGGCGCGGGTGCAGAACGGCCGCGTGCAGACGTATCTGCGCCTTCTGGCGCTAGGGGTCGCGGTGCTGGTGACGATTCTGATCTGGAGCAGCCGGGCATGAGCGGATTTCCGATATTGACGCTGTTGACCGTGCTGCCCCTGGTGGGGGCGGCGATTGCGCTCTGGTCGGGCAAGCACGCGCGGGCCGTGGCACTGGTCACGACGCTCCTCAGCCTGGCGCTGGCGCTGGCGGCGTGGACGCAGATTCCCGCGAATGGAAGCATTGGGCTGGTGGAGCGGGCCGCTTGGGCGCCGTCGCTGGGCATCGAGTATCACCTGGGCGCGGACGGGCTGGGCGCGCTGATGCTGGTGCTTTCGGCCATCGTCACGCTGATGAGCGTGGATGCGGCGCATCGCGTGCATCATCAGCCGGGACTTTACTTTGGATTGGTGCTGGTGCTGGAAGCCGGGCTCTTCGGATCGTTCACGGCGCTGAACTTCTTCCACTGGTTCTTGTTCTGGGAGCTAAGCCTGATTCCGGCGTTCTTCCTCATCAAGCTGTGGGGCGGGGCGCGGCGCGGGCCGGCGGCGACGCAGTTTTTTGTCTACACCATGGCTGGCTCCGCGGCGCTGCTGGTGGCGTTTCTGGCCCTTTTTGCCGCGACGAAAAGCGTTGATGCTCCAGGCAGCATGGACTTTGGCCATCTTGCGTTTCTGGCCTCGACCGGTGTGCTGGAGCAGATGGTGAAGGCCCACCTGGGACCGGCAGCGATGCTCTGGCTGGCGATCGGCGTGCTGGCCGGATTTGCAGTGAAGGTGCCGATCTTTCCCTTCCATACCTGGCTGCCCGCGGCGTACGCCGAGGCGCCTTCGCCGGTGACGATGCTGCTGACCGGCGCGATGTCGAAGATGGGGGTCTACGGATTGCTGCGGATTGCGGTGCCGCTCTTTGGGCCGCAGATTGCGCAACTGCGGACGCCGCTGCTGGCGCTGGCCGTGGCCACGGTGGTGATGGGCGCATGGGCGGCGGCGTCGCAGAAGGACCTGAAGCGCGTCTTTGCCTACTCGTCGGTGAACCACCTGGGCTACTGCGTGCTGGGCATCTTCGCGCTGGCGATTCCCGTGACTGGCGCTGCGGCGTTGACGAGCCAGGCCGCGGCGCTGAACGGCGTGATTCTGCAGATGTTCAACCACGGCCTGACGGCGGCGGCGCTCTTCTGGTTTGTGGCCATGATGCAGACGCGGACGGGCGGACACCGCGGCATCGACGACTTTGGCGGGCTGCGCAAACCCGCGCCGGTGCTGGCCGGGCTGATGGGGATTGCGCTCTTCTCGTCGCTGGGGCTGCCGGGGCTGAATGGCTTTGTGGGCGAGTTCCTCATCTTCCGCGGCGTCTTTCCGCTGGCGTGGGTGGCGGCGACAGTTTCGCTTCTGGGGTTGCTGGTGACGGCGGCGGTGATTCTGACCGTGATTCAGAAAGTCTTCTGGGGCCCGGTGCCGGAGCACTGCGCAGGGTTCCCGGATCTGCACCACGGCGAGCGGATGGCGCTGGCTCCGGTGATCGGCTTGATGCTGCTCATCGGCCTGGTTCCCCAACTGATCGTGGAGAGCGTGAACCCAACGGTCCTGAACCTGCTGGCGCACTGGAGATTTTGATGCTTGCTTGGACGATCTATCTCTCGTTTGCCGGGGCGCTCGTGTTGGCGCTGCTGCCCAAGAGCCGGCCGGCACTGGCGCGCTGGTTTGCGCTGGCCGTGGCCGTGGCCGGGCTGGCGCTGGGCGTGCAAGGATTTGTGGCCGGCATGGGGCAGGGACGCACGACGATTGTCGATCTGCCCTGGGTGCCGTCGATGGGAATTCATTTCCTGCTGGCGGCCGACGGCATCAGCCGCGTGCTGGTGCTGCTGACGGGACTGGCCGCGGTGGCCGGGGTGCTGTTCAGTTGGAACATCGAGCTGCGCACCAACGAGTTTTTCGCCTTCTTTCTGGCGCTGATCGGCGGCGTCTACGGCGTCTTTCTCAGCTTCGATCTTTTTCTTCTCTTTGTGTTTTATGAGATTGCGATCGTACCTAAGTATTTCCTGATCGCCATCTGGGGCTCGACGCGGCGCGAGTATGCGGCGATGAAGCTGGCGCTCTACTCGTTTGTCGGCTCGTCGATGGTGCTCATCGGACTGCTGGCGGCTTACGCCACGGCGGGCAGCCACTCGACGGGATTGATTGAGCTGGCGCACGCCGGACTGCCGGTGAGCTTTCAGATGTGGTGCTTCCCGCTGGTCTTCACCGGCTTTGCGATTCTGGCCGGCATGTGGCCTTTCCACACCTGGGCGCCGACCGGTCACGTGGCCGCGCCGACGGCCGCTTCCATGCTGCTGGCCGGCGTGGTGATGAAGCTGGGCGCGTACGGCTGCCTGCGGGTGGGCATTGCGCTCTTCCCGCGCGGACTCGATCCATGGGGATTCTCGTTGATCGGCATCGGATCGTGGCGCGATCTCTTCGCCATCCTGGCGGTGATTGGAATTGTGTATGGCGCGCTGGTGGCGCTGGTGCAGACGGATTTCAAATTCGTCATTGGCTACTCCAGCGTGAGCCATATGGGCTTTGTGCTGCTGGGGCTGATGACGCTGAACCAGATTGGCGTGATCGGCGCGGTGTTGCAGATGTTCTCGCACGGGATCATTGCCGGACTGCTCTTCGCCATTGTGGGGCGTATCGTCTACGACCGCACGCATACGCGGCAGTTGGCTGAGTTGGAGACGATGCATCTCTCCAGGCGGCTGCCCTTTGCGGCCTGGGCCTTCGTGATCGCCGGAATGGCTTCGATGGGGCTGCCGGGCTTCTCAGGATTTGTGGCCGAGTTGCAGGTGCTGGTGGGCGCGTGGATGGTAAAGCCCTGGTGGGTCGCCGTGGCGGGCGTGGGCATCGTGGTGGGCGTGGCCTATACCTGGCGCGCGTTGCAGAAGGCCTTCTTCAGCGATACGCACCCCAGAGTGCATGAGCTTGAGGCTGAGCACGGACACGCGTTTGCCGCGATTACCTGGCCTGAAGTGACCGGCGTGGCGCTGCTGGCGGGAGTGAGTTTGTTCGTGGGACTTTATCCGAGAATTCTGTTGGATGCAATCGAACCGGCGGTGAAGGCGCTGCTTGCGGGAGGAGTGCAATGAACTACGCAGATCTCTTCCGCGTAACGCTGCCGGAAACGGCGCTGGAAGTGGCAGCGCTGTTGGTGCTGATCGTCGATTTAGGTTTCCTGCGCAAGGCCGCGCTCAAAACGCGCGTGGTTGTTGCGGCGCTGCTGGGCGTGGCTGGATGCGGGGCGGCGATTTGGGCGTTACATGCAATGTATCCCTTCACCTGTGACCTGGTTCCGTTGGGGCTTGGCGTGCAGTTGAACATGTACACCGTGGTCCCGCAGGCGGGAATCCTGGTGCTGACTGCGGTTACGCTACTGCTGTTCATAGGATCGGATTTCACGCCGAATGTAGGCGAGTATGTAGCTGTGGTGTTGATGGCGGCCGCGGGCGGCCTGCTGGTGGCGAGTGCATTTGACTTGCTTGTGATTTTTATTGGCCTGGAACTGCTGAGCCTCGGGCTCTACATCTTAACCGCCTTTGCAAAGAGTTCAGGCAAAAGCGCCGAAGCAGCAGTCAAGTATTACTTGTTTGGGGGGATGTCGGCCGCTTTCCTGCTCTTCGGCTTCAGCTACTTATACGGTTTGAGCGGCAGCACGAATCTGTATGAGATTCAGCGGGTCATCGCGAATTCTGGACCGAGTCCCATGTTTTATGTGGCCTGGATTCTGGTGGTAGCCGGACTGGGCTTCAAAGTGGCAGCAGTGCCGTTCCATCTGTGGGCGCCGGATACGTATGAGGGCGCGCCCGCTCCGGCTGCGGCGTTCATCGCATCAGTCTCCAAGGTGGCTAGCTTTGCACTGTTGCTCACAATCAGCGATGCATGGTTCTTGCCGAACTGGATGATTGAGGGCGACAAGGCCACGTTGAGCCAGTATTTTCACTCGCTTTATCAAACTTGGCCGCCACTCGCTACCATCCTGCTCGTTGTGGCTGCCGCATCGATGGTTGTTGGTAACCTTGCTGCTCTCGCTCAAGTCAGTGTGCGCCGGCTGCTGGCATATTCGGCTATTGCTCATGCCGGGTACATCCTTCTGGGTGTTGCGGTTCTGCCAAGTCCTCTTGGCCTCGGAGCGCTGCCTTTCTCATATCACGATCTATGGAGAATTGCCTTCCGCAGCGCCAACGCCGTTCTCTATTACGTGCTCACCTATGGGCTGACCACCATCGGCGCATTCGGTGTCGTCTCTGTCGTCGAGCGGGCTACGGGCAGCGACCGGATGGATTCCTTTCTCGGCCTGCACAAGCGCAATCCGGTGCTGGCGGCGGTGCTGCTGGTGCTGTTCCTGTCGCTGGCGGGGATTCCGCCGCTGGTGGGCTTCTGGGCCAAGTTCAATCTGTTTGCCGCGGTGCTGGGCGTCTCGGCCGGCGCGGTTCCGTTTGCCTTGGTGGCGCTGGCCGTGGCGCTGAGCGCGGTTTCGCTCTACTACTATTTGCAAGTGCTGAAGCGCGCCTACGTGATGCCGGCCGTGGACGAGTCGCCGATCAAGGCGCATCCGGTCACGCTGGTTGTGCTGGTGGGGATTGCGGCGGCCGTGGTGGTGCTGGGGTGCTTCCCGGCGCTGCTGCAAGGATGGATCGCGAGCTTCTACCCGGCGCTTTAGAGAGCGCGTGCGGATGGAGGATCGCGATTCGGGTTTGTTCTATCCCACCCTTGCCGGAAAAACAACGGCGCGGCAAGGATGGGGCACCCAAGCATCCAGGCTGGGCTGCTCCCCGGCGCTGCTGCAAGGGCGGATTGACGGGTCCTGCCCTATCTACTAATTGGTACCCCCTCCCGCCCCATATTCTGCAAATAAACTCTTTTGTTTCATGCGTTTGCAGTGCAGGCGGCGCGGTAAATTCCTCATATGGCTGGACTTAGCCGCAGAATCCTGATGCGTAAGGAGTTACGGCGTTTCCAGGAATGCTATGCCCTTTTTGACTTCATTCAGTGTCGCCGCTCGCTGGGGCTCACGTCGACTTGAGCGGGGTTGGCTCCGAGGTACATCATTCCTGGAAACGCTATAGCGCATAGCTTGCAGCGTACGGGGCGCTGCTTTGGAGCCAGAGGGCACTCGCGCGTTCTATTCGGTTGGGAGAACCCCCAGCCTTGCCGGGGAGGCAGTAGAAGTTTGACATTTGCGAGAGTCGCCCCCGGTTTTTTTACCTACTTTCGGCAAACACGTTGGAAGGGCGCGGGGCATGAGCGCCGTCCCTATGGGACTCCGGATAAATTGTTGGTTTCGCCAACCCCACGCTGAAGCGCGGGGCTAACAACCATTGCACCTACGGCGCGGGCGACGGGCTGCTGCCGGTAAGGAGCGCTTCTACACAGATCCCATTGAGGGGCCACCAACCATAGAGCCTCCGCCTATGCCGGAGGATACTTACTTCCATTGTGCGCTGGGGCGGGAATTAGTGTGCAAAAGGGCGATTGGGTTTTGACGCTTGGAATGAGCGAGTTGCAGGAAAAAAGGGTAAGCGGCAGTTGACGGCGAGGCGATTCAGAGGGTGAGGTTCGATCCCAGGTCCCAAAGGCGGGACTTGGGGCACCCGCAGATGAACGACCTGGGTTCGGGTTCGTGCTCTGCCACCCTTGCCGCAAAAACAATGGCGCGGCAAGGATGAAGCACCCATATCGAAATCCGAACTGAGTTATCCCCGCAGGAAGTCCTTGGCCTTTTGGATCATCACGTCGCGGCTGACGTCGGAGATGGCGTTGGTGAGGGGAATCTGCTTGGGGCAGGTTTCCACGCAGTTCTGCGCGAAGCCGCACTCCTGGATGCCGCCGTCGCCGGCCAGGGCGCGCAGGCGGTCTTCCTTGAAGACCTTGCCGGTGGGGTGATTGTTGAAGAGCTTGACCTGGGCGATGGTGGCCGCGCCAACAAAGTTCGTGTCCTCGTTGAACTGCGGGCAAACGTCCATGCAGCAGCAGCAACTGATGCAATTCGAGAGCGGGTAGTTGGCTTCCTGCTGCTGCGGAAAGACGCGCGGGCCGGAGCCGAGATCGTAGGTGCCGTCGACGGGAACCCAGGCCTTGACGGCCATCAGATTGTCGAAGAGCACCGAGCGGTCCACCTGGAGATCGCGGACCAGGGGAAATTTGGTGAGCGGCTCGACGCGGATGGGCTGCTCCAGATTGTCTACCAGCGCCGAGCAGGCCATGCGGGCCTTGCCGTTGATGCGCATGGCGCAGGAGCCGCAAATCTCCTCCAGGCAATTGGAGTCGTAGGTGATGGGGGTGGTGGGGCGGCCGTCGGCGGTGACGGGGTTGGCGGCGATCTCCATCATCGCGGAGACGACGTTCATACCGGGACGCCAGGGGAGCTCGAAGTTCTCCCAGACTGCTGGGGCATCGGGGCTGGCCTGGCGCTTGATTTCAAAGGCTACGGTTTTGTTTGCCATGAGGCGAGTCTCCCTTTGCTTATTTGGTTGCATCGTAGCGGCGCGGGCGCGGCTTGATGTATTGCGTATCGACCTCTTCGTATTCGATGCGCGGCCCCGAGGACGAGCCGGTGAAGCTGGCCTTGGTGGTCTTGAGGAATTGCTCGTCGTTGCGGTCGGGGAAGTCGGGCTTAAAGTGCGCGCCGCGCGACTCATCGCGCAAGAGCGCTCCCTTGGCCACGACGCGCGAGAGCTCGAGCATGTTCTTCAACTGGCGGGCAAAGGCGAAGCTGGTGTTGGCCCACTGGCTGCGGTCGCTGAGGTTGATGTTCTTGAAGCGGTCGAGCAGCTCGACGATCTTTTCGTCGGCTTGCTTGAGGCCCTTGTTGTAGCGGATGACCGTGGCGTGCTCGGTCATGGTCTGGCCCAGTTCGCGCCAGAGCTTGAAAGGGTTCTCGGTGCCCTCGTTCTTGAGCAGCCTGCCGTTGATCTCGGCCTGTCGGGCCAGCTCGGCATCGTGGCCGCAATCGCCATTGGGGCATTCCAGGCCATGCGTGTAATTGAGCGCATTGGGGCCGGCCTTGAAACCGCCGAAGATGCAACTGACCAGCGAGTTGGCGCCGAGGCGGTTGGCGCCGTGGTACTGGTACTCGCACTCGCCGGCGGCAAAGATGCCGGGGATGTTGGTCATCTGGTTGAAGTCCACCCACAGGCCGCCCATGGTGTAGTGCATGCCGGGAAAGATCTTCATGGGCACGTCGCGCGGGTCGTCGCCGACAAACTTCTCATAGATTTCGAGAATGCCTTCGAGCTTGCGGTTAAGCGTGGCGCGATCGATGTGGGTGAGATCGAGATAGACCATGGGCTGGCCGTCGAGGCCCAGTCCCAGCTCGTAGACCACCTTGTGAATGGCGCGGGTGGCCACGTCGCGCGGCACGAGGTTGCCGTATTTGGGATACCACTCCTCAAGAAAATAAAAACGCTCGGAATCGGGGATTTCCTTGATGGGGCGCGGATCGCCGGCGGTGCGCGGCACCCACACGCGGCCGCCCTCGCCGCGAGCCGACTCGGACATCAGGCGCAGCTTGTCTTCGCCGGGGATGCAGGTGGGGTGCACCTGGATGAATTCGCCGTTGGCGTAGTATGCGCCCTGCTGGAAGATGGCCGACTGGGCCGAGCCGGTGCAGACCACGGAGTTGGTGCTTTTGCCGAAGATGGCACCGATGCCGCCGGTGGCCAGGACGATGGCTTCGGCGGGGAAGCTGCGCAGTTCCATGGAGCGCAGGTCGAGCGCGGTGATGCCGCGGGCCGCGCCTTTGGAGTCGAGCACGGCGGAGAGAAACTCCCAACCCTCGAATTTACGCACCCTGCCCGCGGCCTCGTAGCGGCGCACCTGCTCGTCGAGCGCGTAGAGCAACTGCTGGCCGGTGGTGGCGCCGGCAAAGGCGGTGCGGTTATAGAGCGTGCCGCCGAAGCGGCGGAAATCGAGCAGACCCTCGGGGGTGCGATTGAAGGGCACGCCCATGCGGTCCAAAAGATCAATGATGGCCGGCGCGGCCTCGCACATGGCCTTGACCGGGGTTTGGTTGGCCAGGAAATCGCCGCCATAGATGGTGTCGTCGAAGTGCTTGTCGGTGGTGTCGCCCTCGCCCTTCAGATTCTTGGCCGCGTTGATGCCGCCCTGCGCGCAGACCGAATGAGAGCGTTTGACCGGGACGATGGAAAATAGATCGACGGTGCCTCCAGCCTCGGCGATCTTGATGACCGCAGCCAGGCCAGCTAAGCCTCCGCCAACCACGATGATTCTGGGTGCTGCCATAGTGTACGAATCCTTTCTGAAAGCTTCTAGCTGCTAGCTTCTAGCCTCTAGCTAAAAGCTGCGAACTTGAAGCCATGCGATCCTTTCAAAGCGGGATCGCGAAACTCGAAAGACATCCTTTTCGCACCAACAAGCTAGCGGCTAGAAGCTGGCAGCTAGCGGCTGGCTGACAAAGGCCCAGATGCTGGCCAGGCCCATGACGGCGAGGACGATGCCGAGAGCGGCGCAGACGTAGCCGAAACGCTTGCGGGCCACGGCGCCGGGCGTGATGCCCCACTTGGCCGCGAAGAGCCAGATGCCGTAGGAGAAGTGCCAGCAGATGGCGATCATGGCGACGATGTAGACGGCGAGCATCCAGGGATTGGCCAGCTCCATCTGCACTTTGGCGAAGGCTGCATACGGGTGCTCGGGAAGCTGCACGCCCATGAAGCGCTGGCGGATGACGTGCTGGCCGATGTAGAGGATGGCGACGAGACCGGTATAACGCTGGGCCATGTACATCCAGTTGCCGGCCCAGGGATAGTAGACGAGGTTGGACTTGCCGCGGAGCCAGATGTAGACGCCATAGAGGCCGTGATAAAGGATGGGCAGGAAGATGAAGGTCCACTCGAGGACCCGGACCAGGGGCAGGCTGTTGAGAAACTTTACCTGGGCTCCATAGGCGGCGGGGCCTTTGAGGGCCTCGAAGTTCGAGAGCAGGTGCTCGATGAGGAAGGCGCCGATGGGGATGACGCCGAGCAGCGAGTGCAGCTTGCGCCAGAGGAAGCTGGTTCCCTGGCCGGCGCGCAGAGGTTGCACGCCGCCGCGAAGAATGGGTGCGGCGGGAGGTTGAGCAGTTGCCATGACAGTTTCGGCTCCTATGGGGATCCAGGTTCCGGTGCGAGGCGGTTTCGGTTTTGAGAGCGGGAAAGCTTGTCTGTTACCCCTGCATTATTAGGGCTTTGCACTGGCCCCGTCAACCCACTCCGCGGGGCCCGGCTCAAGACGCTCCGGGCGCGCGCCGGGTCAGCTCCCGATTTGCCCAGAACCCCGGAGGAACAGGCGTTCTGTTAAGCTGCCTCCATGAAAAGCCCGGTCCTGATCGTTATCGACATGTTGAACGATTATCTGGCCCATTGGGAACCAGGGTGCAGAGAAAGGCTTGTTGCCGGCATCAACGAATTGGTGGGCACGATGCGAGGGCATTCTTCCCCGATCCTCTGGATCCGGCAAGAGTTTGAGCCCGATCTGCACGATGCATTTCCAGAGATGAAGGCGAAAGGGATTCAAATCACGATCAAAGGGACATGGGGTTGCCAGATTGTCCCGGAGCTGGCTCCCGCCCCATCGGATACCGTCCTCGTGAAGAAGCGCTATAGCGCATTCTTCGGGACGGAGCTGGATGAAACGCTGGCCCAGTTCAAACCGGACGTCCTCATTCTGGCCGGAATCAACACCCACGCCTGCATTCGCACCACGGCGATCGACGCTTATCAGCGGGACTGGCCCGTGGTGCTGGCTTTGGATTGCATCGATTCCTACGATCGCGCGCACCACGAAGTCTCGTTGAACTACATGAGAGGCAAGATTGCCGCCGCGATGACCAATCGGGAGATCGAATCCGCGCTTGAATCCAG
>JBEKTO010000011.1:0-167192 GCA_049515995.1 Occallatibacter sp. | reverse complement strand
TTTTCGGTGCGCATCGATCACAAGTTCTCCACCAACGATCAGTTCTTTGCCCGCTTCAACCTGGACAATCTCACCGGTCCCACAACGAACCCCGATCAGACGGCCATCGATCCCTCTTTCGGCATCGTGTACATCGACCGGCAGCGCAATGTTGCGGGTACCTACACGCACACCGTGTCGCCGCGCCTCTCTCTGGAAACCTCCATCGGCATCACGCGCTCCACGCCGGGCTTTCCCACGCCCAACCACACCGATCCCGCGGTCAAATTCATCGACGGCCTCTACGAGCCTTTCGACGCGGCGGGCGGATCGGTGACGCAGGCCTACGGCAATCTCTTTCAAGGGCGCGAGAACGTTGTCTTCACCAGGGCCGCGCATGCATTCAAGGCCGGGTTCGAAGCGCGCATCAACCGCGACACGACCTACTTCGGCATGAGCCCCAACGGCGAATACGACTTCGGCGGCGGAACCGCCTATGCCACCGAAGCTATCTTCTCGCAGAGCGGAAACCACAATCTTCAACCCGGAGATCCCTTGCCCGATACGCTCTCGGGCTTTCTCTCCGGCAGCCCTTTCATCTACACCGTGGGCATTGCGCCGCCGTACTTTTCCAACGGAGCGCACATCGGCCCCGCGGCCATCAACCGCAACGACTTCAACCTCTATCTGCAAGACACCTGGAAGCTCACCAGCCGTTTCACGCTCGACTACGGCCTCCGCTGGGAGCTTTACACGCCCATCACCGAGCGCGCCCGGCGCACCGCGAGCCTGCTGACCGCGAACGGCGCCCAGGAGTATCTCGTCAACCCGCAGCCCGGTTACAAGACCACCTGGAAGGGATGGGGTCCGCGCGTGCAGGCCGCCTGGCAGGTGACAAGCAAGCTCTCCGCGCACGCCGGCGGCGGAGCGACCGTCATTCCGCCCAATATCTGGCAGGACAATTCGCTGACCGGCTCCACGCCCTTTGTGGTCTATCCGCGCCTGCTCTCCGCCGCGGGCGCGCCCATCCACTATGGATTTCAAATCACGCCCGCCGAACTTCCCAGGGTGTACACACCCGCGGGCGCGGATATCTTCGCCTCCGGACGCACCAACACCGTCGCACCCAACACAGTGATGGATGTGAACCGCTACGAACAGGATATGGCCGCGCTGGCGCCGGGCCATGGGATCAGCGATCTGGGGCTCAGCGGCATCGATCCCTCCTTTGGCAACGCCACGCTGTACACCTGGACGGCCGGCCTGGAGCGGAAACTCGGCAATCTCACCGCCGACGCAAGTTATGTGGGCACCGCCGGCGTCAAGCTGCCGCGCAACAGCTTTCCCAACGCCTTTACCGGCGCCACCGCGGCCTTTGCGCCGTATACGACCTTCGATAGTTCCGGCAACGTCAGCGGCGGCTTTGGCACCGAAACCGTCATCACCGCCAGCGCCCACTCCACCTATCACGCGCTGCAAACTTCCTTGTCGGGTTCGATGGGACACGGCGGGCCGGGCGTCCAGGCAAGTTACACCTGGAGCAAGTCTCTCGACGACACCAGCATGGTTCTCGGGGGCTTTCCGCAGAACCCTTTCGACACGCACGCCGAAAAAGGCCCGTCATCCTTCGACATCGCCCACGGATTCGGCCTGAGCGCGGCCCAGGACCTGCACCTCGACAGCGCTGGTTTCCTGCGCCCTCTGGGCAAAAAAGCAACCGGCGGATGGGAGCTGCTGAGCATCTCCAGCATCAGCTCGGGGGCGCCCTTTACGGTTTTGTCCGGCATTCAGCAGACCGGCGTGGGCGACGCGGGCACCGACCGCCCGGAGCAGATCGCCAAACCGCATCTCTCCACCGCGCGCAAGGTGCGGCAGGACTACTTTGGCGAAGGCGCCAACAACGCCGCGGATTTCTTCTCCATTCCCATTCACGTGGCGGGCGGCACGGGCCCGAACCAGGGACGCTTCGGCACGCTGGGGCGCGACACCTTTCGCGGGCCGGCCTACTATAACTTCGATTTTGCCCTCATTAAAGACACGCCCTACGGCCAGCGCAAAAGCGGCGCAGAGCGCATGGATCTGCAATTCCGCGGCGAGTTCTTCAATCTCTTCAACATTGTCACCATGGGCCTGCCGTCCAATATCCTGGCCGGCTCCGGCTTTGGCGAGATCAGCAAGACCGCCGGCAACTCGCGGCAGATTCAGCTCTCACTCAAGCTGATCTACTGAAGACCGGCGCGCGCCGAATCGCGTGCCACGGGCGGATTCATCCCCTTAGCTACGCTATTTGCCGCGCTGGTTCTTGAGCAGCTTCACGATTCCGGATTTGCCGCCTTTCGCCGCCCAATCCAGAGCCGTGCGCCCATCCTTGTCCTTGGCCTGGAGGTCGGCGTGCCTCTCCAGCAGCAGCTTCACCGGCTCCACTTGTCCGCTCATCGCCGCCAGGATCAAGGGCGTGTCTCCTTCGTAGGGGTAGATGGTGCCTCGGGCCTCGACGTTGGCGCCCTTGTCCAGCAGCAACCTCATCAGATCGGTCCTGCCGGCCTCGGCTGCATTCATCAGCGCCGTTTCGCCGCGGTCGTCCTTGGCTTCCACATTGGCGCCCCGGTCCAGCAGCAATTTCACTGACTCGTTCTCGCCAATGAAAGCCGCGTTCATCATGGCGGTGAAGCCCAGGTTGCCCCTGGCCTCGAGGTTGGCGCCCCGCTCCAGCAACAGTTGCATCAGTTCGATCTTGCCGCCCTGCGCCGCGGAAATCAGCACCGTGTCGCCGTCGAAATTTCTGCCTTCGAGGTTGGCGCCTTTGTCCAGCAGCAGCTTCACCATTTCGATTCTGCCGGCCATCGCCGCCCAGTGCAGCGGCGTCAGGCCCGCACTGTCTCTGGCTTCGATATGGGCGCCCTGCTCCAGCAGCTTGACGGCAGAGGTCATCTCCCCGGCTGCGGCGGCTTTCAGCAGTTGCTCATCCAGGCTTGGAGCGGCTTGACCCGCGGCCAGACGGCCCAGCAAAAGAACGACCGGAAGGACAATTGCGACCAGTTTTTTCTTCATGCCTGCCTCCGCTCGCACCAGGAGCAGAACAGTGCGAGCCTCTTTCCCGTTCAGATTGGAAGACGCCTTGCGGGACCATGCAGATACCGCAAGGCATCTCGCCCGGCCGAATCGCCGCGGAAGTTGGCTTCCGACTTGTCGGTAGCTCGAAATTTTACACTACCTTGCCGCGGCGAACATGCTCTTCTCCACGCGGGCAATTCCATCTGCAAAGTCTCGCCCGGCCGGTTCTACTCCGATCGGGCCCCGTTCGTCCTTCGGCTGCCGCCTTTCATCCGCATTTTCCGCTCTTCGTCGGCAACAGCGCGCCTGCGCGGCGCTCTTCGGTTAGCTTTTGACCAGGGACCGGAAGGCTCTGGCCGGATGCTACACTCCGGCAAAAGGGAGAAGCGGATGGGCGCGACAAAGATCGAGTTTCGGCTGCGGGTGGCCATCATGGCCGCCGTCATCACGCTGGGCTTTTGGGCGCCCTGGATCGAGGCCTGGGGCCTCGGCAAGCGCATCTCGCTGCTCGAGTGGCTGGCGCTGGAGATGAGCCGCTCGGAGCTGCTCCGCTTCTCGGTGGCCGTGCCGGTTGCCATTGTGGCGGGCGCTCTTGTCGCCGCCGCGGGCGTGGTTCTGCGCGTGTCGGGCACGGCATACCTGGGAACCGGCACGGTAAACCATGGGCAGATGAAGGCCGGCGCGGTGATGGCCGGCGGGCCTTATCGCTACCTGCGCAATCCGCTTTACCTCGGCTCCTGGCGCATGTTTGCGGCCATGGCTTTCATCATGCCCGCGGGCGGCGCGCTCTTCGCCATGGTTCTGCTCACGGCTTTTTTGTTGCGCCTGATTCTGGGCGAAGAGGCCTTCCTCGCTGGCCAGCTTGGCCAGCCCTACCGCGACTACCTGCGCGCCGTGCCGCGGCTCATTCCCCGGTTGCGCGCCAAGCTGCCACCCTCTTCCGCCCGGCCCAACTGGCTCCAGGCCCTGCCGGCCGAGCTGAATGCCATCGGCATCTTCCTGATTTTCGCGGCCCTCTCCTGGAGCTACGACAACCGGCTCATGGTCAGGGCGGTCATTGTCAGTTTTGGCGTCTCGCTGGTGGCGCGGGCCTTCGTGCCGGGTGCACCGGCCGCGGAGTAAACAGGCATTCCGCCGGCTGCCATCCTGCGCGGCCCGCCAGCGCGCCGGGCGGCAGCGGAAACGGCAAAGGGAGAGCCGAGGCTCTCCCTTTTGCACCCGTTACTGCGAATCGATCGGTCCCGAGCTACTTCTTGGTGGGCGCGATCACGTCCTTGGCGGCCTTGGCCACGCGGAACTTGACCACCGTCTTGGCCTTGATCTTGATGGCCGCGCCGGTCTGCGGGTTGCGGCCGATCCGGGCCTTGCGCTCCGCCTTTACCAGGCGGCCGATGCCGGGGATCACAAAAACGCCGTTCTTCTTGGTTTCCTTGATGGCGGTCTCCGCCAGCAGGTCCAGGAAGGCAGCGACTTGCTTGTTGGTCAGTTCAAGCTTCTCGGCCAGGTGCCGCGTCAGGGCGGTTTTGGTCATTCCAGTTGCCATTGTGATGTTCTCCTTCTGGGCGTGCCCTTGGGGCAGCCGGTTGCCGGGTTTCCGTCGCGTAACGCGTACCGCATGGGGGGAGTGCGACCGAGGCAACGTTTGCACGAAACCCCTGTATTCATGCGGGTTCTCCAGAACCCTGTCGTTGGTTACAATGCGACTTCTGGCCGGCCAAAGTCAATGGCAAAAGCCGGTTTTCCACAAATTTCTTAGGATTTCTTCCCGTTTTCGCCTATTTTTGCCTGAACCTGCCTGTTTTTAGCGGTTTTGACTGGCCGTGCGGCCATGGAAGCGCCTGACGGAGCCCGCCGTGCCGCGTGGCTATCTCAATCCGAAAAGCACCTTTTTCCGGGGCACGAGGGCAGCGGCAATGGGCGTATTCAGCGCGTCCACCACTGGCGCTGCCAGCCGGAAGTGGCGGATGAGCGTGGCGGCAAAGTTGGGCTCCAGCGCCGTCGCGGCCGGCAGCGTGGTGCTCAGCCCCCACTGGCGGTATTTGATCAGGTCCAGCGCCGGATGCTCGCAGGGAAAGCCCTTCGGTGGGCGGATCAGCGCGTTCCCCTCAAATTCCACAAATGCTTTCCGAAGGGCTGCCCTCCGCAGGAGCTTGTGGAACGCGGTGTGGTTCTCCAGCAGCCAATGGCGAATGGCGGCCAGTTGATCTTTCTCCGGCATGTAAGCCCCGGCGGCGATCACCACCTCCTTGGCGCTGACGTGGAAGTAGTAGCCGGCTCCCGAGGTCTTCTCCAGTCCCTGGTGCGACCACCAGGCGGCGACGTGCGTTTTGTACGGGAGCTTGTTGGCGCTGAAGCGCGTGTCGCGATAGATGCGGAAGAGGCACTTCTCCGCGGGCCGCACGAAATCGGGCGCGAAATCGGTCATCGCATCGGTCACCTTGCGGATGATGGCCAGCATGGGCGCTTTCAGCTCGGCCTCGAAGACCGCCTTGCGCGGCGTGAACCATTCGCGGTCGTTGTTGCGGGCCAGGGCGCGGAGAAAGGCGAGGCCCTCGGGACGAAGATGGGCGAGTACGGGAGACGCTGCGGATTTGGGGACGCGAGGCATGATGGAAGCCAGTTTACCGGATCACCTTCAACGCGCCGCGGAAGAGGCCGTCGAAGTCGGCGGCGATGGCCTTCTCTTTGGCAATGGCCTGCTCGATGGCTTTCTCCGCCGCCACCCGCTGATAGCCCAGGTTCACCAGTGCCGACAAGACATCGTCCACGGCGCCTCCACGCACCACCGTCTGCGCGGGCGCGACGGCAAAATCGTCCAGCTTGTCTTTGAGCTCGACCACCAGCCGCTCGGCCAGCTTTTTGCCCACTCCCGGAATGCGGGTCAGTTGCGCGTGGTCCTGGCCGCGGATGGCCTGCACCGTGCGCTCGGGCGAAAGGCCGCTCAGCATCTTGATGGCCAGCTTGGGGCCGACACCGCTCACCGTAATCAGCCGCTCGAAGAGGCGCTTCTCCTCACGCTCCAGAAAACCGAAGAGGGCGATCTGGTCCTCGCTGACCTGGGTATGGATGTGCAACGCGGCCTCAGCGCCGACGGAGGGCAGCGCCGTAAAGGTCGGCACCGAGATGATGACGTCGTATCCCACCCCGGCCGCCTCGACGATAGCCTGGCCGGGTTCCTTGTGGATCAGCTTGCCGCGCAGGTGAGCGATCATGGTGCCCTATTGTAGAATCCCCAGCCGCCTGGCCACCCGCTCGAAGGTTTCCAGTGCTTGGTCAAGCTGGGCGCGGCTGTGCTCGCTGGTCATCATGGCGCGGATTCTGGCCTTGCCTTCGGGCACGGTCGGGAAGGCGATGCCGGTGGCCATCACGCCCTGGTCGAAGAGAGCCCGGCTGAACTCCATGGCCGCGCGGCCTTCGCCCACAATGATCGGCGTGATGGGCGTTTCGGTGGCCGGCGTGGTGACGCCGCCGATGTTGAAGCCCAGGCGCTTGAGTTCGCCCTGGAAGTAGCGGGTGTTGGCCCACAGGCGCTCGATGCGCTCCGGCTCGTTCTCCAGAATGTCGAAGGCGGCGATGCAACTGGCCGCCACCGACGGCGGATGCGAAGTGGAGAACAGAAACGGCCGCGCGCGGTGGTAAAGGTAGTCGATCAGGTCGCGGCTGCCGCAGACGTAGCCGCCCAAGGCGCCGATGGCCTTGGAGAGCGTGCCCACCTGCACGTCCACCTTGCCGTGCATCCCGAAGTGGTCCACCGAACCCCGCCCGTTGCGGCCCAGCACGCCCGATGCGTGGGCGTCGTCCACCATCATGATGGCGCCGTACTTCTCGGCCAGCGCGGCGAGCTTGTCCACCGGGCCGATGTCGCCGTCCATCGAGAAGACGCCGTCGGTAATCACCAGCTTGTGGCCCGGCTCGTTGGCAACTTCCTGGAGCAACTCCTCGCAGTGGACCATGTCCTTGTGGCGGAAGACCTTGATCTTGGCCCGCGACAGCCGCGCCCCGTCGATGATGCTGGCGTGGTTCAGCTCGTCGGAGAGGATGAAATCGTCCTTGCCCAGGATGGAGCTGACCGTGCCCGCGTTGGCCGTGAAGCCGCTCTGGAAGACCACGCAGGCTTCGACATTTTTGAAGCGGGCGATCTTTTCCTCCAGATCCATGTGGATGCGCATGGTGCCGGCGATGGTGCGGACGGCGCCGGAGCCCACGCCAAAGGCGCGCGTGGCGGCCAGCGCGGCTTCGATCAGCTTGGGGTGGTTGGCCAGGCCGAGATAGTTGTTGCTGGCCAGGTTGATCACCTGCTTGCCGTCGTAGTGGCAGACCGGCGCCTGTTGGTCGTCGAGGATGCGCAGCTTGAAATGAGTACCCTTGGCGCGCAGCTCGTCGAGCGCGGCGGTCAGGTGGGCAAGCTGGGGGCGGGGAGAGGCCTGGGTCATGGCGATGCACCTCAAACAAAAAGCATAGCGCGGAAGAGACAATTAACACGGGCCGGGAAACAGGGAATTCAGCCTTAAAGAGCGGTTTTGGCGGCAAAGGATGCTATTCTTCCGGCCGGCGCGTCCAAAGAAGGGGGCAGCCATGGCTCCGGTGCGCCCGCGCCGGATACAATAGAGTTCTACGCTGCCGCAATTGGGCGAACCACGATTTTTCGTTGAGATTTGGAGCAGGTGCACGTGAGAGGCATGATCTGCCGCGGTCTGCGGCTTGAGTTGGTTGCAGGACTGGGTATTGCGCTGGCAATGCCCGCGTTGGCAGTGTCCGGGGAGAGTGCACGGGCCTTGGCCACGCAGACCACGCTGACCGCGGAGACCCGCGATCAGGCTGGACGCACGCAGGCTATCGTTGCGGTGACCGTGACCGGCGAGGACGGGCTGCCGGCAACCGGCGCCGTCGCCGTCAGCGACCACGGCCGCCAACTGGCCGGCGCAGCGTTGAACGCCGAAGGTCATGCGCGGCTTACGCTTGCGCTTGCGGCCGGAGATCATCGGCTGAGCGCGGTCTATACGGGCGACGCCACTCACCTGGGCTCCGCTTCAGAGCCGGCCGGGCTGCAAGGCCAGGCCACCACGACGCCTGATTTCCAAATCGGCATCTCGCCCGCCACGATCTCTCTCACCGCCGGCCAAACCGGCACCCTCACCGCCTCCGTCACGCCCGAGAACAGCAGCGCGTTGACGGCTCCGATGTTTGTCACGCTCTCCTGCTCGGGCCTTCCCGACCAGTCCGCCTGCGTGTTTACGCCAGAAAATGTCGAGATTCAGCCCAACGCCGCCAGCGCCATCAACAGTTCGATGGTGATTGAGACCCAGGCGGCATCGACTGCCTCGGCGACTCATTCCAGTTCCAACCCCGTGGCCTGGGCGCTGTTGCTGCCCGGAGCGCTGGGTCTGGGTGGTCTTGCGTGGGGCACGCGCCGCCGTCCCTGGCTCAACCGGCTCATGCTCGTGGCACTGGTCGGCCTGGTCACCATGCTGGGCGCAACGGCCTGCGCGCCCCGCTATAACTACTACAACCACGGCCCGCCCACCAACCCTGCCACCCCTGCCGGAACCTACACGGTACTGGTTACCGCGCAGTCCAGTAACGGCGTGACCGCCACCACGCACTCCACCACCCTGGCGCTGACGGTCAAGTAAGCGGAAAAAGCGGCAACTGTCAGGCACCATGAAGCGCTGGCATTCCCCACCCGCGGAACTGTACGCGCTGGTCGAGCAAACGCCGGCGACGGTGCTGCTGGAGTGCGCACGGCCCGGCGCAACCAGGCCCCATCCGGAATCTCCGTCCGAAGCTGTGAGCCGGCTCTTCACCGCGCCCCTGCGCGTCTGCGTCGCCAACCAGCCGGCGGAACTCCCCAAGCTCTTTGCCGAGATCGAAAGCGCCATCGCAGCCGGTCTTTTTGCCGCGGGCTACTTTGCCTACGAGTGCGGCAACTGCTTTGAGCCCAAAGCCGGTATGTATTCCGGCCGGGCTGGCCAGCCCCTGGCCTGGTTCGGCATCTACGACCGCGCCTGGCTCTTCGATCACCGGAAGGGAGCTTTTCTCGACGGCGAGCCTCTAGGGCTTGCCCGGTTCTCCGCTCTCACCCAAAACGAAGCGCCTGCGCCCGAGTTGCAGCTGGAGTGCAGCTTTGGCCTGACCGAGCCGGAGTTCGCCGAGCGCATCGCGGCCATCCACGAGTGGATTCGTTCCGGCGACGTCTATCAGCTCAACTTCACTGTGCCCATCCAGGTGCGGGCGCAGGGCTGTTTCGCCGCGCTCTATCGGCGGCTGCACAGGCGTCAGCCGGTCGAGTATGGCGCATTTCTCCATTCGCAGCCCGGCCGCCGCATCCTTTCCCTTTCGCCCGAACTGTTCTTCCGCATCGAACGCGAAGCTGATTCCCGGCGCATCGTCACCCGGCCCATGAAAGGCACCGCGCCCCGCGGCCGCAACAACCGCGAAGACCGGGCGCTGGCCGAGTGGCTGCGCAACGACCCTAAAAACCGCGCGGAAAACATCATGATCGTCGATCTGCTGCGCAACGATCTGGGCCGCCTGTGCGCCTTCGGCAGCGTCCGCGCCGATGACCTCTTCGCCGTCGAGCGCTATCCGACCCTGCTGCAAATGACCTCGACCGTCGCTGGCGCATTGCGCCCCGAGATCACCTTCCAGCAGATCTTCCGGGCGCTCTTTCCCTGCGGCTCCATCACCGGAGCGCCCAAGGTGAGGGCCATGCAACTGCTGGCCGAAATCGAGCCGGAACCGCGCGGCGTCTACACCGGCGCCATTGGTTTCTTCTCGCGGCGGAAGACGGTGTTCAGCGTGGCCATCCGCACGCTCGAACTCGACGGCGCGCGCGGAAAGATGGGCGTGGGCAGCGGCATCGTCATCGATTCGAATGCGGCGGAGGAGTTCCGCGAGTGCCTCTTAAAGGCGGAGTTTCTCACCGGCTCCGCACAGAGCCTTCCCGAACGGTTTTCCCTGATCGAGACCCTGCTTTGGCAAGGCGATTATCCGCTCCTGGAGTTGCATCTCGACCGGCTCATGGACTCGGCGGAGTACTTCGACATCCCTTGCGGTCGTGCGGAGGTCAAGGCCGCGCTTGTGGCCCATGCCGCTGGCTTCACCGGCGCCCAAGCGAGCGCATCTCCGCAAGTGCCCCGTGCCCCATCCTTTCCGCTTTTTGCTGCGGAAAGGGTGGGAGAGCAAGCAGTCCAATCGGCGGAAGCCTCCCGCAAAGTCCGTCTCCTCCTCGATGCCGACGGAGCTTTCGTCATAGCGGACGAACTTCTGCCCGCCCATGCCAATCCCGTCCGCGTGCGCATCGCCCGGCAGCGGACCGATCCCCAGGACCGGATGCTCTTCCACAAGACGACGCACCGGCCCCTCTATGCGGAAGCCTTCAACGCGGCCGTCCAGGCCGGCTATGACGATGCGCTGTTTCTCAACCGGCGCGGCGAGGTCACCGAGAGCGCCATCGGCAACATCTTCATGGAGAAGAACGGCCGCTGGTTCACGCCGCCCGTCGAATGCGGCCTGCTGGCCGGCGTTTACCGCCGTCACATGCTGGAAACCCGCCCATTCGCGGAAGAGCGCGTGCTTTATGTTGAGGATTTACGAAAGGCGGACGCAGTCTATCTCTCCAACGCCGTCCGCGGCCTGCGCCGCGTCACCATCGACTGGACGGACGAATCGATACCTCGCCTGCATCGCGACCATGGCGGGCTCAACTGATCCCTGATCTCCGATCCCTGCTTTTCACTCCGGCCGCATCACGACCTTGATGGCCTCGCCCGTGCGCAGCAGCTCCATCGCCCGCTCGAACTCGCTCAGCTTCAGCCGGTGGGTAATCGCCGGTTCCAGGTTCAGCTTGCCGGTGGCCAGCAGCGCCTCCATCTGGAACCAGGTCTCGAACATCTTGCGTCCGTTGATGCCCTGCACGGTGGCGCCCTTGAAGATGATGTCGCGGGCAAAGTCCAGCTCGAAGGGCCGCGCGGGAATGCCCAGCAGCGAAGCCCGGCCGCCGGTTCGCAGCAGCGCAAAACCCAACCGCATCGCCTCGGGATGCCCCGACATCTCCAGCAGCACATCCACGCCGTTGCCGCCCGTTGCCTCCCGAATCCTCTGCTCGACGTTGTCCACGGCGGGGTCCAGCGCCAGATCGGCGCCCATGGTGGCGGCCACGCCCCGGCGGCGGGCATTCACCTCGATGGCAAAGATCTTGGCCGCTCCGCAGGCCCTGGCCACGGCAATCGAGAACAGGCCGATGGCGCCGCAGCCGGTCACGGCCACCGTCTGCGCGGCGATCGCCCCAGC
Organism: Occallatibacter sp.; assembly: GCA_049515995.1. GTDB lineage: Bacteria > Acidobacteriota > Terriglobia > Terriglobales > Acidobacteriaceae > Telmatobacter. The sequence continues at coordinate 155,867 of JBEKTO010000011.1, read as the reverse complement.
CAGCACCGTATGCACCGCGTTGCCCAGCGGATCGAGCAGAGAGGCGTAGTCGTGCGGAATCGACGGCGAGAGCTTCCAGATGTTGGTCTCGGGAATGATCGCGTAGCCGGCAAAGGCGCCGTCCGCGTCCACGCCCAGGATACGGACATGCTGGCAGATGTGCGCCTGGCCGGTGCGGCATTGCAAACACTTGCCGCACGCCACATGCATCTCGGCGCTCACCTTGTCGCCTTCTTTGACGGCGGTCACGCCGCGGCCCACGCCAGCCACCACGCCGGCAAACTCGTGGCCTGGAATCAGAGGCGGATGGATGCGCCCTTGCGCCCATGGGTCCCAGTTGAAGATGTGCAGGTCAGTGCCGCAAACGCTGGCTGCCTCAACGCGCACCAGCACCTCGCCGGGTCCGGGAGCGGGAATAGGCGCCTCGCGCAACTCGATGCCGGGCGCGGCTTTGGCCTTCACAACGGCCTGCATGGTAGCGGGCATGGGAGACCCTCCCTCAAATCGCAGACAACCAAGTGTATCAATGCTCCGAAGTGGTAGAACGTTGGAGGGGTTGAAAACATCAAAGACCGGCAGGATGCAATGCGGAAGAATCTCGATTTCCTGGCGGCGCTTGCCTTTGCGGCGCTTTTGGCGTCTGGGCTGGCGGCGCATGCGCAAACAGCGGACCAGGCATGGCTGCGCCCCGGCCATTTTCACGGCCTTCCGCCGGTTCCCCTGCATGTGCGCGCGTTAGGCCGCGAACCGCTCGAAAACACCGCGGTCGAGGAAGTGGCCAAAGGAATCGAGAACCTTTACGGTTCATCGCCCGCGGTCGGCGGGAGTGACGCGGACGACGCCATTGTGGTGGGCACGCTCCAGGAACTGCGATCCGCCTACCCCTGGCTGCATCTTCCCGCAACGCTCGCGCCGGAAGCCTTTTGGCTGGCCGAGCCGGACTCACCCGGAAAACGGCTTGTGGTGATTGCCGGCGGCAGCGGTCGCGGCGTGCTCTACGGCGCTTTCGCACTGATTCGCGAACTGGCGACATCCGGCTGGACGCCGAAGACCGCAATCGCCGCGGCCCCCGCCCTGCCTATCCGCTGGGTCGACGAATGGGACAATCCCGACGGCTCCATCGAGCGCGGCTACGCCGGCCGGTCCATCTTTTTTGAAGGCGGCAAGGTTCGCGACGACCTTGCCCCGGTGGCCGAGTACGCGCGCCTGCTGGCTTCGGTGGGCATCAACGGCTGCAACGTGAACAACGTCAACGGGGCTTCGCCCTTCCTGACTTCGGATTCGCTTCGTGGCTTGGCAAGGGCGGCGAGCACCATGCGTCCCTGGGGAGTGCGGCTGGCGATGAGCGTGGATATTGCCAGCCCGCAAAAGATCGGCGGCCTCTCCACCTACGATCCGCTCGATCCGGCGGTAAAGGCGTGGTGGACGGCCAAGGTCAACGAGATTTATGCGCTCATCCCGGATTTTGCCGGCTTTACGGTGAAGGCCGACTCCGAAGGCCAGGCCGGCCCCGCCCGCTACGGCCGCACCCCGGCCGATGCGGCGAATCTGCTGGCTGGCGCGCTTGCGCCCCATGGCGGCGTCGTTCTCTATCGCGCCTTTGTCTACAACCACCATCTGAACTGGCGCGATCCCAGGGCCGACCGCGCCCGCGCCGCCTACGACATCTTCCACCCGCTCGACGGCAAATTTGCCTCGAATGTCGTGATCCAGACCAAGGAAGGCCCCATCGATTTTCAGGCGCGCGAACCGGTCTCGCCGCTCTTCGCGGGCTTGAATGAGAGCAGCCAAGCCATGGAGGTGGAAGTCACCCAGGAGTACACCGGACAACAGCGCCACCTGGTCTATCTGGCCCCCATGTGGAAGCAGGTGCTCGACTTCGACCTCCGCGTCGACGGCGCCCATACGCCGGTCCAAAAGGTATTAGCCCGGAAGGGCCTGGGCGGCATGGTCGCTGTCGCCGGAGTGGGCCGCGACGCCTGGCTCGGCTCGCCGCTCGCCCTGGCCAACCTCTACGCCTTCGGCCGCCAGGCCTGGAATCCCGATCTCGATCCGGAGCAGATCGCCGCCGAATGGACCAAACAGACTCTTGGCTCCGATCCCGAGGTGGTTCGCACGGTCGTGAAAATGCTGATGCAATCCTGGCCGACCTACGAGAACTACACCGGCCCGCTGGGCGCGCAGACCTTCACCGACATCACCGGCAGCCACTACGGTCCCGGCATCGAGTCCAGCGAGAACAACGGCTGGGGCCAGTGGCACCGCGCCGACAAGGACGGCATCGGCATGGACCGCAGCGTCGCCACCGGCACGGGCTACGCGGGGCAGTATCCGCCCGATGTGGCCAAACTTTACGAGTCGGCGGCCACCACCCCCGACGAGCTGCTGCTCTTCTTTCACCACGTGCCCTATACCTATCGCTTGCACTCCGGCAAAACCGTCCTCCAGCACATCTACGACAGCCACTACGACGGCGCGGCGCAGGCGGCGCAGTTTGTCCGCGATTGGGCCGCGCTCAAAGGCCGCATCAGCCAGCCGTTTTACGAGCAGGTCCGCGACCGCCTCGTCTACCAGGCCGGTCACGCCATCGTCTGGCGCGACGCCATCGTGCAGTACTTTCTCAAGCTGAGCGGCATTCCCGACGAGCGTGGCCGCGCGGGCCACTCTCCCGGCCGCCTGGAGGCCGAAGACGCGCGCCTCACCGGCTACAAAGTCATCGACGTCACTCCGTGGGAGGACGCCTCGGGCGGCAAGGCGGTGAGCTGCGGCGAGCCCTCAGAAAAGGAAAACCTGCGGAGTTGCACCGCCGAATGGACATGGCAAGGTCCAGCCGGCCGCTTCGACATCGCTATCCAATACTTCGATCTGCAAGGCGGCACAGCCCGCTTCGCGCTGAAGATCAACGGCCAGCCCGCAGCCGCATGGACCGCCGATGCGAATCTGCCATCAAATCGCCCCAACGGCGACAACTCCACCCGCCGCACCGTCCGCAGCGTTGCCCTCAAGCCTGGAGACGTACTCCGCATGGAGGGAACTCCAGACGGACCCGATCCCGCCGCGCTGGATTACCTCGAGATCGCGCCTGTCGCCTTGGCCACTTCCACCAGCACGGAATAAAACGTGGCGCCGGCGCCCAGATCGGTGAGCCGCTCGCTGGTGAGGGCGTTCACGTTGGCGCCATCGGGGTGCAGCTTGGCCCAGTCCATGCGCGCGGCCACCACGCCTGCCGGGACGCTGCCGTTCACCAAAGCCGTCAGCTTCAGCTCGCCCCGGTCGTTCCAAATCCTCACCGGGTCGCCATCGGCGATGCCGCGGGCCTCGGCGTCGGCCGGATGCATCTCCAACCGCTGGCGGGTGCGCGCCTCCATCTTGCGATGGCCTTCGAGGTTGGCGAAGGTCGAATTCATGTAGTTGTCGGCCTTGCGGGAGAGGAATTCGAGCGGGAAGCGCCGAGCGTCCTTTCCCCAGCGCGACTCCACTGGAGGAACGAAGCCCGGAAGCGGATCAAGGCCCTCCGCGGCCAGCGATTCCGAGTAAAACTCGATCTTGCCCGACGGCGTGGGAACGCTTCCCGAGGTGAAAGGGCGAAAGCCCGGTTCCCGGTGAAAACTCACCGGAATGTGCCCTTGTTCCGCGAGGTCTTCAAAGGTAATGTGTTCCATCCCCGCATTCGTTGAATGGCCCTCCGCGCCGATGGCCAGCGCCTGGCGAATCATCTCCTCCGGCGTGTCGCAGAAGCACTCTTCCTGGAATCCCATGCGCTGGGCAAGCTGGCCAAAGAGCCAGAGGTTCGGCCGCGCCTCGCCGGGAGGATCGATGGCTTGCCGCGAAAGCTGCACAAAGTAGTGGCCATAGGCGCCCTGAATGTCGGTGTGCTCCAGAAAAGTGGTTGCGGGCAGAATGTAGTCGGCGTAATCCGTGGTGTCGTTGAAGAACAAGTCGTGCGCCACGGTGAAAAGGTCCGCCCGTTCCAGTCCGCGGCGGACGGCGTTCTGGTTGGGCGCCACCGCCGCGGGATTCGAGTTATAGACAAAGAGCGCGTGCACGGCCGGGCCGCCGTCTGGCGGAGTTCCCGCGTCTCCTATTCCCTGTTCCCTACTCCCTATTCCCTGTTTTGTCAGCGCCTGGCCCAGTGTGGACATATTGACGACCCGCGCCAGCCGTCCCAGCGGCGAAGCCAGCGCCAAGTCGGGGCGTTCCAGGGCGTGCTTATCCCACGCGAAGGCTCCCGAGGTGGATAGCTGCGCGCCGCCGCCGCGATGCTTCCACGCGCCGGTCAGCGCGGGCAGCATGGCGATGGCCCGCGCCGCCGTGCCACCGTTCTCCGAGCGCTGCACGCCGTAATTCATGCGCAGCGCGGCGGGCCGCGTGGTGGCGTACTCGCGCGCCAGTTGCTCAATCTCCGCCGCGCTCATGCCGGTCCAGGCAGCCACGCGCTCCGGAGTGTACTCCCGTGCCCGGGCAGCTAATCGATCAAAGCCATGCGTCCTCTCGCGGATGTACGCGCGGTCTTCCAGGCCCTGGTTGAGGATCACGTGCATCATCCCCAGCGCGAGCGCGGCATCGGTGCCCGGCCGGATGGCGATGTGCCAGTCGGCCAGCGCGGCGGTGCGCGTTCGATAGGGGTCGATGACAATGAGCCGCGCTCCGTTGCGCCGGGCCTGATCGATCATGGGCCACAGGTGAACGTTGTTCCCGTGGATGTTCGCGCCCCAGGCCAGAATCAGCTTCGCCAGCCGGAAATCCTCCGTGGGCGTGCCCAGCTTTTTTCCGTAGACCAGGTTCCACGCCACGCCGCCGGCCTCGGAGCAGATCGTGCGGTCCAGTTGGCTCGCGCCCAGCCGGTGAAAGAATCGCCGGTCCATGGAGCCGTAGCCGAGCACGCCGATGGTGCCCGCGTAACTGTAGGGCAGGATCGACTCGGGACCGTATTGGTCGCTGATCAATTGGAGCCGCGCTGCGATTTCGCTCAACGCCTCGTCCCAGCCGATGCGCTCGAAGGCCTCGTGCTCGCACCCGCGCTTGAGCGGCCCTTTGGCCATACCCAGCTTTCGTTTGAGCGGGTAGAGAATCCGTTCCGGCGCGTAGACGCGGTCCAGATATTTGGCCACCTTGCCGCACAAAAAGCCCTGCGTTACCGGATGCGCGGGATCGCCTTGCACCTTCACGGCGCGGCCCTCTCCGTCCACCGTCACCAGCACGCCGCAGGAGTCCGGGCAGTCGTGCGAACAGACCGTATGCACAATGCGAAAAGGAGCGGTGGGGAGAGCCGCAGACATGGTGCCATTGTAGGGCAAAGGCAAAGCGGCCGTCGCCGGGTCCGCGCGCCTCTCTGCGAGAATAGAAAGGAATGCTTTCCCTGCAAAATGCCGGCAAGCGGTTTGGTCCGCGCGTGCTGTTTCTGGAGGCCAACTGGCTCATCCGAAGCAAGGAAAAAACTGCGCTGGTGGGCGCCAACGGCACCGGCAAGTCCACGCTGATGAAGGTGCTCACCGGTCTGGAATCGCTGGACTACGGCACCCTGCAACAGACGCGCGGCATGAGCATCGGCTATCTGCCGCAAGAGGGGCTCCAGCTCTCGGGGCGCACGGTTTTTGAAGAATGCCTCACCGTCTTCGACGAGTTGCGCGAGATGGAGCGGGAGTTGCAGCATCTCAGCGGGCAACTGGCCGAGTTGGATCATGCCGGGCCGGAGTACGAGGCCGCGGCGGAGCGCTACTCGATGCTCCAGGAGCGTTTTCACGCCCTCGACGGCTACGCGCTGGACGCGCAGGTGGGCGCCGTCCTCTCCGGTCTCGGCTTTGGCAAGGAGGATTGGGGCCGGCTGACCGACGAGTTCTCGGGCGGATGGCAGATGCGCATCGCGCTGGCCAAGCTGCTGCTGGCCAAGCCGAATCTTCTTCTTCTCGACGAGCCCACCAACCACCTCGATCTCGAAACCCGCAACTGGCTCGAGGACTATCTCCGCACCTATCCCTTCGGCTACATCCTCATCTCCCACGACCGCTATTTCCTCGACGTGACCATCGACCGCACGGTGGAGATATGGAACAAGCGGCTGAATATCTACCAGGGCAATTACACCAAATATCTCAGCCAGAAGGACGAGCGGCGGACGCAGTTGGAGTCGGCTTATCGCAACCAGCGCGAGCAGATCGAGCACCTTGAAGCCTTCATCAATCGCTTCCGCGCCCAGGCCACCAAGGCCAAGCAGGTGCAGTCGAGGATCAAGGAACTGGAAAAGATCGAGCGCATCGAGGTCCCCGAAGAAGAGCCGGTCATCCACTTCAAGTTTCCCCAGCCGCCGCCCTCGGGCCGCATGGTGGTGGAGGCCGAGGGGCTCTCGAAGAGCTACGGCCCGAAGCAGGTGCTCTCGAACGTCAGGTTCTCCATCGAGCGCGGCGACCGCGTGGCCCTGGTCGGGGTGAACGGCGCGGGCAAGTCCACGCTCATCAAGCTGCTCACCGGCGACGAGGCGCCCACGGCCGGACAGGTCAAGCTGGGCCACAACGTCATCAGCGAGTACTTTGCGCAGGACCAGTACAAGGTGCTCGACGGCGATGCGCGGATGCTCGACGACATCAGCGCCGCCGCGCTTAAGGTCCCCGAGTCCGAGTTGCGGTCGCTGCTGGGTTGCTTTCTCTTTCGCGGCGACGACGTTTTCAAGCCGCTCGGCGTACTCTCCGGCGGCGAGCGCAACCGCTACGCGCTGGCGCGAATTCTGGTTTCGCCGTCGAACTTCCTGCTCCTCGACGAGCCCACCAACCACCTCGACATGCGCGCCAAAGATGTCCTGCTCGACGCGCTGGCGGCCTTCAGCGGCACAGTGGTCTTTGTCTCCCACGACCGATATTTCATCGACCGGCTGGCCACGCGCGTGCTGGAGGTGGAGGGCGGCGCGGTGACCAGCCACGAGGGCAACTACGAAGACTATCTGCGCTGGAAGGAAGCGCAGGGGCTTGCAGCCGGCAGCCCTTCGGTCGAGCCTCCTCCGAAAGGAAAGCAACCGGAGAACGGCGCGACGAGCAACGGCAGCGTGGAAGCGGCCAACGGCGATGCGGAGGCCGACGCAACGCAGAAGGATCGCCCGCGGCGGCTGAATCCCATCAAGCAGAAGCAGATGGAAGAGCGCTGTGCGTTTCTGGAAGAGGAAACCCCGCGCATCGAGGCTTCCATCGCGCATACCGAGGAGCAGTTGGGCGTCTACGTCTCCGCCGAGGAGACGCAGCGGCTCAGCGCCCTGGCCGAGGATCTTCGCAGCCAGTTATCGGCCCTCACCGCCGAGTGGGAAGAGCTGATGATGCAACTGGAAGGCGCTTGATGTGGCACGTTTCCGCAGTTTGAAACGGCGATTTCGTTTATTCAAGTTGTTTATTTTGAGTCACTTGCAGACAGAGATGCGCAAGGAAATATTAGATTAAACCATTGATTCTATTGATGTTGAGCGGCATTTTTCGGAAAAACCGGGAGGGGGGAGGGGGTACCTTGCGTTTTGCTTCCCTGGCCGATGAGGGGCTTCGCGGACTTCTCCTCCATTTCCAGTGTACGCCAAGGGATGGTAATTATCTGCAAAACGGGTTGGAAGAATGCGATCCTCCCCGGATCCGAAAATCCGGACCTTGAGGCAACCGGCCTGCCCACCTGCAGCGTGCGGGAAATGAGACCCGGGCCTAAAGGCCCCCCGACGGAGCCGCTGTATTCATGGGCCTGAAGGCCCCTGCTCCCTCCGTGTGGACCTGCGATATCGAGACCAGCCAGTCCTGAGAGGGTTCTTGCAGCCCGTCGTGCATAATGGAGAGCACGATGGCCCTATTGTGGAATCCCGAGAGTTGGTCGAAGCGGCTGGCGGAGCTGGAAGCGCAATCCGGCGACCTGAAAGAGGCGCCGCTGCGCCGCGACGTGCGATCGCTGGGCACGCTGCTGGGCGACGTGCTGCGCGAGCAGGCCGGCGAAGAGCTGTTTGCCCATGTGGAGGCGCTGCGCCAGGGCACCATCCGCCGCCGCGACGCCGAGGCCCGAGGCCGCGAAGAGGAGGCCGCGCTTCACGCCGCCAGTGCGCTGGAACTGGTCCACTCGCTGCCGGCGGAGCGCGCCATTCTGCTCACGCGCGCGTTTGCCTTCTACTTCGAGCTCATCAATCTCGCCGAGACCAACCACCGCAAGCGTCGCCGCATCGCGCTCCAACTCAGCGGCGCGGCCGGGCGCCAGCGCGGGTCCCTGGTTGGAACCTTGTGCGAGATGCGCCGCGTGGGCATCGGTGCGGACGAGGCCATGGACTGGCTGAAGCGCGTGCTCGTTGTGCCGGTGTTTACCGCGCATCCCACCGAGGTGGCGCGCCGCTCGGTCATGTTCAAGCGGCGCCGCATCGGCGAGTTTCTGGCCACGCTGGATCGCATTCCCGTGCCCGAGCAGGAGCTGGTTCGCCTGGAAGAACTGATTCTCGCCGAGATTACCAGCTTGTGGCAGACCGATGAGGTTCGCACGCGCCGTCCCACCGTCTACGACGAAATCAAGATGGGCCTCGACTACTACGACGTCTCCATCTTTGAGACGCTGCCCAGCCTTTATCGCGAGATCGGCGAGGCGCTGCGCGCCGCGTATGGCCTGGAGATCGAAGCCCATGAACTGCCCCAGGTGCTTTGCTTCGGTTCCTGGATCGGCGGCGACCGCGACGGCAATCCGTATGTCACGCCGGACGTAACGCGCGACGCCGTTCAGTTGGCGCGCGGCCATCTGCTGCTCTACTATCAGCGGCAGCTCGAGCAGATCACCGACCTGTTGACCACCAGCGCCCAGCAGAGGCCGGTGAGCCCCGAGTTGCTGTCGCGGCTTGAGGCCTACGTCGAGCAGGTGCATACCCCTGAAGCCCAGGTCTTCGGCGAGCAGTACGAGTTCGAGTACTATCGCCGCTTCATCATCTGCCTCAAGGCGCGGCTCCAGCGCACCCTCGAATACATGGAGCAGCCAAGCCACGCGGGCGCCGCCATGCCGGTGATGCCCTACACGCTGGCCCAGGGACAGGAAAAGCTGGCTCAGGCGCTGCCCGCCTACTGCTCCGTCGAGGACTTTGTTTCCGACCTGGAAACGCTGCGCGCTTCTCTGGCCGCCAATCGCGGCCTCCGCATCGCGCGCACCCTCGTCGATCCGCTCATCTTGCAAGTGCGCACCTTCGGCCTCCATCTACACACGCTCGATATCCGCCAGCACGCCAAGGTTCATGCAGCGGCCTTGCAGGAGGCCATCGCCGACACCATCGCGCCCTCTCTGCCCGGCGGCCTTTCGGCGCAGACGGCCAGTGTGCTCGAGACCTTCCGCGCCGTGGCCGAAATCAAGAACGGCTGTTCGCCCGAGGCGATTCGCCAGTACGTCATCAGCGGCGCCTCAACCGTGGAAGATGTGCTGGCCGTGGTCCGTCTGGCCCGACTGGGCGGTGTGCGCGTAGAGGGCTCGGGACGAGGGCCTGGACGCGATCCGGGCCTCATGCCCGTGCCGCTCTTCGAGTCCATCGACGATCTGCGCCGCGCTCCCGCCGTCTGCCGCGAGCTGTGGAGCCGGCCCGACTATCGCAAGCTGATGGCCACCTGGGACAACTGGCAAGAGGTCATGCTGGGCTACTCCGATTCCAATAAAGACGGCGGCATGTTGACCAGCACCTGGGAGATCTTCCGCGCCCATCGCGATCTGCACGTTGTGGCGCGCGAGTGCGGGGTCAAGCTGCGGCTTTTCCACGGCCGCGGCGGCACGGTGGGCCGCGGCGGCGGACCCACGCACCGCGCGATCTTTGCCCAGCCCATGGACTCCTTCGACGGCCAGTTGCGCATCACCGAACAGGGTGAGGTGCTCAACTTCAAATATGCCGACGAGGTGCTGGCCGAACGCAATCTCGAACTCATGATCGCGGCCTCGCTCGACGCCCTGGCCCGGCCCAACGCCCGCGACCCCGAGGGCCACTTCACCGGCATTCTCAAGCCGGAATGGGAGTCGGCGCTCGACGAGCTTTCGGCCATCTCCTACGGCTTCTATCGCAAGCACATTCTCGACGACCCCGGCGTGGTCACCTATTTTGAGCAGTCCACGCCCGTGGGCGAGCTGGAGCACGCCAAGATCGGTTCGCGGCCCGCGCGGCGCAACGCGTCTCCGAGCCTCGCCGACCTGCGCGCCATTCCCTGGGTCTTCGGCTGGACGCAATCGCGGCTGCTGGTGCCGGCGTGGTTTGGCGTAGGCTTCGCCATCGAGCAAGTTCTCGAACGGCCCGGCGCGCTCGATCTGCTGCAAGGCATGGCGGCGGAGTTTCCGCTCTTCATCGACCTGCTGCGCAACGTGGAGCTGGCGCTGGGCAAGGTGGACCTGGCCACGGCCCGCATCTACGCGGCGCTGGTCGAGGACGCGAAGCTCCGCGAACGCATCTTCGATCTCTTCGAGGCCGAGTTCCATCGGACCGTGCGCGCCGTCCTGGCCGTCACGCGGCAAGCGGAGCTGCTTGAAAACAACCAGGTGCTGGCCCACTCCATCAAGCTGCGCAATCCCTACGTCGATCCCATGCACCTGATCCAGGTGGATATGCTGCGCCGCAAGCGCCAGGGCGAAGACACGCCCGAAATCAACCGCGCCATCGCCGCGACAATTAGCGGTATCTCCGCCGGGCTGAGGAATACCGGCTGATCGCAAAATCGCGCACCGCTGCAATCCACCACTACCTGCGCGTCTTCCGCTTCGCCATGAGCTTCGGCCAGTACTGGAACTCGTCCGCAAACAGCTCGCCGCTCAGGTCCAGGACGCGCTGCTGCATCCGCTCCTGCGCATCCGAAATCGCGTGGTTGTAGATCGCCGGGGCGATCTCCTCGATGAAAAAATCGAGCAGTTGTCCCGCCGGCAGGTTTCCAACCGGCTCCTGAAAGTTCTCCTCAAAGTAGCGCTGAATCGAGGCAATCGCCTGCGTGCGCGCCTGTTTAGGCAGTTCGATAGTTGGGTTCACGGCTTTCCTCTTCCGTCGAGATTACATCACTCCTGCGTAGGGGGAGCGGCGTCCGCTCGCAGAGATCGGTACAGGAAAATTGGTGTTCTTGGCCCGCTTCGCTTGGCTTATACCCAACTTTTTCTTGCCACGGCCCGCCCTGCGGGACTACGCTATGTGCATGCATCGATGTCGCTAACACCGTCCTGGTGACAGCCCGATGCGAACGTGTGCGTTGTTGACGCCCGTTTTTCCCTTCACAGCTTGACCACCACCCAAACATATTTGAGACCCTGCGAGCGTTTCCCAGGGAAAAAGGAGATCATCATGGCGCGCATTGCCGCGAATGTCACTGAAATCATTGGCCATACACCGCTGGTTCGGCTCAACCGCATCGCGGCTGGCTTGCCTGCTACCGTCCTCGTCAAGCTGGAGAGCCAGAATCCGCTCAGCAGCGTGAAAGACCGCATCGGTCTGGCGATGATCGAGGCCGCCGAGAAGGCCGGCAAGATCAAGCCCGGCGAGACCGTCCTCATCGAGCCCACCAGCGGCAACACCGGCATCGGCTTGGCATTCATCGCCGCCGTCAAGGGTTACCGGCTCATCCTCACCATGCCCGAGACCATGAGCCTTGAGCGCCGCGTGCTCCTGCTGGCCTTCGGTGCGGAATTGGTGCTGACGCCCGGCCCCAACGGCATGAAAGGCGCCATCGCCAAGGCCAATGAACTGCTGGCCCAGAATCCCAACGGTTTCATCCTGCAGCAGTTCAACAATCCCGCCAACCCCGCCATCCATTACGCCACCACCGGCCCCGAGATATGGGAAGACACCGACGGCAAGGCCGATATCCTCATCTCCGGCGTCGGCACCGGCGGCACCATCACCGGCATCGCCAAATACATTAAGGAGCGCAAGCCGGAGTTCAAGGCCATCGCCGTTGAGCCCACCGACAGCCCCGTGCTCTCCGGCGGCAAGCCGGGACCGCACAAGATTCAGGGCATCGGCGCGGGATTTGTGCCCGGCGTGCTCGATACGGGGCTCGTCGACGAGATCATCCAGGTGAGCAATGACGACGCAATCAACACCGCCCGCGAACTACCTCTGAAAGAGGGCTTGTTTGTGGGCATCTCCTCGGGCGCCGCTGTCCATGCTGCTCTCCAGGTGGCCGCGCGGCCTGAGAATGCCGGCAAACTGATCGTTGCCATCCTGCCCAGCTTCGGCGAGCGTTATCTGTCCAGTGTCCTTTTTGAGTCGCTGCGTCAGCAGGCTCTCGCTCTGGTCACGCAGCAGGTTACGCTGTAAGTAGTTGTTCCAATGCCACATGCGTTGAGGGGGACGGGCTTCGGCCCGTCCGTTTCAAGGCATCTGGTTTGCCTGGGCTCTGAGAACCCCGCTGCCTGTCTCTCCACTATGTCTCTTTTGGCCCGTATCCGCGAAGATATTGCCTCGGTGCTGGAGCGCGACCCCGCCGCCCGCTCCCGGCTGGAAGTCTTTCTCTGTTATCCGGGTCTCTGGGCTGTCTGGATTCATCGCGTCTCCCACGGCCTGTGGCGCCACGGCTTCCGGTTGCCGGCAAGGCTGCTCTCCCAGGTCGGCCGATTCTTTACCGGTGTGGACATCCATCCCGGCGCGCTGCTGGGCCGCCGTCTCTTCATCGATCACGCCACCGGCGTGGTGATCGGCGAAACCGCCATCGTGGGCAGCGATGTGACGCTCTACCAGGGCGTCACTCTGGGAGGCACCGGCAAGGGCCACGGCAAGCGCCACCCCACCGTCTGCGACCGCGTCTTTGTAGGCAACAATGCCAACCTGTTGGGCAACATCACCATCGGCGAAAACTCGCGCGTCGGCGCGGGCTCCGTGGTCCTCGACGACGTGCCGCCCAACTCCACCGTCGTGGGAGTTCCGGCGCATATCGTCTATCGCAACGGCCAGCGCGTGCTCATTACCGACCCGCACGATGTGAAAGACCCGCTTTCCGACGCGTTGATCGCGCTGTCGAGCCGCGTGGAAGAGCTGGAGAAGAATTTCGGCGGTCAGGCGCAGCCCACCGAGCCGTTCACGGTCGAAGCCGCCGAGCGCACCGCATATCGCGAGGAACTGGAGCGCCTGCGGCAATATGTTTCCATGGGCGAAGGCATCTGAAGCTGCGGCTTTGCAGGAACGATGCCTGACTGCCGGCTCCCGCGCGGACGCACCCCGCTCCCCAAATTCATACTTTTCTGAAAAACGCATAGAGAAGGTCCTTGACAAAAACTTTCCATGGCACTATACATTGCTATACGAGGTATCTTGCTATGGCAAAACCGAGGGCGATGCCCGTTGAAGACGATCAGTCTGACCGCTGGGAGGCTCAACTGCGCAAGGGCGCTCTGGAGATGGCTGCGCTGGCCAGCCTTTATCAGGGACGCCTCTACGGCCTTGAAATCATTCGCTTTCTTGAGAACCAATCGCGGCTGGTTCTGGCCGAAGGCACCATTTATCCCATCCTCAACCGGCTCAAGACGGAAGGCTTGCTCACTTCAGAGTGGGTTGAAGCCGAGGCCGGGCATCCGCGCAAGTACTACTCGCTCACCGCTGCCGGCCGCCAGCGCCTGCGCCAGATGGCAGAGGCGTGGACCAGTTTCTCCAACGGTCTGAGCCGCCTTCTTGAACCTGTTTTGGAACGGCAGGAGGATCTCCAATGACCCCAGAAATGCAGATCGACAGCTATTTGACCGCCCTCCGCTTGCATCTTGGCCCTCTCACCATCGCCGAGCGGGAAGAGATTGTTCGCGAAATCGCTGCCCACGTCCGCGACTCCGCCGAAGAGTCCGGCGCCTCGGTTGAAACTATCCTGGCCCGTCTTGGACCTGCGAAGGAACTGGCCGCCCAGTATCGCGACGGACTGCTCATTCGCAAGGCCAGCCGCAGCCATTCGCCTCTCGTGTTGTTGCGCGCCACGCTCCGGCTCGCCACCAAGAGCGTCTTCGGTATCTTCGTACTCTTCTGCGGCATCTTCGGATACTCGTTTGGAGCCGGGTTTGTCGTGATCGCTTTGGCCAAGACAATCGTCCCGGCGCACGCCGGTGCATGGGTTCAGGATGGTCGTCTGGTCTCAATGGGAGCATTCATCTACGGCGTATCCCCGCAGGCCCACGAGGTCCTTGGCATGTGGATCATACCGCTGGGCCTCATTGCGGGCAGCCTCACCCTGCTGCTCACGACCTTTCTTATTCGCACCTCGCTGCGCGTCTCCCAGCGATTGCAGTCGAAACTGTAGCTCTGGCGGGCGGCTCCAAGAAAGCAGAAATTGGGAGAACCGCTATAGCCCGCAGCCCTGCCGCGAGTTATGAGTTTGTCAGCTTTGACGCGGCCGGCCCCGTGGACGTGGCCAAGACCGCCGCCGAGCCGGGCTTTTGGAATCGCGGCGTCCAAGCGATGTTGCAGTTCAATAGGCAGCGGCAAAGCCGAAGACACCCGGTGTCTCCACGCTGCGCAAAATGCCGCTCTGCGGATCGATGGATCCCAGGACGGCGGTTCCTTTGATCGCGTAGAACTCCTGCTTCGGCTTTTCTTTGAGATGGATCCCCGACTCCCGGAGACGCTTCAAGAACTCCGGATCGTAGCTGCCTTCCGGGACCAGCAAGGGCCGCTCCGCAAGGCTCTCGCCGGCCGTCTGCGGCTCGAAATTGCTGAGCAGTGCGGGAGCGGCCATGATGGTCTGGGGATCGAGATGGTTCGCGAGAACTCCCACCAGCAGCCGGGCGGTTTCGGGGAACAGGGAAACGCCGATGGTTGCAACCGCCAGGGTAGGCTTGCCGCCTGTCATGGCAATCGCCGGAGCTTCATCCTGAGGAACCGGGTCGCCCGGCTTGATCGCCGCCAATCTCGCTTGCTGAAATCCCGCAGCATCTGAAACCGGAATGCCGCCCACCACGATGCCGGTTGTGCCCCACGGCGCCGTATTGATGCTGTGCACCAGAGCGGCGACATTGCCCCAGCGGTCGACCACCACCACCGCACAGCTGTGATGCGTGTCTTCCTGTTGGCTTGGATTGCCGAACTCGTCCAGAACGGCCGCCAGCGCTCTGGCGTAGGGCTTGGTCAGACGATCCTCGGGCATCAGGCCCAATCCATGTTTCAGCTTCCACTCGCTGAGTTGAGGAATGGGAAGGCCATCGAGAGAAGCGAATTGCAAGATGCTGGAGAGAGTCCTGAAAGCCTTCTCATCGTTGTAGTAGGGGCCCATCTGCTCCAGTTGCCTTGCCTCGGCCAGGTTGAGCGTCTCCAGCAAGCCGATCGCGCTGTTGTTGGTCTTGCCGGGAGCGTAAACGGCATGGCCTTGAAAGGTCGTGCTCAGCGGCTCTTCCCAAATAGGGCGATAGCGCTTCATGTCTTCCATGGACGCCTTGCCGCCCTCGCGCCGCACGGCTTCCACATACTGCTGTCCCCATGCGCCTGTGTACATAGAACTGGAGCCATTTTTGGCAACCGCGCGAAGCGTCTTGGCCAGATCGGCCTGGATAAAGCGATCTCCCGATTTTGGCAGCGCATCGCCCGCCTGGTTCAGAAATGCGCGGCCCTCCGCGGTGCGGGTCAGGTACTTTCCGAACATTGAAAAGTAAGCCCCTTGCAGCGGTGAAACGGCAATGCCGTTTTCGGCGTAGGAGATGGCGGGTTGGAAAAGAGTGGAAAACGGCAGCAGCCCGAAGCGCGTATGCATCGCCTCGATCCCCGCCATGAATCCTGGGACCAGAGTCTTGCGCCCCTCCGCCCCGGCGGTCGCTTCCTTCGCGAACGGCAGCGGTCCCAGGTTGGCGACAGCAATCGTCTTTGGATCGGTTTCGCCAAGATAGGAGTTCCATCCAGCATTCAGCGAATAGACCTTGCCCGACTTGGCTTCGAAATAAACCAACTGCATGATTCCGGCATACGAGACGTAGGAACCGAGAGCCGTGGCGATCTGCGTCAAGGCGACCGTGGCGGCGGCATCGGCAGCAGTGCCGCCCTGCCGGAGCGCTTCGATCCCCGCCCGAACGGCGATGGGAGACATCGTCGCGGCCACAAGTCCCGACTTCCCTTCAATGACTTTCGCCTGGAGGGGCCACGGCGCCATCTCTGCTTGTTCGGCTTGCGCCTTCTCGTCCGGCTTCCAGTTGTTCGGGGAGAGATCCACGGTTGGGCCCGCCTGGGGATACAGGAGCAGATACATCACGGCCGAGGCAATCAGCTTCTGAAGTGTCATCTTCGACTCCTGAAGATCCGTTCTTCGATCATCCGGTGGGTTGACCTGGGCCAGAGCCGGACAAGATGCCTGTCACGCACACCAAACGGATGTGCGTGGCCGTGCCATCCCGGTTGTCGCCGAATTCATAGCTCAGATGAAGTCCCTTTTCCTGGATTGAACGAAGAATGCCAGGCCCAGGATCAGCGCGATCAGGGCAAATTCCGCCAGCAGCGAAATGGTCGCCGCCGGGCTCCACTGGATCGCCGGGCCCCATAGCCCACTCCCGATGCTGGGGATGTGACCGACGAAATACCCAACAACGTTGAGGGCCAGGTTGCCCACCAGAATCGCGCCAATCGTCCAGCCCTGAGACTCAGTTATGAGGGCTACGGCAAAGATCAGACAGGTGCTGACGAGGATCTCCATCGACATGATGGCAAAAAACGGGACCAGGCCATGGGGCATCGCCGGCGTGGTCATGATCAATGCAAAGCCGCCCAGCACGAGCGTCAACCAGGGAACGAGGAAGATAAGCAGGTTGGCGAGAATCTTTGCGGCCGTGTATTCAAAGTAGGAGATCGGCAGGCTCATCACAAATGGCAGCGTCTGTTCCTTCCGCTCCTGGATGATGGTCGAGATGGGGAGGAGCGCGCCAATAAACGCCAAGATCGTGACGGCGATGGTGAGGCCGAAATGGAAGCCGGGTTTCCCGCCGTAGGCAATGATGCCAAGAGAGATTACACCACCGGCCACCGATGCGAGAATGGGCCACCGATACAGATACCAATCCTTGAGAACGAGGCGCCGGATCATGGAGAGATTCATGCGGGTTGACCTTCCCTTCTGCTGTGAACGTTGGCGACGAAGATTTCTTCCAGAGTCATGGTGTCCACTGCTTGCACGGTGGCGCCCATCTGGGCACATGCCGCGACCATGGCAGGCCCGAAAGTGTTGGTTGTGAGCACTGGAAGCCGGCCGCTGCCGCCCACTTGAACGATTCCCGGCAGCCGCGGAAGATCGACCTCCGGCGGCAGAACCAGGCGCAGCCGGCGCCAGCGATCCAGAAAAACCTCTTTGTCGTCGGAGTCGATGATCCGGCCGCGATCGATGAATGTGATCCGGTCGGAGATCTGCTCCACGTCGAGCGTGTTGTGCGACGAGAAGAGAATGGTGCGCTCCTCGTCGGCCAGCACCGCCATCAACTCTTCGAGCACTTCCTGGCGGGCAACCGGATCGAGGCCCGTCGTCGGTTCATCGAGCACCAGCAGGCGCGGACACCGGGCCAGCGCCAGCAGCAGGGCGGCCTTCACGCGTTGCCCATGCGAGAGCCCTCTGATCGTCTGCTTCGGTTTCAGGTCGAAGCGCCGCAGCAGGCTCTCGGCGTATCTCTGGTCCCAGCGCGGGTAAATTGGCTGCATAAAACCCATGTGCCAATCGAGCGTTGCCGCCCCATAGAGCCGCAAGTCTTCCGAGACAAAGCCGATATCCAGCTTGGCCGCCGTCTGGTCGGCAGGCATCGAGTGGCCCAGCACCCGCACCTGGCCCGCGTCCTGGTGCACCAGTCCCATCAAAATGCGGATGGTCGTGGACTTGCCGGCCCCGTTGGCGCCGATAAAGCCCATGATGCTTCCCGTGGGCAGCTCCAGGTGAATGTCTTCGAGAGAAAAGTGAGGGTATTTCTTGCTCACTCCCTCGAATAGGACGGAGAGGTCATTCATACTGTCTCCTTGGTGAACCGGCCCCCGTTGAGCCGTTGCGCGGCATCCTGCACGCGGCGCGCAATCTCTTCCCCGCTCAGGCCAAGCAATGTTCCCAGTCGCGCGGCCTGCTCCAGGCGCTCCCGGAATTGTTCGTCATAGAGCCGCGGGCCCAGCTCGGAATTGGGAGCAACGATCGATCCCTTACCCTGCTGAGTCAGGATTACGCCTTCGCGCTCCAGCTCCAGGTAAGCGCGCTTCACCGTAATCACGCTGACGCGCAGCGCCATGGCGAGCTGGCGGATCGACGGAATCTCTTCTCCCGGCGCCCACTCGCCGACCGCGACCCTCTGCTTGACCTGCTCCATGATCTGCAGGTACATCGGGCGGCCATCGGACTGCGAAATGACGAAGTCACTGTGCATGTCAATATACTGAGTATACACAGTTGTCACGGAGTGTCAAGAAATTATTTTGAGGGAACAGGGAATAGAAGGCCAGACCGGCGAACCAGACTCGCTGTCCCACCCTGGATGTCATCAGGAGTGAGCGGAACGAGTCGAAGGACCTGCGGTTGGCGTTTCTGTCGCAAGGGTGGGAAACGCTGAATTCCATTTGGGTTACGAACAAATGGGAGCTGCTACTTCGGCAACTGCGAGGCGTCCCAGCCGCCGCCCAGCGCCCGCACCAGCCCCACGCTGGCCACAAACTGCCGCGTCTCCAGGTCAATGGCCGTGTGCTGGTTCTGGAGCAGCGCTGCTTCCGCCGTAAGCACCTCAAGATAGCTGGTGACGCCACCCTTGTAGCGCTGATTCGAGATGTCGTAGGAGTGCTGCGCCGACTCGACCGCTCTCTGCTCGACGCCCGACTCAGCCTCCAGAATCCTCAGCCCCGAGAGCTGGTCTTCCACGTCGTTGAAGGCCAGGAAGACGGTGCTCCTGTAGGCCGCAGCCTGCGCCTCGTAGGCGTGGCGAGCCTCGCTGGTCAGGGCATGGCGCTGGCCAGCGTCGAAAAGGAGCTCCGACGCCTGCGCGCCTAAACTCCATAGCGCGCTTGGTCCCTGAATCCAGGTGCCGCCGTGCATGCTCTCAAAGCCGCCCGAGCCGCCCAGGCTGATGGTGGGATAGAAGGCGCTCACCGCGATGCCGATCTGCGCGTTGGCGGCTGCGGTCCGGCGCTCGGCGGCTGCGATGTCCGGCCGCCGCTCCAGCAGTTGCGAAGGCACGCCCAGCGGAATCTTGGGCAGCGCCAGAAGGAGCGGCGAAGGCGGAATGCTGAACTCGCTGAGCTTCAGGTTGGCGAGGGTGCCGATGGCGTGCTCGTACTGGGCGCGGGCCACGCCCACGTCGATCCGTTGTGCGCGCACTGTTTCCAGCTGCGTGCGCGCCTGCGCCACGTCCGCCTCGGTGCCGATTCCGCCGGCAAAAAGGCGCTGGGTCAGATCGAGCTGATGCTCGAGGTCGGCCACGGTAGCCGTCAGCAGCTTGATTTCGGAATCCAAGCCGCGCAATTGGAAGTAGTCCGCGGCCATCTCGGCATGGAGGCTCAGGTCCACGCTGGCCACGTCCGCGGCGTCGGCCTGAGCGTTTTCGCGGGCTGCCTCCACGGTGCGGCGGATGCGGCCCCAGAAGTCCGGCTCCCAGCTCGCCTGGCCAGCGATCACCAGGTCGTTGTATCCGGTGGTTTTGCCGGCCGCGTAGGAAGGTCCGTTCGACGATATGTTGTCGCGCGCGACGGATGGACCGGCCGAAAGCGTAGGAAAGAACGCAGAGCGGGCCGCCGCAACCTGGTCGTGCGCGGCCAGATACGTTTCCACCGCCTGGCGCAGGCTCTGGTTGTCGGTTGCGATGCGCTCTTCCAGCTTGTTCAGTTGCGGGTCCTGGTAGATCTCCCACCATTTGCCGCGCAGCATTCCGTCCGACGGAGCAGCCGGCTGCCAGCCACCTAAGGTGGGCGCGGGCGGCGGCACAACGACCGCGGATGCACCGGTCTCTTTGTAAGCCGCAGGCGCATCATAGCCGGGCCGGTTGTAGTTGGGACCGACAGGCTTGCAACCGGTCAGCAGGCCGAGGGCGAGCAAGGCGGCAACCGAGACAGCGCGGCCGTGAAGCCGATGAGCGGATTCGCTCGAAGGCACCCGCATCATGACTTGCCTCCCGCATCGGGGGCTTTGCCGGCGCTTTCCACAAATACCTTTTCGCCGTCGATGAGCGAGTCCGGTGGGTCCTGGATGACCATGTCGCCGGCGCCGAGCCCGGTGACGATCTGCACGTTGGCTCCGTCGTCCTCGCCGATGACCACCGGCACAAGATGCGCCACATTGCCGTTGATTACGGTGCCCACGCGCAATCCTTCCTTGCGGAAGATGAGCGCGGCGGCGGGCACGATAAAGGTGGGGCCGGCAGCCGGCGTCTTGAAGTGGACCTGCGCTAGCGAACCTGGCAGCAACTCGCCGCCGCGGTTGTCCACGTCGATCTCCACCAGCAGAGTGCGGCTGACCGGATCGATGGCATCGGCCGTGCGCACCAGCGTGCCCTGGTAGCTCTTGCCCGCGTGCTCGGCAAAGGTCAGGTCGATCTTCGCGCCGCGCTTCACGTTGCCGGAGTAAACCTGCGGCAGGTTGGTGTAGACGCGCAAAGTCTGGATGGCTTGCAGGTGGAAGAGCTCTTTGCCCGCGCCGGGATCGATCAACTGGCCGGTATCGATGTTGCGCGCGGTCACCACGCCGTCGAAGGGCGCGTAAACCTTCTCGAAGGACTGCAACTCGCGCAGCCGCTGCACGTTGGCCTGGGCGGAGCGCACGGCCGCCGCGGTGGCCGCGGCCTGATTCACAAACGTGTCCGTGTCCTGGCGGGAGACCGCGTCGGATTTGACCAGTCCCGTGTAGCGCTCGGCCTGGATGCGGGCGTTGTTCGCCGTGGCCTGGGCGGTATTCAGGTCGGCCTGGGCCTGAGCCAGTTGCTGGTCGACCTCGGGAGTCGAGATCTGAGCCAGCAGCGCGCCTTTTTTCACCCTGGCGCCGATGTCGAAGTACCAGCGTGTCAAGTAGCCGGAAGTGCGTGCGTAGATGGGCGATTCCGTATAAGCGGTCACGTTGCCGGGCAGAACAAAGCTGTCAACGGGCGCGCCGGCCTTGGGCGCCGCGGCGATGACCGAGGGAGCGGCCAGCTCCTTGGTGCGCTCCGCCAGCACCGTGTTGGCGTGGGAGCGGCTGAGGATGCCGAAGCCCGCAAGAAGCGCGGCCACGACGAACACTATGGCGACTCCCGCCAGCGCCAGCCGCGGAGAAATGGGCCTCTGCTCGGGCGCGTTCTGCTGCTCGGGCGCGGCCGATTGCGGATTCGGTTTGGATTCGTTGGTCATGACAAAGCTACTCCGAAAGCTGGTCGAACTCGTCGAATGTCCCGGCCAATGGGGCGCCGTGAGCCGTCTTGCGGCGGCTTTCCAGCCAGCCGTGGACGAGTGAGAAAAATGCGGGAACAAAGAACAGCGTGGCCACGGTGGCCAGCAGCAGCCCGCCGATCACGGCGCGGCCCAGCGGTGCGTTCTGCTCGCCGCCGTCGCCCAGGCCCAGCGCCATGGGCACCATGCCGATAATCATTGCCAAGGCGGTCATGATCACCGGACGCAGGCGAACGAACCCTGCATTCAGCGCTGCCTTGCGCGCATCGCCCACTAGAACCTCCAACTGTTCGCGGGCAAACGTCACCACCAGGATCGAGTTGGCCGTGGCCACGCCCATGCACATGATGGCGCCGGTAAGCGCCGGCACGCTGAGCCGCGTGTGGGTCAGGAACAGGAACCAGACGATGCCGGCCAGCGCCGCCGGCAGCGCTGAGATGATGAGGAATGGATCGAGCCACGATTGGAAGTTGACCACGATGAGCAGATAGACCAGCAGGATGGAAAACGCCAGTCCTGCCAGCAGGCCGATGTACGACTTGTACATGGTGTCGCTCTGGCCGCGCAGAATGAAGTGCGATCCGCGGGGCAGTTCGGCCTTGTGCCGGTCGATGATTTTTTCCATGTGCCGGGTCACGCTGCCCAGATCGGTTCCATCCACGTTGGCATAGATATCGATGACCGGCTGCACGTCGTAGTGGCTCACGGTGCCCAGTTCTGATCCCGGAGTGATGGCTGCCAGGTTGCCCAGGACTTCGACGGGCGCCGCCGCTCCAGGCGCCGCGGTGGAGGGCGCGCCGTTCAAGGCAGCGCCCGCGGCCTGTTGCGCCGATGCGGAGCCGGTGACGGGTAAGCTCTCGAGCGCGGCCAGGGAGTCGAGCTTGTACTGCGGGGCCTGGATGGCAATGTTGTAGCTGACGCCGTTCTTCGGATCGAGATAGAAGTTGGGCGTGGTCTGGAAGCTGCCGCTCAGCGCCACAAGCAGGCTGCTGGCCACGTCCTTCTGTGTCAGGCCGATGCTCTGGGCGCGGGTGCGGTCCACGTCCACCGTCATCTTGGGCAGGTCGAAGGGCTGCTGGATGCGCGCATCGGCCGCTCCGGGAACATAGCGGACCTCATCCAACATGCGCTCGGCCAGGGCGCGGTTGCCATACATGTCGGGGCCCACAACCTGGATGTCGATCGGCGCCGAGAGGCCGAAGTTGAGGATCTGGGTCACGATGTCCACCGGCAGCACGTAGAACGTGACGCCGGGATACCTGCGGTTCAGTTCCGTGCGCAGCCGCTCCACGTAGTCCGCTGTAGGATGATGATCTTCGCTCAGCTGCACCTGGATGTCGGCGTCGGCCGGGCCGATGGGCGCAGAGGTCGAGTAGGAGAGGTTCAGTCCCGAGCTGGGCAGGCCGATGTTATCGACAATCGTCACCAGCTCCTTGGATGGGATCAGGCCGCGAATGGTGTCATCGACGTGGTCGCAGAGCGCGGCCGTCTCTTCGATGCGCGTGCCGGTGCGGGCGCGCACGTGAATCTTGAACTGGCCGGCGTCGACCGAGGGGAAGAAATCCTGGCCCAGCGAGGGCGCGAGAACTCCCACTGAAGCCAGGGCGAAGATTGTGAAGAGGATCAGAAAGGCCGGGGTGTGATCCAGGCACAGCGTCAGCAGGCGCAGATAGCCGTGGCGCATCTTGTCAAAGCGGATTTCAAAGGCCAGTTGAAAGCGGATAAATGGATTGCGGCTCGCGCGCTTGCTGGCGGCTTCCGCGTCGTCGTGCTCCTTCAGCAGATAGCGGGCCATGGTGGGCACCACCGTGCGGGAGAGCAGGTAGCTGGCCAGCATGGCAAAACAGACGGCCTCGGCGAGCGGCACAAACAGGTAGCGCGCCACGCCGCTCAAAAAGAACATGGGCACAAAGACGATGCAGATGGCCAGCGTTGAAACCAGCGCCGGCGTGGCAATCTGCGCGGCGCCGTCGAGGATGGCCTGCTCGATCTCCTTGCCCGACTCCAGATTGCGGTTGATGTTCTCGATCTCCACCGTGGCGTCGTCCACCAGGATGCCGACCGCCAGCGCCAGGCCGCCCAGGGTCATGATGTTGATGGTCTCGTGCAGCGCGTAGAGCGTGATGAGCGAACAGAGAATCGAAAGCGGAATCGAAACCGCGATGATGATGGTGGAGCGCCAACTGCCCAGGAAGACCAGAACCATGATGGCCGTGAGGCAGGCAGCGATGATGGCCTCGTGAACCACGCCGCTGATGGCGCCGCGCACAAAAATCGACTGGTCGGAGAGGGCATTGATCTGAAGCTGCGGCGGCAATTGCCCCTTGATGCTCACCAGCTTTTCGCGGATTCCCTTGATGATGTCCAGCGTCGAAGCCGAGCCGGTCTTCATGACCGCCATCATGATGGCGCGGCGGCCGTCCACACGCACGATGTTGGTCTGTGGCGGACTGCCGTCGCGCACGTGGGCCACATCGCGGATGTAGATGACCGCGCCGTTCACCGCTTTGACGGGCAAGTCGTTCAGGTCGTTGACCACGCTGGGCGCGGAGTTGGTCTCCACGGCATATTCAAAGCGGTCGATCTTCATCGTGCCGGAAGGCGCGATCAGGTTCTGCGCGGAAAAGGCGTTGACCACGTCGGACGGGGAAAGCCCCTTGGCCTGCATTGCGTGCAGGTCCAGGTCCACCTGGATCTGGCGCGGCTTGCCGCCATAGGGAAAGGGCGTCTGCGCTCCTTCGATGGTGGCCAACTGATTGCGGATGCTGTTCGAACCCACGTCGTTCAACTGCTGCTCGTTCAGGCCCTGGCCGGAAAGCCCCAGCATCAGAATGGGCACGGCGGAGGCGTTGTACTGGATGATGAACGGCGGCGTGGAGCCCGGCGGCAGCGAGCGCAACTGTACCTGGCTGATGGCTGTCACCTGGGCCACGGCGTTGCCGATATTCACATGCGGCTGGAAGAAAATCTTGATGATGCCGATGCCGTTCAGCGATTGCGACTCGATGTGCTCGACGTCGTTGACCGTGGTGGTCACGCCGCGTTCGCTGTTGGTGATGATGCGGTTGGCCATCTCCTGCGCCGAGAGGCCGTTGAAGTTCCACACCACCGTCACGACGGGGATGTCGATGTTCGGAAAGATATCCGTTGGCATCGACAGGATGCTGAGAACGCCAAGGATCAGAATCAAAAGCGCAAAGACGGCAAAGGTGTAAGGCCGCCGCAGCGCAAGCCGGACAATCCACATCATAGGGCTGGTATTTGCTCCTGAGCCGGGTTGCTCCCGACCGGCTCACCGGGGAACAGACGGCAAAGCCGTCAGGCCCCATTCCAAAATACAGGTGAATCTACAATGGTAGACGAATGTGTGCTCCAAAAGGGCCCGAACGGGGGAAAGGCGCCATCCGCTTTGCATTAGGACGCCCCACGACGTGGAAAAGATGCAATGCAATCCGCCGGGCATTTCGTCCTACCGGCCGCATCAAGCGGCTTGGGCTCAACCCGCCAAGCGGAATTCAGATGCGGCGCCGCGTCACAACGCAAGTATCGCAATCGCCACCACGCACGCTCCCACGGCCAGGCTCATCCGGTCGCGAATGGCGAAGATGACCGGATCGTCGTCCAGTTCACCGCGCGAAGCCAGCAGCCAGACGCGGAAAAGCCAGAACAGCATCAGCGGCACGATCAGCCACAGCCGGCCGGCGTGCTTATACAGCGCGGCCACGTCCAGGCGCGAGATATACATCGAAAAAACCACCACCGCGGCCGTGGCGCTCGAGGTGCCGAAGGCGCGAATCTGCTCCAGGTCGTCCACGGTGTAGCCGCGCCCATGCGGTGCCGTGACGCCGCGTTGGCGCAGGTTCTCCAGCTCGCTGAAGCGCTTGACCATCGCCAGCGACAGGAACAGGAAGCAGGAGAATCCGGCCAGCCAATGGGAGATTTCGGTTCCGGTGGCCGCGCCTCCGGCCAGCATCCGCAGCGTATACAACCCGGATAGAACCAGCACGTCCACCACGACAACCCGCTTGAGATAAAAGGAATAGGCCGCCGTGAGCAGCATGTAGAGCCCCAGCCACAGCGCAAATCGATAAGGAAGCAGCGGAAGCAGGACCACCGAGGAGGCCGCCAGCAGCAGTGCCAGGCCGATGCCGCCTGAGACTGACAGATCGCCGGCAGCGAAGGGGCGGAAGCGCTTGGCCTGGTGACAGCGGTCGCTTTCGATGTCCAGCAGGTCGTTGACCAGGTAGTTGGCCGAAGCCATGAAGCTGAAGCAGAAAAATGCCGCGATCGCCGCGGCGATGGACCCTGGCCGCAGATTGTGCGAGAGCAGCATCGGCAGCAGCAGCAGGATGTTCTTGGCCCACTGATGGATGCGGATCGCCTTCAGCAGCGTGCGCGGCAGCGGCCGCTTGTCCATAAAAATGCGGCCCACGGGCATCCGCCGCAGCCGTAGCGCCACGCGCAGGCCGCGGGTCGGGTTGGCCAGCATCGCCTCATGCGCCTTTTCCAGCAGCGGCAGGTCGGCCCGGGAGTTGCCGATGTAGTCGAACTCCCCGAACCGGCTCTTCAGGCTGGCCAGTTTCTTGCCGCTGGTCAGGTTGGTCACGCCGTCCGAGGCCAATACGCCGGCAAAGATACCCAGATGCGCGGCCACCCGGTCGGCCAGTGCGCCCTCCGCGCCGGTGGTCAGGTAGATCGCGCGGCCCTCGCTTCGCTGCGTCTGCAGGTAGCGGAGCAGATCGGCGTTGTAAGGCAGCCGGGCCGGGTCGAGCGGAGCGCGGCGGGCGACCTCCATCTTCAGTCGGGCGCGGCCTCCGGCCAGCCATAGCGGCAATCGCCAGATTTGGGCCGGCTTCTTGCGCACAAACTGGCAGACGCCATCGAACAGCGTATCGGACTTCACCAGTGTGCCGTCCAGATCGACGCACAGCGGGCGCTTGATGCCATTGGCCGCAGCCGGCATGACGGTCTGACTCAAGAATCTTCCTCCCGTGGTTGAATTGCCCGGAGCGTAGACTGCCTGGAGCGGTTCTCCACTTCACGTGCCTTTGCCGATTCTGGGCAAGGTGGCGTTCTTTTGAAGAAAACGCCACTTGGCGGTCGTGGTTTTCGCGGTACAGCAAGTGGAGATCGGCCCAAGTCCGGACGTTTCGTCCGGTCCTTCTGGTACACCCACACGTTGCGCTGCGCGCGAAGTGTCTCGGAACCATGCCTGTTCGGCCAGGAATGGAGCATCGCAACGGCAAGACGGTCAGCCTGGTTTCGCTGGTGCGCGAGAGACACGGATGCGCTGCCGGGGTTGCCTCCAGTATAGGATGCCATCCGCGGGTGCTGAGGGTCTGACCTGTGAAAGAACGACTTGTTCTTCCGGGCGCCCGGCGGGGTTCCCTGGAATCCGCCGGCTTCTGCGCGCCGCGGAAACGGGACGGCCCGCGCGGCCCCGCGTCAACCCGCGCGCAGAACCGGCGTCTATATAGATTCGCCGCCGGCCTGCCGCCATTGGGCTGCTCTTGCCCGGTTCGCTTACAATGATCGCGTCTTCCATCTGTCACGGGATGCTGTTCTCATTGGCCCTGAACAAATCCGCCTCGCCGTCGCATCGGGGCGGGCGAAACTTCTCGTGAAACTTTTGCGTCCGTAGAAACGGATACGGGTAGCCTGACCTCTGCCCGGCAAGTACGCACGGCTGCCTCTTCCAGGGGCATTCACCCAAACGAAACGGCGGGAATCGACATCATGTCCTACGAAGGCACTCCGGAGTCTCATCTGACCGAAAACAGCGATCCTTTGCAACAGCCGCCCGCCCGCAAGGGTTCCTGGCTTCGCGTCCTCGTCTACCTGTTGGTGGTATGCGCTCTGGGCTTTGCCGTCTGGCGGATCTACCAGAACCAGAAGCAGGCCGCGGCCAACTCTGCCAGCCAGGCTGCTGCGCTGCTGGGCCGGCCGGTTCCGGTGCAGGTGACGGCCGCCGAACAGAAGCCCATGCCCATCTTCCTTACGGCGCTGGGCACGGTGACGCCCTACATGAGCGTTACGGTGAAGGCGCGGGTCAACGGAGAGTTGCTGCCGGTCAAATTCACTGAGGGCCAGCAGGTAAGGCAGGGCGAAACGATCATGGTGATCGACCCCAAGCCCTACAAGGCCGCTCTCGACCAGGCCAAAGGCAACCTGGCCCACGATCAGGCATTGCTGAAGAACGCGCAGGCGGAGTTCAAGCGTTACAAGGCGCTCTACGAAGCCGGCGTCACCTCAAAAGAAACTCTGGATGCCGACGAGGCCAGCCAGGGCCAGTACCAGGGCGCCATCGAGGCCGACAAGGCAGCCATCGAGACCGCTCAGTTGCAGCTCGACTGGTGTTCTATCCAGTCGCCCATCAACGGCCGCATCGGCCTGCGTCTGGTGGACCCCGGTAACATCATCACCGCCAACACCACCAACCTCGTCATCATCAACCAGTTCGAGCCCATCGCCGTCTACTTCACGCTGCCTGAGAATGAGCTGCCCCAGGTGCTGCACAAGCTGGCCGCGGAAAAACGTCTGCCGGTGGACGCCTACGATCGCGGCGACGTGCAGAAACTCACCTCTGGAATGCTGCTTACTGCCGACAACCAGATCGATACCACCACCGGAACCGATAAGCTGAAGGCGGTTTTCGACAACAAGGACCAGTCGCTCTTTCCCAACCAGTTCGTCAACATCCATCTGGTGCTGGAGGACAGGCCCAATGCGCTGGTGGTTCCGTCGGCGGCCATCCAGACCGGCTTGCAGGGCTCGTATGTGTGGGTCGTCGATACCGACGCCAAGGGAACCGCGACCGCCCGGATTCAGCCGGTCAAGGTTGCTTTGGCCGAGGGACAGGTCACCATCCTGGATAGCGGACTGCGGCCGGGACAGAACGTCGTTATAGACGGCGCCGACCGTCTGCGGCCCAATCAGATTGTCACCGTCAGCACGGCTCATCAGCATGGCCAGGGCTCGGGACAGGGTACGGCAGGCCAGGGCGCCGGCTCGGCCGGCGGTCTATTCGCCCCGCCCAGCGCATCCACTCCCCACTCCGGCGCGCAGTCCGGTGCCGGCGCTTCCCAGGGCAGCAATAACGCCAAACACGAGAAAAGGGAGAAGCAGTGAGTCCTTCCCGGCCATTCATTCTGCGCCCGGTAGCGACCTCGCTGCTGATGGCGGCTATCCTGCTGGCTGGCTTTGTGGGCTACCAGCAGTTGCCGGTCTCCGCGTTGCCTGAGGTGGATTACCCGATCATTCAGGTGCTCACCTTCTATCCCGGCGGCGGCCCTGAGGTCATGGCCTCGTCGGTCACGGCGCCGCTGGAGCGGCAATTCGGCCAGATGCCGGGGCTCAAGCAGATGACCTCCGTCAGCTCCGGCGGCGGCTCAGTCATCACCCTCGAGTTCAACCTGGACGAGAACATCGACGTCGCCGAGCAGGAAGTCCAGGCAGCCATCAATGCGGCCAACAGCTTTCTGCCCACCGATCTGCCCAATCCGCCCATCTACAGCAAGGTGAATCCCGCCGATGCGCCCGTCATGACGCTGGCGCTCTACTCCGATTCGCTGCCCCTGGACAAGATCGAAGACGCGGCCGACACCAACCTGGCGCAGAAGATCTCCCAGGTCACCGGCGTGGGTCTGGTTTCCATTGCCGGCGGCCAGAAGCCCTCCGTGCGCATCCAGGCCAATCCGGCCCAGTTGGCTGCCTATAACCTGAGCCTTGAAGATCTGCGCACCGCTTTGGCCGCGGCCAACGTGGACCAGGCCAAGGGCACCCTGAACGGCAGCCGCCAGTCCTACACCATCGGCGCCAACGATCAGTTGCTTGCCAGCGACGATTACAAGCCGGTCATCGTGGCTTATCGCAACGGGGCCGCGGTCCGCGCCTCCGACGTTGCCACCATCGTCGACGCCGCCGAAAACTCCCAGCAGGCCGCCTGGATGGACCGCCAGCCCGCGGTGATCGTCAACATCCAGCGTCAGCCCGGCGCCAACATCATCGCCGTCGTAGACCGCATCAAGAAGCTGCTGCCGCAGTTGCAGACCAGCCTGCCGGCCAGCGTGCAGGTGCGCGTGCTCACTGACCGCACCAACACCATCCGCGCCTCGGTCAAGGATGTCGAATATGAGCTGATGCTCACCGTCGCCCTGGTGGTGATGGTCATCTTCCTCTTCCTGCGCAACCTCGCCGCCACCGTCATTCCTTCCGTCGCTGTGCCGCTTTCCATCGTGGGCACCTTCGGCGTGATGTATCTGCTCGGCTACTCGCTCAATAACCTGACATTGATGGCGCTCACCATCTCCACCGGATTCGTGGTGGACGACGCCATCGTCATGATCGAGAACATCACCCGCTTCATCGAGGAGGGCGACACTCCCATGCGCGCCGCTCTCAAGGGCAGCGAGCAGATCGGCTTCACCATCATTTCGCTTACCGTCTCGCTCATCGCCGTGCTCATTCCGCTGCTCTTCATGGGCGATGTGGTGGGCCGTCTCTTCCGCGAGTTCGCCGTCACCCTCGCCGTCACCATTCTGGTCTCCGCGGTGGTCTCGCTCACGCTCACGCCCATGATGTGCTCGCGCATTTTGCGGCACAAGCCGGTCTCGGAGCAGACCCGCTTCTACCATTGGTCCGAGCGGATATTCAACTCCGTCATCGCCTTCTATGGCCGCACGCTGCAAGTGGTTCTGCGCTACCGTTTCACCACGCTGATGGTCACCATCGGTACCCTGGTGGGCACCCTGTTGCTCTATGTTGTGGTGCCCAAAGGCTTTTTCCCGGTGCAGGATACGGGCGTCATCCTGGGCATCAGCGAGGCGCCGCAAACGGTCAGCTTTACCTCGATGGCCGAGCGCCAGCAAAAGCTCGTTGACATCCTGCTCCAGGACCCGGCGGTCGATAACATCTCCTCCTTCATTGGCGTGGACGGAACCAACACCACGCTCAACTCAGGCCGCATCCAGATCACGCTCAAGCCCCTCGATCAGCGAAAGATCTCCGCCTCCGATGTCATCCGCCGGATGCAGCCCAAGCTGGAGAGCGTGGAGGGCATTCAGCTCTTTCTCCAGCCGCTCCAGGACCTTACCGTGGAGGATCGCGTCAGCCGCACGGAGTTCCAGTACTCGCTCGAAGATCCCGACCAGAAGGAATTGGCCAAGTACACCCGCCAGATGGTCGCGGAACTGAGTAAGGAAAAGATGGTCACCGACGTGGCCAGCGACTTGCAGGATCAGGGACTCGGCGCTCAGTTGGTCATCGACCGCGACACCGCTGCCCGGCTGGGCATCGCCATGGCCGACGTGGACAACACCCTCTACGACGCCTTCGGCCAGCGCCAGGTCTCCACCATCTTCACCCAGCTCAACCAGTACCACGTGGTGATGGAAGTGGGCCAGAACTTCCAGACCGATCCCACCACGCTGGACAGCCTCTACGTCAAATCGGGCAACGGCACCCAGGTTCCGCTCAGCATGTTGGCTCACTGGGAGCAGTCGAAGGCGCAGCTTTCCATCGGCCACCAGGGCCAGTTCCCGTCTACCGTGGTCAGCTTCAATCTGGCGCCGGGCAAGTCGCTGGGCGACGCTGTCCAGGCCGTGAATCGCATCGAGCAGCGCATCCAGATGCCGGCCAGCATCAACGCCAGCTTCCAGGGCACCGCCGCCGCTTTCCAGACCTCGCTTTCCAACGAGCCCATCCTGATTCTCGCCGCGCTGGTCACCGTTTACATCGTGCTGGGCGTGCTCTACGAAAGCTACATCCACCCCATCACCATCATCTCCACGTTGCCCTCGGCCGGCGTCGGCGCCATTCTCGCGCTCATGATTACCCGCACCGAGTTCAGCGTGATTGCCCTCATCGGCATCATCCTGCTCATCGGCATCGTGAAGAAGAACGCCATCATGATGATCGACTTTGCCTTGCAGGCCGAACGCGAGCAGGGCAAGCCCGCCGAAGAGGCCATCTTCCAGGCCTGCCTGCTGCGCTTCCGTCCCATCATGATGACCACCATGGCCGCGCTGCTGGGCGGCCTACCTCTGGCCCTGGGCGGCGGTGTGGGCGCCGAGCTGCGCAAGCCGCTGGGCATCACCATCGTCGGCGGACTGCTCCTGTCGCAGTTGCTCACCCTCTACACCACGCCGGTCATCTATCTCTACTTCGACAAGCTCTCGCGGCGTCTGCGCCCCTTCGTCGCGCCGCCTCCCATGGACGAACAACCGGTCAGCGCCGACTGAGGATAAGGATTTATGCATCTCTCCGCACTCTTTATCCGGCGCCCCGTAGCCACCTCGCTGCTCAGCCTGGCGCTGTTGCTGGCCGGCTCGGTGGCCTACTCGGTGCTGCCCGTCGCTTCGCTGCCCAATGTCGATTTCCCGGTCATCAGCGCCAGCGCGGGAATGCCCGGCGCCAGCCCTGAGACCATGGCCTCGTCGGTCGCCACCCCGCTCGAGCGCCAATTCGGCCGCATCGCCGGCGTCAACCAGATGACCTCGTCGAGCACACTGGGCGCGTCCTCGGTCACCCTGCAATTCGACATCAATCGCAACATCGACGCCGCCGCCCGCGACGTGCAGGCCGCCATCAACGCGGCCCGCAGCCAGTTGCCCGCTTACCTGCCGCAGAATCCGAGCTATCGCAAGGCCAATCCCGCCGAAGCGCCGATCCTCATTCTCACGCTCACCTCCGACGTGGTGCCCAAGCCGCAAATTTACGATGTGGCCGACTCCATCCTGGCGCAGAAAATCTCCCAGATCCAGGGCGTGGGCCAGGTTTTTGTCGGCGGCAGCGCCAGCCCCGCCGTCCGCGTCGAGTTGAACCCCATGCAACTGGGCGCCAACGGCGTCGGCCTCGAGGCGGTCCGCACCGCGCTGGCCAATGCCAACGCCAACCGGCCCAAAGGCGCCTTTCAGGACCCGAATCACCGCTGGCAGATCGGCGACAACGATCAGATCTTCAATGCCAGCGACTACGCGCCCATCATCGCCGGCTATAACCAGCAGACCGGCGCGCCCGTCCGCGTCTCCGACCTGGGCACGATCGTTGACGGCGTCGCCGACATCCACACCGCCGGCGTCTCGGGCATCAAAACATCCAGCCAGCAGTCCGGCCAGTTGAAAGACGCCATTCTGCTCGTCATCTTCAAGATTCCCGGCGCCAACGTCATCACCACCGTGGACAGCGTGATGGCCGAGATGCCGCATCTGCAGGCCGCCATCCCGCCCACCATCAAGATCGACGTGGCCGTGGATCGCACCACCACCATCCGCTCCAGCGTTCGCGACGTCGAAATCTCGCTCGGCATCAGCGTTTGCCTGGTCGTGCTGGTGGTCTTCCTCTTCCTGCGCGAGGTGTGGGCCACCATCATCCCCTCGATCGCCGTGCCGCTCTCGCTGGTTGGAACCTTCGGCGTGATGTACCTGCTCGGCTACACCATCGACAATCTTTCGCTGATGGCGCTCACCATCTCCACGGGATTTGTCGTCGACGACGCCATCGTGGTCATCGAGAACATCACCCGCTATCTCGAAATGGGCATGACGCCCTTCGACGCGGCCATGAAGGGCTCGAAGGAGATCGGCTTCACGGTGCTCTCCATGAGCACCTCTTTGATCGCCGTCTTCATTCCGATTCTGCTCATGGGCGGCATCGTGGGCAAGCTCTTCCGTGAGTTCGCCGTCACCCTCTCGGTGGCCATCGCCGTCTCGCTGATGGTCTCGCTCACCACCACCCCCATGCTCTGCGCCCAGTTCCTCAAGTCGCGGGACGAGAGCCGCCACGGCCGCATCTATCGCGCCACCGAAGGCGCTTTTCAGTGGCTTCACACCGAATATGCGTCTGGCCTGCGCTGGGTGCTGCGTCACCAGGGCCTGATGCTCGGCGTCGTGATCGGCACCTTCGCCCTGAACGTCTACCTCTTCGTCATCGTGCCCAAGGGCTTCTTTCCGCAGCAGGATACCGGCCGCATCAGCGGCTCCACGCGCGCCGCTCAGGACATCAGCTTCAACGCCATGCGCGTCAAGCAGCACGACCTGGCGCAGATGGTCCTCGACGATCCGGCCATCCGCTCCGTCACGGCCTTTGCCGGTGGCGGCCGCAACAGCAACAACGTGGGCTTCATGTTCATCGCCCTCCAGCCGCTCAACGACCGCCCCGGCCGCGTCTCCGCCGACCAGGTGGTCAATCGCCTGCGCCGCAAGCTCACCAGCGTACCCGGCGCCACGCTCTTTCTCCAGGCCAACCAGGATATTCAAATCGGCGGCCGCGGCAGCGACGCGCAATACCAGTACACGCTCTCCGACGAAAACCTGAACGAGCTGAACTCCTGGGCGCCACAACTGCAGGCCCGCATGAGAGCCATGCCCGAGCTCCGCGACGTCTCCACCGACCAGCAAAACCAGGGTCTCGCGGCCAACCTGGTCATCGATCGCGACACCGCCTCGCGGCTGGGCATCACCGCTTCCGCTATCGACAGCGTGCTCTACGACGCCTTCGGCCAGCGTGAAGTCTCCACCATGTACACCTCGCTCAACCAGTACTACGTGGTCATGGAAGTGGACCCCAAGTACCAGCTCAGCCCCGACTCGCTCAACGGCATCTTCATCAAGTCTTCGACCGGCGCCATGGTGCCGCTCTCGGCCATCGCCAAATACGAGCCGCAGCGCACCTCGCTGGCGGTCAATCACCAGGGCCAGTATCCCGCGGTTACCCTCACCTTCAACCTGGCGCCCAATGTGGCCCTGGGCGACGCCGTTACCGCGCTGCAAAAAGTCCAGGGCGAAATGGGCATGCCCTCCGCCATCCACGCCACCTTCCAGGGAACCGCGCAGGCCTTCCAGGACTCGCTCAAAAACGAGCCCTACCTCATCCTCGCCGCCCTGGTCGCCGTCTACATCGTCCTCGGCATTCTCTATGAGAGCCTCATCCATCCGCTGACCATTCTCTCGACGCTGCCTCCGGCCGGCGTCGGCGCCATCCTCGCTCTGCTCCTCACCGGAACCGACCTCAGCATCATCGCGCTCATCGGCATCATCCTGCTGATCGGCATCGTGAAAAAGAACGCCATCATGATGATCGACTTTGCCCTCCAGGCCGAGCGCGATCAGGGCCTGCCGCCTGTCGAAGCCATCTATCAGGCCTGTTTGCTGCGCTTCCGCCCCATCATGATGACCACCATGGCCGCGCTCTTCGGCGGAATGCCGCTGGCCATCGGCATGGGCGTGGGTTCCGAACTGCGTAAGCCGCTGGGCATCACCATCGTCGGCGGCCTCATCGTCTCGCAGATGCTCACTCTCTTCACCACCCCGGTCGTCTACCTCTTCTTTGACCGCTTGCAATGGCGTGTGATGAAGCTGCGCCGCATCGGCGCGGAACTGGAAGAAGCGCCCGGAGACTAGGGGAATTCCCGAACCTGTCCGAAAGACGCTCATCAAAAAGAGCCCTGAAAAGCCGTAGTTTCTCCTTGAAATCGATCCTGGGTGTGCACTATGCTGCCGCCATGTCTGAAGTGAATAAGGCGCTGGCAAAGCAATGGTTCGAGCAGGTCTGGAACCAGAAAAGTGAAGCAACCATCGATCGGATGTTTCACCTGCAACGCAAGTCCCACGGCTTGCCCGATGGAAACTCCATCCTGGTCGGCCCGGATGCCTTCAAGGCATTCCACCGCCAAGTCTGCGGAGCTTTACCCGATATCCACGTCGATATCGAGGATCTCCTCGTCGAGGACGACCGGGTCGCGGTTCGCTGGAAAGCTTCTGGGACTCATCTCGGCGATCATTTCGGGTTCCCCGCCAGTGGCAAGAAGGCGGTCCTGACCGGGTCCAGCTTTTTTGTCTGCAAAGGGGGGCAGATATTGGAGTGCTGGAACCAGATGGACCTGCATTCTCTCTTCCAGAGACTCCAGAACCCGTAGAAAAAGCCTCCGCCGTCGTCCTGGCAGCTACCATCGTTCGGGCGGTGGGCTGTTCGTGCAACCGATTCATCCGGACAAATCGGAATCATGGCAGCCATCCAACTGAATCGAAACGCTATAGACTCCATCGAGCCTGCGCCCGCCGCATCCTCCTGAACCAAATGGAAGAGCGGAGCAAATCCGGGCCTTTGACCCTGCCAGAATCGATTCGCAGCCGCAGCCGGATTAATGGTATCGTCGAACTCATCCCGAATCGGGGAACGGCGGGTTTTTCCCTTCAGCCCATCAACCTGCTCGTTACTGTTTCAACTTTCGCCATTTTCGCCGCTTGCACACATGCACTCTTGTAGAGTGCCGGCGCAACTATCGAAGCGCTTTTCCTTCATTCGCTCGAAAGGTGAGGCACGCCCATGACCCAGCCCTACGAAGCAACCGACGCCGCTTTGGTTTTGACCCTGGAGGAGATCTCGAACCTTGCCCAGGAAGGAGGCAAGCCTTCCGATACCCTCATGAACGTGGTCGCTCTGATCGCCGCGCGATTCAGGACCGACGTCTGCTCCGCCTATCTGCTCGAGCCGGATCGATCGAATCTGGTTCTGGCGGCGACCCTTGGCCTGCACCCTCGATGTATCGGCTCCTTGCGCATTCCGCTCAATGAGGGCCTTACCGGTCTGGTCGCGGAACAGGTCATGCCGGTGGCCGTCAAAGACGTAAGAAAGCACCCACGCTTCAAATACTTCAAGGAGTCCGGAGAAGAAGAGTACCACTCTTTTCTCGGCGTGCCTCTTATCGACCGCGGAATTCTGCAGGGCGTCCTCGTGGTTCAAACCAAGGAGCCGCGCGTCTTTCTGGAGAGAGAAATCCGCAGTTTGGTCGAAGCGGCCAACCAGGTAGCGCCCGTGGTCAGCGAGGCGCGCACGCTGGACCGCTTCATTGCCCCGGCCCAGGAACGCCTTTGGTCCCTCGCCCGCAACCTCTGGTGGAGTTGGGATTCCGACTGTATCGCCCTCTTTCGCGATCTGAATCCCACCCGCTGGCGCCAGCTCAATCAGAATCCCATCTCTCTGCTCAACGAACTGCCTCTGGGAGAGATCGAGCGCCGCGCAGCCGAACTGGTGTTGCACAGCCGCATCAACTACGTCTACCGCCGCCAGCAGGAGTACCTGACTGCGGACCGCACCTGGGGCGCTGCCAATGCGGGTGTGCTCCGGCCCCGCCCGGTTGCCTACTTTTCCGCCGAGTTCGGATTGCACGAATCGCTGCCCATTTACTCCGGCGGTCTCGGCGTGCTCGCCGGAGACCATATCAAGAGCGCATCCGACCTCGATATTCCCCTCGTCGGCATCGGCTTGTTCTACGGACAAGGCTATTTTCTCCAGCGGCTCGACAGCACGGGATGGCAGCGCGAGGAGTATCTCCAGACCGACGTCAACCACTTACCCATGCATCCGGCCATCGGCGTCAACGGTGAACCCGTTGTTGTGGAGATTCAGACCCGCGGCGGTTCAATCCGCGCCAAGGTGTGGCAAGTCAAGGTCGGCCGCTGCGACCTCCTGCTGCTCGACTCCAACGTGGCCGGCAACGCGCCCGAGGATCTTGACACCACCTCCCGCCTCTACGGCGGAGACGCGCGCACGCGCATTCGCCAGGAGCTGCTCCTCGGCGTTGGCGGCTATCGCGCTCTCAAGGCGATGGGCATTTCGCCCGGAGTTCTTCATCTCAACGAGGGACACAGCGGTTTCGCGGTTTTCGAGGCGATCCGCAGTCGCATGGAGGAAGAAGGCATCGACTTCGCCTCCGCCGCGCGCCAGATTCCCAGGGAAGTCATCTTCACCACCCACACGCCCGTGCCAGCCGGCCACGACCGCTTCCCTGCCGATCTGATTGAGGAGCACCTGGGCCCCTTGCGCGAACAACTCGGCCTTTCGCTGGAAAACCTCATGGGCTTTGGCCGCGAACACTCCACCGACCAGCAGGAAACCTTCTGCATGACCGTTCTCGGGCTCAAGCTCTCGCGCCGCGCCAACGCGGTCTCTTCCCTCCACGGCGAAGTCTCGCGCGCCATGTGGTGGGGCCTCTATCCCGGCAAGCCGGAAGACGCCGTGCCCATCGGTCACATCACCAATGGCGTCCACGTTCCCTCCTGGCTGGCGCCGCAGATGTGCCGTCTCTACGACCGCCATCTCGGGGTCGGCTGGCAGCGCCACAGCGGAAGCGCCAAAACCTGGCAGGCCATCGAGAATGTCGATGACGGCGAGCTCTGGGAAACGCACCTCAGTCTCAAAGCCCAGCTCCTCGACTTCGTGCGCCATCGTGCCTGCGAACAGGCGGAGCGCCGCGGCGAGCCGGTTGAATCTCTCATGCGGCTCGGCAAAGTGCTCTCGCCCGACGCTCTGACCATCGGATTCGCGCGGCGCTTCGCCACCTACAAGCGGGCCAACATGATCCTCGCCGATATCCGCAGACTGGCCGCCATGGCCAACGATCCCAAGCGCCCCGTGCAATTCCTCTTCGCCGGCAAGGCTCATCCGCACGACGAACCGGGAAAGCGTGTTCTGCAGCAGATCGCCGAGATGATGCGCGATTCCGAACTCGGAGACAAGTTCGTTTTCATCGAGGACTACGACATCAATGTCGGACGGCATCTGGTTCAGGGCGTTGATGTCTGGCTCAACAATCCCCGGCGGCCATTGGAAGCCTCCGGCACCAGCGGACAGAAGGTCGTCCTCAATGGAGGCTTGAATCTTTCCGTGCTCGATGGCTGGTGGGCTGAAGCCTACGACGGCCTCAACGGCTTCGCCATCGGCAAAGGCAGAACGCACTCGAACATGGATGTGCACGACAGCCGCGATGGCGAAGATCTCTACCGCGTTCTGCGCGACGAGCTGATTCCGCTCTTCTATCAGCGCGACCGCGACGGACTGCCGCGGGGATGGATCAAGCGCATGAAGCGCACCATCCGCACCCTTGGCTGGCGATTCAATGCCGATCGCATGGTCATGGATTACACATTGAAGTGCTACATTCCCGCGGCCGGAGGCACATCGAGCGAAATCAGGCCGCTCTCCTAAACGGTTCGTGCCCCATTCCTGCGCCTTTTCACGGGCTCAAAAATGGGGCACGCAACACTTTCGCGGATTCTGATGACTCAATCACCCGCTGTCTCAGTCCGCGAAGGCCGGTTCCTGTTCCTCGACCTTCACGTGCTCGATCAGCTTCACCGGATAGTAGGCGTTGCGCGTGTACTGCTTCACCATGCGGTTGGTGTTGAAATAGGAGCCGTTGAAAGCCAGCGTATTGCGCATCGTCTGCGCCCACTTCTCCGGAGCCTCCCGGTAAAGCGGCACCACGGCCTTCTCCAGCTTCGTGTAGAGCGAAGCCGCTTCCTCGGCATCGTTCGCGCCGTCCTCGATGGCCCAGCCGGTCACGCCTTCAATGCAGCCCTCGATCCACCACCCGTCCAGAATCGACAGGCTGGGAACGCCGTTCAGCGCGGCCTTCATGCCGCTGGTTCCGGAGGCCTCGTACGGACGTTGCGGCGTGTTCACCCACACATCCACGCCCGCGGTCAGCAGCGCGCCCAGAGCCCAGTCGTAGTTCTCCAGATAAACAATCCGCAGCACGTCGCTCGAGAGCTTGGCCGCATCTTCAATTACCTGCTGGATCAGCGCCTTGCCGGGCTCGTCCTGGGGGTGAGCCTTGCCGGCGTAGAGAATCTGCAGCCCGCCCGCCGCTCTGGCAATCTCTGCCAGCCGATGGGGATCGGTGAACAGCAGCGTGGCGCGCTTGTAGGTGGCCGCGCGGCGCGCAAAGCCCAGCGTCAGCACCTTGGGATCGAGAACCAGCCGGGTACGTTTGGCTACCTCGGTCAGCAGCGACTCCTTGGCGCTGGCGTGCGCCCGCTGGATCGCCGTCTCCGGTAGGTCGATGGCGTTGCGCAGGTAAAGATTGTCGCGCCGCCACGCGGGAATATGGTCATCCAACATCTGCTGGATCGGCTCCGAGACCCAGGTCGGCGCGTGCACGCCGTTGGTGATCGAGTCGATTTGAAACTCCGGAAACATCGCGCGCGAAACCTTGCCGTGCTGCATCGCCACGCCGTTGGCGTAGCGGGAAAACTTCAGCGCCAGCAGCGTCATGTTCAACATGCCGTCGCGATAACAGCCCAGCCTTTCCAGCCGCGCGGTCCGGTCGCCGCCCAGAATCCGAATCGTCTGCTCGGTCGAAAAGCGGTCGTGACCCGCCGGAACCGGGGTGTGGGTGGTGAAGACGCACCGCTTGCGCACCTGGGCGATCTCCGCCTCGGTGGCAAATCCTTGCGGTCCGCCGCCCATCTGGCTCTCCAGCAGCGCCAGCGTCAGCAAGGCGGCATGGCCCTCGTTCATGTGGTACACATTCACCCGGTGGCCCAGCGCCCTGGCCATCCGCGCGCCGCCCATGCCCAGCACAATCTCCTGTTGCAGCCGGTAGTTGGTGTCGCCTCCATACAGGTGGTCGGTCAACCCGCGATCCCACCCTGTGTTTCCATCCAGGTCCGTGTCCAGCAGGTAGATCGGCACCACATGCCCGTAGCGGCCCACCATGTTGTAGCGCCAGGCTCGCACCGTCACCGTGCGGCCCTCCACTGAAACCGTCACCCGCGCCGGCTCCTCGGTGCAGTAATCCGACGGATTCCACGGCTGAATGTCCTCGCTCTGCAGGCCGTTGCTGTCCAGATGCTGCTGGAAGTACCCTTTGCGGTGGAGCAGCGTGAAAGCTACCAGCGGAACGCCCAGGTCGGCGGCGGAACGCAGCGTATCGCCAGCCAGGACTCCGAGTCCGCCGGAGTAGGTGGGCATGCCGGGATTGATCGCGATCTCCATCGAGAAGTAAGCGACCAGGCCGGAACTGGGAAAGGTTTCGTACGAAAACGGTTTCGAGGACGTCGGTTGCATAATCTCTATTTCTCCCCGCCGCCTCCCACCTGGGAAGCGGCGGCGTGTGAATATGACTGCGTAGAGGCTGGCCGCACTACAGGCTTCCTCCTGGTATACATCGGGGCAGACATCTCACAAGTTTAACAAGGCAGCTTCGAATACCCCTTGGACGGCCCGCTAAGGGCCACGCCGAAGAGAGATTTTCCACAGTTCCGGCCTGATTCTTCACCCTGAAGAAACAATGCCCCAGGATGGATCGTCTCTGATGAACAATCCATCCTGGGGCTGCTGGTTGCAAAGCAAAGGTGCGCTCTAGCTGAGCCGGTGAGCGCCTCCTGAAGCGTGGCAGATGTGAATCTGCGGCACGATGCCGGTTTTGGCTTCGTAACGGCGGCCCAGCTCTTCGGCAAAGGCCTTCGCATGATCCTGTTGTACCAAGTTGATGGTGCAGCCGCCAAAGCCGCCGCCAGTGAGCCGCGCGCCGATCAGCCCGGGGATACTTTGCGCCAGGTCCACCATCAGGTCGGCCTCCACGCAGCTGCCCTCGAAGTCCTTGCTATAGCTGCGGTGCGCCTCGGCCATCAGACGGCCCACTTCGGCCAGGTCGCCCTTTTCCAAGGCCTTTTCCGCGGCCACAGTGCGCAGATCTTCGCTGATCACGTGCCGGGCGCGCAACAGGGACTTGGGCGCCATCTCGTGGCCCCATTTTTCCAGGTCCTCGAGCGTCGCATCGCGCAGGAAAGGCACCCCGCCGCGGTGGCTGTTGATGATGGCGCAGGCGGCTTCGGACTCTCTGCGCCGTGTGGGATAATCTCCCCCGGCAATCGAGTGCTTCACCATGGTGTTGGCAATCACCAGCGCCACGTTGGAAGGAATCGGAGCCAGCTTGAAGCTCAGGTCGCGGCAATCCAGCAGCAGGGCGTGGTCCTTGGCGCCGTTGGCGGAGATGAACTGGTCCATAATGCCGCAGTTGGCGCCCACAAACTCGTTTTCCACCCGCTGGCAGAGCCGGGCCAGCACCGGTCCCGGATAGCTGGCGCCGATCAGCGACAGTACGGCCAGCGCCGTCACCACTTCGAGAGCGGCGGAGCTGGAAAGCCCCGATCCCAGCGGAACGTCGCCCCACAGGCTCAGGCTGAAGCCGGGAATCTTGTGCCCCTCGCCGGTCAGAATGGCAACCACCCCGATCGGGTAATCGCTCCAGTGCTTGCTCGCCTTGGCGGGCAGCGCCGCGGCGTCGAAGGTTTTCTCTTCTCCGTAATTCTCGGAGTAGATGACGATCTTGCCGTCCGTGCGCGGCGAGATGCCGGCCAGAGTGGCAAAGTCGATGGCCACGGGCATGACGAAGCCCTCGGCATAGTCCGTGTGTTCGCCGATCAGGTTGACGCGGCCCGGCGCTACAAAGATCGCCGGTTCCGCCTGGAAGCGGGCAAGGTGAATGGAACGAAGAGCGGTAGGATCATGCATATCAGGTCACACCTTAAATGGATTCGAGATCAACAACCATGGGCCAGGAGCTGGATTCGCCGGGAGCCAGCACGCGGGACCACGGTCCCGTCTTCGCCAGCGAGTCCACCGGCGCGGTGGCCGGCTCAATGGCCACGCAGTTCTGTTTCGTTCCCGGCCGGTCGGGCCAGCCGCCGTAACAGATCCACAACCCCAGATACGGCGTAACCGCGGAATCGAAGCTGAACCGGATGCGCACACCGGCTTTCGGCCGCTCCAGCGCGCACCAGTTCTCCTGCGCGGCCAGCGGACCGGCAAACAGCTTGTCGCCAACGCCCGACTCAGGCGGCAAACCCACGCTCAAATCGGTCTCGCCGCCGGTCACCAGCTTGGCAATGGGCCAGCTCACCTGGTCGCCGCCTTTTCCCAGCCTGCCGCCGCCCGAACCTTCCAGGCGCAGCGTATGAATGGACTCCGGCAGTACCACGCGGTCTCCCGCTCCCGAAGCAAACAGAGGATGCACCGCCCAGGACCAGGGAGACGGGATGCTGCCGGTGTTGGTCGCCTTGTATTCCAGGCTCAGCCGCCAGCCCTTGGCCGTTTCCGTCAGCGTAACCTTCCGCTCCAGCGACAGCGGCAGTGAGAAGCACTGCCCGCGAAACGCTACGGAATTGGCGCTTGAAGCCACCGGCTGCCATTCGACCCGCCACAGGTCGCCGTGATCGGGAACATGAGCCGTGCCGGCGACGGTTTCCACCGTGCAGTCTGCGACCGAGGGGAAACACTCGTCCCAGCCGCTTGCGTCGCCCGCGTCGAAGGACATGGTCCGGGTGCGCGCGGCGCGAGGAGCGAGCGGCGCCTGTAGCAATTCGCGGCCTTTCACGCAAACCGAAGCGATCTTCCCGCCCAGGCGCGGAAGAAGGGTCAAGGAACAATCTCCCACCGTGATGAGAACGTTTTCTTCTTTGGCGCCTAAAACATTTCCCTCTGCCATCGTTCCTATTCTCCCAAGACGTCCCCGCAGGCCGCCGTCAATTCTTCCCAGATTCTGTCCAGCCACGCCTTATGCTCGGGTTTCATCAATACGGAGCGCAAGCAAGTTACCGGCACGGCTTCATTCCGGTTGATGCAACAATCCAACGTTTCAAACCAGGAATGCGGCAATTGTACAAGAGCCAGATGCAAATTCCGCGTGCCGCACGCCACAAAAATCTCTTGCGCCCGTTGCGAGGCCTGCTCCAGGCTCTCCGCTTTCACTTTCCAGGCCACAATATCCAGGTCCGGAGAGCCAACGGGCAGCGATTCGAAGCGCCCGTCCCGGCGCAGCCGCCGGTCCATCTCTACCGCCGCCGCCCGGCCGCGAGCCAGGCCGCGGGCAAATTCGCCTCCCGGCGTCAGGGGCAAAAGTCGCTGCGTTGCCCACAAGGCCACCGCCGCCGCGCCGGCCCGCGAACACTCCAGGCTGATCTCACCCAGGTGCAACTGCTTTGAAGTGAAATAGGTATACGGCGAATCGTGCTTGTAGAAGCGTCCCACCGCCGGGTCGCGAAACAGCACGCATCCGCAGCCGTAGGGCTGCAACCCGTGTTTGTGTGGATCGATGGCGATTGAGTCGGCCTCGTTCATGGCCGCATAAGCCCGGCGCGCGGGCTCGTC
Organism: Occallatibacter sp.; assembly: GCA_049515995.1. GTDB lineage: Bacteria > Acidobacteriota > Terriglobia > Terriglobales > Acidobacteriaceae > Telmatobacter. The sequence continues at coordinate 112,675 of JBEKTO010000011.1, read as the reverse complement.
CAGCGCCTCCGGAATCAGCCGGAAGTAGCCGCCGTAAGCCCCATCCACATGCACTCTGAAGCCGTAACGCTCCTTGAGCGCCAGCACCTCATCCAGCGGATCCACCGCGCCGATCGCCGTGCTGCCCAGCGTCACCACCACCGTGCCCACGTCGCCCTTGCGCAGCTCGGCTTCCAGCGCCTCCATCCTCATGCGCCCGTGGCCGTCGGCCGCAATGCCCGCGTACTCGATCTGCAGCACCGCGGAGATGCGCTCGTGGGTATAGTGCGCTTGCTCCGAGCCCACAATCCGCTTTCCCGGCGCCAACTGCCTCGCGACCCACAGCGCCTCCAGGTTGGCCAGTGTGCCGCTCGAGGTCAGGTGCCCCAGAAATTCCATCCAGCCGAACATCCCGGCGATCTCTCGGACCGCTTCGATCTCCATCTCCGAGCTGGCCCGGCCGCCGTCTCTGGCGTGATTGTTCGGATTGATCTTCATCGCCAGCGCATAGGCGGCCCGCGCCACCGGATGCGGCGGCTTGAGCATCTGTCCGGCATAGAGTGGATGGAAGTAGGGATAGTTGTCGCCCAGCCGGTGCGCCACGGTCTCCAAAACCTGGGCGATTGCCCCTGTATCGATGGCTGGTTCGAAGGTTGGCAGAGAGTCGAACTCCGCCTCAAGCAACTCGGTGGCGCGGCTTAGCAGATCGGGCACAGGATCGTGAGACATGGCGACCTATCACCCTATCACAACCGGAAGTGCGAGAATAAGGCGCTTTGAGTCAACAACTTCCAGATCCGAGAAATGTCAGTTCTGAGGCAAAACGAGAATTCCTGCATTTCTTTCTTGCGGAGGATGGTACACTGTTGTCAGCGTTAGAGCCGAACCGGGCGTGAGCAGCACTCGCCCAACCAAGCAAGATTCTGCCAGTGGTCGCTCCGATTCATCCAGCGCAATTCAATCCAGGAAATACGATCAAAATGGAACAAGGTACTGTGAAGTGGTTCAATGATGCGAAGGGCTTCGGCTTTATCTCGCGTCAGAACGGCGAAGACGTGTTTGTGCACTATTCTGCAATCAACTCGAGTGGCTTCAAGAGTCTGCAGGAAGGGCAAGCCGTGCAGTTCAACGTGGTGAAGGGGCCCAAGGGATGGCAGGCTGCCGACGTGCAGCCGCTCTAACCCCCAGGCCGGATTCCGGCAGAATCTAGCAAACACACGCGAGGGCTGGGAATCATCCCAGCCCTCGCGTGCGTTTGTGCGCTCCATTTGTTTCCGCCGAAAGGTTCAGTTCAGCCGCCAATACCCCGCATTCAGCACGGAAGCAAAGCTCACCCAGGCCCAATAGGGCGCCATCAGCCACGCCGCCGCCGGAGCCACCCGGCTGAAGAGCAGCGTCGTGATCCCGATCGCAGCCCACAGCAGAATCACCTCCGCCAGCGCCGCTCCAATCGCGTGCTGGCGAAAGAAGATCCAGGACCAGGCCAGATTCAATCCCAGTTGCGCCAGGAACAGGACCACTCCCCAGGTGCGCAGGGGCGAGGCGGCCGACTGCCAAACCTGCCACGCCGCGATCGCCATCAGCGCGTAGAGCAGCGTCCATACCGGGCCAAAGACCCAGCTCGGAGGAGCGATTGCAGGTCTTGCCAGGCTCCGGTACCATCCGGGAATTTCGCCCACCGTCCACCGGCCGCCGATGCCCGCCACTGCAAAGCAAACTCCCATCCAGAGCAGCAATGAAATCCAGCGCATTCCCGCCATCTTTCCTCTTCAAAAGAGATGGATTCCGCGCGCCAAAGAAAGGCTCTTTCAATTTTCCTGCGTCGTATGCCGCCTGCCAGGCGCACCTTTCGCCCGGAAGCGAACTTCCACCCAAAAAAGAGGATGCTGGCCGCGATGACCACAGAGGGTGAAGTCGGGGGCAGCATCGGAGTAGACGACCCAAATGATTGAAATGCTTAGCATTCAATAACGACAAAGATTTCACAAGAATTATCTTGACGGCAAAATTCACCTCTCTATATGATCGCGCCGGTGTGACCGTTAGTAACCATGGTCGCATTTTGGTAATCGCATAAAAAGGAGAAACGGTAATATGTGGAGCGCAAACTTTTCGTTTCCGATTGCATTTCCAAAACCGGCAAGCCCAAACAACCATGCTACCGTTCTGTTTGCACAGTGGAGCGATAGTGCGACCAATAAGGGAGTGAACTGTACTTCCAGCGCACAAACCCAGATCAACACGGGAACTGGCCCATGGATGCCGTCCCAATTAGCAACCGACCCCGACTATGGTGTGCAGAAGATCTTCACCATTTTGTATATCAATGCAAGCGGGGTTCTGAAGCTAGTCGTGGCGAACGATGCAGATCAGATCAACTTCTCTTGAAGGCTCAGCCTGGTAAGAACTTGGGGTGCCCCATCCTCGGCGTGACTCCATCGCGTCGAGGATGGGAGAGCACGCCCCATTTCGAGCCCCTTTATGCTTTCTGCCTTCCCATCCTTCCACGGAAAACGTGGCGGGCAGGGGCACTCGCGCGCACGGATTCCGCACGCCTGGAAAAGTCTCCCGTAAAAAGCGATGCTGGCCGCGATGACCTCAAAGGGTAAAATCGCCGCCAGCATCGGAAACAGCGCTATCTTTGTCAGAGTTCAGTGTCGTGCCCGAAGGCTACGAATGAACTCCAGGTACAACAATTCAGCCCTCGGCTTGGGCTCATGTCTTCTCTAATCGGCAGATTTCTCGTGCCGTTGAGTTCCCGCCGTCCTTTCCCAAGGCGGCCATCCGTGCGTCCAGCTTTCCCATCTCCTGGAGCCGCCCCATCGATCCTGCGAAAAGCCGCATTCTTCCGATAAATCCCTACAGCGCCCAACTCGGCGCGTGGCCCAGAATCGCCGCGCCGGAGAAAGCCACCGGCTTGTCCCACTCGGGAATCACGAATCCGGATCGAGGATGAGCCGCCGGTCCTGACTGGTCGCGGTGATGTCCGCGCAGGGTCTTTTGAATCTCGCGCAGCGCCTCGGTGCGCTCCGCACGCGACTGCCGTTCCCAGAAAATGACAAATCCCTTGCCGCACACACAGCAATGCGTCTCGGCGTTTTCTTCGGCGCTTTTGCAAAGTACCTGCATCTCTACTCCCCTGCTTTTGCCGGACCTCTTTCAGCTACGAAGGTGACGTGAGTCCCTTCTTCCGGCGGCTGACCATTTCCCGTCCAGGCAAGAAGATCGGCCCATTTGGGGCACAATTCCATCCCTATTTCGGGGGACCTGCGGCCTCCGCTCGGGCGCGCATTCGAGCGGCTTCGTCGCGTTTTGCTCGACGTGAGCCCCTTTATCCTTCTATCCTCAGAGTGCTGGCCGTGTTTTTCCTCATGCGGCCCCATTGGACTCCTACCCATCATGAGCACGCAGACAATTGCCGTACACCTGCCCGACGGATCTGTTCGCGAGGTTCCCTCCGGCACGACGCCCCTGGATATTGCCAACTCGATCTCTCCGCGCCTGGCCGCGGCTTCCGTTGTGGCGCGCCTCACGCCGGTCGGCGCTGCCGTCAAGCCGGCTACTGCTTCCGACGGCCAGACGGAAGACGCCATGTACGCCGCGCAGGACGCCGCCGCGCCGCGCCTCGTGGATCTGGCCACGCCGCTCACCGCGGATACCGGCCTCGAGTTGGTCACCGAGAAGGACCCCGAAGCGCTCAAGGTCGTGCGCCACTCGGCCGCGCACGTGCTGGCCACGGCGGTGCTCGAACTCTATCCCGAGACCAAGCTGGGCCACGGGCCGGCCACCGACTCCGGCTTCTTCTACGACTTCTATCGCGAGAAGCCCTTTACGCCCGAGGATCTGGCGCTCATCGAAACCAAAATGGCCGAAGTGATCGCGCGCGATGAGCCTTTTCTGCATGAATTCGCTCCAAGAGATAAGAGCCTGGAAGGCTTCAATCGCGATGGCGACTTCATGAAGACCCATTTCGTCACCAAGTTCACTGCGCCCGGCGACGAAGTCAGCTTCTATCGCAACGGCAAATTCGTCGACTTTTGCCGCGGTCCGCACGTGCCCTCCACGGCGCGGGTGAAGGCGGTCAAGATCACCAACCTGGCTGGCGCCTACTGGCTGAGCGACGAAAAGAATCCGCAGTTGCAGCGCATCTATGGCACCGCGTTCTTCTCGCAAAAGGAGATGGATGCGCACTTTGCCCGGCTTGAAGAAGCGGCTAAGCGCGACCATCGCCTGCTGGGCAAGCAACTGGATCTCTTCAGCATTCAGGAACTGGCCGGCGCCGGACTCATCTTCTGGCATCCCAAGGGCGCTACCGTTCGTAAGGCGATGGAGGACTGGATGCGCGAGGAGTGTGTACGGCGCGGCTATCTGCTCGTCTACACTCCGCACGTCATGCGCCGGGAGCTTTGGAAGGTCTCCGGCCACGACGGCGTCTACTCCAAGGACATGTTTCCGCCGATGAAGCTGGACGACGCCGAGTATCGGCTGAAGCCGATGAACTGTCCCGGCCACATCCTGATCTACAAGAATTCGCCGAAGAGCTACCGTGATCTCCCGCAGCGCTACGCTGAGTTCGGCAACGTCTACCGCTATGAGCGTTCCGGCACCATGCACGGTCTCTTGCGCGTGCGCGGTTTCACGCAGGACGATGCCCACATCTTCTGTACGCCACAACAGATTGAAGGCGAGGTCATCGCCTGCCTCGACTTCGCTGAAGCTGTGCTCAAGACTTTCGGCTTCAAGGAGTTTCGTGTCGAGCTGTCCACGCGCGACCCAAACAAGGCGGGCGACTTCTTCGGCACTGCGGCTGACTGGGCCAACGCCGAAGGCGCACTCAAGAACGTGCTCACCAACCGCGGCCTCACCTTCAATACCTTCCCCGGCGAAGCTGCCTTCTACGGGCCGAAGATCGATGTCAAGCTCGTCGACGTGCTGGGCCGTCTGTGGCAGCTCTCGACGGTACAGTTCGACTTCAATTTGCCGGCGCGTTTTGAGCTTGAATACGTTGGCGAAGACGGCGAGCGGCACCAGCCCGTCATGGTCCACCGCGCTCTCTTCGGCTCGGTCGAGCGCTTCTTCGGCGTGCTCATCGAGCACTACGCCGGAGCCTTCCCGCTGTGGCTGGCCCCGGTGCAGGTGGGCCTGGTGCCCATCAGCGAGCGGCATCACGAATACGCCAGGAAGGTCGAGGCTGAACTCAAGGCCGCGGGCCTGCGCGTGGAGATCGACGACCGCAACGAGAAGATGAACGGCAAGATTCGCGACTTTGCCAACCAGAAGACGCCCTACATCCTCGTCTTCGGCGACAAGGAAGAATCCGCCGGCGCCGTCAGCGTCCGTACCCGCGCCAAGGGCGACCAGGGCTCCATGCCGCTGGCCGAGTTCATCGCCAAGGCCGAGGCGCTGGTCAAGAGCCAATCCACGGAACTCTAGATTCCACCCTCCGGCGTTCCTGCTCTTGCAGCGGGGACGCCGGTTCCATCTCCGCCTCACAGCCCTCCGCCCCCGTCACCGCTCGCCGCCCAGGATTCTGATATCGTGTCCAGTAATCCTGGTGACCCCTCTTATGCGCTGCGCTATGGCTCCGCCGACGCCCACCTCTTCTGCTGTCCTTCGCGCCCGCGGTCTGGCAATTCTCGTAACAGCCGCTTGTCTTTGCGGCCCGTTCTCCGCTGCGGCGCAGGACAAGCCCGCCCCAACATCGCCTGCTCCCGCGCCGGCCGCAACCAAGCCTCCCGATATCTCCAAAGAAGGCCTGGTGCTCGACAAAATCTACACCCGGATTCGCATGGAGGCCGATGGCACAGGCACCCGCCAGATGACCGGGCGCACCCGCATCCTGGCCGACTCCGGCGTGAAGCAGATGGCCGTCCTCACCTTCACCTACACGGCCTCGAACCAGCAGGTGGAGATCGGCTACGTCCGCGTCGTCAAGCCCGACGGCACCGTGGTCGTCACACCCGATTACAACGTCCAGGACATGCCCGCCGATGTCACCCGCACGGCGCCCATGTACTCTGACATCCACCAGAAGCACATCGCGGTCAAGGGCCTCGGCGTCGGCGACATTCTCGAGTCCCAGGTGACCCTCCGCACCCTCAAGCCCGAGGTGCCCGGCCATTTCTGGCTGGAGTACTCCTTCGAGAAAAACCTCATCGTTCTCGACGAGCAGCTCGACCTCGATCTGCCCGCCGACAAAGCCGTCACCGTCGCCAGCGCCGATCTGCAGCCAACCGTCACTACCGCCAACGGCCGCAAGCTCTACCACTGGGCCAGCTCCAATCTTGCCCGTCCCGATCCCGACGCGCCGCCGAAATCCGTCAAGCACTGGAAGCCTTCCATCCAGGTGACCACTTTCGCCAGTTGGGAGCAGGTGGGCGCCTGGTACCAATCGCTCCAGCGCGACCCGCTCGCCGTCACGCCCGCCATCCAGGCCAAAGCCGCCGCGCTCACCAAAGGACTCACCGGCGACGAAGACAAGATCCGCGCCATCTTCAACGACGTTGCTCTCCACATCCATTACGTGGGCCTGGAGTTCGGCATTGGCCGCTATCAGCCGCACCCGGCTGACGATGTGCTCTCCAACGAGTATGGCGACTGCAAAGACAAGCACACGCTGCTGGCCTCGCTGCTCAAAGCCTCCGGCATCGAGGCCTGGCCGGTGCTCATCTCCAGCAGCCGCGAGCTCGATCCCGCCACGCCCTCGCCCGCGCAATTCGACCACGTCATCACCCTTGTTCCGCTCTCCGGCAAGCTCCTGTGGATGGATTCCACCGAGGAGATTGCGCCCATCGGCATTCTCATGGCCACCCTGCGCGACAAGCAGGTTCTCGCCATCCCTCTCGGCAAGCCTGCCTATCTTGAGCACACGCCCGCCGAACTGCCCTTTGTCCAATCCGCCCGCTTCCAGGTCGATGGCAAGCTCTCCGATCAGGGCCAGTTCACCGGCCACATTGCCCAGTCCTACCACGGCGACGTCGAACTCCTTCTCCGCACCGTCTTCCGCCAGGTTCCGCAGTCCCAATGGAAAGAAGCCATGCAGCGCTTCTCTGAGGCTCTCGGCTTCGGCGGAGAAGTCTCCAATCCGCAAATCTCCGAGGTCGAACAAACCAGCAAGCCCCTCGAGTTCTCCTACGACTACACCCGCGAGAAATTCGGCGAGTGGGATGACCACCGCATCTTTCCTCCGATGCCGCCCACTGGCTGGGGCCTGATGCCCGGCGTCAAGGTGAAAAAGCCCGCCGACGACCCCGAAATCGGCTCTCCCGGTGAGCAGGTCTACGTCACGTCTGTTCAACTTCCCAAAGGCTGGACCATGGTTCCAGGCAAGGAAACCACTCTGAAGGAAGACTGGGCCGAGTACCACTCCTCCTACAGCCTCAAGGACGGTGTCTTCGCGGCCGAGCGGGAACTGACGATCACGAAGACCAAAATCCCCCTCGATCAATGGGACAAATACCTCGCCTTTCGCCGCGCCATCTACGCGGACGAGGTCCAGACTTCCGTGCTGATCGGTGCGCACGACGCCCAGGACTTCCAAACCCGGGTTACCTTCGCAGTTTTGCCCCAAAGCACGCCAGGCGCACCCTTCGGCCTTCCCGATGAGCTGAAGAAAAAGTTCGCCGACGCCATGAACACATTCCACGATGCCTCAATCGTTCTTGGGGCCGATCCTCCAGCCAGTGCCCGTGACCTGGCCAGAACGGAAGAGCAGTGCCGGCAAATGGTCTACGAGGCCGACGCAACGTCGTCGCAGCTTTCGCCTGAGGATCCGCACTCTATCTATTGGGCCCAAGTGCTCGCCTCTGCATGGACCTGCCTGGGGTGGGCAGAAACTGAGAATAAGGAACTGGGTGCGGCCGAAATCCATCTCCGCTCGGCCTGGGGATTGAGTCAGAGCCGGATGAGCGGCTACCAGCTTGCCCGCGTGCTGGAGGCCAAAGGGAATAAAAGTGAAGCGGCGCATTTGTTCGAATTGGCCAGCGTAACAAGCGTCGATACGCAGGTCGGTGGGGCGCTGCCATCACACTACGATCTGGACCAACGGATCGCCGACGGCTACAGGCGGGTGACCGGGAAAGCCCTGACATCCACCGCGCTGAACCAGGGCCAGTACAACGGCAGCCTGCGCGCCGAACTCGATCGGGAAACCGAAATCCGGCCTCTTACCCGCACCAGCAAACTCACCGGGCAGGCCATGTTTACGGTGGTCTTCGAAACGGGCAAGCCGGTCAAGGCGCACTTCCTTCATGGCGACAAGGGCTTCGACGCAATGCTGCCGGCGGTGCAGGCCCATGCATATCCGTCCATCCTGCCCAGCGGATCGAAGGCCCGCCTGCTGCGCGAGGTGCGCGTCGTCTGTACTCCCTATGCCGGCTGCGATGCCTACATCCTTTTACCCACCTCCATCGAAATCCAGGCCTGGCAAACCGTGAAAAAGGATGTCACGCCGTCCAACGCTCCCGACGGCACAAAGACAATCCAGATCGAGCTCGGGCACTAACGCGCGTGGAGAATCTCTTTGGAACCGGGCGGGAAGCAGGGCCTTTCTTGGGGTCAGTTCTTAATAGATAAGAACTGTTGTTATAATCCTCTTGAGGAAAGCCATGACTACTCTCACCATTTCTCTGCCCGATTCGCTCAAGGAGTTCATCGACCGCGAGGTACGGACCAAAGGCTATGGAAACGTGAGCGAGTATGTTCGCGGCTTGTTACGCGACGCGCAAGCCAAAGAGGCGGATGCCCGGCTGGAGGCATTGCTGATCGAGGGCCTCTCCAGCGGAGAGGATATTCCACTTTCTGCGGATTTCTGGTCCGAACTCAAGCAGGATGCGGCTAAGATTCTTGCCAGGCGCAAGTAGCCTGGAAGGACGGTCTCCGCACCGTGAACGTGTACGTTCGAACCTCCGCACGAGAAGACATTCTTCGGCAGTATTCTTACTACTCGATTGAAAAGGACGCCGCCCGCGTCGCCGAGCGATTCCTCGAAGCCGTGCAATCGGCGATAGAGATGCTTTGCCGGATGCCTCGGGCGGGCGCTCCCAAGATGTTGGAGAATCCCGCGCTGGCGGGGCTCCGATCATGGCCGGTTCGCGGCTTTTCGGCAATTCGCATCTACTATCTCCACGCCGGAGATGAGTTGCGCATCGTGCGCGTTCTCCATGGCAAGCGCGACATCAACCCGCTGCTGGAGGAAGAATCCTCAGGCGAAGAAGATTGAAGTCGTTCTCGAAGCCGGTCCATCCTGACGTGGGATCGCCCTACGCGTTGATCGCCATCCCTTCCACCGCTCCATACGCATCCAGCAGGCTTTCGGCCAGCGTGGGATGCGCGTGAATGGTAAACATCAGTTCCTCAACGGTCCCTTCCAACTCCAGCACGGCAACCGCCTCGGCGATCAGTTCCGTGGCCTGCGGCCCCAGAATGTGCACGCCCAGAATCTCGCCATATTTGGCATCGGAGACGACCTTCACAAAGCCGTCGTGGCTGCCCAGGATGGTGGCCTTCGAGTTGCCCGCAAACGGGAACTTGCCTATCTTGACTTCGTAGCCCTTTTCCTTCACCTGCGTCTCGGTCAGCCCCACCGATCCGATCTGCGGCTCGGTATAGGTGCAGCCGGGAATCCGGTCCCGCCGCACCGGCCGGAATTTGCGCCCGGCAATCTTCGCCACAGCCACCATCCCGCTCATCGCGCCCACGTGCGCCAGTTGCGGCAGCCCGGCCACAATATCGCCGATGGCAAAGATGCCAGGCTCCGCGGTCTCTTGCGCTTCGTTCACCTTGATCAGCCCGCGCTCCAGCTCGATCCGCGTTTTCTCTACGCCGATATTCCCGGTCCTTCCCGCGCGCCCCACGGCCACCAGCACCTTTTCGGCTTCCTTCACCTGCGTCTTGCCGTTCGCGTCGGTAAAGGTCACCTTCACGCCGCCTTCGGTCTTCTCCACGGTCTCCACTTTGGCGCCGGTGTTCACGTCGATGCCGCGCTTCTTAAACAGGCGCGTGATCTCCTTTGAAATCTCCTCGTCCTCTACCGGAACCACGCGCGGCAGAAACTCGACGATCGTCACTTCCGTCCCGAAGGTCCGGAAGAGCGAGCTGAATTCCATCCCCACGGCGCCCGCGCCGATCACCACCAGCGACTTGGGGACCTGCTCCATGGCCAGGATTTCGATGTTCGTCAGAATGCGGCTGTCGGCCTCCAGCCCGGGCAGCATCTTGGCCTCCGAGCCGGTGGCCAGAATCACGTTCTTCGCCTTCACCTGATTGACCTCGCCGCCGGCTCCGGTCACTTCAACGGTGTGCACGCCGTCCTGCGCCGCGCCCGTCAGCCGTCCGAAGCCCTCGAACCGCGCGATCTTGTGCTTCTTCATCAGGAAGTCCAGGCCCTTGACGTGTTTGTTGATAATGCCGTCCTTGCGCTTCAGCACCGCGGCCCAGTTCAGCGTCGGCGCGCCGGTTCCTTCAATGCCGAACTCGGCTGCATGTTGCAGGTGGTCCCAGACCTCGGCGTTGAAGAGCAGCGCCTTGGTGGGAATGCAGCCCACATGCAGGCAGGTGCCGCCCAGCTTGTCGGTCTTCTCGATCAGCGCAACCTTCAGTCCATACTCCGCGCCGCGAATGGCCGCCGTGTAGCCGGCCGGCCCGCCGCCGATAATCGCCACGTCAAAAATTGTCTCTGCCAAGGGGAAGCTCCAATCCGGGCGCGCTGCTTTGGCCGCGCGCCGCCTCATCTCGCTTAGTTTAAATGGCCACCGCATTTCCGGCGGCGCGCAATCTGTCGGTGTACAGCCCTTGACATGTGGTACTCTGGCCCCGCAAGTCGAGAAGCGCTTATGCCGCGAAGATTCCTCCTTTACGCCGCTCTCCTTTCAACCAGTCTCACCGCCCTTCCCGCCCAGCAAGCCGCCGTCAACCCCGCTCCTCCCAGCCGCCCTGTCACGCTGAGCGCAGTCTCCGTGACGCCAGTTCCCGGCGCTCCCTTTTCCGCTACAGCGGTCATCGAGAATGAGCGCACCCAGCGCGACGGCTCCGTGGTCGTCCGGCGCACGATCGCTCTCATCGCCCGCGATTCCAGGGGCCGCGTCCATAACGAGCGGCGCCGGCTCATGCCTGAGTCGTTCCATGGATCGCCTCCGCTCATGCTGATTCACCTCTTCGATCCCCAGACGCGCTTCAGAACCCTCTGCGATCCTGTCACCCACATCGCCCGCCGGCAGTTGCTTCCTGAGGAGCCCAAGGTGGCCGGCTTTCCCAATCCCTGGGTTTCTGTCGACGACCTGGGCACGACCACCCTCAACGGTCTTCAGGCCAAAGGCACCCGCCGCACATTTATGGTGTCGGCCGCGGCCAGCGGCACCGGCGAGCCTGTCGAGGTGGTGGATGAGAACTGGTATTCCGAAGACCTGCACATCAACCTGCTGATCCGCCACTCGGACCCGCGCAGCGGCGTGCAGACGGTGGGGCTCTCCGCCATCAAGCGCGAAGAGCCGCCGGCCTCCATCTTCGAGGTTCCCCAAGGCTACACGATTGTGACTGTGAATCCGGGGCCTGCTCCCGCGTCGGCCGCCGGTCCGGCCTCAGCCGCAGTCAGCCATTGAGGTTCAATTTCAGCTCGGCGTCCACCAGTTCCGAGGCCGCGCGCAGCGTCTCCGCCTCGTCGCCGAAGCCCTCGATCCAGTGCACCTCCGGCTCCCGCCGGAACCAGGTCAACTGCCGCTTGGCATAGTTGCGATGTCCCTGCTGGGCCGCCTCGATCGCTTCTCCGACCATCCAGGACTCCCGCAGCACGCGCAGTGCCTGCCGGTAGCCCAGCGAATCCAGCGCCTTCACCGGCCCATAGCGCGCCAGCAGCCTGCGCGTTTCCTCGATCAGCCCCGCCGCGAACATCGCCTCGGCGCGCCGGTTGAGCCGGGCGTAGAGCGCCGGCCGCGGCGGATTGAGCCCGATGCGCAGCAGCCGGAAGCCGGTCAGCGGGTCTCTGGCCAGCGCTTTATCGCCCAGCACGTGCGAGAGCGGTTTCCGCTCCGCCAGGCAAACCTCGATCGCGCGAATCAGTTTGGGCGCGTCGTTCGCGTGGATGCGCTCGGCCGAGGCCGGGTCCAACCGCCTCAGCATCCGTTGCAGCCAGCCTTCTGCGTGCCGCTTGCGGCTGCGCTCCAGCCTCGCCCGCAACTCCGTCTGCCTCTCCGGCCCGGCAAAGAGTCCCTCGGTCAGCGCGCGCAGATAAAGCCCCGTTCCACCGGTCACGATGGGCAGCCTGCCCCGCCCGGAAATTTCCTGGAGCGCCGCCCTGGCCGCCCGGCTGTACTCGCCCGCTGTGAACGGCTCGTCCGGCTCGGCAATGTCGATCAGATGGTGCGGCAGCCTTGCCCGCTCCTCGGCGGAAGGCTTGGCCGTCCCCAGGTCCATGCCGCGATAGACGGCCACCGAGTCGCAACTGACGATCTCGCCGCCGAACCGCTCGCCCAGCGCCAGCGAAAGCGCCGTCTTGCCGCTGCCGGTAGGACCCAACAGAAGCACGGCCAAGGGCTCCGCTGCGGCGCAGCCGCCGTTCGTCGTCCGCGCGGGACTCACGGCCGCCACCATCCCGGCGGAAAGATCCACTTCGGATTGGTGCGCAACAACCACCACAGCAAGATCGTCCCCGCCACCAGCACCAGCCCAAAGACCTGGTTGCGCCGGAAAACCCGCCGCTGCTCCTCCCGGCGCGCCTTCTCGGCCACCTGCTCGAAATGGGGCTTGATGCGCGTTTGTACCATTGTGTGCCGCTCCAGGCGAACTGCGCTCCGGATATGCCGGTTCGCCACGCCCCAGTATAGGGGAGCGGGTCTTCTGACCACTTCTTTCCCGCTTCGGTTTGACTTCCACCCCCCGCTTTGCCGACCATAGCCTTTCGGGCTTCGGCAATCTCCGGGGTGGGATGCCGACGCAGCGGGGAGTGCGCCATGAAAGTCTTGATCCTTGGTTCGGGAGGCCGCGAACATGCGTTGGCCTGGGCGGTAAAGCGGAGTGAACGGGTTACCGAAGTGGTCTGCGCGCCGGGCAACGGCGGCATCGCCCAGGTCGCGCGCTGCGTTCCGGTCGACCTGAAAGATGTAGATGCGATGCTCCGCCTGGCCGAGGCCGAGCAGCCCGGCCTGACCATCGTCGGCCCCGAGCTGCCGCTTTCGCTGGGCGTTGTGGACGCCCTGCAAGAGCGCGGCTTCCGCGTCTTCGGCCCCACCCGTGCCGCGGCCATGCTGGAGAGCAGCAAGGGATTCGCCAAGCGTTTTCTCCAGCGCCACGCCATCCCCACGGCCAATTACGCCATCTGCGCCACCCAGGCAGAGCTGGAAAAAGCCGTCGAAATCTTCCACCCGCCCATCGTCATCAAGGCCGACGGCCTGCATGCCGGCAAGGGCGTCATGATCTGCCCCTCGCGCCGCACCGCCATCGAGGCCGCGCAGGGCCTCTTCAGCGGACAACTGCTGGGCGAAACCGAACGCCAGGTCATCGTCGAGGAGTTTCTCGAGGGCGACGAGCTCAGCTTCCTCTGCCTCTGCGACGGCAAGCACGTGGCTCCGCTCGCTCCCGCCCAGGACCACAAATGCATCGGCGAGGGCGATACCGGGCCCAACACCGGCGGCATGGGCGTCTACTCCACCGACGCCATGCTCGATCTCTCCATGAAAGAGTGGATTCTGCGCCACATCGCCGAGCCAACCGTCCGCGGCATGGCCGAGGAAGATACGCCCTTCAGCGGCGTGCTCTACATCGGCCTCATGATGACCGCCCGCGGTCCCCAGGTGCTCGAGTTCAACGCCCGCTTCGGCGATCCCGAAACCCAGGCCATTCTGCTGCGCCTCGATAGCGACCTGGTGGAAGCGCTGGAAGCCTCCGTCGATGGCCGCCTGGCCGAAACCGAACTGCGTTGGACCCCAGGCGCCTCAGCCTGCGTGGTGGCCAGCTCCGGCGGCTATCCCGGCAGCTACAAAACGGGCTTTCCCATCGCCGGCCTCGCCGCCGCTGCCCAGGTTCCGGGCGTGCAGATCTTCCACTCCGGCTCGGCTCAGGCGGATGGCCAGCTTGTCACCAACGGCGGCCGCGTCCTGGGCGTCACCGCCGCCGCGCCCTCGCTGGAAGAAGCCCTTGCCCGCGCCTATCAGGCCATGGCGGAGATTCACTTTGAAGGAATGTATTATCGCCGCGACATCGGCCACCGCGCTCTGAGGAGGAAACCATGACACCTGTCATCACCCTGGAAGAACTTCTCGACTGGAACCATGAATCGTCTGCCTTTTGGAACGCGCACCTTGAGGCAAACCCCGCCCTGCTCGAACTCCCTTGCGGCATCGGCGGAGCCGCGAACGTGCAGGAATTCGTCCGTCACATCTGGGGAGTAGAGCTGCGCTGGGGTCAGCGCGCCGCCGGCCTGCCTGTGCTGGCCAGGGAAGAGATGCCGGCCGGTCCGCTGAGCGTGCTCTTCGACCTGCACCTCAAGGCCGTCCAGATCTTTCGCTCACTGCTCGACGATCCTGTCTGGAATTGGGACCAGACGGTGGCGCTGGACTACCCCTGGCTGCCTCCTGACGCGCGATCTGCATCCCGGCGCAGAATCGTGGCTCATGCGCTCTTCCACAGTCAGCGCCACTGGGCACAACTCGCCACACTCGTCCGGGTGGCCGGATTTCCCGCGGGATTCAAGGGAGACGTGCTCTTCAGTCCGGCATTCAAGTGAGCTCAGCCGCCGGTTGAGGCTTTGCCGGCAGCTTTTGGAAGCAGGAGCGGCACAGCACAGGCCTGCCCTGGGTCGGCTTGAAGGGAACAGTCGTCTCCGAGCCGCACTCCGAACACGTGGTCCGCGTCTCCGGGCGAACTTTCGGCCCGCCGTTGCTGCGCTTCGCCTTGCACTGTTTGCAGTGCTTGGGGTCGTTCTTGAATTGTTTGTCGTGGAAGAAGAGTTGTTCGCCGGCCGTGAACACGAACTCGGCGCCGCAATCGATGCACTTCAAAACCCGATCTGTGAATTCCATGGCCGGCTTCCCCTGAGCAGGGAAGACTGCCGAAATCGGCCATAACTGCAACAGATGTGCCGGTCCCGTTTCCCTGTTCTCGTACGTGAATCCACAACAAGGGCCCGGGCCGCAACAAATGCAGCGGCGAATGCTCTGTCTGCCCGGTCAGCTGGGAAGACTTGAAAAACACCACCACGCTTTACGCGTCGAGAAAATCAGTCCGAAAAATAAAATCGCGCAGGCCGCCCGGTCTGTCCTGCCTGTCCGGTGTCTCCCGCTGGAATGAGCGGGAGACACCGAGGCGGCTGTTGCGATTTGTTTGAAACTAGTCCTGCTCTTTACGAGCCTTCTTGCGATTCCGCTTGCGCGCCAAAGCCGCCTTTACGCGTTTCTTCTCGCCGGGCTTCAGATAGTAGGAGTGACGCTTGACTTCCTTGATGATGTCCTCCTGCTGTACCTTCCGCTTGAACCGGCGTAGCGCGTTTTCCAGCGGCTCGCCTTCTTGTACGCGAACCTCTGCCAAAAAATCCCACCTCCAAACCTGCCAAAGGGGCCTCTCTAGGATACTTTAAAAGCCGTTCCAGGTATAGGGTCGCCCATTCCCACGGAGATTCTCTGTCAAAGGATGTTCCCTTTTTGGGAAAAGGCCAGCCAATTCCCCTTCCGGCCCCAGCCCGCGCTTCTCTTTTACACTCTCACTAGGGAGTCGGACAGGCTCCCGCGAGGTTCCATCCCCCATGATTCGCAGTTACCAGGGCCGCTGGCCCCAAATACCCGCCGGTTGCTACGTCGATTCCTCCGCCCAGCTCATCGGCGACGTCACCCTGGGCGAGCGCTCCTCGGTCTGGATGAATGCCGTCCTGCGCGGCGATGTCCACTCCATCCGCGTCGGCGCCAACTCCAACGTCCAGGACTGCGCCGTCCTTCACGGCCAGCGCAACCTCTACCCGGTCATCGTCGGCGACTGGGTCACCATCGGCCACAACGCCACCGTCCACGGCTGCGTCGTCGAAGACGAAGTTCTCATCGGCATGGGCGTCACGATCCTCAACGGCTGCCGCATCGGCTCCGGCTCCATCGTCGCCGCCGGCGCCGTCGTCCCCGAGCGTACGGTCGTTCCGCCCCGCACCCTCTGGGCCGGCGTGCCCGCCAAGCTCCGCCGCGAACTCTCCGATGCCGATCGCACCCTCATCCTCGAATACGCACAGAACTACCTCGACTACACCGAGATCTACCTCAACGGCGGAGTGGAACCCGCGAAATGACCGCGCCCGGAGCCGTGGACTATTTCGTGGTGGACGTGGAAACGGCCAATCAGGCGCGGAATAGCATCTGCCAGATCGGCATCGCCTTCTTCGCCGGCGGCAGGATGGTCGATGGCTGGGAAAGCCTGGTCAACCCGCACGACGAGTTCCTTGCCTTCAACGTCGCTCTGCACGGCATCGGGCCGAGGACGGTTGCCCAAGCCCCCTCGTGGAGCGAACTCTTCCCCAAAGTCCGGTCGATGCTTTCGGGAGCGGCGGTCGCAAGCCACACGGAGTTCGATCGTTCCGCGCTCTCCGGCGCGTGCCTGCGCGCCGGAATTCCGGCCGTGCCGTATAGCAAGTGGATCGATACCTGCTGGCTGGCCCGGTGCGCATGGCCCCATCTGCCCAACCACAAGCTGCCCACCCTGGCCCGGACCTTCCGGATCGCCTATAGAGCCCACGACGCGCTGGAAGACGCCAGGGTCGCCGGAGAGGTTTTAGCCTTGGCCTTGCAAGAGCGCCGAATGACCATCCACGAGCTCCTCGCTTCGCCCGCCAACCACATCACCGCGTTTCCCCGGCTCGCGACAGGCCAAAGCGCTGCTACTCCGCGGGCAACAGGAAGGCTGGCTACCGGCGATCGGCGTCGAAATTGAGGTCAATGCTTCAATAGGGCGTCGCTTTCAAAGCGCGTGCCGATCCCTATTCCCTATTCCCTATTCCCTGTTTCTTTACACCGGGAGCGGATTCCGCTCGGTGAACTGTCGCTGGTGCCAGTAGGGATAAACCGGAGCCTGCTCGCTGGCTTTGTCCAGCGTGGCCACTTGCTCTGCGGTCAGGTTCCAACCCGTCGCGGCCAGGTTCTGACGCAACTGCTCCTCGGTCCGCGCCCCGACAATGACCGACGAAACCGTGGGCCGCTGCAACAGCCAGTTCAGCGCCACCTGGGGAACGGTCTTGCCGGTCTCGGCCGCTATCGCATCCAGCGCGTCGACGACCGCGTAGAGGCGCTCGTCTGGAACCTGCGGACCGAAGTTCGCGGTCTCATGCAGGCGGCTCACCTTCGGCAGCGGCTGGCCGCGGCGAATCTTGCCCGTGAGCCGGCCCCACCCCAGCGGACTCCACACCAGCGCGCCCACTTTCTGGTCCAGCCCAAGCGGCATCAGTTCCCACTCGTACTCGCGCCCGATCAGCGAGTAGTACACCTGGTGGGCTACAAAACGGGTCCAGCCGTAGCGGTCGGCCACGGCCAGCGACTTCATCAGGTGCCAGCCGGAAAAGTTCGAGCAGGCGATATAGCGCACCTTGCCCTCGCGGACGAATTTGTTCAGCGTGTCCTGTACCTCTTCGATCGGCGTGAGCGCGTCGAAGCCGTGCAGGTGGTAGATGTCCACATAGTCGGTGCCCAGGCGGCGGAGGCTGCCCTCCAGCGCCCGCCGCAGATGGTAGCGCGAGGAGCCCACGTCGTTGGGCCCGTCGCCAAAGCGGAAGGTGGCCTTGGTGGAGATCAGCGCCTGGTCGCGCTTGCCTTCCAGCGCCTTGCCCAGCACCTCTTCCGACAGGCCGTCCGAATAGATATCGGCGGTGTCGAAAAGGTTGACGCCGGCTTCGAGACAGATGTCCACCAGCCGTCGCGCCTCGTCCACACCGGTCGAACCCCAAGCCTTGAAGAATTCGTTGCCACCGCCAAACGTGCCGGTGCCATAACTGAGTGCGGGAACTTTGAGGCCGGAGCCTCCCAGAAGACGATATTCCATGCCGCTTTGGATGCGGCAAGCGGCGCGAGGATGCAGGCGGGCGCCTTGAGCTACTCCGGTCTCAGGTTCAACCCAAAGTCGCTTAGGATAGCCCGGTAATAGTTCTCTTTGGGATATGGCACATAACAGCTCCGCTCGCCCGGCACGTCTCAGGCGATTTGCAGATTTGTAGATTTGCAGATTATTGCCCCCTTTGGCGCACACTGGTAGAGAAGAGCCAAAGGAGCGGGACCGTTCATCGCCCAGCCTAACCATGCATACCATCCGCAACTCCGCCAACTCGCAGACTTGCCGATTTGCCAACTCGCCATCCAGCCACCCCAAAAACAAACTTTGCACATTTTTGCCCGTGAAACGGTGAAATGGCACCTAAGTCGTTCAAACTAAAAGCGCTTTTTGACGAGCCTCACAGCTGCACAGAAACCGTGAAACGGTGAAACCGCACCTAAACCATTCAAACTAAAGGATATTTTTTGACGAGCCTCACATCTGCGCAGAAACTGTGAAACGGTGAAACCGGGTGAATTCCTACCCGCCCGCATCGCGCCCAAACCGGCCTCAGCCCGCAAGCAGCCCTGAAATCCGCGCCTTCCACACCGTCTCCTCACGCGGGGCCTTATCCTCAATACAGACCCTCCCGTGTCCGACTTCGCCCAAACCGTCAAGCAGCAGGCCGACATCGTCAAGGTGATCGAGGGCTACATCCGCCTGCGCAAGGCCGGAGCGCAAAACTACTCCGGCCTTTGTCCCTTTCACAAGGAAAAGTCGCCGTCCTTCTCGGTTCACGCCGTGCGCCAGTTCTACCATTGCTTCGGCTGCCAGGCGTCGGGCGACGTCTTCAGTTTCGTGGGCAAGATCGAGAACGTGACCTTCCCTGAAGCGGTGCGGATCGTCGCCCAGAAGTGCGGCATTCCCCTGCCCAAGCGCGAGTTCTCTTCGCCCGAGCAGGCCGCAGAAGCTCGCCAGAGAGCCAAGCTGCTGGAGTTGCACGAGACCGCGACCGCCTGGTTCGAAGAGCAGTTGCGCGGGCCCGAGGGCGCCGTCGCGCGCGAATACCTTGCAGGTCGCGGACTTTCGGCCGAGGGGATCGGCAGATTCAGGATCGGCTACGCGCCCGACAGCTTCAACGCCCTGCGCGACCGGCTCAGCGGCATGGCCGACAACGAGACCCTGCGCGCCAGCGGCCTCTTCAGCTCCAAGGAGCAGGGCGATGGAACCCAGGGCCATCTCTACGACCGCTTCCGCAAGCGGGTCATCTTTCCCATCGCCAACGAAAGCGGCCGCGTCATCGCCTTCACCGCGCGCACCCTGGAGACGGGCGACAAGGCGGGCGCGAAATACATCAACTCGCCGGAGACGCCGCTCTACTCCAAGAGCCTGGTGCTCTTTAACCTCGACAAGGCGCGCACGGCGATTCGCCAAACCGAGTTCGCCCTTCTGGTCGAGGGCCAGATGGACTGCATCTCGGCTTTTCTGCGCGGCATTCAGAACGTGATCGCCACCAGCGGAACGGCCTTCACCGAGCAGCAGGTGGCTCTCTTGCGCCGCCACACCTCCAACGTGGTGGTCAACTTCGATCCCGACGCCGCCGGCAGCAATGCGGCCGAGAAATCCATTGCCCTGCTCACCGAAGAGGGTTTCACCATCAAAATCGTCACCCTCGACGGCGGCCTGGACCCCGACCGCTACATCCGCGAGCGCGGCCTGGAGGCCTATACGGCAGCGTTACGCGGGGCGCGCCGCCAGTCCGACTACCTGATCGAGCGCGCCCGCCAGACGTTTCCCGGTGCCAGTTCGGAGCAGAAGGTAAAGGCCATGAATTACCTGCTGCCCCATATTCGCCGGATGCCGGAAAAGCTGGCGCGCGACCAGTTTGCCGCTGACGCCGCGCAAAAGCTGGGCATCGATTCGGCCGTGTTGCGCGAGGAGTTGCGCCAGGCCGCGCTCAAGCGCCGCGACCACATCGAAGTGCGGGCCACGGCGCTCAACGAGGTCGAGCGGGTGCTGCTGCGTGCGCTGGCCATCACCGATCCTGAAAACGAGCGCACGCGCCGGCTGGCCGCCGAGGCCATGGTTCAACAACCGGCCTGGTTTGAGCATTTGGGCACATTTGCCGCCATGCAGGCCCTGGCCGTTCGCCAGGCCAACGACCCCATGGACGCGGTCCAGGATCCGGCGCAGCGGGCTTTGCTGGCCGAGGCGCTGCTGGGTGAGACCAAGCCGCCCGAGGAGTCCGAGGTTCTGAGCGCAGTTCAGGAGATCCAGGAGCGGGCCATCGAAAACCGCCAGCGCGACCTGCGTTCGCTGATCGCCGAAGCCGAGCGTCGCGGCGACTTTGCCGAACTGGCCCTGCTCACCCAGCAAAAGCTGGAGCTGGACCGCGCACTGCGCCAGTTGCACAACCAGAATCCGCCGGAGCGGTAAGGCGCCCGAGCAGCGCGAACCGTGCATCGTACCGGCCTTAACTTGCGTCTAATTCACAGGAGACGGTGCGGGCGAGAAATACGAACAGCCCGCCCCGGTCGCCAGGCGGCCTGCTGGAGCGCTGGTCTTGCCCCGTGTTGCATTAGGGAATTCGGGACAAACTGTGGTAATCTATTGATCTCTGTGAGGATGCGCGCCCCTCTGCCCCATCCATGAGCTTCGGCTCGCGGGCGACCCAGGAGAAAACCTGAAGCGCTTGTCATCCTGTTCCGAGCAACCACCTGAAACCGCTTCTTTTTTTGCGGGTGACCGCAGGTCTGTGTCCGCATGTGCGCCAACATTTCCTGGCTTTGCCAGAGAAATCTTTTTCGCGCACTCCGGTCCGGGCCGTGCACCGGTGCGCAAAACGGTGCTGAATCTGCTTTGCGCGGCAGCATTGCCAGGGATGATTCCTCCCGAGGGCAATGCACTCAAGTCGACGCGACCACCAGGGAGCGGCGACCTTATACGGAATTGAAAAGGGCCCGGTATCCCTGGCAATGCCGAAGAGAGTAGGAGTAATTTGGCGATCGACGACAAGTTCGAACACGATATTGAAGGCCTGATCGAAGTGGGCAAGGAAAAGGGCTATCTCACCTACGGCGACGTGAACGACATGCTCCCGGAAGAGATAGGCTCCTCCCCCGACGATCTGGACGATCTCATCACCACCATTGGCACCCAGGGCATCGACCTGCTCGACGGCCCCAAGTTCAGCGGCGACAAGGACTTCGAGCTGGAAGAGGGTGAGGATGTCGAACTCGACCTGACTCCCGGCACCCTGGAAAAAACCAACGACCCGGTGCGCATGTACCTGCGCGAGATGGGCACCGTGCCCCTGCTCACGCGTGAGGGCGAAGTCGAAATCGCCAAGCGCATCGAGCGCGGCCAACTGCGCGTGCTCAAGGCCATCTCCCGCTCGCCCATCGTGATTCGCGAGATTGTGGCTCTGGGCGAGGACCTGAAGCGCGGCGTGCGCAACGTGAAAGAAGTTGTGGTCTTCGACGAGGAAGAACTCACCGAGGAAGTGGTGCAGACGCGCGTCAAGGCCACAGTGACGCGCATTGACGCGCTGGTGAAGCATCAGAAGAAAATCCTGACGCTCGAGGAAAAGCAGGCCGCGCCTGCGCCCGCCTCCAAGGCCAAGGTTCGCGATGCCCGCCACACTCGCTGGCTCATCGCCCGCGAAAAGGTGCTCATCTCGCGCATCGTCCGCGAACTCAAGTACACCGCTCTGGAGCGCAAGCGCCTGCTCGACAAGGTCAACAAGACCGTTGACACCATGCGCACGCTGGAGCGGCAGATTCGCTCGCTGGAGCAGAAGCACGAAGCCAGCAAGAGCGAGGAACTGAAAAAGGAATACCGCCGTCAACAGAAGAACTGCAAAATCGACCTCGAGAAGACCGAGGCCGATGCGGGCGTCTCCATCGCCGAGCTCAAGCGCACCCAGCGCGAAATGATTCAGGGCGACATGGACGCCGAGCAGGCCAAGCGCGAGCTGATCGAAGCCAACCTGCGCCTGGTCGTCTCTATCGCCAAGAAGTACACCAACCGCGGCCTCCAGTTCCTCGACCTCATTCAGGAAGGCAACATCGGACTGATGAAGGCCGTGGACAAGTTCGAATACCGCCGCGGTTACAAGTTCTCGACCTACGCCACCTGGTGGATTCGCCAGGCCATCACCCGCGCCATCGCGGACCAGGCCCGCACCATCCGCATCCCGGTGCACATGATCGAGACCATCAACAAGCTCATCCGCACCAGCCGCCAGCTTGTGCAGGAGCTCGGTCGCGAACCGTCGAGCGAGGAGATCGCCAAGCGCATGGACATTCCGGTGGCCAAGGTGCGCAAGGTGCTCAAGATCGCGCAGGAGCCCATCTCGCTGGAAACGCCCATCGGCGAAGAGGAAGACTCCCACCTCGGCGACTTCATCGAAGACCGCCAGGCGGTTTCTCCCTCCGAGGCGGTCATCAGCGTCAACCTGAAGGAGTACACCTCGCAGGTCCTCCGCACTCTCACGCCGCGCGAGGAGCGGGTTATCAAGATGCGCTTCGGCCTGGAAGACGGCTCCGAGCACACTTTGGAAGAAGTCGGCCAGAGCTTCCAGGTGACGCGCGAGCGCATCCGCCAAATCGAAGCCAAGGCCCTGCGCAAGCTGCGTCATCCCAGCCGCAGCCGCAAGCTGAAGGCCTTTGTGGAAGGCGTTAAAGAAGGCATGTAACCCGGCAGCAAGACCGCCGCAAAAGAGCCGCAGCCATGGAAGGGGCTGCGGCTTTCTTGTATGTCCAGCGGACGTAACGGAGGGAACAGGGGCCTTCAGGCCCCTGATGACAGGCTTCGAAGAGAACGTGGCTTTAGCCACGGGCCTTTCGTATATGCTGCTTGGATGCGATTCGCGCCCCAAGAAACTCGCACCTATTTTGTTACCGCGATAACGGCTGAACGTCGCAGCCTCTTTCAGGTCGCGGCCACGGCGGAGTTGCTGCAACAAACCATCCTCGACTATCGCAGTAAGGGAAAGTTTCTATTGCACGCGTTCGTCATCATGCCGGAACATTTTCACGCTCTTCTTACGCCCGCTCCGGATGTTTCCCTTGAAAAAGCGATGCAGTTCATCAAAGGTGGCTTCTCCTTCCGTCTGAAAAGCAAGCGCGATGTATGGACGCGCAGTTTCAACGAGAGCCAGATCTCGACGGAAGAGAAGTTTATAAACTGCGTGCGGTATATCGAGCAGAACCCCGTCCGACGGGGACTTGTTTTGACGTCGCAAGCCTATCCGTACTGTTCCGCCGCCCATGAACCGTTGGACCCCACGCCTCTCCACCTGCTGAGCCACGCTGGCCGCGGCGCATAAGGCCCGGGCCTAAAGGCCTCGCTTTGAGCCCCCGTATTCATGGGCCTGAAGGCCCATGCTCCCTCCGTAGGCATAGGAACTGGCCATCAGTAATTATGCGAAGCCCCTGGTAGGCCAAGGCTGACATATAGTATTCCCAGGAAGGATTACACAGCGATGAAGTTGAAGTACGACTACACTCAATCGCTCTTTTCATTCCGAGGACGTGTCGGGGAACTAGTCTTCGTAGCGTTTTTCCTGGCGCTTGGCGCCAACTTAGTTGCGTCTGGGCTCGTCATGCCTGCCAACGCCAAGACTTGGTATGGATGGCCAGGATCGTACGTCATCGCCATCGGCTCTGCGCTTGCCCTGCTTGGTTTGACCTATATTGTGCTGCGCGGAAGGCTGGAGTTGCCCAAGAAAAACGCGTTTCGTGGGATGCTGCTTGTCGGCCCAGGAAAGAACAATACCATCGCAGTTGACGGATACGACTTCTCCGAAGAAATCACGCAATATTTCGAAGGATTGTCCGAGAATAAGGCGCTCAAAGACATTTGGCAGAATGGCGAACTTCGCGACTTCCATAAAGGCGATCCGGCTGGTGCCGCCAAAGCCAACCTAACAGCTACGAAGCTCATTCGTGAGGCAATTGAGTATTTCGTGCTAAGCAAACTCTCTCTTCATCTCTCTGGGCACTTCGAGAACAACCCCGACATTGAAGATAAAGAAATTGAGCGCTTCGGTCGGGAAGATATACCCAAAATTCTTCTTCAAAACCACTTCTTGGAACTGTTCTCCAGGCCAATGGATGAACGGGAGGCTTTCGCCCAAGATGCAAGCCAGCCTCCCGGTAAGGTGGTGTTTCAAATCAAGGGGACGGGAGAGAGATTTGAGCACTTTGAACTGATTCTTCCGGCGAAAAGCACTGTGACGCGGCTAGACGCATGCACAATTATGATCGACACGAAGCGCTTTACAATCAGGATTTCCTCCAGCTTTGAGGGGTATGGGTATAACCTTCCCGTTTGGTTTGAGCCAATGTATCTTGGGACAAAAGCATTTGAGAATCGTGCTTACGAAGTGAAGCTGAATATTTTGGTGAAATATAAGCTCTCAGCATTACTGTCACTCAAAGGCTGGACCTACTACCGCTGGATCGACTCGTTCTTAGATCAACTCGACGCGTCATTTTCATTTGATCGCTTTATCGATGAAATTGGCTGGGAAACAGCCTGTACGGTCGCAAAAATTTTTAAGCGTAGGAGACCACCTCGGAATTCAGGACAAAGGAACTTCCTGCCTGGGGTTGTCGAATTGGTGGACGACGACGATCCAACGCGAAGTCCTAGCAAGTAACCCACACTTCACCAACCTCAACCGAGCAAAACACTGCGGGTGCCCCAGGTCTCGCTTTTGAGACCTGGGAAAGCACGAACCTCGACCCGCATTGCGTCGCCTCCGTCGTGCCCTTTGCCGAGAATTACCCCTCGCAGGCGCACAGTCATCGCAAGGACCGCCTCGGCCACTCAAATTTCTCCCGGCCGGAAGGGATATCCCCCACCCCCTCCCCTCCATTTGCGTTTCACACGCAACAACCCCGCGGGTCATTCTACTCGTAAATCATTTTTAATAAGATAGATACAGCCTAGCGGCTCGCTTGAAAGAGTGCAAACTGCTGCCGAATCAGTAAACAAGAACCCCAAAAATCGGGCGTTTTGTCCCGTTTTTGCTGTTAAATCGCGCGGAATTGCCTCATTTTGAGGGGAATCTTGAAGATCCACGGCAGAACGGCCAGCTGACTGGATCACGAACCGGCAGCGGCATCCAGCTCGGCCACCTCCTCCGCGCTCAGCTTCAGCCCGGCTGCGGCCACATTCTCTTCCAGATGCGCCATCTTGGACGTGCCCGGAATCGGCAGCATCACCGGCGAGCGTTGCAGCAGCCACGCCAGCGAAAGCTGCGCAACCGTAGCTGAATGCCGCGCGGCGATCTGGGCGAGCGCCGCCGCCGAGGGCTGCTCGGGCTTGAGCAGCTTGCCCGCTGCCATCGGGTACCAGGGCAGGAATCCAATCTCCTCCCGCTTGCAATAGGCCAGCGTCTCCTCGTGCCGCCGGTCGGCCAGGCTGTACCGATTCTGGACAGTTCTCACCTCAACGATTTTGCGTGCTGCTTCAAGGTCCGGAGGACTCACCTCGCTCAGGCCGATGTGCCGAATTTTGCCTTGCTCCTGCATCCGCTTCAGCGCGCCGAGCGACTCTTCCAGCGGCGTGCGTGGGTCGATGCGGTGCAGTTGGTAGAGGTCGATCCGCTCCAGCCGCAGCCGCCGCAGGCTCATCTCGACGCACTGGATCAGATAGCCGGCGCGGCCCACGTACTCGGTCTTCGCAGGTCCCTGCCGCGTAATCCCGCCCTTGGTGGCGATGACCACGCCCGGCGCGTAGGGGTACAGCGCCTCGCCGATCAGCCGTTCGGCAATCTCAGGCCCATAGGCATCGGCGGTATCGATCAGCGTAACGCCCAGCTCAACCGCGCGCCGCAAGACGCGGCGGGCTTCGGCCGGGTCGGCAGGCTCGCCCCAGGCGCCGTCGCCCACCAGGCGCATGGTTCCATAGCCCAGCCGGTAAACCGGCAAGTCGCCGCCGATGAGGAAGCTGCCGCTGGCCGCCGCGGACGGCATGGTTGTACTCATGCCGGATTGGATGCCGCGTTCCGGCGAAGGACGCGGGTTGCGCTCGTGGCTTCTCGCTTTTCCGGCAGAATCACCGGAAAGTGGCAGCATGGCCCATGCCCGCAGGGGAACCCGCACGGGAACGGTTGCGTATAGTGAAGGTCTAAGCAAGGAGAGCCGGCCATGAGCAGCGCACCCTATCCCAACCCGCAAGCCATCTTTTATCAGCAGTATGAATCCGTACGCCGCGACGAGGTCGTGGGCATTCTGCTGGCGCTGTTCCTGGGCGGTTTCGGCATCCATCACTTCTATCTGCGCCGCACCGGCTTGGGCATTCTCTACGCCTGCTTCTGCTGGACGCCGATCCCATGGATTCTCGGCTTCATCGAGTGCTTCTTCATGCCCGGCCGGGTGCGGGAGTTCAACGCCATCCAGGCGGCCGGGATTGCGGCAGCGCTGGGCATCGCGATGCCAGGATGGGGCTGGCCGGTGAACGTTACCGTCAATGTGCCGCCCGCGGCGCAGCCCGGCACGCTCACCGCCTGCGGCCGATGCCAGCAGACAAACCCGCCCGGCGCCCGGTTCTGCTCCGCTTGTGGTGCTGCGCTCTAAAAGGCGAAATCCGGTTTTTTTGAAAGGACGTGGCTCAAACCACGCAAAAGAACAGCAAGCATTGGTGTTAAAAAACCCATTCGGGCAGCAGACGGGGAGATTCGTCCCGGCATAAACCGGCACAAAGCTGCCTTGTCAAGTGTTCCGCCTTGAAGTGGACACGCTAGGCATCTGAATCTACATAGCTTATAGATTTTCCAATCGTTGCCGAAGATATACCCCGAATTGCCTAACCTTAAAGGTAGCCAGACAAAAGACGGATGTGCTGCGCCGGGCGAATGAGTACGCCCTCCCCAGTCGGATGGCGCCGGGGCGCGGGACCGTCCCTCAAGCGGAACCAGAATCAATGCATCTTTGCGCAGAGTCTTCCTGGGGCTTTTTCGTGAGGAAAGAGCTCCTTGGCAGAGCTGCCTCCGGGATGCGGCGAGTCCGCTTCCGCCAAGGTCTGCGCGGCAGCGGCTCTCCGCCAGAAACCTCGCCGAAACCACGGCGCCGCCTGGCCGGGGAGCCGCCACCAACCAAGTCCAGAGGCCGGTCCGCAACGGAACCGGCCCTGGCAGGAAGAGGACCAATCGCGATGGCCAATATCCTTGTGAATATCGAAAAGGGCATTGAGATCGGAGCCGAGGATGCCCTGAAGTGGCTCACCGGCGCCGACAAGGCCCTGCACGCTGCGCCCGAAGTGATTGCGGCGCTTGCCACCCTGGTAGGCGCGGTGGAGAAGCCCCTCTCGGAGCTTGCCGGCGCCGCCGCCAACCCGCTCAACATTGCCCTGGACCTGCAGACCGCGAACGATCTGAAGGCCGTCTGGCCCGAGGTCAAGGCATTCCTGGGCACCCTGGGCGTCCAGTTCTAGAGCAAGAGCATTTTCAGCTCAAGTGTTTACAACTGAACCCGTACGTTGTGCTTTCCCACCCATTCCGCAAAATACGCGGAATGGATGGGGCACCCAAAGTTTTGTATGCACCAGAGCTGAAAACGCATCTAGAGGCAGGAAACGGAACGGGCCGCCCCACTCCGGAGCGGCCCGAGGAACTGAAGATCAAAGCAATCGATTCGATCCCCGGTCTATGTATTCACGCCCCGCGCTTCACCCAGAATCAATTTGAGGGTCATCTGTCTGCGTCCGCGATAGATGGTGACGCTGATCGTGTCGCCAGCCTGGTGCTTGTCCATCAGGGCGTTGATGGTGTCGGGATCGGTGACTTCCTGGCCGTCGATGGCCACGATCAGGTCGCCGCCCAGCATGATCGGGGTATTGCCCACGTAAGCCTGCTGGGTTCCGCCGCGCAGTCCAGCCCGCTCGGCCGCGCCGCCGGGAACCACCTTCTGGATCAGAACACCGTAATCGGCTGAAAGACCCATCTGCGAGGCTAGATCGGGGCCGATGGCGTAAGAAGAGATGCCCAGCGAAGGCCGCTTGACGCGCCCGTAGCGGGTCAGGTCGGCCAGCACGGCCTTGGCCGTGTTGATGGGAATGGCGAAGCCGATGCCGGAACTTTGCTCCGCGCCGTTGGAGGCAATCATCGTGTTGATGCCGATGACCTCGCCGCGCGAATTCAGCAAGGGACCGCCGGAGTTGCCGGGATTGATCGCCGCGTCGGTCTGGATGGCGTCCTCGATGGGCGCACCCTCGGCGCCGCGAATCGAGCGGATGGAGCTGATAATGCCGCGCGTCATGGTGCCGCTCAGGCCAAAGGGATTACCGATGGCATAGACTTTCTGGCCTACGGAGAGCTGGCTGGAGTCGGCCAGTGTGACCGGCTCGAGGTTGGGGGCTTCAATCTGCAACAGAGCCAGGTCGTGGACCTTGTCCGAGCCCACCACCTTCGCCGCATAGCGGCGCTTGTTGCTGAGCATCACTTCGATGCCGCGGTTGGCGTTCTCGATCACATGGTAGTTGGTGAGCACATGGCCCGCCTTGTCGAGAACGAAGCCCGAGCCTTGCCCATGCGAGGGAACAACTCCGTTGAAGAAGTCGAAGACCAGGGTGGTCGAGGTGATATTCACCACCGACGGCAGCACCCGTTTATAGACGGCAATATTGTTCTGCTCCTCGGCGTCGTAGGCGGGCGCGGCCTCGGCCTCGGTCAGTTGGAGCGGGGAGCTGGAGCCGCTCGCATTCAAGAGCGAGAAATGGCTCAGACTGTTGGGCAGATGCGTTGTGAGGAACCAGAATCCACCCACCAGCAGGACAACCAGAAAAACCCGGCGCAGTTTCATGGCTTTTGGACCCGAATGACCTTTCTAAAGTCGTCAACTGTCGGTGGTCTGTCTCCAGTCGGGAACCGCACGCGGCTGAGTCGACGATCGCTGACAACTGCCAACGGAAAGCTGACAACTGAAATACGGCGAACGCGCGGCCCAGTTCCATGGGGAAGGGCGCGGCCGCCTGCTCTTATTCTAATGACTCCTCTGGCAGAGATTTGTTGCTCTCCGCCTTCAGCCGCTGCCAAAGCGCGGCTGTCTGGCTGTGCAGATCGGCTTCCGTGCCTGCATTGTCAATGACATAGTCGGCGCGGGCGGCCTTTTCGCCGTCGGGAATCTGGTGCGCCAGCCGCAGGCGGGCATCGGCTTCGGCAGCCGCGCGGCCAGCGCCATTCGGACAAAGCCGCGCGGCATAGCGGGCGATTTTTATTTCGTCCGGCGCCGTGACCACGACAATCCGGTCGATGCGCCGCCGCCAGTCGGCCAGCACGGTCTCGCTTTCGCCGCGTAGGCGGGCATCGCGCTCCACCTCGAAGATCAGCGCCGACTCCACCACCGCCACGGCCGCCGGATCGCGCCGAAAGACTTCGTCCATCCAGCGCCGCTGCGCCGCAATCACCGCTGGATGCACAATCGCGTTCAGGTCTTGCAGACGGCCGCCCCTGAAAGCCAGATCGGCCAATCGAGCGCGGTTCAAACGGCCTCCGGGAGCCACGACTTCGGGGCCGAATGCGCGCACAATTTCGTCATAGACCGGCTGGCCCGGCTCCATCATGGCCCGGCCGAGTTCATCGGCCTCGACGACCTCGGCGCCGAGACCGCGCAACAGGCCCGCGACGGTGCTCTTGCCGCTGCCCAGGCCGCCGGTAAGGCCGACTCTCAGCATCTTCTAGAGTCCCCGTCGCATTTTGGCCGCGCGCACCGTGTTGGCCATCAGCATGGCCACGGTCAGCAAGCCCACGCCGCCGGGCACGGGCGTATACGCGCTCGCCAGCTCGTAGGCTTTGGGATCGGCATCGCCCACAATCGTCGAACCCCGCTTGGCAAAGGCAGCCTCGCGCTTGGCGTTGCCGGCAAAGAAGCGGTCGAACTCCTCGCGGGAGTCGATGCGATTGATGCCCACATCGACGATCGTCGCACCGGGCTTG
The DNA here is from genome assembly GCA_049515995.1 of Occallatibacter sp. Classification (GTDB taxonomy): domain Bacteria; phylum Acidobacteriota; class Terriglobia; order Terriglobales; family Acidobacteriaceae; genus Telmatobacter. The sequence goes on along the minus strand of JBEKTO010000011.1, from coordinate 82,767 downwards.
ACCATCTCCGGCGTGATGAAGCCCGCGCGGCCGATGGCAGCCACCAGAATGTCGGCCTGGCGAGTGACCTCTCCGAGGTTTTGCGTTTTGGAGTGACAAATGGTCACCGTAGCGTTTTGATGCAGCAGCAGCATGGCGGCGGGTTTGCCCACGAGGTCGCTGCGGCCCACCACCACCGCGTGCTGGCCGGCGATGGGAATGCCGCTGCGCTTCAGGATTTCAATGATTCCCGCCGGCGTGCAAGGGGCCAGCGCGGGGCGTCCTGCCTGCAAGCGGCCCGCGTTTATGGGATGAAAGCCGTCCACATCCTTCGCCGGCGAAACGGCATCGAGCAGAGCCTTTGCATCCACTTGTTTGGGCAGCGGCAACTGAATGAGGATGCCATCGATCTCGTCGCGGTCGTTGAGAGCGGCCACCAGGTCGAGCATCTCTTCCGTGGTTACCGTATCGGGCGGCGTGATGAGGTCGCTGTAGATGCCCAGATCGGCGCAGCTCTGCACCTTGCTGCGGACATAAATCTCCGACGCGGGCACATGACCCACCAGCACCGCCGCCAGCCCCGGCCGAATACCTTTGGCGGCCAGCAGTTTCACTTCCTCAGCGACTTCCTGCTTGATCGCCGCGGCAATCGCCGCGCCATCGAGAATTCTTGGCATCCTGCGCTCCAAACTCCCATCCTATCGCGTCCCGCCTCCGCACGGGGCTCATGCGCTTTGCGAGCCGAAAGGAAGGGCTGCGCGGCCCTGGAAGCAAACTGGATCACGTTGATGTGTGATTTGCCTCACATACAGTTACGAGACAAAATCCTGTACGGTCATCTGCACGGAGAATGTTTCAGGTCACACGGAATAGCTTCGCAGCGCTTCCCGGCGGTCGCCAAGGAGATGGATCCTGATGAATCTCTTCAAGGATGCAGGGCATCTTTTCCGGTTTGCGGGTCTCTTCGTCCTCGCCTTCCTGGCCTTTCTGGTGGTGCGCCACTACGTTGTTCCCAAAAGCTTTGGGCAATATGGACATTATCGCGGAGCGGCCATTGGCGAGATTGCCGCCCATCCGGTCCACTTTGCCGGCCACGAAGCTTGCGAGGCCTGCCACGTGGACGTGGTGGACGTGAAGAAGACCGGGAAGCACGCACACGTGAACTGCGAGGCCTGCCACGGCGCCCAGGCCCAACATGCCAGCGCCGACGATCCATCGACGGTCAAGGTGGTTCTGCCGGATACGGCTGTGTTGTGCGCCCGATGTCACACGGCTAGCGCCGCAAAACCGAAGGGCTTTCCGCAGGTTGTGCCGGATGACCACTCCCAGGGTCTGCCCTGCGAGACATGCCACAAGCCGCACAACCCAGGGATGGACACGGGAGGCGCGAAATGAAGATTTCCCGGCGTCAAATGCTGATTCTGTTGCCGGCCGCGGCGGTGGCATGGGAATCCGTCCTGGCCGGAACCCCGGAAGCCTCGCCCAACTATGCGATGACCGATCACTGGTGGAGCATGTTGATCGACATTCCCAAGTGCATCGGCTGCGGCAACTGCGTGCGGGCCTGCCAGACGGAGAACGACGTGCCGGATGGAAACTTCCGCACCTGGGTCGAGCGCTACCACGTGTCGGACGAGAATATGACCAATCCTCAGGTCATCTCGCCCGACGGCGGCAAGGAGGGATTTCCGGTCGCAAAGGAAGATGAAGGAAAGTACTTCTTCGTCCCCAAGCTCTGCAACCACTGCGCGGATTCGCCCTGCACCCAGGTCTGCCCTGTGGGCGCGACCTTTATCAGTCCGGATGGCGTCGTATTGGTGGACCAGACCTATTGCCTGGGCTGCGCTTATTGCGTGCAGGCCTGTCCCTACGGATGCCGCTACATTCATCCGGTGAAGAAAGTCGCGGACAAGTGCACGCTTTGCTATCACCGGATCACCAAGGGGCTGACGACTGCGTGTTGCGAGGCCTGCCCCACCGGAGCGCGCCAACTGGCGGACCTGAAGAATCCCAAAGATCCGATTCACGAGTTCATGAAGACGCACGCCGTGCAGGTTTTGAAGCCGCAGATGGCCACCGGCGCGAAGGTTTTCTATAACGACCTGGACGGTTCGGTGCGATAAGGACGGACGAGATTGACGGAGTGTACTGAGGAGACGGGTGAGAGGTTATGAGCGGTGTCGAAGGCTACATGTATCCAAACGAAGTCACTCTCAATTGGAGTGTGCTGATCGTTTTGTATCCGTACATCACGGGACTGGTGGCGGGCGCATTCATTCTGGCGTCGCTGGAGCGGGTATTCCGGGTCGAAGCGGTCAAGCCGACCTACCGGCTGGCGCTGCTTACGGCCCTGGCCTTCTTGTTGGTTGCTCCCCTGCCGCTGGTTTTGCACCTGGGCCACCCATTTCGCTCGCCGGAGATGTATTTCACGCCGCATAGCTCCTCGGCCATGGCCATGTTTGGCTATGTGTACCTGTGGTACCTGATGGCTGTGCTGGTCTTGGAGATATGGCTCGACTACCGGCGCGAGATCGTGCTCCTGTCGCAATCGAGCAAGGGCCTGCTGCGCCTTGTCTACCGGGTGATGACACTCGGCTCCAGCAACATCAGCGAGCGCTCGCTGGCCATTGACGACCGGGTGGGCTGGATCGTGACATTGATAGGCATTCCCTCCGCCTTCTTGCTGCACGGCTACGTCGGCTTCATCTTCGGCTCCATCAAGGCCAATCCCTGGTGGTCGTCGCCGCTGATGCCGGTGGTCTTCATCTTCTCGGCCATGGTGTCGGGAATTGCTGGGGTCATGCTGCTCTACATGGCGCTGACTAAACTACGCAAGCAAAAGATCGACATGCACTGCGTGGACACCGTCGCAATGTACATGTTCTATATCTTCATCATCGACTTCAGCCTGGAGATGCTGGACCTGATTCACCGCATCTACGAGGCCGACGAATCGTTCCGCAGCCTGGATTTCATGGTCCACACCCAGCTCTACTTTTCCCAGATCGTCCTCCAGATATGCCTGGGCACGATCGCGCCGCTGGTTCTGTTGTTCCTGACGCAGGTGGTGAAGTTGCCGGAAATGGCTCGCAAGCGCATTTACGTCCTCTCCGGATGCCTGACCCTGATCGGCATCTTTGCCATGCGCTGGAATGTGGTGATTGGCGGCCAGTTGTTCTCAAAGAGTTTTCTCGGATACACGACCTACAAGATGGGTCTGGTCACGCGGGAGGGCCTGCTGGTGGCTGTCGGCCTGACCATCCTACCACTGGTTTTCCTGTGGGTGCTCGTCAAGCTGCTGCCTCCGTGGCCTGAAAAGAACATGCACGAAGCCGTTGCGGCGGATTGATCGCAACGGTTTCTGTTCGAGATCGGGTGAAGACGATGAACGATCTTCCCGGCGCATTCGACCAGCTCGCTGAACGTGTGGAAGCTCTGGAGCGGCGGGTCGATGCCCTGGAGCATCCCTCCGCTGCGGCCCGTTCCCTTCCCGCACTGGAGGCGAGCGCGGCCCAGACGGCGCAGGCTGTCGAAACGCCCTCCTTTGTGCTGGCCGGCGGAGTCTTTCCCGTGCTGGGCAAAGCCATGCTCGGCATTGCCGGTGCCTATCTGCTGCGTGCCGTGACGGAATCCGGTTCGCTGCCCCGGTTGGCGGTCGCTGTCATCGCTATTGCGTACGCGATCCTGTGGCTGGTGGGCGCCGCGCGCGCCAGCGAATGGTTTGCCAGCACAGCCTATGCCTGCACCTCCGCCCTGATTCTCGCTCCCATGCTCTGGGAACTTACGCTGCGTTTCAGGGTCCTGCCGGCGGCGGCCGCGGCCGGCGTGCTGGCCCTATTTGTCTGCGCAGCCTCGGCCCTGTCGTGGAAGCGCAATCTCGCCTCGGTCTTCTGGGTAGCCAATGTTACCGCGGTCCTGGTAGCTCTCGCCTTATCCATCGCCACGCACGAGATGGCGCCCTTTCTCGCTGTGCTTCTGTTGATGGTTGCGATCTGCGAGTTCGCGGCGGCGCGCAATCGCGAACTGAACGTCAGGACTCTGGTTGCGCCAGCCGCCGACCTTGCGGTTTGGGCTCTGATCTATATCTACTCAAGCCCGCCAGCCGCGCACGAGAATTATCCGAGCGTCGGCACGGCAACTTTGCTTGCTCCCGGTCTTGCTCTCTTCCTCATTTTTGGTGTCAGCGTGGCCCTCAAGACCGCGGTGAAGCGGGGAAAGATCACCGTCTTCGAGACCGCCCAGACCATGATTGCGTTTCTGCTGGCGGCTTCCGGCTTGCTCTATTTCGAGCCGCGCTGGGGCGCAACCGCACTGGGAGTTCTCTGCCTGGCCCTTTGCGCCGCAAGCTATGCAACTGCCTTCGTTCTCTTCGGCCGCGTTTCGGAACAGCGTAATCGGCAGGTCTTCGCCGCCTGGAGCGCAACGCTCTTTTTGGCCGGCAGCCTGTTGTCTCTTCCGCCGTTTCTTGCGGCGGCGAGCCTGGGAGTGGCCGCGATTGTGGCTACGGTTCTGGGCGTCCGGCTTAGCCGGCCCACTCTCGAGTTCCACGGCCTGGTCTATCTGCTGGCGGCCGCTGCTGCATCCGGCCTACTGGAGTATGGCTTTCGCGCCCTCGCAGGGACGCTCGCCGGCGCGCCTTCGCCCGGCGTGCTTCTGGTCTCGGCTTGCGCGTTCTTCTGCTATGCGGTCGGGAAGAGTCGCCAAGCAGAGTCAGGGCAGCGCCAGTTTCTTCACATTGCCAGCGCATCCGTGGCTCTTTGTACCGCGGTTGCGCTGCTGGTCGAGGGCTTGATGAGCGTGACCGCGCTCGGCGTGAATCCCGGCGCTCCTCATTTGGCCTTCATCCGCACCTTGGTTCTCTGCGCCGCGGCTCTTGCGCTGGCTTATAGCGGAGCGCATTGGCGCCGGATGGAGCTGACCCGGATCGGCTACGCCACTCTCGTACTGGTTGTCCTCAAGCTGGTGCTCGAAGACCTGCGCCACGGACACCTGGAATTCATTGCCGCTTCGATCTTCCTTTTTGCGATCACGTTGATCGCACTTCCCCGGCTAGCGCGGATGAGACCGAGAGTGTAAGCCTCGGTCCTGCCACATCGGAGGATAATTTCTGTGGGTGAACAAAGGAGTCCCAGACCTTCATCCCGAGATCTGAGACTCCTTTGCTCTAAGCAGAGGCCAGACGCCGATCAGCGGTAGATCTGCGGAGAGTAGAACTGCGGAGGCTTGATGCGATGCTCCGCGCTTCTCAGCTTCAGTTTGCTGATGTGGACATCGTATCCGGTTGCAGGCAGCAGCGACTCCAGCACAAAGGTTTCCGTGCCACCGGAGCGGAGTCCGCGGTAGCGGTAGATGCCGACTTCGCCCTCGCTGGATTCGGCGCCTCCCGAGGGCGCGTCGAGAAAGTGCTGCACCTCGGCCACGGTAGGCGCAGAGTGGGTTTCGCCAGGATTGAGGCTCTCCGCGGCATAGGAGCGGACCAGCTTGGTCCAATAGCGGGAGAGAAGGTCGGTGTCGGCAAAGAGGTCGGCCCACACAATCTCGCCGCGCACGGCCACCACCACGCCGATGGCGTGTTCCTGGCGAAGCTGGGCCAGCACCTGCTCGCGCGACCTCATCACCGGCGCTGCCGCCTCGTCCACCTTTTCGCTGATCGCGCTATCCTGCATGGTCTTGGCATAGCTGGTGGTCGCCATGGCGCGCGGATAGGCTGTCCCTCCAGCCAGCCCTCCGTTTAGCCCGGTTACGGCGGATGGCGCAGCCGCAAGTTCCATCTGCGAGATAGCGCCGTGTACCGAATCCCACACCTGCCGCTGATCCTTGGCGACCATGGCCTGCTCCCGCACGGTGGGCTGCACCATGAAGCTGTGGCCAGGCATCTTCGCAGCCGCGCCAAAAGTGGCCGAACTCTCCGTCCAGCGGCCCGGCTCGATGCAGAAGACCGAAAGATCGATCGGCTCGCTGCCGGCCGGCACAATGCGGTCTTTGGCAATCACGCGATCCTGCTTCCCTCCGGTTACGATCTCGCCGGCCAGCAGCAGCAGTGGCTGTTTGGAGTTGTTCACCAGAACCAGGGTGTTCACCTGATCGCCGCGATAGGGATTCTGAATGGGAGGAGGGCCGCCCCGAAATGGGTCATCGTGGTAAGGCGGGATGCCCACGCTTCCTCTGGGCCGCACCAGTCCCTGCACCCGGCCTGCCTCGGTCACTTCCACCTCGCCGCTCCTGATGCCCTCGTCCAAGGTCAGGAACGGCGTTGCGCCGGGCGATTTGCTGCCGGCCCGGACGACCGGGAAGAGCAGCAGATTGCCGCTCTCAATGGGGGCCAGCACACGGTACGGATCGCTGGCCGCTTCCGCCGGTCCGCCGGCCGCTTGCACTCCGCTTTGCCGGCAAGATGCCGCGAACGCCAACAACAATGCCGCCGCCAGCCCGAACCTGCCCAGATGATTCATCGCTCACCTCCGCGCCGGAATCGTCTCCGGCTTCTGACTCAGGAACGCCAGCCTCACGGTTTCTTGCGCAGTTTTTTTGGCGTATCTTGAGGGCGTGGGAATCGCTCCCTTCCAATCCGTTGAAAACGCACAAAGGGCAAGCTTTTCCATCCTGCCCGATGGCATCGATCCCGCTTTGCTCGAGGAGTTGTGGAGGGAATCCGATGCTGCGGCCTGCGGCGTGGCGAAGAGTGAGTTCGACCAGATCTTGCAGCGCGTGGGAACGGCGCAGAACTACGGACTGGCTGAGGGAGAGACGCCTTCACGACGGCAGCAGACGGCGTTCTTCCGCGGCCTCAAGCTGGCCGATCTGGTGTTGGCGCGGGCCTGCGCCAGCGGCAAAGAGCCTGCTTGGGAGCGATTTCTTGCGCTCTACCGCCAACCACTGGTGCGCGCGGCTATCGCTATCACCGGCGGCGATACGCTGGGCCGCGACCTGGCCGACCAGCTCTACGCCGAGCTCTTCGGCCTGGCCACGCGCGATGGCGAGCGGCGCTGCCCGCTGGATTCTTACCGGGGACGTGGATCGCTGATGGGCTGGCTCAGGACCACGCTGGCCCAGCGCCACGTGGACCATCACCGCCGCAGCCATCGGGAGCAGCCTCTGGAGGAATTCGACGCTCCCGCGCCGAACCCTGAGCCGGAGAAGCCCCTGGCCGAACTTACCGTGCTCGGCAAGGCGATCGAGGAAGCTTTCCGCTGGCAAGATGCCGAGGATCGTTTCCTGCTGGCTGCCCACTATCTCGACGGGCGAACCCTGCTGGAGATCGGCCGGGTCCTGGCCGTACATGAAGCGACGGTCAGCCGTAGGCTACGGCGCGCGACCGATGGCATCCGAAAGCAGGTTCTCAAAAACCTCCAGCGCTCCGGCATGAGCCGGCGGGCGGCCGAGGAGGCGCTGGGAACCGATCCCCGCGATCTGGATCTGAATCTGAAGAATTTGCTGCAAAACTCTCAATCCGGAGCGTTCCAAGAGAAGGCTGCACGATGAATCCGACCACCCAATTCGATCTTCACCCCGACGCGGAGAGCCTCAACGCCTTCGTGGAGCAGGCCCTTCCGCGGCGGGAGCGCGCGCGGCTCTTGGCTCATCTGGCCGATTGCGGCCGGTGCCGTCAGGTGGTCATGCTTGCCCAGCAGGCGGCCGCGAACGAGGAGCCGGCTCAGGTTCCCGCAGGGTCTTTCGCCGTTCGCCCGGACGCGTGGTTCAGAAATTGGCGGCTTGTCTGGGTTCCCGCAGCGGCACTGGCTGTGGTCGTTGCCCTGGCGTTCCTGGTTCACCTGCGGCAGCCGCGGCCAGGACCGGAGTTGGCCAGGTTCGAGCCTCGACCCGCTCCGCAAATCGCGGCAAACACCGCCAAACCCTCCCTGCCGGAACGGGCAAACGCGGGTCGAGCTTCCTCCTCCGCCTCGCTTGCATCCCCCAGGCTATCGCCGGGCGGCGAGAGTTCCGTGCCAGCGGAAGCTGTCTCCCGACCGCAAGCGCAGGAGAACGCAGCTCCGGCTGCACTTGGGTCCGAGGCCGATGCAATCGAATTCAGGAAGACTGAGCCCAGCGTGAGGGTACCGCCTCTCGGCGTATCCGGCGCTTCACCGCAGGGATTCCTGGAGCCGGAAACTCCAGCGCAATTCAAGCCGGCGCCGGCAGTAGCGGCCTGGGAACAGCAACAGCGTGTTGAGAGCGCGCGCAGGAGCCAGGCCGTGGCCGCCAGGGCAACCCAGGCAAAAATCAGCGACGCGGCAGAGCACGCGCAGATCAGCCGCAGCTTGACGGCCGCGTCCCCTGCGCCGCAGTTTGAATTGAAGTCCGCGTCTTCGGCCAGCTTCAAAATTGCGGCACAACAGCCGATGGGCGGTGTTTCCGTTCTCCGCAAGGCGCAGATGGGGAGGTTGCCCAGCGGCCTGACCGCTGTTTCCTCTGTGACGGCGCTTCATCGCACGCTGGCCGTCGACCAGGCCGGCACGGTCTTTCTGAGCGAAGATTCTGGGAGTCACTGGGAACCGATCGCCCGGCAATGGGCGGGCCGCGCGGTTGAGGTCCGATTGCAACAGCCCTGGAACAGCAACGCCGCCTTGGCGCCCATCGGGGGAGCCGCGCAGGATGCATCGAAGCTGGGAGCTGTTGGCGGCGCCCTCCAGCCGGCGCAGGTCTTTGAGATTGTGAACGATAGCGACCTGACCTGGGTGAGCGCCGATGGAAGAAACTGGAAAGCGAAATGACGGTGAATTATTCGTAGCTTCCCCTCTCCTCAAGCGATTCCGGCTGTAGAAAAACCTCTTTTGTGCCGACATACTCCTTACCGGGAATGCGGACGATGCGAAAATTGTGCGCTCGCTGCTCTTCGGAGGGGAACGGCCAAATCGCCGCGTCTCAAGATCAAGGGTTCGATGAACGGGGATTCCGGGGATGCGGAATGAGGGTCAAAACAAGGAAGCGATGAGCCCGCCCTGGGCTCATTTGCGCCTTCCTGCGTTTCCTCAGGTTGCCATCCGCGTGTTGCAATTGGCCCACAATGAGGACGTGCCGTTGAATCAGTTGAGCGAACTGGTCTCGTCTGATCCGGCGTTCGCCAGCGAAGTCCTCACCATCGCAAATTCGTTCCTGTACGCTCCTCGTTTTCCGGCCAGCACCATTATGCAAGCGATCGCCGTCCTGGGCTCGAACAACCTGCAAGGCCTCTGCCTAACCGTCGGTGTACGAGGGTTTCTTGGTAAATCGCTGAGCCTTCCTTTGATGCGTGGCCTGTGGCGTCATAATCTGGCCTGCGCCCTGATCGCCGAACAGTTGGCCGCGGCTGGTTTCATGGATAAAGACTTGGCGTATACCTGCGGCGTGATGCACGATATCGGCCGGCTCGCCTTGGGCGTGATCCGGCCGAAAGAGTATGCCGTCCTATTGGAGACGCAGAGTGGACCGGCCGCCGGCATTCTCCAGCCGGAGCGGGCGCTGTTCGGGTGGGACCATTGCGAGGCGGGACGGCGTCTCATTACCGAGTGGAAACTGCCCGCCTACTTTGAAGCCATCGTCTCCGAGCATCACTGCCCGGGAGAGACCGAAGGAGCCTGGGGCATGGCCGAGCTCATCAACATGAGCTGCCGGATGGCAGACACCGCCGGTTTTCCCGCCTTTCCGGGGTGCGAAATCACCCCGTATCCAACGCTGCGGGAAGAACTGCCCGAGCGGGAACGCCGGCTCTTCTATGCCGAGGTCGAAGCGCTCACCACCGAAGTCACCCGGAGAATGAAGGCCGTAGAGTCGGTTTGACGCCCCGCAGCAACCGGACACCGGCAATTCCCCGCCGCATTCTCGAGGGTACTGCCTGCCGTGTCAGCGAGCGGAAGAGGCTTCCGCCGCAGCCATCCGGCCGCGCATGCGCCGCTCCGCATCCGCGCTCCAATACTTGCAGTCGAGACGGATGAAGACCGAGGTGTACGGCAAGGTCATTTTCGTCTTGAGCACGAGAACGTGAAACTGGCTGCCGGCTTCGCCGATGGTCGCGATGAGCTTGTCGTGCGGCAGGGATTCGATCGGGACGCCGTGGAGAAGAGCGGCGATCTGTGCCCGGTACGCCGAGATGCCCGGTGCATCCTCCTCCGCGACAAAGGGCAGCTCCGCATCCATCGAAAGGAGCGGACGAACGTGAATCGAGCCGCCAATGGCGCCTAAGACATACCGAATCACGTCCACCTGATCCGCGTTGGTCTCGATGGTCTCGACCCCAGGAGAGCTCTGCAGCGGATAGGCAGAATCCACGATGAGAATCCAGTTGCGATGGCCCAGCAGGGGCAGGTTCTGGGTGACCTTTGCCTTCCAGCCCGCCGGTGCCGCTGGCGGTGCCGCCCAGGCGATTGCCGACGCCGCCAAAAGACCGAGAACAAGAAACAATTTCCGCATTCGAAGAACACCCTCCCGGATGCAAAACCGGATACGGCGCCACACAATCCTCCTGTCGCGCCAGCCCGTCGTGTCGGTGCGAAACTCCCCGCAGCCGGCTTGGTCAGCCCAGGCCGGCTGCGGGGCAGATCTACTCGGTCAGCTCCTGGGTCATGGTGGCCCCGCCCATTGAAGCCACGATCGCGGAGACCTTCACCACCTTGTGGGAATCCTTCGCCACCCAGAGCGTCTTCTTGTCCGCGCCTCCATCTGCCGAAGAGATTTCAACCCGGAAGGCCTCGAACTTCCCGGCGGGCACCGTGACGGTCTCAACGCCGGCAACGTTCAGTTGCAGCAGTTTCACCTTTTGCGTCTGGATATCGAAATTCCGGAAGGTTGTGCTGTATCCGACCGCCAGAGGCAGACACGCGATGACCTGATCTCCGCCGGCCGCATCCCCAAAGAGCGGGCCGCCGAGATCGGCCGCGATCGGCCGATCCTGCCCGTTCATGCTCATCTTGCCCGTCGCCTTGTCGCCGGCAAAGTCCAGGTCGATGATCACCGGGCCCTGGCTTACGCTCTCCTTGCGCGGAATAAGAGTGCCCTTTTCGATGGCTGTGGTGATCGTCGCGGTGCCACCAGGAGTCTCCATCTTGTCCGTTGCATTCCACGAGGCGCTGCCGTCCTCAATGGTCGTGGATACCTTGAGGGCCATCTTCTGGCCTCCCATTTCGATCGTCACCTGATAGTGGTAAGTGGCTGGCTGAAGATCGGTGGCCGGTTTGGGCAGGCCTACGGCTCCGGCATCCACTTTCTTGGCCAGCACAACGGTCTTAGGATCGACCGTGAGTTCCTTCAGCCGCGCGACGGACTCGGCCGATCCACCCTCCTGGAATCTTCCTCCCAGGTGCAGAGCCAGGAACTTCTCCGACTCCATGAACAGGGCCAGATTGTTCACCGGCCGGGCAAATCCGTGGCCTTCATCCGGGGCGAGAATGTACTCCACCGGGAAACCGCGATCGCGCAGGGCGATCACAATCTGTTCAGCTTCGCGGCGGTTTACCCGCGGGTCGTTGGCGCCTTGCGCTACCAGCAGAGGCGTTTCGATCTTGCTGGTGAAATTCAGCGGTGAGCGCTCCGTCAGCAGCGCTTTGCCTTCCGGAGTGCTCACGTCGCCCATGCGCACGGCAAACATCTTGCGGGCCGCTTCCCAGTAAGGAGGAATCGATTCCATCAGCGTAATCAGATTTGACGGGCCAACAATATCCACGGCCGCTGCATACGTTCCGGGAGTGAACGCGACCCCTGCCAGCGTTGCGTAGCCGCCATACGATCCGCCCAGAATGCCCACGCGCTTGGGATCGGCGATGCCTTCGGCTACCAGGTACTTCACGCCCCAGGTCAGATCGTCCTGCATCTTGCGGCCCCATTCGAGGTTGCCCGCATCCAGGAACTTTCTCCCGTAGCCCGTCGAGCCGCGGAAGTTGGGCTCCAACACGGCGTAGCCGCGATTGGCGAAGAATTGCGCCAGCGGATTGTAGCCCCACACGTCGCGCGCCCAGGGACCGCCATGCGGCATGATGAGCGTGGGCAAATTCTTGGCCGGAACTCCCTTGGGCAGGGTCAGAAAGGCGGGAATCTCCAGACCGTCGGAAGACTTGTAGGTGACGAACTTCATCTCCGCCAAATCCTGGCGCGGCAGCTTCTCCCATATCGTGTACTGCGGCGTCAGGGCGCGGGTCTTGCGGTCGAAGAGCAGGGTCTGGCCCGGTTCCTGGTCGCTGGTGGCCGTGAACAGCCAGTATCTTTCGTCCCTGGTGTGCGAAGTCACCTTGATGTCTTTGCCGGGGAACTGCTTTTCAAGCCAGTGGTTGTCGTCGCCGTACGCCTTGTCTCTGTAGTAGGCCTTGGCGCGGTCGTATTCGTAGTAAGTCTCCACCAGTTGGTCGGTGGCCTCTGAGAAGATCGCTCCGCCGAAATCGACCTTGCCCAGCGGGTCCGATTCCACCATCTCCGTTTTGCCGGTTGCCGGATCGAAGAGCACCAGCGAGGTCAGGTTCGCGTCCTTGTTGGTCTCCATGTAGACGCGGCTGCCGTCGGGAAGGAAATGCAGCGGCGCGCAGGCCTCAAAGACTGTGCACGAATAAACTTGGGTCAATTTGTCCGGTTCCACGCGGAGGATTTCGGTATCACCGTTGTCTGCATTGCGCGTCGCCAGCCGCAACTGGCCCTTGAGATCGAAAGTCCAGCCGACGATGCGATCTGTGTTTTTCCGCAGTAGCGTCTTTTCGCCGGTGGAGATCTTCAGCTTGTAAAGATCGTGCCAGGCCTTGTCGCGGTCGTTCAGGCCGATATAGAGGATATCTGGGTCGCTCTTGGGAGCCTCGTAAAGCGCCACCCGCACGCCTTTGAGACCCGTCAGATCGCGGGAGGGCGGAGCATCCGCGCCGGCTGCCGCCTTGGCCGAAGGATCGACCGCATAGACGTTGAAGTTCTCGTCGCCATCGTTGTCCTTGGCGTAGACAATGTATTTGCTGTCCCGCGTCCAGAGATATCCGGCAACGGGCCGCTTGCTCTCAGTGGTCAGCAGACGCGCGGCGCTGAACGGCTCGCCCACCGCCTTCACGTAGATGTTGCGGGTGTCCTTCCACGGCTTGAGGAATGCAAGGTACTGGCCGTTGGGAGACAACTCCGCCGCGGCTATCTCGGGATTGCCGAAGATCAGATCGCGATCGATCAACGGCGGCAGGCCGGCGGCCTTCTTCACTTGCGCTCCGGCTGCCGGGGCAAGCATCAAAATGCATAGCAAGCTGTATAGGAAGGTTTTCATCGCTGGATAAGTGCCTTTCTTCTTGCGGATTCAGGGTGAGCGCGTTGGATAGTTTCAGCGTGACCGGGATGCCGATTCGGCGATCCGCGCAAGTTTACTCTAGCGCTGAAGGCGTTTCAAGGGGGGAACACGGAAGCGCGCGCAGGGCCGCATCGCTGCCTGTCGCAGCTTTCCAGTGAGTTTACCTGGCGTTCATGATGAGTACATTTCGGTCGGCTTAAAACTCGTATGCTGTCACGGCTTCTTTGAGAAGCTTCAGCCGAGTTTCGCCTGCGCCCGAGCCGCGCTTTCCTTCAGATCGTGGCAGAGGGCATCGACGCGAGCCAGATCGGTGTCCCAGGGGAACATGAAGCGAGCCGCGCCGCCAATGAACGTATAGAACTTCCAGCCGCGCTCTCGAACCGGGCCGAGAATCTCCTCTGACGCCTCAAGAAAAACCGCATTGGCTTCAACCGGTGATGTCAGCCGGATGCCAGGGATCGCAGCGATTTGCGCCGCGAAGTGCTTCGCGCTCTGGTTTGCGTGCGCGCCGTTGCGCAGCCACGCTCCGCTCTCCAACATTCCGATCCACGGCGCCGCAAGAAAGCGCATCTTCGAGGCCAGTTGGCCGGCCTGCTTGCACCGGTAATCGAAATCCGCAGCCAGCTTGCGATCGAAGAAGAGCACCGCTTCGCCCACCGCCATGCCGTTCTTTGTGCCGCCGAAGCAGAGCACATCGACGCCGCTTTTCCACGAAAGCTCGGCCGGCGAGCAGCCGAGGCTTGCGCAGGCATTGGCAAAGCGTGCGCCGTCCATGTGCAGATAGAGCCCACGCGCCTTGCACTCATCGCTGATGGCGCGCAGCTCCGCCAAGGTGTACACCCGGCCTGTCTCGGTAGATTGCGTGATGGTGACCACGCGGGGCTTGGGGTAGTGAATATCCTGGCGCTTGGTGGCGAGTTCTCGAATCTGCGCCGGCGTCAGCTTCCCGTCCGCGCTTTGCGCCACCAGCAGCTTGGAGCCGTTGGAGAAGAACTCCGGAGCGCCGCACTCATCCGTCTCGATATGCGCCGAGTCGCAGCAGATGACGCCGTGGTAGGACTGACACAGCGAAGCCAGCGCGAGAGAATTGGCCGCCGTGCCGTTGAAGACAAAGAAGACCTCGCAGTCGGTTTCGAAGAGCGAGCGGAATGCGTCCGAGGCTTTCGCCGTCCAGGGATCGTCTCCGTAGGCCGTTGCGTGCCCGCGATTGGCGGCCTCCGACGCGCGCAATGCCTCGGGGCAGATGCCGGCGTAGTTGTCGCTTGCGAATTGCTGCAGCAGGTCTTGCGGATCGATCCCGGTCATTTCATTGTCCTTTCCAACGCGAAGGCTCTCTGTTTTCCCGGCGTTGCCGGGCTGGGGAATGGACGCGCCGGAGAGCGTTCGTCCTACAGATATTTCATCACACGATGCGTCCGCCTCATCCCACGGTTCCCGCGCCGGCCTCTCCGCGACCTCCGAAAATGGTTCATTTGCTCTACTTCGCGCGCAGGCTCTCTTCCGGCAATTCCTGATAACTAACGAATGCCAGTCGCAGGCTGTCGGGCGACCAGGAGGGAACGTTGATGGTTCCCTGGCCGCCGAAGAGTCTGGCCAGAACGTGCACCTTCTTGTCCTTCATCGACATCAGCCGCAGTTCCACATTCTTGCCCGGAGGGTGACCGGCGACGCCCTTCTCATAGGCGAGAAAGACCATCCATTGCCCGTCGGGCGAGATGTGCGGGAACCAGTCGTTGCTCTCGTCGAAAATCACCTGTTCCTGCTCCGAGCCATCGGCCTTCATGCGCCAGATCTGCATGTGTCCGGTTCGCTCCGAATTGAAGTAAATGTAAGCTCCGTCAGGAGAATACTCTGGCCCGTCGTCAAGCCCTGGGGCGCTGGTCAGCCGCATCTCTTCGCCGCCCGTCGCGGCGATGCTGTAGATGTCGAAGTTGCCGCCGCGCTCCGCGGTATAAGCGAGGGTCTTGCCGTCGGGCGACCAGCCATGCCAGTAGGACGGAGCATTCGGCGTGACCAGCCGCGGCGCTCCGCCGGCGAGCGGCAGAATGTAGATGCGCGATTTTCCGTCTTCATGCGACTGATCGCTGATGGCAAGAAGCTGGCCGTCCGGCGAGATGCCGTGATCGTTGTTGCAACGAATCTGCGGCGCGGTAGGAATGAGAGCGGGTTCGCCGCCGCCCAGCGCAAGCCGATGAATCGTGCCTTCCTGGTTGAAGACGAGGAAACTGCCGTCGCGGGACCAGTTGGGAGCTTCGAAGTGTGCGGCGGCCACATATTCCACGCGGCGATCGGTCGAGGCGATGGCGATCGTCTCCAGAGCGCTCACCAGGACGTGCTTGCCACTGGCGGGCTGAAGCTGCTCGAAACTCACATTCGAGAAGACCGCTTTCTCCACCACATCCTTGTCGTGCGCGCAGACGCCGATGCCCACATAGAACTCGCCGGTCAGCGCCAGCTTGGTGGCGGCGCCGGAGGGTTGCAACTTGCCACTCTTGCCGGAGACAAAGGCGTAGATGAAGTCGCCGCGCTTCTCGATGCGCACCGTCTTGGGGGCGGAGACGTTCGACTCGACCTCATGCGTATCGGCACCCGCACTGTCGCGATACTGCAGCGACGTCAGGCCGCTGCCATGCACGGCAATGTCGACGGAGACCGAGTTCGCGTCGAGCGACTGGCGAATCATCAGAACGGCCTTGCGATGGGGATTGCCGCCAGAGCCGAGGAAGGCGATGTCGGCGGTGAGGGCAACGTCTCCTGAAACCTTCTTCCATGCAAAATGAAAGTCGTCGACGCCGAACCACATATTCTCGCCGCTGCCGACGATCGTGTAGGCATTGCGTGCGCTGTCATATTCCGCCGAGCCGGGGTGGAGCACCGTGCCCACGTCCTGGTGGCTGTCGAAGATTCCCAGATGCGGAGCCGCGGCCAGCGCCACGAAGGGAACAAATGCGAATGCGGCCAGAAATCCAAGTCTGACCATTTGATGCAATGAGTATGCGCACATGAACAACCTCCCAGAAGACGGTTCGATACGTTCGACCGCGCCATAATTCAGGCGCGCCTGTTTAGGCCGGTTTACTGGTTCGGCCAGTTATAGGTCGCCAGCAGCTTGCCATTCGTGCCCACCAGCAGCAGGGCGGCACGTCCGCTGGGCAGAGTACCGGAAAACTTTCTACCGCTGCGCAAATCCTGAAACGAAATCCCCTGCCGGTTCGACTCTGAAGTCAGCACGTAAAGAGTTGCGTTGGGATAGCGCGTGGGGCAGATGAGGATTCCAGGATCTTTGAGCGCCGTCGAATAAACGGGAGCGATGTTCGCAGCCTTGAGCGCATAGCTGTAGACATCGGCCACCGCTTGCAGATTGTCGTTCAGTTCCAGCGGGAGCGCGGCGAAAAGAATCTTGCCTTTGCCATACGGCTTCTCCGCCCAATCCTCGCCGCCGGGCAATGCAGCCCGGCTCAGCACGGTCGTTTTCAATCCGGAGTAAGTCACCGCTTCGTCCCCGCCGGGAAAATGGAAGAGATTCTCGCGCAGCGTGAGCGGCTCGACAGCATACGGCAGCCCCACGCTCTCCTGCCTGCCGGTGGGATGAAGATGAGGATCGCCGGCAAAAGGGCCGGTCACTAACAGCACGGCTCCGGCTTGCACCCGCGCCAAGATCGCCTGCCACGCCGCATCGGTCACTCCGTAGGGCGAAGGAAGAAGAATGAGTTTGGGAGAGCCAAGCAGTTCGCTCTGGTATTCGCCGACAGCATACGCCTGAGCATGAGCATAGTTGTAGAGCGCCCGCACCGCCGCCTGTTGCGCCTCAACGCCATAGGGATTGGAGACCGACAATTGATTAGACTGGGGCAGGACAATCGCAACGTCGGGCAAAAGGAGCGAATCCGCATAGGGAGCGGCGGCCTGGGCGAAACGGCCCAGATCGCGCATCCTGTTCTCCCATACCTTCGCCGAGCCGTCGCTGCGCTGCATTCCGAAATCAGGTTCGCGGGCCCAGTCCCATTGCAGCGCGCCCGTGCTGCCGGCGGCAAAGCCCAGAGCCCATTTGCGCTCCGTGAGGCCCAGGCCAGTGAGTTCGTCGTAGCGCCAGGTTCCGTCGGCGGCCCAGGCTGGCTGATAGCCCGTTTCGCCGGTAATGTTCGGCACCCCGGGCCGCTTGGCCGCTACCGAGTCCCACAGCAGCGCATCGTCTTGCCAGTAGGTGTGATTGGTGGTGAATGAAACGCCCGCACCGCCGTAGAACTGATTCAGCACGCGATCTGTCACTCCGCCTTCGTCCTGGCCCACGTCGATCAGTTGCTTGCTGCCGGATGAGCGGATGAGCGTAACCATCGATTTAACCCATGCCCCGAACATATCCTGCGCGAACAGGTTATAGTCCAGAGCCCTCACTTGGTTGGGGTTGCCTGAGCGCTCGTAGTGGAGATCCGCGAGCGAGGGCAGCGGAATGGCGTCGAAACTGGCCAGGCTCCCGGCAGGCACGCGCCAGGCATCGGCCAGCGCGGAGAGGCTGTTGTACTTCTGACTCAGCCATTTATGCCACGCTGCTGTCTCGGTCGAATCGCTGTTGGGATAGTTTCCTTTGAAGATGTGGCCGGGGTTGGAGAAGCTGGGCTCGTTGATCAGGTCCCAGGAAAGCCAGGGCACGTTCTTGAAGCGCTCCACGACGGAGCGGACATATGCCTGCTCCGCTTCAACGGAGGCGGGATCGGTGTAGGGATTAGGCTGCGCCGCGTCAGCCGGGTTTCGCGGAGCAGGACCGGAATGGGGAGAAAAAGCAAAGAAAGTGAAATTGACAGCGATGTGATGGCGGTTCGCACAATTGAGAAACGCCTCGACATTGCGCAGGAAGCGCTCGTTTGCGCCGCCCGTATTGCCCTCAATGAACTTGCCGTTCTGCATCCAGACGCCGGTGCGAACAAAGCTGACGCCATGGGCGGCCATCTCGGCAAAATCCTTCTCCCATACCCAGGCGTTCCTCGGGCCGGAGAAATCCCAGCCGTTTTCTTCGGTGGTGAAGTAGTTGGTCCCGACCGGGAAGAAGGGTTTGTCATCGAGAGTGAGAAAGTCGCCGCGAACGCCGAGAGCGGGTCCCGAGGCGAGTGCGCTCAGGTCAGTCACCAGGAACCCGTTTCGATAGAACTCGCGGGCATGACCGCCTTCGCTGTAGACGCCGGAGATGGTATAGAACCCCGGCGGCAGCGATTGATGGAAGGGCGCGTCTAGGTCCGCGATGCCTCCGGCAGGAACGGGAAGCGTTGCGGTTGCAATCGATTCCTTTTCCGACGCGAGTTCGAGTCTCACCTCGCCTTGCACCGTGGTGCTAGAGCGCTGCTGGCGCGGAATGCGCAGATGAACGGTAATCACGGGGGGCTCGCCAGGGCGCAGCGCAGAGAAAAGCGTCTCGATGGAGAAATCGACGGCGCCTTGACGGGCGTATTCAGCGGCCTCATGGACCAGCGCGATCCCGTCGGCGCTCTCCCAGTAGCCGGGCATGGGATCGAAGTCGAGCGCCACGATGCGGCTGCCAGGAATGGAGTGGTCCGGGCCACCTCCCGCGCGGCCAGCGACGATCACTGGAGCAGCGATCAGCAGGCCGGTCGAGTCGGCCATGTAGCCCAGGCCGTTCAGGCGGCCCTCCACCGCGAAGAATCTTTGCGCCCGCAGATGCAGCGTGGGAAGCCATGCGTAGCCAGTTCTCCAGCGAAACGCGGCGTCTTTGGCGATGGGAACCTCATAGCTATGGCGAAACCCGAGCGAACTCGCATAGGTGTCCTGCTCGGTGTCGGCAGCGTATCTCCCATTCACCAGTCGCACCGGAACCCGCAACGGTTGGCCGCCAAGCACCAGCAGGTTACCGCCCGCGCCGAGATAGCGCTCCATGCTCTTCCACGCCTCCACCGGAACCGCCGAGCCATACGGCAGCACAAGGAGTTCGGCATTCGCGAGGGTCTCAGGAACGGCGAGAGTTGCCTCATCGGCGAAGACCGGATCGAGACCACCGAGAGCTTTGTCGAGGCTTGTGCGATCGACCGGCTGGCTGGCTACGGTGGGAAAGCCCGGCTGCCAGAAGACAACGACCTTTGCCTGAAGTTGCAGGGAAGCGAGCGAAGCAGCGAAGAGAATCCAGAGATACCTGAGCATGAGCAATCTCCATCGATGCGTGAGGCGGAATGCGTTGTCCCACATCGTTCGCAGCCGGCGCAGCTCGAAGAGCTGTGTCGCCGACATTCGAACGCGCGGTAGAGCGATGCCTGCCCCACAATACGGACTAGGCTTCCGCATCACGCAGCCGATCATGGTAACGCTATCATATCCGCTGACAGGCATGATCTCGAACTGCAGTTTTCCGTTTTGGGGGTCTTGGATCGGCGCGCGCCGCGGGAAATTGAATTCAGCAGAGCGAGGGGCCATCCAGGCTCAGTTGGCGAGAATGCTCGAGCCTGTGCGCGCGAACTCGTCGCAATGGTTCTATCTTCGGCGGCCGATCCGGCTCATGAGGTTTGAAGACAAGCCGTGTTCACATTCTTGCCTGAATCTCTGGCCGGAAGAGGAATCGAACAACAAATGAGAGCTGATGCGGGTAATAGGCTGCGCCAGCTCTCATTTGGTGATGCCGGGCAGCCTGTTACTTCGCCGATTCGGCTTTTTGCGCTGCCCAGCGCCGCTTGACGGCCTCGGCAATGCGCTTTCGGCCTTCGGGGCTGAGGTTTCTTTTCTTCTTTTTCTTGGAGGCCTTCGCTGCAACGGGCGCCACGGTTTCTGCCTTCTTGGGCGCCGCCACTATCTTCTTGGGCCTTCCTGCTGTCTTCTTCGGCGCCGGCGCTGCGGCACCACTTAGCAGCGCGCGTGCCTGCTGCAACTGTGCAATATCGCGATCGATACTTGCTAGGATGTCTGATACTCCCATGTGTTCTCCCTGATGGATGCCGGTATAAACGGCCCAGCGGCGCAGATCTGGGTAAGAATGCTACGCGGTACCTATCGGCTTCCTTGAACCAAGATACCTTCCTGTTGACTCTTGTGCAACAAAATGCAATCCCGACAGGCCTGAATCCGGCAATTGTTATAGAGGTGCGCCGCTCCGGCATCGTTACAAAAGAGCGTGTGGCTGGTCACTCTCCTTCTATTTCGCGGTGCGAGAACTGTGCGTGAAGCGCAAATATGCGGAGAGCGGAACACAGATTTCCCCACAATGATCGGGCGGTTCCGCAGGCTCCATGCAGCGGGATGACCGCGCAAATATACTGAGATTCAGCAGTCGATCCGGCAACCAGGACAGTCTGTCGCGTAACCCAGCCCTTCAAATCCCCGTGGATCCAACGGCACGTTCGGCAGGCATCCCGTTCCTTCTTGCTTCGTTCAGGAGCATGTGGGATGCGGGAAGCCGAACTCCGCCTCAAGAGCCCGATCCGATGCGCAAGTCCCTCGCTTGGTGCGAGAAAAGGAAAAGTGGTCATGAATCGAATCCGAATTGTTGTTCTTTTGCTCCTGTGCGGCGCGATGGCGCTCTGTGCGCAATCTCCGCAACAGCAGCCCTACTCCTGGAAAAGCGTTCAAATCGTCGGCGGCGGATTTGTCGATGGAGTCATCTTTCACCCCGCGGCCCCCGGCGTTCGCTATGCCCGCACCGATATGGGCGGCGCTTACCGCTGGGATGAGGCAGAGCATCGCTGGGAGCCGATCCTGGATTGGGTCCCTTATAAGGACCTCAACCTCATGGGGGTCGAGTCCATCGCTGTCGATCCCGCCGACCCCAATCGCGTCTACCTGGCGTGCGGAACTTATACCAATGCGGGCACTCCCAACGGCGCCATCTTGCGCTCGAATGATCGCGGCCGCAGCTTTCAGCGGACCAATGTGCCCATCAAGTTCGGCGGAAACGAAGACGGCCGGGGCAACGGAGAGCGTCTTTCCGTCGATCCCCACGACGGACGCATTCTCTTCCTCGGAACTCGCCATAACGGACTCTGGCGCTCCCAGGATCGCGGCGTCACCTGGACGCGCGTCGCCAGCTTTCCCGATATCG
The DNA here is from genome assembly GCA_049515995.1 of Occallatibacter sp. Classification (GTDB taxonomy): domain Bacteria; phylum Acidobacteriota; class Terriglobia; order Terriglobales; family Acidobacteriaceae; genus Telmatobacter. The sequence goes on along the minus strand of JBEKTO010000011.1, from coordinate 61,540 downwards.
CCGAGCCGATTCCAGCCCTGCCAGTTCCCGTGCCGGGAGAAACGCCCGAGCAGCACTGGCGGCGCATGCCCATCCGCGGCAGCGGCATCGTATTTGTCAAATTCGCTCCGGCCACCGGCAATCAAAGTTCCAACTCCGCCACGCAGACGATTTATGTTGGCGTCTCTCTGATGAACCGGACGAACCTCTTCGTCTCCAACGATGGGGGCGCAAGCTGGAGTGCGATCGCGGGCGAGCCGACCGGATACCGGCCCACGCGTGCCGCGCTCTCGGCCGAAGGCTTCCTTTATGTCACATACGGCACCGCGCCCGGTCCCACCTGGATGCGCGACGGCGCGGTATGGAGGCTCAACACCCACACCGGCGCCTGGACCGACATTACTCCCGACCGGCCTATTGCCGGCAGCAAGGAGTTTGGTTATGCCGGCGTCTCGGTCGATGCCAAAAACCCGCGGACCCTCATCGTCAGTTCCTTCGGCCGTCCGGGGTCAGCCGGCAGCGAAGACATCTTCCGCTCTACCGACGGAGGCGCGACATGGAAGGCGATCTTCGGCAGCGGAGGCGTGTACGACTACACTGGAGCGCCTTACGTGAAGAGCACGCCCATCCATTGGCTCTTCGACATTGAGATCGATCCGGCCGATCCCGATCACGCTGTCTTTACCACAGGCTACGGCGGCTGGGAAACCTTCGACCTGACCGCTGCCGACCAAGGCAAACCCACTCACTGGAGCATCCTAGCCTCGGGCATTGAGGAGACGGTCGCCCTCGAACTGGCCAGCCCCGCCCAAGGCGCTCACCTCGTCACCGCCATTGGCGACTACGGCGGCTTTGTCCACTGGGACCTGGACCACCCGGCTCCCGAGGGCGCTTCCGCGCCGCCGCGCATGGGCAATACGGCCGGAGTTGCCTTCGCTGCTCTTCGCCCTGAAGTCCTTGTTCGCGTGGGTAATAGCGCCCAGCACAAACCGGGTGAAAACATCGGCTATTCACTCGATGCGGGCCGCACCTGGAAGCCCACATCTGCCGCGCCCACCCCGGAGAGTCATGCCGGATCCATCGCAGTTTCAGCCGACGGCAGCACATGGATCTGGACTCCCGAGCGCGAGCCCGTCTCCGTCACGCATGACCAGGGCGCAACCTGGACCGCAGCTCAAGGCCTCCCTGCGGGCATTCGCGTCATCGCCGACCCGGTTGCCGCGCAGTCGTTCTACGCCATCTCGCTCAGAGACCGCACTCTTTACCGCAGTGATGACGGAGGAGCTACATTCACCGCGCGGTCTTTCACGCTACCGGACGCTTCGCCCGCACCGGCCTCGTCTTCCCGCGGAGACGAGCGTGGAGGACAGGACCGCATCTATGCCGCCCCAGGTCGCGCCGGAGATCTCTGGCTGGCCGCTTTCGACGGACTCTTCCACGCCGTTCCGGCTACGCAACAAACCAGCGGCAGCGTCGCATTCGCGCGCCTGTCAGGCGTCGAGGAAATCCATGCCTTGGGCTTCGGCAAGGCCGCTCCACGCCATTCTTATCCGGCCCTCTACCTGGTCGGTACGATTCATGGCCAGCGCGGCATCTTCCGCTCCACGGACGAGGCGCGCACCTGGGTAAGAATCAACGACGAGAAGCACCAATGGGGGCTCGTACTGCAAATTTCCGGCGATCCGCGGATTTATGGGCGAGTCTATGTCGGCACGCACGGGCGCGGCGTCTTCTACGGGGACCCCGCTCGCTGAGGCAGGCCGGAACGGAACCAAAACTGCCCTGTTTTCGTGGCCAGACTTGCCAGGTGGCTCCTTCCTAAAGAGGAAGCCACCCTGAACCTTGTCCGCAAAGACACTTTGCCTCGAGTTTCGTTTTGGAACGGCCCGAGTGAGAAGCTCTGGCGCGGGAAGGACTCCTGCGGTTTGAGGCAACCGGTTGAAAAAGATTGGCTTACAGGCGCAAGTCGCAATAGGTCCGGCGCCTCTGCGTCGGCTTCTTGCTGCGGTCGCCCAAAAACTCCGCCCTATAACTCGGAAGTGTTATTTACCCCAGGAAGAGTCTGCCGTAAGTTACCTAAGCGTACAGACTCTGGGTACTTTTCGCTGAGTATTGCCAGCGAGACCCGGCCGGGGTTGGCTTGAAGCATCGAAGGGCCGCCATCTTCCGGTGTAAGGAGAGCGGATGATTTTCGCGCTGATCCAGGTTGCTGCAATTGCAGCCGTGGCTGTTTACTTCTGCTGGCGAAGAGCGGGCGTGCGCCGCCGGAATACGCAGTCCTGGGAATCGCTTCTGGCCCGTCTGCGGCCGGACTGGGGCGCCCGCGAATGGGGCGGCCATTTCCTTGAGGAAGAAGAGTCGCGCGCCACTCCGGAAGAAAAGTGGCAGAGCATCCAGGGCGCTCAAGGCCTGTGGGCGATGTATGAGAATTCCTGCGTGATGCTGGAGATGGCCGACTATGCCGCGCGCAACAGCGATTCGGTCGACCGCGATCTTCTGGCAGCTCTGCGCAGCGACGCCGTGCAGATTCGTGTGTGCGTGCTGATGGCTCTTGGCAGGTACGCCGTTGGTCAGGTTAACGAAAGCATCTGCGTCAACGCATTTCGGGCTGCGTCGATGTACACCGAAATGTCCTTGCGGATGACCGAACTGCTGCAAGGGAATGCGGGCCTCCTGCCCGATTTTGTTGCCGCGATGTAGCTCGTCTCCCCGTTCGCGAAGAGCCCCGGCCTTGGCCGGGGCTCTTTTATGCGCCAACCCCGGAGATCCCAGTGTGGAGCAAGAACTGCATGGTTAGCGAAAATCCTCAATGCGTAAAGCTGCAACCAGTCTTTCGGCTTCCATAAGCGCTTTGGCTTGACCTAACTTGCCCTGCAATCATTTGGCGCCGGCGCGCCAAAGACTGCTCAAGGCGGGGCTGAGTAGCTGCTCATCGACAGGACTGAAACTATTGCAGCGAGCGGGGTCGTTTTCGCGAGCGAGAGATCGACTTCAGGCTTGTCCGTCATTCGATCGCGATTGAATGAATTGGTCTCGTCCACAACACATCCCTTGGCCAATCGCTGTGCAGAACTGCGATTTCGCAACCATTGAAGGCGGAATGCGCCAGTGTTTGGTGCGCATCGCCGCTCGCATCCTTTGAAACGAACAGGGCAGCCCTGCGTCTATCTCCGAGAATGGGGTCTGCGCCATGACTCCTATCGCCTGGACCTCCATCTTGTCAGCCAGCAGTTCCGCTGGGTATGATCGCACCCGGCAATCAAACACGAAAAACTGAAGGGTGAATGCATGCGCGTACCAAGACTTATTGCATTGTTCGTCGCAACCATAGTCCTGACCGCTGCGGCTCTGGCTCAAACTCTGCCGCAAGGGGTTCAGAAAGTCACCTCCATCGAAGGAGTCACGGAGTATGCCTTTCCGAATGGGTTGCATGTGCTGTTATTTCCAGATAACTCCAAGCCTAAGATCACCGTCAACGTGGTCTATCTGGTAGGTTCGCGCAACGAAGGCTATGGCGAGACGGGCATGGCCCACCTGCTGGAGCACATGAACTTCAAGAGCGCCACTTCCGGCCGCGAACTCTTCCGGGAACTCACGGACCGGGCCGGCGGATACTTCAATGGCACCACATCGTATGACCAGACCATGTACTTCGAGACCTTCAACGCCAGCGACGAAAACCTGCGCTGGGCTTTGGGACTCGAGGCCGACCGCATGGTGAACATGACCATGCTCAAGAAGGATCTGGACACAGAGATGACGGTGGTTCGCAACGAGATGGAAATGGGCGAAAACAGCCCGCTGAATGTGTTGAACGAGCGCGTCCTGGCGGCGGCCTACAACTTCCACAACTATGGAAAAACGGTCATCGGCGCCCGCACCGACGTGGAACGCGTGCCGATCGCCAACCTGGCGGTTTTCTACAAGAAGTACTATCAGCCCGACAACGCCGACCTCATCATCGCGGGCCAATTCGACGAAGCCAAGGCCTTGGCGCTGGTGGCTGAGACCATCGGCTCCATCCCCAGACCGCAGAGGGTGCTGATCCAGCCCTACACGGTCGAGCCGACGCAGGAAGGGGAACGCTCGGTCACTCTGCGCCGCGTTGGAAACATGCAGGGCATCGATTTGGTTTATCACATTCCTTCGGCACTGCATCCCGATATCGCGCCCCTGCAAGTGATGGCTCAGGTGCTGGGGGCCCCGCAAACGGGCAGGTTATACAAGGAACTGGTCGATGGCAAGAAAGCCGTGGCCGCCGGCATGTATACCAGGGATCAGCACGATCCGGGGGTAGCGGAAGCCTATGTGCAACTCAAGCCGGAGCAATCCATCGACGAGGCCCAGCAGATACTGCTGAAGACCGTCGAAGGCCTGACGAACGATCCTCCCACGCAAGAGGAAGTGGACCGCGCCAAGGCCCGCATTCTCAAAAACATCGAACTGGCCCTGACGAATTCCCAATCCATCGCCGTGATGCTGGGCGGTTATGCGGGTGACGGCGACTGGCGCTCCTTCTTTCTGACGCGCGACGAGGTCGGCAAAGTGACTCCGGCCGACGTAACGCGCGTGGCCAAGGCCTACCTGAAATCATCCAACCGCACTCTGGGCGAATTCATTCCCACCTCCGCTCCCGATCGCGCGGAGATTCCCGCCACGCCCGATGCGGCCATTCGCTTCAAGGATTACAAGGGCGGCGCGACCATTCAACAGGGAGAGGTCTTCGATCCCACTCCTCAGAACATCGAAGCGCGCGTGATTCGCACCCAATTGCCCAACGGGTTGAAACTGGTCATGTTTCCGAAGAAAACCAGGGGCGGCACGGTGGTCGCCTCCATCAACGTTCGCTTCGGCGACGAGAAATCGCTCTTCGGCCGATCGACCGCGGCAAGCATCGCCGGGGCGATGCTGATGCGTGGCACGGAGAAGAAAAACCGTCAGCAGATTCAGGATGAAACCGACCGCCTGAAGGCTCAAATCAGCGTCTATGGGAGCGGCGATTCCGCCTCGGCCAACATTCGTACGCTGGACACGAATTTGGCCGACTGTCTGCGTTTCGTCCGGGAGTTGCTGCGCGAACCTTCGTTTCCAGAAACCGAATTCGAACAGGTCCGCCAGCAACGCATCGCCGGCGCGGAGAGCGCGAAGACGGAACCCCAATACCTGGTCTCGACCGATTTGAACCGCCGACTCAATGAACGCTATCCCCGCGGCGATGTGCGTTATGTCTCGACACTGGACGAACAGATCGAGGATCTGAAGAAGGTGACGCTCGACGACGTGCGCCAGTTCTACAAGCAGTTTTATGGCGTGGCGGAGGGCGAGATCGTTCTTAGCGGCCAGTTCGATCCGGAGCAGATGCGGAAGCTAGTCGGTGAACTCTTCGGCGATTGGAAGAGCGCCAGTCCCTACGCGCACATTCCCAACAGCTACGCCAAAGTGGGGCCGATCAACCACAAGATCGAAACCCCCGACAAGCAAAACGCCGCTTTCATGGCGGGCATGCCGCTGCAAATGACCGATGAGGATCGCGATTACGCGGCCCTTACCATTGCCGGTTTGGTCTTCGGCGGCTCTCCCAACTCCCGCCTCATGCAGCGCATTCGCATCAAGGATGGCCTGAGCTACGGCGCTTCAGCCTGGTTCTCCATCCCTACCAAGGATGACGGAGGCACGTTCTCCGTGTGGGCCATTGCTGCGCCACAGAATATGCCCAAAGTGGAAGCGGCCTTCAACGAGGAGTTGGCGCGCTCGCTCAAAGACGGCTTTACCGCCGACGAGGTGGAAAAGGCCAAGAAGGCGTGGCTCGACGAACGCGCCGTCTCCCGCGCTGAAGAGTCCTCTGTCGCTTATCAGTTGATGGGCCGCGAACGATGGGGACGCACCCTGCAATGGGACGCCAAGCTGGAAGCCGCCGTGGCTGCGCTGACTCTAGAGCAAGTGAACGAAGCATTCAAACGCCACGTCGATCCGTCCGCCATCTCCATCGTCAAGGGTGGCGACTTCAAGAAAGCGGGTGCGTACCAGTAGCGCCTTTGGCACGCTGGCATCCTTGGCGATCCATCTTTAGCATCGACAATCTGGATAGACACGCCCTGATGCCAGTGTTCGCCAAACCAACCCGCCGATTGGCGCTTCAGTACCCGGCACAATCGCAACTTGTGCCAGCGCGCTGCGGAGGTACGCACCGGTAAGACCGGAAATCAGAACTTGGCGAAACTGACTATCACGTCTCTGCGCGCGGCAATCGGTTTGCCCTTGCTTGTGGCGGGCAGAAACCTGTAGTGCCATACGGCCGCGGTTGCCTTCTTATCCAATCCGAATCCGAGGCCGCGCATTACGCGAACCTCTTTCGGCAAACCCTCTTCGCTCACCAGCACGGTGACAATGGCTACCTGCACCCACGGATGACTTGCAAATGGATCGGCGAAGTCCGCGTCAACCGTGTGGATCGGGAACGGCGGCGTGTACGGCAATGGGTTGCCATGCTTGTCCTCCAACTGCGATTGATCCGGAGGAGGCAAATCTCTCTCGGTGATCAGGACCTGAGGAACGGCCTGGCTGCGATTGGTGCGGAAGACGACCCGCACATCGATCCAGACCGGCACGGGTTTGTCTCCCAGCTTACCCGGCTCGAAGTTCGACTGCTTTACGGCGGCGATGGCGGCCTTGTCGAATGCGTCGCCGTGCGTGTGTAGAACCTGGATGTGGGCTGGGACTCCGCTGGTGTCAATCACCATCGCCAGAACGGTCATTCCCTGAACGTTTCGAGAGGATACCCCATCGGGATACGGCACGGAAACGGTGCTGACCATGCGGGGCGCGATCACCTCCGGGCCAACGTAGTACACGCCGTCTTGGTCGGGCGTCTGGTGCACCTGCCGGCCCAGGGAAATTGCATCCTGCGCGCACATGCCAATGGCCGTCAGCATCAGAAAAGCCCATGCATATCTTGCTTGCCGCATTCGATTCTCCTAACTGCTCTTTTCGATTCTTCGGATCGCCTGGCTGCTCGGGCCGATGGAGGGGACTCGAGACGAGTAGCCGCCTCGGATCTCCTCCATACTAGGAATGAAGAGATAAAGAAAAGATAAGGGCAATAAAATTCGCACCAGGTTCACGGCCCGGATATAAGCCGGATAAGAAGCAGCAGATGCAGGGATCCATAGTCAAGACATAACTGAAAAGAACAGATATTCACGACTTCATTATGTCGAACTCACGCGTTGCTTATAACTTTCTTCAAAACACACACGGAATTTTTATGGACGCCGTCTTAACGTTACTCAAGCCACTGCTCTTTTATTCACTTTGGAGCGGATGCAGGCGGCCTATGTAAGCGTGCATGCCCACAGGCGCATCGCCACTTAGCCTTATCGAAAACACTGCACTTTCTTTGCGGCTCCTTTACGCCGCATCGCATAACAATCGGGATGAGGCAGGCGGAACTGACTGGCTAGCCATTCCTCACCGGAAAGCAACGTCCTTTAGCCCGGCGACGCACGGCGTCGAGGAGGTCAAGTAACGATGATGAAGAACTTCAAGACCACCATCGCAATAGGGTGTGCAATCTGCGGCCTTGCTCTGCAGCTTGCTTGTCATGCTCAGAGCATAACTTCAGAACCCGTCAAGAGCGGCTCCTCGTCGCGCGCCGACTCTTCTCCGCTAGACCGGGCTGCGAGAGAATTGCTCGCCTCGGCAAATGGAGAGCAGCCCGTGGGTCCCAACGCGGCAACTAACACTGCTGCAACTCCGGCCACGGCGCCAGATTCTCCAGCTGCCATCACGGCGCCAGCCAACAACGCAGCAATCATCAAAGAGCTTGCGGAGATGAAGGCTCACATTGCGCTGCTTGAAGCCGAGTTGAAGGCAAACCGCAGCACGGAGGATGCGGAGCGCGACGCCAATGCGTTGCGTTCTGCTGAGACAGGCGACACAGCCGGTTCTATGCCGGCCGGCCAGGCAGTGCCAGCGCCTGCCCCTGCAGCAGCTCCGGCACCGCCCGAGATCCCCGCACAGACCACAACCAAGGGCGAACCGTTTCCCGGCGACTGGACCTGGCTGAACAGCAACGGGCACCAGGTAGACAGCCCCATGGCCACCAAGTACTTCACGCCGGAGTTCCGGGCCGACGCGAACTACACGCTGGATTACAACCACCCCAAAGACGACAGCCTGGGTGGATCGACGGAGACCTTTCGCTCAGATGAGTGGCAGCTTGAGCAGATCAGTGTCGGCGGCGACATCCGCATCAACAACGTCCGCGGGCGCATTCTCACCATGGATGGTCTATTTGCTACGACCACGCCGCGCAACGACGGCAGCCCCAACCGCGGACAGTGGGATCTGTCGGGAGCGTACAAGTACGTATCAGAAGCCTGGGGCGGATATCACTGGGATGTGAAAAACGGCCTCAACGTGGACGCTGGCATCTTTGTTTCCTACATTGGCCTCTTCAGCTACTACAACTTCGACAACTGGACCTATCAGCCTTCGTTCGTCTCCTCCAACACGCCCTGGTTTTTCAACGGCCTTCGCATCCAGTATTTTCCCACCCCGAAGCTGAAGATCGAGCCGTGGATCATCAACGGCTGGCAGTCGTATGCGCGCTACAACGGCAAGCCGGGATTGGGTGGACAGATTCTGTGGCGGCCCACGCCCTACCTGGACTTCGTCTGGAACAACTACGGTCTAGGCGAAGACGACGCAGGCTTTCCTGGCCGCTCGCGTGTGCATGCCGACTACAGCGCGCAGGTCAAGTTTTACGACAAGCCTAAGAAGACACTGGACAAAATTGCCTGGACAATTACCGGCGATGCAGGTTGCGAGTACGGCGGCGGACCTTCCAGCGGACCGTACGACCCGAACGGTAACTCTCCGCTTATGGGCTCGAGTTCCACATACAGCGGAGGCGTCAACTGCCACGACAGCAAGAACGGCAAGCCCAAGCAGATGTTCATCGGCTGGATGAGCTACCTGCGTTTCTGGTTCGACAAGGACCTTTACGCTGTTACGCTTGGCGGTGGCCAAATGAACAACCCCGGCCGCTACCTTACGCTGCTGCCGCCCATCAATGGCGCCACGGCCATCTCCGGGACCCCGTACTTTACCGAGAACGCGGGCGACCGCGCTCAGATGCACGACGGAACCATTACCTTCGACTACATGCCCAGCCAGTTCATCACCTTCCGTGCGGAGACAGGCTACCGCTTCTCCGACATTCCTTACTGGACCGGCCGCGGCGGCATTACACCTCCCGGCGGAAACAACGGTTCTCCAGCCCAGTATGCCTGCGCAAATGGTTCTCCTTCCGGCGTCGGCTATGGCAACCTTGCGACGGCGATATCGAACTGCATCGGCGCTGGCAATAACAATAGCGCAGGAGGCAACAACGCCATCTGGTGGCCCGATCTGCGCACTAACCAGACCGTCAGTACGATTGCAATCATGGTCAGGTTCTAGCCGTCTGATCCGCGGGGCAACCCTTGGCGAATATGGCTAGGCGCACTAACTAACGGGCAGCATCGGGATTCCATGCAACTCCGGTGCTGCTCCCATGAGATCCATATACACCGCGTTGTGGCTACGCCTCGGCATCTTGTCCGTGGTGATGGCGCGTCGCGAATTGTGAACGGCCGGGAACGCAAGAAGGCGCAGGAACTCATATGAAGAACAAAGCTTTGAAACTTGGTTTGTTGCCGATCGTTCTGGTAGCATCTCTGACCGTCAACGGTTGCAAGAGCGATAAAGTGGATGCGCAAGCAGAGGCCCCACCGTCCGCCAAGGTCGTTCAGGACTTCAATGCCAATTTGTTCTCCGTTGATCGCCCAGAGAACTTCCCTCTAGCCACAGCGATAGAACATCGGGCGCCAGCGAAACTGGCCGTCACCGGCGCCGTGAACCCCGATATTGCGCGAACGGTTCCGGTAATCTCGCTGGCATCTGGCCGCATCGTCGGCATTTACGCGCGTCTGGGCGACACCGTCAAGAAGGGCCAGCTTCTGTTAAAACTCCGCAGCGACGATATCTCCGGCGGTTTTGCGAACTATCAGATGGCGGCGGCCGACGAGACGCTTGCGCGCACACAGTATGAGCGCTCTCAAGAGCTCTACAAGCATGGCGCGATCGCGCTCAACGACCTGCAAGTGGCGGAGGATACCGAGGTCAAGGCCAAGGTTGCCATGGACACCGCTGCCGAACACTTGCGTTTGCTGGGTAGCAGCGTCGATCATCCGTCGGGCATCGTCGACATCACGGCCCCGGTCTCCGGCGTGATCACCGACCAGGAAGTCACCAACGCCGCGGGTGTGCAGAGCCTGGGGACGAGTCCCTTCACCATCTCCGATCTCTCTACCGTTTGGATTGTTTGCGATGTCTACGAGAACGATCTTGCCAGCGTTCACACAGGCGACCCCGCTGAAATTACTCTAAACGCTTATCCGGGCCGCGTGCTCAAGGGCACGGTAAGCAATATCCTTCCCATACTCGACCCCAATCTCCGCACTGGCAAAGTGCGCATCGAGGTGCGGAATCCAGGCATGATGCGCATCGGTATGTTTGTGACCGCAACCTTCCAGGGGCAAAAGGACGAAGTGAATACCTCCGTGCCCGCCTCCGCAATTCTTCATCTGCATGACCGGGATTGGGTCTATGTACCCACGCCAGACAAGAGATTCCGCAGAGTGGGGGTCGTCGGAGGAGACGCCTTGCCTGGCGGCATGCAGGAGATCAAATCGGGTATTCAGGTCGGGCAGCAGGTGGTGACAAACCCGCTCGCGTTGCAGAACGAAATCGACAACCGATAACCGCTGAGAGAGTCAAAGGAAAGACGTCATGATACGAACTCTTGTCGATTTTGCCCTCAATAACCGCGTTGTCGTGCTTGCGGTTGCGCTGCTATTGGTTGCCTGGGGGGCAATCTCGTTTCATAACTTGCCAGTTGAAGCCTATCCGGATATTGCGGATAACTACGTGACAGTTATTACCCAGTGGCCGGGACAAGCTGCGGAGGAAGTGGAAAAGCAAGTCACGATCCCCGTGGAAATCCAGATGAATGGACTTCCCCATCTCTCGCACCTGCGCTCCGAGTCGATCTTTGGCCTGTCTTTCGTGCTGATGATCTTCGACGACCAGTCGGACAACGACTGGAACCGGCAGAAGGTGTTGGAGCGCCTTACGCTGGTTTCTCTGCCGCCCGGCCTGCAACCGCAGATAGGTACGGATTGGAGCACGGTGGGCCAGATTTACTGGTACACCCTGAGAAGTACCAATCCGCAATACGACCTCATGGATTTGAAGTCGATCGAGGACTGGACTCTCGAAAAGCAATTCAAGTCGGTCCCGAACGTTGTCGACGTATCCACCTTTGGCGGAACGACCCGCGAATATCAGGTGCGCGTAGATCCGGACAAACTTGTCTCTTATGGCCTGAGTATCGGGCAAGTCGAGCAGCAGTTGAGTAACAATAACATGAACGCCGGCGGCAGCTTTGTAGAGGAAGGGACTCAGCAGCTTAACGTTCGCGCGGTTGGCCTCTTCACCACGGTGCAAGACATTGAGAATACCGTCCTGACGACAAAGAGCGGGACGGCCCTGAGGGTCAAAGACATAGCGGAGGTGCAGCAGGGCCCGAAGATTCTGTTGGGCGCCATGGCAAGAGCGGACCACAAGCCGGATGGAACCATCGTCGACAATCCCGAGGTCATTCAGGGCGCGGTGCTATTGCGCAAGGGCGCGGACGCCGGACCCACCCTGGATGGAATCCATGCCAAGGTCAAAGAACTCAACGACACCATCCTGCCGCAGGGGGTGAAGATTGTTCCGATGCTTGACCGCGCCGATTTGCTGCACTACACACTCCACACGGTGCTCGGCAATATGGCCGAAGGAATGATCCTGGTCACGATCATCCTCTTTCTCTTTCTCGGCAATTTTCGTGGAGCCACCATCGTTGCGCTCACCATCCCATTCTCATTGCTTTTCGCATCCATATTCCTCGATCTAAGCAAGATTCCCGCGAATTTGCTGTCATTGGGCGCGCTGGATTTCGGAATGGTTGTGGACGGCGCCGTTGTCATGGTGGAAAACATCATGCGGCATTTGAGCTATGGAAGAAACGGTTCATCCTCGCTCGCAGGCCGCATTACGATGAGCGTAAAAACGCCGCTAGCAACGATCCGTGACGCATCTCACGAGGTTCAGCGTCCGGTGTTTTTCGCGATTGCCATTATCATCACGGCTTATTTGCCGATCTTCACACTGCAGTTGGTGGAAGGCAGGCTCTTCAAGCCCATGGCCTGGACTGTTGCTTTCGCGCTCCTCGGCGCAATGACGTTTTCCATTTTCATTGTGCCGGTTCTGTGCTCCCTTCTTTTCCGAAGGGGTGTCAAGGAATGGCGCAACCCGGTCATGGAATTTCTCAAGGACCGCTACCGGCACGGGCTTCAGTGGGCTATCAAGAATCGCTGGATCACCGTCGGCAGCGGTGTTGCAGCCCTCGCTGTCAGCCTGTTCCTGGCTTTGAGCGGAGTCATCGGTTCGGAATTTCTTCCGCATCTTGACGAAGGCGCCATCTGGGCGCGCGGTTCTCTGGCCAACAGTACGAGCCTGACAGAAGGCAAGCGGTTCACGGATCAAGCGCGTCTCATCTTTGCATCGTTTCCTGAAGTTACAACCGTGGTATCGCAAGCCGGCCGGCCCGACGACGGGACCGACACAGGCGGTTTCGGCAATACGGAATACTTTGTAGACTTGCTACCGAAGGAAAAGTGGCGGCCTGTTTTCCACCAAAACAAGGATGAACTGATCGCCGCCATGAACCGCGAGGTTTCCAAGCTTCCGGGCGCGTTCTGGAACTTCTCGCAGCCCATTGAAGACAATGTGGACGAAACGGTGAGCGGCGTCAAAGGCGGACTTGCCGTAAAGCTATTCGGAGACGATCTGAAGACTCTCGAGGAGAAAGGCGAGCAGATCACCGCCGTGATGGCAACTGTGCCAGGCGTTCAGGATCTTGGTCTGTTTCGGGATATGGGCCAGCCAAACCTCAACTTTGTGGTCGACCGACAGGCGGCAGCGCGCTTCGGCATCAATGCTTCCGATATACAAGACGCGATTCAGACAGCAGTCGGAGGCAATGCGGTAACGCAGTTACTACAGGGCGAGGCGAGCTATGGCGTGGTAGTGCGGTATAAGCAACAGTATCGCAACACACAGGAGGCAATCCAAAACGTACGGCTCCTTTCCCCATCGGGAGAGCGAGTTTCCCTCGCTCAATTGACCAAGGTCGAGGTTCGCGACGGCGCCTACGACATCTTCCGGGAAGGAAACTCCCGCTACGTCGGCGTGCGCTACGAAGTTCGAGGCAGAGATTTGGGAACTACGGTTAAAGAAGCCGTAGATAAAGTGACGAGGCTGGTCAAGCTGCCGCGCGGTTATCATCTCGATTGGGCGGGAGAATACGAGAGCGAAAAGCGCGCGGAAGCCAGACTGTTTGTTGTAGTTCCAATCACTGTCTTCCTGATTTTTGTCCTTCTCTATTTCATGTTCCGATCGGTTAAGTGGGCGTCGCTCATCATGGTGAATGTCTTGCTCGCCAGAATAGGAGGCCTGCTCGCTCTGCTTGTAACAGGGACGTTCTTTAGCGTTTCTTCCGGGGTTGGCTTTTTGGCGCTCTTTGGGGTCTCCGTCCAGACGGGTGTCATCATGCTTGAATACATCAACCAATTGCGCGCGCGCGGCTATACGGCCGAGAGCGCAGCTGTCGAGGGCGCGATCTTGCGCCTTCGTCCAATCATGATGACGATGCTGGTGGCAACCCTCGGGCTGCTCCCGGCCGCCATGTCGCACGCTATCGGCTCCGACTCGCAGAGGCCATTTGCCATTGTGATCGTGGGAGGATTGATTTCAGACCTCCTAATGAGCATCTTCCTTCTGCCCACGCTGTATGTCTGGGTCGCGAGAGAAGGGGACAAGCTCCCGAAACCGGAGGTGTCCTTTGAAGTCTAGACGGAGACAAACAATCCTCAGAAGTATTGTTTATGGTTTCCTGGGCATTGCCTTGCTTGCGAATTTCGCCTGCGCGCAGCAAAGCCTGACGTGGGAACAAGTGAAAGCGAAATTCGAAGCGGCCAACCCCACCCTTCGAGCAGATGAGATGAACGTCGAGGAGATGAAGGCCGAGGAAATCACGGCGTTCCTGCGCCCTAATCCAGGAATCGGCTTGGCTACGGACGGAACTCAAGCCGCCCGCAATCAAGGAGTCTGGAGGCCATTCGCGGGAACTCAGTTCACTCCCAGCTTCAGCTACCTGCACGAACGGCAGCGCAAGCGCGAGTTGCGCCTTGAAAGCGCCAAGGAAGGGACGCAAATCAGCGCATCACAGCACGAGGACCTGGAGCGCAATCTCCTCTTCAATCTCCGTTCCATGTTCGTGCAGACGCTCGAGGCAAAAGCGGTTCTCGATCTGGCCAAAGCCGACCTGGACTATTACGACAAGATCATCGAAATAAGCCGCGCCCGCTTCAAGGCCGGCGACATTGCACAGATCGATCTGGATCGAATCGAGTTGCTCCGCGTGCAATATGAAGCGGAGATCGAGACAGCGATTGTGAATCTGCGCACAGCCAAGTTCGAACTCATGCAGTTGCTCGACGAACGCACCCCTGTGGATAAGTTCGATGTGACGGGAACCTTCGACTGGAGCGATGCATTGCAGCCGCTGGACGACTATCATCAGGTTGCGCTGGATAACAGGCCCGATCTGCGAGCGGCCATAGAGGCCATTCAACAGTCGGACACGAATCACAAACTTGCCGTCTCCAATGGCTCCACCGATCCTACATTCGGTGCGTGGTACACCTACAACCCGTCCTTTAACAATCCTTACGACCACCAGACAATTGGCGCCAGCGTGAGTATTCCATTGCGTATCTTCGATCGCAACCAGGGAGAAAAGAAGCGCACACTGCTGGATATCGATCGCAGCAAGAGCGCCGCGGACGCCTCGCGAGCTCAGGTCTTCGACGACGTGGACTCTACTTATGAGCAGTTGCGCAGCAATATAGCGCTGCTCAAGCCCTACAAGGAAAAGTATCGCGATCAGGCTACGAGGGTGCGCGACACCGTCACTTTTTCCTATGAGCACGGAGGAGCGTCGCTCATGGACTTCCTGAATGCGCAAAGCGACTATCGCGTCGTGCAGCTGGCCTATGTTCAGTTGATTGGCTCTTATATGACGTTTGCCGGTCAATTGAATCTTGTCGTCGGACATGAAGTGATTCCATAATGAACGCTGTTTGGGCGCAGGGCGTCGGGTCCGGCCAAATTCAACTATTTGCATCATGAGGTCCAATCAATGAAGAAAGAACTTGTTTGCGCCCGCATCGAGGAAATCGGGATCGTGCCTTCCGTGCGTGTAAACATACAGGAACTGGCTCGGTTTGCGGCAGAAACGCTGTACGCGGCGGGGATTCCCGTTGTCGAGATCACGCTGACCGTTCCCGGAGCACTGGACGTCATCAACGATCTGGCAAATCGCTATCCGGAAATGGCAGTGGGCGCCGGCACAGTATTGGACGACAGTTTGGCGCGGCAGGCGATCGAAGCCGGCGCCAGGTTCCTGACAAGTCCGGGATTCGTTCCCGAGGTGGTGGCATATGCAAGAAAGGCGGGTGTCGTGGTGTTCCCGGGAGCAATGACCCCGACCGAAGTGATTGCGGCATGGAAGGCTGGCGCGGATTTCGTCAAGATATTCCCGGCCGCTCCCGTGGGCGGCGTTCAATACGTGCGCGCGCTTAAGGTGCCGTTGCCGCAGATTCCCCTGGTTGTCACCGGCGGCGTTAACCAATCGACAGCGGTCGAATACATTGTGGCCGGAGCCAGCGCCATCGGAGTGGGCGGAGAACTGCTTCCCATAGAGGCGTTGACGTTTCGCCAGGAAAACCGAATTCACGAGTTGGCTCGCAGATTCATTACCATGGTGAAAGAGGGACGGGCGATGCGGGAGACTTACTACTAAGCTATCGGTTATCTCGCAAAGCCGGGATTCGGGGTCTTAGTGGAGCATTGCACGCTTTGCCGCGCAATCGCGGCGCGTGCACTGACTAAAGCGGCTTGCGGCCCCGAGATCCGGAACTTCCCGGGATTAAACTCATTGCTTCAGAGCCGGCCCATGACGCCAACAAGGCGCGGCTGCGAGTAATAAGATTCTTATAAAGAACAGATAGGCTGCAAACTAAGTTGCAGACATTTAGCGAAATACATCGTTGCCCTCATGCGCCCCTCACGTTTGTCGTCCGATACTCAAGCATGGGAGGTAATACAAATATGAATCGCAAACTACTTGCCGCAGGCATTCTCACAGTCGCTCTTTCGGGCATGGGCAGTGCGCAAGGAGCGGCTTCTCCCGCCCAGAGCGACGCGCAATACACCAAGGCTCAACTCAAGCAATTGGTTCGCGACGCGCATACTTCCCAACAGTATGGCGTCCTTGCCGCGTACTACGGGAGTCAGCAGAAGGACTATCTGAAGCAGGCGGCTGAAGAGAAGCAGGAGTGGATACGGAGGAGCCAGAACATCATGGTTGTGGCCGCCAAGTATCCCAGGCCTGTGGACTCCGCGCGCTATCTTTACGAGTATTTCACAACCAAGGCTACGGAGGCGGGCCAGCAGGCGGCGAGATACGGTCAACTGGCGGCTCCAGAACCTTTGTCCAGCACGAAATAAGGGCTTGCAAATCAGCAGCCTTGCCGCTTGTCGGCTTAGAATGTGGAAGGGACGCGGAATAATGGGGCTATTTCCGCGTCCCTCCTAACATGCAATCCTTATATCTCATTTATATATTCTTCATTGATACTTGCTCTATATTTCCTCATATGTTCCTGATGCGATGCCAACTATGCTTTCAGTAATTCGGACGTAGCACCAGTCGTGCAAGATGCGGGGCAGATGAAGAATCCTGGCGTATTCGGAGCGATCGGTCAGTCTCGGGGAGCCGCAGTCTTTGCACAGAGCCTGGTTGCCTGTGCAGGACTGGCGGTCCTGACTTACGCTGGATTCGTTCTACAGGTCAACCTGACCACCATCAGCTTTCTTTACCTGCTGCTGGTGATTGCAATGGCGTTGTTTTGCGGCTTCTGGCAGGCTTCGGTCACATCGCTGCTGGCCGTCGGTTGTCTGGACTATTTCTTTACTCAGCCCATTCTCCATTTCTATATGACCGATTTGAAGGAGTGGGTAGCGCTTGGCGCCTTCCAGATAACGGCGGTGGTCATCAGCAGGCTATCTGCGAAAGAACTGCGGAGCACAAAAGAGGCCGCGGTCCATCGTGCGGGGATGGAGCAGCTGTATGAGTTGAGCCGCAACTCGCTTTTGCTGGATCTGCGGCAGGCGCCAGGGCCACAACTTGTACTGCTGATTCATCGGATATTTGGAACAACTGCTGTTGCCCTGTTTGATCTCAGCCTGGGACGCCAGGACAGAGCTGGCGAATGGGACGAGGGCGAGGAGAATCTGGCCAGGGAATGTTACCTCGAGGAGAATGCGACGGACGACCCGCAAACGGAAACATGGCGGCGCGTCCTGCTCGCCGGGCCTGGGCCGGTGGGTGCGCTGGTGGTGCGCGGAAAGCTGAGTCCGCTGGTGATGGATGCGCTTGCGTCGCTGGCTGCGATTGCCATCGATAGGCACCAATCGTTTGAGAACGAAGAGAGAGCCGAGACCGCAAGCAAGGGCGAGCAGTTGCGCGCGGCGGTGATGGATGCCCTCGCGCACGAATTCAAGACGCCGTTGACAGCGGTTCAGACTGCCAGCTCAGGCTTGCTTGAGTTGGGCGGGTTGACAGAGTCGCAAACCGACCTGGTCACCTTGATCGACGACGAGGCAGTTCGTTTGAATGAACTATGCACTCGACTGCTGCTGACCGCGAAGCTCGACGCGGGCCAGGTTGGCCTGGAGACGGACGAAGTGAATGTGCAGGAGTTGGTCTCTGAAGTACTGGAAAGCCAGCACGTACTGGCAATAAGGGGAAGGGTACAGGTTGTAATGGAAGACCCGTCCCTGGCCGTGCGCGTGGACCGTGCTCTGCTGGCGATGATCCTGGCGCAGTACATCGACAATGCCCGCAAGTATTCGGCGCCTGACACGAAAATCGAGATTGCGGTTCGAAAGAGTCACACTGAGGTGCTTATCTCGGTGCATAACTTTGGATCGACGATTCGACTTGAAGACCGGGAGCGGGTATTCGATCGCTTTTACCGGTCGCCCGACATGAAGGATTCCATTCCAGGCACAGGCATAGGGCTCTCTGTCGTGAGAAAGGCGGCGGATGCTCATCACGGGCATGTATGGGTAATCAGCGATGACAAGGAAGGAACTACATTCTTTCTATCCCTTCCGATTGGGGCAAGGAGGAAGCCGTGAATACGGAACCATCAAATACGGGACAAGGCACCATTCTCGTGGTTGACGACGACAGTTCCACGCGGCGCGCATTGCGCGTGACGCTGTCTGGGATGGGCTTCACGATTGTGGAAGCAGCGCGCGGCGAGGAGGCGCTTTCGCTTGTTCGCGTTACCTGGTTCGATGCGGTGCTGTTGGACGTGGATATGCCCGGTATGGGCGGAGTCGAAACCTGCCGCAGCATCCGGCATGCGATTGCGCGCCTTCCAATTCTTATGCTCACCGTGATGGATAGCGAAGATGATAAGGTGCTGGCGCTGGATGCGGGCGCGGACGACTACATCACCAAGCCGTTTCAGCTTCGGGAGTTGACGGCGCGGTTGCGTTCGGCTGTACGCAGGAGAAGCGCCCAGGATGTCGACCGCGATGCGGCGATCCGCCACGGAGAGATTGAGTTGGACCCGGTGAAATACCGGGTGCTGAAGCGTGGCCGGCCGATTCATCTTACGCCTAAGGAATTTGAGGTCCTGCATTACCTGATGATGCACGCCGGCGAGCCAATTCCGCATGCGCGTTTGCTTAAGTCTGTGTGGGGACCGGAGTACGGAAATGAGTTGGAGTACCTTCGAACGTTTATCCGCCAGTTACGGAAAAAGATTGAAGACGATCCAAGGAATCCACAGTACCTGCTGACTGACGCTTACGTAGGTTACCGCTTCAGCGAGCAGCTATCGGAGACCTGATATCTGTAATGAGCGTCGTTTTCTGCTTTCAATTATCGCAAGTTGAACTCCGATCATGATTTCCCGTACGATATAAGTTAGTCGCGACGGGCTTCTCCAGATCACGGTCTTGCCGGGCGGTGGGTTGTGCGCCCGAGCGAGCCCCAGCATCGTCAGCACCACCCGCCCAACACCAGCGGATCCTTCGGCTCCGCCAGGTACACGATGTACGACGGCACCTTCGTCGCCAGAATGCCCAGCACCAATCCCGCCGCCGAGCCCACCGACAGCAGCACAAACGCCCGCCCCAGTGCCGCCCGCAGCACTTGCTTTCGTCGCGCCCCCAGCGCCATGCGAATCCCCAACTCGCGTAGCCGTTTGCTCACGGTATACAAGGCCATGCCGCAGATGCCCGTCACCGCCAGCGGCGCGTGGCCGTCCTCCACGCCGCCAAGTTTATCCAGAAGCACCCCGCCAACTTGCTAGCCGCGGTTACCGATTTCTGCGGCGACGAAAAGGCACAATCGGATCAGGATCACGGCCCCGTCTTCGTGTGTTCGCCGTAACCATTTCACCTTCTTCCTCTCATGTATACTTGCACGCGGCAGACGGCTCGGCTGTTCTGCGTCACTTTGACCTTGAAATACCTTGCTCTGTATCCGGTACAGGATCTTGGTGGGCCGCTCGACTCGACAGGACAGGGATGGCCTCCGCTGCGGGGGGGCGGCGCTGAGTTGACCACTCCTGTCCCATGCGGGAACAGCGCAATTTGTATCCGTTGACCAGTATCCCTGAACAAGAAGGAAAAGATCGATGAATCCGATAACCAAAAAACTGACGTTTGCCGAGAAAACCGGCTATGCTTTCGGCGATGCGGCCTCCAATCTGTTTTGGATGACTTTCATCTATTTTCAGGGCAAGTTTTATACCGACGTCTTCTTCTACACTCCCGATGCCGAGTTGGAACGCACGCTGTTGCAAAAGCTCGCGGCCATGCTTCTGCTTACGCGTTTTCTCGACATGGCGTTTGACCTGTCCATGGGCGTGCTAGGCGACAGAACCAAGACGCGATGGGGCAAGTTCCGCCCTTACCTGCTCTGGTTTGCGGCACCTTTCGGCATCATCAGCGTGCTGACGTTTACCACGCCCTCCTTCGGCCCGAACGGAAAGCTGATCTACGCCTACATCACCTTGTGCCTGATGATGATGGTGTATTCCGCAATCAACATTCCATATTCGGCTTTGATGGGCGTGATCTCACCGGATTCGCAGGAACGCACCAGCGTGTCGTCGTACCGCTTCGCGTTCGCGTTTGCGGCGGGCCTGGTGGTTCAGTACTCGACGCTCTACCTGGTGGACTATTTCGGAAGAGTCAAGCCGGAGATGGGCGGGGTGATTATGGCAGCGGCCAAAGCCCACGGTTATCAACTGACGATGGGCATCTATGCCGTCGCGGCAGTGGCGCTGTTCCTGCTGACCTTTGCGCTCACGCGCGAGCGGGTGCAACCGTTCCATGAGAAGAGCACGCTCAGACAGGACCTGAAGGATCTGACGAGCAACGGCCCGTGGCTCATCCTCTTTTTTGTTGGCACACTGACTGTCTGCTCGGTCGCCATCCGCAGCGGAGCCATCCTCTATTACTTCCAGTACTACGTGGGCAATGAAAAACTGGCTGCCTCCTTCATGGTTGCCGGCACGCTGCTATCGCTGCTGGGAACGATTGCCATTCAACACGTCACGCGATTTGCGGGGAGGAAGGCCACGTACATCGGCCTGGCGGCCCTGGGTTCGGTCTTCCTGGTTGTTTCTTACTGGGTCAGGCCGGAGCAAGTGGCGCTGATGTTCGCTTTCCAGGTGCTATACAGCGCAGTAACGGGGCCGACATCCGCGGTGCTGTGGGCCATGTTCGCTGACTCCGCCGATTACTCCGAGTGGCGCACGGGCCGCCGGGCCACCGGCCTGGTCTTCTCGGCAGCCGGCATGTCGAACAAACTTGGCTGGGCTATCGGAGGGCCGGTGACCGTCTGGCTGCTCGCCCAATTCGGATACAGGGCCAGTGTGGCGCAAACGCCTCATGCCCTGCATGGCATCCTGCTCCTGTTTACGGTTATTCCCGCTTCTGGCTTCTTGCTTACCGGGTTGGGGCTGCTCTTCTATCCGCTCAACGAAGCCAGGATGAAGAAGATGCAGGGCGAGTTGCAGGAAAGACAGGCGAAGGCAGAAGCGGTGGCGCTTCCCTGAAGTCCGTCGACGCGGAAGACAGAATCGATCTGAACGATGCAGTTCGAGGGATACCCCCGAACTGCTCGTTCTTTCTGGAGCAGCTTCATGACAAGAGAAGAGAGGTTATCCAATGCAATTCGGAGTTTTTGACGACGCAAACAAAGAGTATGTGATCACCCGTCCCGACACTCCCAGGTCGTGGAGCAACTATCTGGGCTCGACGGAATATGGCGCCATCATTACCAATAATGCGGGTGGATACAGCTTCTACAAATCGGCGGCTCTGGGACGTTTCATGCGGCTGCGCTTCAATTCGCTCCCGATGGACCAGCCGGGCCGTTATATCTATCTGCACGACCACGACAGCAGGGATTACTGGTCCGCGTCGTGGCAGCCGGTCGGCAAGCCTCTCGATCGGTACAAGTCAGTGTGCCGCCACGGCAGCGCCTACACGGTCATTTCGTCGGAGTACGACGGCATAGGGACCGAGACCACTTATTTTGTTCCGTTGGGAAAGACCTTCGAGTGCTGGCATGTGAAGCTCACCAACCTGAGCGGGAATCCTCGCCAACTCAGTGCATTCACCTACGCGGAATATGCGGGGAACTGGGACTCCTGGAACGATCTGATCAATCTGCAGTATACGCAGCACACCGTAAAGATGGAGGTCGAGGACAACATCATCGACCACGGGACCAACGTCAACATCCCCAACATGCCGGATAACTTTGCGGAAAAGGACCAGGGGCGGCACACCTTTCAAGCTTTGGTGGGCGCCGAAGTGGTCGGCTACGACACGGACCGCGCCTCCTTCATCGGGACCTATCGCGGCTATGGCAATCCTCAAGTTGTCGAGCAGGGACAATGCACAAACTCACTGGCCGTGGGCGACAACGGCTGCGGCACTTTGCAGGCCAAGATAAGCCTTGCGCCCGGAGAGACGAAGGAGTTCCTCGTCCTGATGGGCATCGGCCGAGGCCGCGAGGAGGGGAAACAGGCCGCGGCGGAATTCGCCAGCATGACGAAGGTCCGCGAAGAACTTGCCAAAGTAAAGAATTACTGGCACAAGCGCATCGCGGGACTCACCGTGGAAACGCCGGACGCCGAGTTGAACAGCACGCTGAATATGTGGGGACCCTTCAATTGCCTGATCACGTATGCGTGGTCGCGCGCGGCGAGCTTGATTTACGCGGGCGAGCGCGACGGATTGGGATTTCGGGACACGGTTCAGGACATGATGGGCGTGATGCACACCATTCCCGAAGAAGCAGGCCAACGGTTGGAATTGATGATCACGGGACAGGTCTCGACCGGTGGGGCCATGCCCGTCGTGCGGCAATTCGACCATCACCCAGGGAGCGAAAAAGCTCCGCAGGAAGAAGAATACCGCTCCGACGACTGCCTCTGGCTTTTCAATGCGATTCCCGCCTATGTGAAAGAGACCGGCGACCTGTCCTTCTATCACAAGGTATTGCCGTATGCCGACAAGGGGGAGGCCACGGTCCTGGGCCACATGAAACGCGCGATCGAGTTCAACGTGGAGCGCTCGGGGGCGCATGGCCTGCCCTGCGGCTTGTCTGCCGATTGGAACGATTGCATTCGTTTGGGGCATCGGGGGGAATCGACCTTTGTGGCGTTTCAATTGCGCTATGCCCTGGCTGTCTATCTGGAAATCTGCCGGCTCTTAAATGCGCCAGAGGAAGAGAGGTGGGCAAAGAAGGAATTGGCAAAGCTGGACGGCCGCCTGGAAGAGGATGCCTGGGACGGAGAATGGTACTTGCGCGCGTATCGCGCCGACGGCTTCAAGTTCGGCTCGAAGGAAAGCGTTGAAGGCAAGATTTTCCTCAATCCGCAATCCTGGGCGTTGATCAGCGGACATGCCAATTCAGAAAGGGCCGCGCAGACGATGCAGTCGGTGCGCGAGCGGCTGGCCACGGAGTTCGGCCTGATGATCTGCGACCCGCCCTATATCGAAACGGACTTCCACGTTATGCGGGCCGCGTTGTTCAATGCGGGTCTGAAGGAGAACGGCAGCATCTTCACCCATACCCAGGGATGGGCGGTGATGGCGGAGACGCTGCTCGGCCATGGCGATCTGGCCTACCAGTATTTCAGAGCCTATTTGCCCGCCGCCTACAACACGCGAGCGGAAGTTAGGCAGATCGAGCCATACGTCTACTGCCAATTCACTCACAGCAAATACAGTCCACGCTTCGGCGCCTCGCGCGTTCCCTGGCTGAGTGGGTCCGCTGCTTGGTCGTATTTCGCTGCCACCCAATGCATCCTCGGAGTTCGGCCGGAGTATGGCGGTCTCACAATCGATCCCTGTATTCCTTCCGCGTGGAAAGAATTCAAGATGACTCGTGTCTTTCGCGGAAAGAGACTGACTGTGGAAGTAAAGAATCCATCCGGAGTGCAAAAGGGTGTGAAGAAGCTGGTCCTCAACGGAAAGCCGATGGAGGGGAACTTTATTCCAGCGGAAGAGTTGCTGGCCGAGAACCATGTAGAAGTAGGGATGGGATAAGTCGATGCAGGCAATGGGCCACAACTCTTTCTCGAAGCTGGTTCGCTCTGCGACGGCTTCATGGAAAGTGCAATCGATGACCTGCCTGCGGTTAAAGACTTGCTTATCCAACTGACGACCGGCAGCGTCGGTCCCGTCCGAAATGCCGCACGGATGGGCAGCGCTGCTTGCTTGCCGCTCTTCTATTCCCCTTGGGTACTTCGGTTAGGCGCGCCTGATCTCCTGCATTTGCGCGGCCCATGAGGTGGCATATGTCCCGCCCAAATCCAAGGGAAGCGCCGAAAAACTATTCCACCGTCACCGACTTGGCCAGGTTTCTGGGCTGATCCACATCGCAGCCGCGGCGGACGGCGATGTAGTAGGCCAGCAATTGCAGAGGCACAATTTCGAGAAGCGGCGAGAGCAGCTCGATGGCCGGCGGAATGAAGATGACATGCTCCACCAGGCCGCCGATGGTCGTGTCGCCCTCGGTGGCGATGGCGATCACGCGGCCGGAGCGGGCGGTTACCTCCTGGATGTTGGAGAGGGTCTTCTCGTAGCGCAAGCGCGATGCGGGATCGTTTTCGTCGCGCGTGGCCAGCACCACCACGGGCAGGGTTTCGTCGATGAGCGCGTTGGGGCCGTGCTTCATCTCCCCGGCCGGGTAGCCCTCGGCGTGGATGTAAGAGACTTCCTTGAGCTTGAGCGCGCCCTCCAGCGCGATGGGGAAGTGGATGCCGCGGCCCAGGTAGAGGAAGTCGCGGGCGGTGGAGAAGTCTTTGGCCAGCAGTTCGCACTGCGCCGACCGCTTGCGCAGCACCTCTTCCATCTTGACCGGGATGCGGCTGAGTTCTTCCATGAGCGCGACGGACTGCGCCGGGTCGATGCGGCCGCGCAGTTGGCCCAGCTTGAGCGCGAGCAGGAAGAGCGCGGTGAGCTGGGCGGTGAAGGCCTTGGTGGAGGCGACGCCGATCTCCGGACCGGCATGGGTATAGATGGCGCCGTGGGCCTCGCGGGCGACCATGGCGTCCACCACATTGCAGATGGCCACGGTCTTCGAGCCCAGCGCGATCATCTCCCGCTGCGCGGCCAGGGTGTCGGCGGTTTCGCCGGACTGGGTAATGAGCAGGCCGAGGGCGTTGCGATCGGGAATGGGGTTGCGATAGCGGTACTCGCTGGCGTAGTCCACGTCCACGGGCAGGCGGGCGAGGCGCTCGATCATGTACTTGCCGGTGAGCGCGGCGTGCCAACTGGTGCCGCAGGCGGCGACGTTGATGCAGGAGGCCAGCGCCAGTTCCTCGTCGGGGATTTTCATCTCGCCCAGGAAGACCGAGCCCGAGTCCAGCGAAACACGGCCCAGGGTGGTGTCGGTGACCGCGGTGGGCTGCTCCCAGATTTCCTTGAGCATGAAGTGCTTGTAGCCGCCCTTTTCCGCCTGGACGGGGTCCCATTGAATGCGGGTGATCTCGCGATGGATGGGGTTGCCGTCAAAGTCGGTGAGCTCGACTCCGGCCAGGGTCAGGATGGCCATATCGCCGTCGGCCAGGAAGTAGATGTTGCGCGTGTGGTGCAGGATGCCGGGCACATCGGAGGCGACGAAGGACTCGCCTTCGCCCACGCCGATGACCACCGGCGGGCCGGAGCGGGCGGCGACGATCTTGTCCGGCTCGGTGGCCGACAGAACGCCCAGCGCAAAGGCACCGGTGAGCCGCTTGACGGCGCGGCGGACGGCCACTTCCAGAAGAATCGGCTCGCCGGCCGCTTCCGCGTCGTTCTGCACCTGCTCGATCAGGTGGGCGATGACCTCGGTATCGGTTTCGGTGACAAACTTGTGGCCCTTGGCGGTGAGTTCGCTCTTCAGGTCGAGGTAATTCTCCACAATGCCGTTGTGGACCACGACGATGCGGCCGGTGCAGTCGCGATGGGGATGGGCGTTCTCTTCGGTGGGGCGGCCGTGCGTGGCCCAGCGGGTGTGGCCGATGCCGTACGTGCCATCGAGCGGATGCTCGCGCAACACCTCTTCCAGGTTGTGGAGCTTGCCCGGAGCGCGCCGCACCTCAAGCGTGGAGCTGGAGGGACTGCCCACGGCGATGCCCGCCGAGTCGTAACCGCGATATTCGAGGCGCCGCAGTCCCTCGATGATGACGGGGACCACCTTCTTTGGACCAACGTATCCGACGATTCCGCACATGCAAGAATTCTAAGCGACTGGGCGGCGGCGGGTTGGACCGAGGCCCGCCAGGTGGGAAACGGAGGGCCGGGCGGGGGAGCAGCGTGCCGAGAAAAAGCGCGGCCGGGAGGGCCTCAGTCTTGCTTTTTGTCCTCTGCGGGCCTGTATTCTTTGCAGCGGTCTCGAAACTCGCAGGTGGAACAATCGTCGTCGGATTCGCAGACGATTTCTTCCGGCGCGAGGTCTTCGCCGTCGGGGGTGTGGGTGACGGAGGGTACCGCGTTGCATTGGAGAATGAACGGGTTTTGGGGGACATTCTTCGATGCGATCTGGAGGCCGTAGAGAAACAAGCCGGCGCGCCGCGGATCGAGCTTTGAGGAACCAAGGGCGTTGAGAACCTGGGCCAGCGCGACCTGGATGGCGCTTCGGTCTTCCAATACCGGGAGCTTGAGCGACTTTTTCTGGGCGGAGCCTTGCTCGGCGGCCGGACGATGGAGACGAGTGTGGAAGTAGCAATACGGCATGCCGCGAAGGGCGGGTGAGCAGCACCTGACGCCGTTGGGCATGATATGACGACATTTCTGATACACTTCGACCCTCCCCCCTCCCATATTCTGCGAGGAAGTGGTTTGTTTTCAATTGGTTGCGTGGCGAGTGGCGCTGTAAATTCCTGATTCCGCGGGAGTTATTTGCAGAATCCTGACGCCAAAGGAGTTACGGGCGGTTTTTGAGCGCGGCCAAGGTTGTGAAAGGCATTGGACGGCGTTTTCGGGAAAAGTGCGGTCCGCTTCAATGTGTGCGCGGCCGCAGCTCGGGGTTGCGCCGGCTTTCGCGTGTTGGCGATGGTCCGCAGCAGCCCGGAAAACGATCTAAAACAATTGTGCGCCAAGAGAGGGAATTAATCGGCAAAGTGCCGGATAGAAATTTTCGAGTTTTTTGCTTTACAGCTTGCAAGGGTTTGGGGCGGGGTGAGGATGGCGGGGTTTGCGGGCGGATTTCGCGTGCCGATTCGGTGAGGGCATCGGGACCTGGCGCCGGCCGGCGTCATGGAGAGGTATCTCCGAGTAGGCGGCGATGCAGGCGCAACAGCGGTTCTGGAGCCTGGGGCGTTTATGGGGACCAATCCTCAAAACGTGGCCCGACTTGCTGCACAAATTCACTCTCTGCCGTTTCGAGTGCTAGGATTTTGGCAGCTTCCCATTAGGGTAGGGGCATGAGCGACCTTGAGAATACCTACATACCGCATCTCCGAGCGCAGTTTGAACGCGGTCGCCCGATTCTGTTTACAGGGTCGGGGTTCAGTATGGCCGCGAGAAATTTTGCGGGGCAGCAACTACCCTCTGGGCCCGGGCTCCGGGAGCTGGTCTGGCCAATTTGTTTCCCTGGTGATCCTTTCGAGGGGAGCTCCACGCTTCCCGACCTATACGATTTTGCGTTGCGCAGGGCACCTAGCCAATTGTCTGGGCTTCTCTCCCGGACTTTCACCGTCTCGGAGGGTGACTTGCCAGCATGGTATCGCCGCGTGCTTTCGATGCCCTGGCAGCGTGCGTACACCTTGAACATCGACGACCTTGAGCTGGCGGTTGCTCGTAGGTTCTCCTTGCCGCGAGCTGTACGGTCAATGTCGTTCAGCGATAGCGAGTCTATTGAGTCCTCGCCCGTCGGGACGCTTGAATTTGTCCACTTGAACGGGACGCTCGACGAGGCTCCCGAAGGGGTAACGTTTTCGCCGATTCAGTACGCGCAGCGATTAGTTAGCCCTGACCCTGTTTTCAGGAGGGTCGCCGCCGAGCTGGTCAGCAGCCCGTTTGTGTTCATTGGCTCGCCTCTTGAAGAACCCACTCTCTGGCAAAGCATCGAGGCGAGGAGGCGAAGGGGGGGGCGAGATCAGCGAGAACTTAGGCCGCGGTCATATCTGGTGAGTCCGAATCTGCCCGCCGCCAAGCGCGCGCTTTTGGCCGAGTTCAACGTTGTTTGGCTTCCGATGACGGCCGAGCAGTTTTCCGAGACCGTGTTAACACAGTTATCAGACGCCGCGACAATAGGCCTTGCTTATATTCATGCCTCGATCCTCTCCAGCCCCGCAGGTCGACGGATTCCCTCGGTGGCCGAGCTTTCGGTTCACCCTGACCTTAAGACCGAGTACCTTCTCGGAAGTCAGCCGATCTGGGCTGACATTCAATCGGGGAGGGCGGTTGAGAGAGAGCATGATTCTGAGGTCTGGGGACAGATTGAGCGCATCCGTGATTCTGCCGGGGCGCGCGGAATTGTCCTGGTCTCTGGCACAAGCGGCTCAGGGAAGAGCACGGCTCTCATGAAGGCTGCGCTCCGGCTTTCCGCGTCCGGAGCGGAGGTCGGATGGGTTGACCCCGAGGAGGACTTGAGTCCTCGCGACATCCGCTCTTTCGCGGGGCAGCAGCGGGGACCGTTTGCCCTGGTCATCGACGACGCGGACGTATACGGATCACAGCTCACCCCGATGCTGCGTGAACTAGTTGCCGAGGAAAATCCAGCAATTGTACTCATTGGCATCCGCTCTGGGAGGGTCGACCGATTCATAAACAGCGCAGTTCTCGAGGGTTCTATGCTGGTCGAGACCACTGTGCCGCTCCTTACTGACGGCGACATCGAGCAATTGATAGATGTTCTAACTCGCGAAAACCGCCAGGGCATACTCAGGGGCCTCCCGAGAAAGGAGCAAGTTGCGCTCTTCCGCGAACAGTCTGGGCGGGAGCTGCTTGTTGCGATGATCCAGGCGACGTCGGGGAAGAAGTTCACCGAGAAGGTTATTGAAGAATTCCTGGAGCTGTCAGAGGAGCAAGCAAGGATTTACGGGCTCGTCGCGATTTCCTCATCTTTCCGATTCGGATTGACAAGCCAAGACATTCTCATCGCATTAGCGGATGAAACTAATTCGTCCCTGAATGCCATTGAGACTCTCATCTCAAGGAAGCTCTTGCGCCGCGGGTCTGACGGCTCTGTTTTCCTTCGTCATCGTGTGATCGCTGACGTGGTTCGAGATTATCTGCAGACCAACGGGTTCTTGTCCGCGATCCTTCAGGGTCTAGCATCTGTCGCCGCGAGCCGCAGCGTGGAGTTACGGCAGTCCGGCTCGCGCGCGCGTCGAATCCTCCGGTCGATTCTCAACCATGACTTCTTGATTAGGAGCTTGGGCCTTGATAGCACGAGGAATCTATATGGGTCCCTGGAGGAGATACTCTCTTGGGATCACCATTATTGGCTTCAGAGGGGCAGCTTCGAGGTGGAGCGCGGTGACCTTTCTTTAGCGCGGAATTTTCTCGGTCAAGCACGTGGGCTCTCCCCGGATGACCCCTTCGTGGAAACGGAGTGGGCGTATCTTCTTTTTGCACAGGCGAACGAAAATCCGACAGGGTCGGGTGCAGAGCAGTCCGTCGAAGATGCCACCGCGATTTTGGAGGTTCAGATGAGCCAGCCGACTCGCCGCGACGCCTATCCATTCCATGTGATGGGGAGCCAGGGGTTGGCTTGGAGCAGAAGAGGCATTCATTCAACGGCTGGGAGAATTAGATATCTCCGCGAAATCCAGGAATACGTAGAGAGAGGGGTGGCTAGGTTCCCGTCGAGCCGAGATCTGGTTCAGCTCCGCGACGACATCCAGCGTGAATCGTTGAGCCTAACCGTAGTGACCGCGCGCCCGCTTTTCCCATGAAGGGCATATCTGATTATCAAAACACTCGCTGGAGCGGATCACTCCTCGAAAGTCGCCATCGCGGACGATTTCTGTTGCTGACTCTGCTCCGAGCGGTTGAACGGGAAACCGGACAGAACTCTCTCGAGGATGCCGGCGGGGCGGTTGCTGGCCGACGATTCGGGGTTGGGGATGGATGGGCGGCGGCGCGGAAATATCATAGGTCAGGGAGCAGGGAGCCGTGACCATGCGTCCACAGAAGGCAGCCATTGAACCCGGCCCAGCCGCGGTGCGGATCTTTGCCGCCAACGAGCGCATCAACCAGATGCTTATCGAAGATCTCGACCCCGCGGCCTGGAGAGCCAAACCGCCTGGCAAGGTCCGCACCATTGCGGCGATCTTCACGCACATGCACAATGTCCGCACCAAGTGGCTCAGGCTGACAGCTCCGCACCTGAAGGTTCCGGCCCAACTCAACCGCGCGCATTGCACGCCGCAGCAGGCCCGCGCGGGGTTGGCCGAGAGCGCCGCGCGCTGCGCGGAGATGCTGGCTGAAGCGCTCGGCGGCAGCGAAGGCCGCGTGGAGGAGTTTTTGAGAGACGGCTGGGCCAAACCCTGGCCGGTTGGCCCGGAGATGCTGTGCTACATGATCGCGCACGAAGCGCACCATCGCGGGCAGGTGTGCCTGCTCGCGCATCAGCTTGGATTTCCGCTGCCGAAAGAGGTCGCGCAGGGGATTTGGAATTGGGAAAAGCTGTGGAAAGAGTGCGAGGCGCCTGGATCACTCCAGGGGCGTGGAACTGTTTCCGGCGACCCCGCCTCCCTCCAGATCGGGACCGGGAAGCCGGGACTTTGGAAGCGTTCGGATGGTGACCGGGGCTTGGGCGCGGCTTCGCCGCGTAGACGATCTCTCAAGTTCTTGTCGATGGATTTATGCGGGGGTTGAAACCCCCGCCTCCCTCCGGATCGAGTTTTCCCGCAGCCCGGGTGGACCTGCGCCGAGGGCGTTCAGGAACGGACGGGTTCGGGCGGTGGTTTGCGGAGAGATGAATTGGGGCGATCGTTCCGAAGAGCAACCCTCAGGGGCTAAAGCCCGCAATCATTTCGCAGCGATTTGCGGCACGACTGAAGTCGTGCCCTGTTACAAAGCGAAGCTATTTCACAGCATGAGAAGTCCACGCATGGCAGGCGAGCGAGCGGACGGAGGCCGGGACGGCGTCTCGCTGCCAACAGCGCTACTCCTCGATGCGGTATGTGAACTCTTCGATAACCGGGTTGGTGAGCACTTCGCGGGCGATGCGCTCGACCTGGGCCCTGGCCGCGTCGGCGGCGAGGCCATCGGCCAGCGAGAGCGCGAAGTACTTGCCCTGACGCACAGCGGTGACATCCGCAAATCCGATCTTGCGCAGGGCGTTCTGGATGGTCTGGCCCTGCGGATCCAGGACCGAGGTTTTCAGCGTGACATAGACATGCGCCTTCATTATCCGCGATTATAGTTGAACCGGTGGATGGCCGGGTTCCCCCGCGACCGCCCGGCTTCCGGTTCGATTCCCCGCGCCGGATCCAACCCCCACCCCTGGAGATGCAAGAGAAATGGTGAACTATCTGGAGTTGCCGATCGGCGACCGCGCGCCCGAGGTCTTTCGGGCGGTCATCGAAATCCCCCTGGACGGAACCCAAAAATTCGAATACGACAAGCAACTGCACGTCTTCAAACTGGACCGCAACCTGCATTCCCCGGTGCACTATCCCGGCGACTACGGCTTCATTCCTTCCACGCTGAGCGACGACGGCGACCCGCTGGACGTGCTGGTGCTGGTGCCGGGGCCGAGTTTTCCCGGCTGCGTGCAGGAGGTGCGCCCCATCGGCCTGCTGGAGATGCTGGACCAGGGCGTGCTGGACGAGAAAGTGCTGGCGGTGGGCAAAAACAACCCGCGCTTCGACAACGTGTGGAATTACACCGACGTTTACCCGCACATGCTCAAGGAGATCACGCACTTTTTCTCGATCTACAAGGATCTGGAGGGCAAACGGGTGGAGGTGAAGGGCTGGCACGATGCGGCCTATGCCCGCGATCACGTGGTGTACGCGGCCAAGCAATTCCAGGAGAACAAGGCCAGGCTGGCGGAGGCGAATTAGCTGAAACGAAGCAGGCCGCGCCCGGATGGACGCGGCCTGCCTGGTTTGGCTCGAGTCACTGGCCCTGCCCGCCGAGTTTGGAGCAGAGGAAAGCAAAAGCAGAGGCAAGTTCCCCTCGGCTGCGCTCAGGGCAGGCTTTCGACTTGCTGCGCTGGCTCGGGGTGATAGCCCTTGCGATGGTTCGAACCACTGCAGCCCGGTCAAGAACTCAGTCCGCGGCCTGGGCCGCAGCGAGACGGCGGCGCGCCCGCGGAGCGGCGGTCGCCCAGTAGAGAACCGGCCCCAGCAACCCCACCACTACGGCAAAGAGCAGCGCCGAAGTTGTGCCCATGAGCTTTTCAGAGCGGCAGGCGTAAAGGGCATAGCCGATGAGCGCCGCGGGACCCACTCCCAGCGAGGCCGCAAAAGCCAGATTGCCAGCCTTGAAAGGCCGCTCCAGATTGGGTTCGCGGAGGCGGAGCACAATCAGCGCCACAAACTCCAGCAGCAGGCTCGATCCATACAGAATCAGGTCGATGGAAATGAGCTTCTCGAAGGGCAGTTTGAGCGCCATGGCCCAGGCCAGCCCGCACAGGAGCACCGAGACCCAGGGCACGCCACGGCTGTTGCGCCGGGCAACGACGCGCGGCAACATGCCGTCCTCGGCCATGGCCATGGGCAGGCGGGTGTAGCTCATCACCAGCGCGTTGAACATGCCCACCCCGGTGATGACTCCGCCGGCAGCCACAGCAAGGCCCAGTAACGGACCGCCGACCGAGGTGGCCGCGGTCATCCAGTCGCCGGTCTTGAAACTGCTCGCGGAGAGCCCGGAGAGCGCCATCGCGGTCAAGGGCAGGATATAGGCGACGGCAACCAGGATAGTGGTCACAATCATGGCGCGGGGATAGTTGCGCTGGGGATTCTCAACCTCCTGGGCGACGGTGGAGGCATTGTCCCAGCCCATGTAGTTCCACATCGCCACCAGGAGCGCCATCGATAGAGCGGACTCCGAGGCGGCTCCGGAAGCGGAAATGCCCCATTGCACCTGGGGATGCACCGCGATCCCATGCCACAGGCCGAGGACGACAAAGACGGCGAAGGGCGCCAGCAGCAGCGCGGACATCCAAAGGGAATCGTCGCCCACGGCCGGCGCCCCGCGCAGGTTCCACAGGCAACAAAGCACCACCACCGCCAGCGACCAGGCGTAGCCATACCAGCCGTCGGTGAGCGCCGGCGAGAACTTGCCCAGGTAAAGAACAAAGATGGCCGGATAGAGCGCCATATCGAAGATGCTGGCCGAGAGCGATAGCCAGCCCTCTTGATAGCCCCAGAAAGGCCCCAGCGCCCGCCGCACCCAGATGTAGAAGCCGCCCTCGGCGGGAATGGCAGAGGCCAGTTCGCCGATCATCAGCGCGGTGGGCAGGCACCAAAGGACCGGCAGCACCAGCAGAATCACAATCGCCCGGCCAAAGCCCGCGCCGCCGAGAATATCCTCGATGGCATACGGACCGCCCGACACCATGAAGAATGTGGCGGCGATCAGCGGCAGAAAACGCATCTTCCGCCGGGCAGGTTTGAGGGCAAAGCGCATTGATGTGAATCTAACAACTTTTGCCCTGCGCAGAAAGAAAAAAATGCACCCGAAAACAGATTTTTCCGAAGTGCGCCGCCGCCGCGCCAGCAGCGGCTGGGAGCGCGTTTTCCGGCAGCCGGAAAAGCGGGCCGTTTCCACGTCGTTTCCAAGGTCCACAACAGCGCCTTTTTCGGGCTTTTCCGGGCCCAATTCCGACTTGGGAACGGGCCGGGCGGTTACCACGAAACGGCGGAGGGTTGGACGATCTTCCGCGGCCGGCGCGTCGGGAACCCAACTTCCGGTATAATCCGAGTGAGACCCGGAGAGATGGCCGAGTGGCTGAAGGCGGCGGTTTGCTAAACCGTTATAGGGTCAAAAGCTCTATCGGGGGTTCGAATCCCCCTCTCTCCGCCAGCAGCCCTTCCAGTACGTTCAAGTGCATCCAATCAAGACCAAGCATATATAGTAAGACATAGAAAACAAATAGCTTAGATTTAAGACGCGTCGAACCCCGTCCAGCCCAAGCCGCGTTTGCCAGGGGATATTCTGGGGGTATTCCTGTTTTTGGGTTATTTCGCCGGGTGAGGAAATGAACGTTAACAAGCCCACGAATGTCGAGGTGAGGAAGGCCAAGGCGAAGGATAAGCCTTATGCAATGAGCGATGGAGCTGGGCTGTATCTTTGAGACACCACGGCGGGCGGCAAGCTGTGGCGGAGGGGGTATCGCTACGATGGTCGTGAAAAGCTCGTGTCGTACGGCAAATATCCGGACGTGACGATCATAAATGCGCGAAAGGCCCACCAGACTACACGCTCACTCTTGGCTTTCGGCAAGGACCCTATGGCCGAACGAAAGGCCGAAAAGGAGGCAAAGAGCCTCGCCAATGTGAGCACATTCCAGAGAGTCTTGGAAATGTGGCTTGAGCACTGGAAAAAAGGATTGAGCACACGCTACACCGATACCGTCAACATGCGCGTGAAAGCCAACATCCTCCCCAGGTTGGGATTTACGTTCTCTGACCGGCGCTGCTCACGCAGTATTCGCCTAATCAACGTAAGGCTGCAACAGTCGCTGCGCTTCACGCTTGCCGGTGGCGATACTGTTCCGAGAAGTCGCGTACGTATCGCGACTGCGTTTGGCAATAATCGAGCAGATTGGCGAGGCTTTGGATTTCTTAGTATCAAGCCACTGAGCAGGCTGTGCAATTTGACATCGACTTCATTCCGTGCGAAACTGGCGTTTCCGTGTCTGTTCGTGCGGAATTGTTCGTCCTCAACGAGAGATGACATTGATCTCCAGCCTTATTCTCGCTTGCCGCACCCTCTGTTGTCGCTGACCCAATCAGCGGCGATATGACCCACACCTGCGCAGGCGTTATTGCACCCTGACAATCGGATTTCTGGCTGAACAGAAGCAACTCTTCTGCGCGTGGACTCCATCCATCTGTATCTATCCGTTTTTCTGGAGCAACACATGATTGACCGAAGGAGCTTTCTTGTTTCTGCCGCGGCAATTGCGGGCGTCGCACTCGCACAACCCGTTCTCGGACAGGTGGCAGGCCGAAAGCCGCTCACCCGCAAGGAGCGCGTAGACCGCGCACTCACGGGGCGCGAAGTGGACCGGCCGCCCTTCACGCATTGGCATCACTTCGGACCCCAGACTCCCGAGGTCCACGCCAAGGCAACCCTGGATTATCACTGGAAATACAGGACGGACATCGTCAAGGTGATGAGCGATTATCCGTATCCCAAGCCCGCGGGCAACTGGTATGAACTAAAGGTGCTCGACAATCCTTTCCCCGACCAGATTCGGGCTCTGGAGTTGATCAACGCAGGCTTGAATGGAGACGCATACATTCTCGAGACGGTCTTCAATCCCTGGCAGGTCGCCGTCAAATTGTCGTCGAAGGAGGAAGTCCTCCGCTTGCAGCAAGAAAACCCGCAACGGCTGCTCGACGCCCTCGATGTGCTGACGCAGTCGCACATCAACCACGCCCGGCGGGCCTTTGCCGCGGGCGCCTCGGGAGTCCTATTCTCGATTGCGAACGCCAAGCGCGATGAGCTTTCGCCGGCGGACTATGCCCGGTTCAGCGCGCCTTTCGACAAGCGCTTCTTCGAGGCAACCTCCAGCGCAAAACTGAGCTTCCTGCATCTGCACTGGGAGAACGAATATGTCGATCAGTTCGTTGGATTCCAGGCGCCGGTCGTCAATTGGTCCGTGCAAACCAGCGGAGTTCAGGTGAGCACCGTGCGCAGCAAGTTCTCGCAGACCATCGCCACCGGAATCGATGAAGTGAAGTACAAGGATCTCACTCCAACCCAAATCCGTGAGCAGTGGCAGAGCGCCAGCAATGCCGCGGGCAGCAAGTTCATCCTTACTCCCGGTTGCTCGGTCCCCAATGACAGCACCGATGAGGAGCTATCCCGGCTTCCACTGGTCTTGGGAGCCTGATCCCATGTTCTTCCGACGCATCCAACCCGCTTCTCTCGCCGCTGTGCCGGTGTGCTCCGTTACGCGGAGCGCACCCTTCCGCTGTTGTTTTCCCTTCGTACGCTAACGCGCATCCGCGCGGCTCATTCCACGTTTTTGCTCGATTCGGAACATCGTATGCCGGAGGTCTATCCGGCGTTCACGAAGGCCTGCATTAAGGCGCGGGCTTTCCCACACTGCATTCATTTTTGGAGGATCCCAAATGATTTCAGCACGCAAGGCATTCAGCGCCTTATTGTTGCTCATCTCGGCGCCTTTGTTCGCACAGTCCTATTCGGCCGAGGTCCGGGGCTTGGTCACCGACCCGAGCCATGCGGTTATAGGCGGAGCCAAGGTAACGCTCATCGATGAAGCCAAACGAGTATCCCGTGTTGCCGCATCGGATGGCGCCGGGCTCTATACCTTCAGCCAGGTTGAGCCGGCCAGTTATCGGGTCGTGGTCGAAAGCAGCGGGTTCAAGCGATTCGAGCGCGGCGGCATCGTAGTCGGCACGCAGCAGTCCGTCACGGTGGACGTATCACTTGAACTTGGCGATACGTCGCAGACCGTTGAGGTTACGGCGGGCACGCCACTGCTCGATACGACCAATGGTTCGACGTCAACGGCATTGGAGGAGCAGAAACTCCTCGACCTGCCCGTTTCGACCAGCGACGGACGAAACCAGTACACCGTCATCAATGTCTCGCAGAACGTATTGCCGGTGATTCGCGGCTCCGGCTTTATCGACCAGAGCGACACCTCGACCGTATCCATTGCAGGCAGCCCGGAGTCGACCAATCAATACCTGATCGACGGCGTGCCCATCACCGATACCGTTAACCGCCCAACCATCATCCCGGCGACTGAAGCAACCCAGGAGCTTAAAGTCCAGGTGACCACGTATGACGCCGAAGTGGGAAGGACTGGCGGGGGCGTCTATAACACGCTGCTCAAGTCGGGCACGAACAATCTTCATGGCTCGCTTTATGGAATTACAAGCCAATCGGTCTACAACGCCAACGACTTCTTTGCCAATCGCGCAGGCGTACCGCGGCCCAACACGCCCTTCTACAGTTATGCCGGCTCAATCGGCGGCCCGGTGATCGTTCCGCACCTTTACGACGGAAGGAACAGGACGTTCTTCTTTCTGGCCGAGGAGGGATTCAGCGAAAGCAACTACCTGCGCGCCAGTTATCAGGTGCCAACGGACCTGGAACGCTCGGGGGATTTCTCTCAAAGCTATGTCCTGTCGTCCACCGGCGCCCAGGTCCCTATCACCATCTACGATCCCAATACGAAGCAACCCATTACCGGCAACAAGTTCACGCCAACCAGCGCGGTCGGCCAGGCGATTGTCAGCTATTTTCCACACGCCAATGTGCAGGGATTGCCCTCCGGAGGATCGAATTATCTTGCTGCAACGCCGGGACCGGCAAATCGCGGCGACGAATTCGTCGGCAAGCTCGATCAACAGTTCTTCAAGTGGTGGGCGGCCAACGTCTCCTATTTGCACTACTTCTGCCTGATACCCTTTGGCAATGCGCTGGGGACTACGCCCGGATCGGAATCCATCACGTATAACCGGCATGTGGACGCCACCAATTTGAACAACATCTTCACCCTCAATCCCACGACCATCCTCAGCGTCCGCTTCGGATTCAACCGCTTCCCCAATGTCATCCTGCCGCTGAGCAATGGATTCAGCCCCACCGCGCTTGGACTTCCGGCCTACAACTACCAACTCGGCTTCTTTCCGCCGGTCGATGTGACGAACTTCACCTCTCTGAGCGATTCAACGGCGACCAGGGACTTCTGGTACTCAAGGAATCTCTTCACCCAGATAGCCAAAGAGATTGGGAAGCACAGCATCAAGGCGGGTGTCGATTACCGCTCCATCGATCTTTCCTTCACCGATTTTCAGCACGCGCCGGGATATTTCGATTTCACCGGGAACTTCACGAAACAGAATCCTGGCGACCCCGATCCCTCGCATGGCAGCGCCATCGCCGACCTTTTGTTGGGGCTACCGACCAGCGGAAATATAGAGGAGTCGCAACGCTTCTACCAGTACATCAACTACTGGGGCGCCTACGTACAGGACGAGTTCCGCATCACCCGGAAGTTGACCCTCGACTTTGGTTTACGCTACGAGTACGAGACGGGGCTCAAGGACTCCAACAACAACGAGGTCGTTGCATTTAACCCATCCGTCGCCAGCCCGCTAGCAAGTATTGTGCCGGGAACCGTCGGCGGCCTGGAGTACGCGGGAACGGGCGGCCGCAATGAGACCGGTGAACTTTCCAAGCTCAAGTTTGCCCCACGTTTTGGATACTCCTATGCGCTCGGACAAAAGACGGCGATTCGCGGCGGTTTCGGAGTCTTCTATTCGCCTTTGCGCTATGACGCCACGGCGGCTCTTCAAACCGGGTTCACGACCGAGACACCGCTGACATCGAGCAACAATGGCGACCTGACTCCGGCGCCGGGTTTCTCGCTCAACAACCCATTCCCCGGTGGACCGCAAGCTCCCACTGGAAACATCAACCGCCTGCTCACGGGCATCGGCGACCCCATTGCGGCCTATGGCGAGAACATCAAGTCGCCTACTATCTACCAGTTCTCTGCGGGTGTGCAGCGTCAGTTGGCACACAATACGATTCTGGAAGTGGACTATGTGGGTTCGCGAGGGCATCATCTGCTCCCCTCGCCGCAAGGCGGCGGCAGCGCCTCGCCTGCCGGCGGAGGCAGAACCAATATCGACCAGCTCAACCCCTCCTACTTCTCTCTCGGCGCAGCGGCGCTCAACGCTTCCACTGCCAATCCCTTTTACCAATCGGGAGGGCCCGGATTGATCGGCCAGCAGACGGTTCCTTATTACCAGTTGCTTTTGCCCTTCCCGCAGTTTGCCTCGGTCAACGTAATTACGACGGACAGCGCGTCGAGTTATAACTCGCTCGCGGTCAGGGTGGAGCGGCGATTCTCGTCGGGTGTGACCTTCCTCAGCACCTATACCTGGTCGCGCAATCTCGATGGATCTTACGAAACATCCAGTCCGTCGGGAGGGTCGAACGTTGGCCCGCAGAATATCTACGATCTGAAATCGGAGTGGGGACGCTCCTTCATCGATGTCCCGAATCGTTTTACCTTGGCCGGTTCCTATGTTCTTCCGGTAGGCAAGGGCAAGAGATTCCTGAGCAATGCGGGACTGTGGAACTACGCGGTCGGCGATTGGCAACTGAGCGCCGTGACCTACTACGAGAACGGATTCCCACTGGATATCACCCAGAACAATCAAAACGGCCTGATCGGCGCGGCCGTCCAGCGGCCCAATCTCAATCCAGGCGTGAGCGGGAAGACCTCCGGAAGCCTCTACAGCCGCGTCAACGGATATATCAACCCGAACGCCTTTACCGCAGTGAACGAGTTCCAGTTTGGCGACGAACCCAAGGCCGGCACTCTGCGCGGCCCTGGGCCCGGAGCGGGCAACTGGGATACCACTCTGATCAAGACTGTCTCCGTCAAGGAGCGCGTGAACTTCGCCTTCCGAGCGGAGGTCCAGAATCTCTTCAACCATCCATGGTTCGCCCTGCCGAACACAACTCTGGGCAGTTCAACCTTTGGTCAGATAACCTCCGATTACAACACTCCACGACAGATCCAATTGGGAGGACGCATCACCTTCTAATCTCTTCTGCGCCAGAACCGAAACGTACCTGAAGTTCGTGCAGCCGTTCTGTGCAGAGATCGGTGATAGGTCGTTGCCTTTCCGACAGAATCCGCGGGAGGAACACGGCGGTTCCGTCCGTCATGAGCACATCGGAACCCATTCACAGTCACACGGTTCGATCGTTTCCAGCCACGAATCCGCTGGAATCCATTGCGTCCAACAAAGTCAACGGCCGCCGAAGGATGAACTTCCTTTGGCGGCCGTTGACTTGCGTCTGCGACTGGCCTGTTTCTCCCTTGCTTAGAAGGACAGTTTGAGCGCCAGTTGGATAAGGCGCGGATTGTTGACCGTGGAGTTTACGGCGCCGAATCCTGAAGCGTTAATATCATTGACCGGCATGCCGAACTGGGCGTGATTGAAGAGGTTGAAGAACTCGGCGCGGAAGTTCAAGCCCATCTCTTTGCGAGGCAGATTGAACTGCTTGATGAGCGAGAAATCGGTGTTGACGAAATCGGGCCCGACCACCGGGACGCGCGACGCATTCCCCAGTTCGCCGGGGACTGCTGCCGGGAAGCAGGCCGCGTTGATCCACTGGTGCTGGCTGTGGTTGGCGTTGTAGGGGTTGCAGTTGGCGACCTGATTGGGCCGGTTGAAGTTGTAGGAGTCGCCGCCGGTATTGAAGGCAGTGCCGGATGTGTTGTTGCTGTCGATCAGTGGAACTGGGAAACCGGAGGAGATCCTCTCGATCAGCGTGAGTTGGAAACCGCCGAAAAGCGAGTTGGTCAGATTGTTCCAGTTGCTCCCGAACATCCGGCCCTTGCCGAAAGGCAGGTCATAGATGACGCTGCCGGTGAAGCTTTGGTTGAGATTGATCTGCGAAAGGGACCAGTCGAGATTTTGCCAGTTGGGAAGCGGGAAATACGGTGCGCTCAACTCTGACCCCAGGCCGTCCGACAGACCATTGTCGTAGGTGCGGGAGTAGGTGTAAGCGGCCAGTGCGTAAAGGCCATACTTTGGCGTCTTGGTCTCCGCTTTGAGCTGCATCGAATTGTAGTGCGTCGTGCCCACATCGCCGAAGAGCAAGACAGCGTTATAGTTCGGAGGGTTGTAGGGATACACGTAGGGAGCGCCGCCGGGCAGGCAGCCGATGGTGTAGCCGGCTGTTCCGCAGGCCGAGGGGCTGTTGGTGTTGAGGTCGTTGCCGATCACCAGCAGATGACCGCCGACCGAACCGGCATAGCCCGCGGTGAGCAGAACATTTCCCGGCAACTGACGTTCGACGTTCGCGTTATATTGGTGAACCCTGCCTGGCTGGAAGTTGGTCGGCTGGTAGTAGTACGTGCCGACGAAGCTGGCCACATTTTGCGGCGAGGGAAGTGCTAAAAAGCCGCCGGAGGCGGTAGGGACAGACTCGACTGTCTGCCCGGGCAAGGAGGCGCACCATGAAGTCGAAAAGGCGCAGCCCGCAGAGAAGGTAGCAGGGAATTGATCGGACTCGCCGAGGTTGGGCGGGTTTTGCCAGAGGCCCTGCGCGCCCTGATTCCAGGACGAATCGTGATAGATGCCAAAGCCGAGGCGAAGCACAGTCCTGTCACTGCCGCGAACCTTCCAGGTGAGGCCAACGCGGGGTTCGTATGCGCCCTTGAACATATTGATGCCCGCCGAATTGCTTACACCGTTCTGGCCCGCAATCAGCAACTGCCCTCCCGTGGCCGAGGGGATATAGTCCGCCATGCGGTTATGGACCTCGGTGATGGGAGTGGTCAAGTCCCACGCTAAGCCGAGGTTGAGGGTGAGCGACGAAACAACGCGCCAGTCATCCTCGACGAAGGGCCGTACGATGTCCCAGCGGCGTCCGGTGACCGCTCCGTCGTATGTCTGGTCGTGGATGGCCCCTCCGACAATTCCCATCAGCAGGTCCGCCTCGGGATTGCCGGGGGCCAAACCTGCGCCGCTAAAGTTTCCGAAGGTACCGACGAGCCAGAAGCCAGCTCCAAAGGCAGCTGTGCCGACGTTCATCTGATTGGCACGGAGATCGATGCCAGTGTGAATTTCATGCTTGCCGCGAATCAGGTCTAGATCGTCTTTGAACGAGTAGATGTTCGTTCCACCCTGGAAGGGGGAGTAGCCGCGATCGCCGAGGGCCCAATAGCCGCTAGTAACTTGAGCGGAAACCAAGCCTTGACTGTATGGAGCACTGGAGTTGGGGGCACCGCTGACTGAGCAGCCCAGATCGGCGTTGGGAATTCCCAGGATGGCCGATTCGCAGGTGAAGTTGCCCGTCGAAGCGATGTAGTCGAAGATGCGGTCGTAGCCGAGGGTGGCCTGGTTGAGCGCGCGGGGCGAGAACACGTGGTTCCAGCCAGTGCCGATGTTGCGTCCGTGGTTGATCAGGTTCTCATTGCTGCCGAAGGCGTTTGCTTCGGCCAGCCCGGGCGCGCCACCGGGGACAAACGAGGATGCCTGGTCGTAGCTGAAACGGCCGAAGAGATTGTCCTTGCTGGAAAGCGTGTGGTCCAGGCGGACATCGAACTTGGTTTCGTTCAGAGTGCGCACAGGCTCGTTGACGTAGTTGTAGCTGGCATTGGGATTGCCGGCGTTGGCGTTCGGCGCGGGGTAAATCTTCATCATGGCCTGCCCGATGCTGTTAATCAGGGCGGTTGGAATCTTGTTGCAGGGAGTTCCGTTGGCCTGGCTTCCATCGGCGTTGGCAGCCAGAGGATTGCCCGCGCCATCGCATTGGAAGTAGACATTTGGAAAGACGGTGGGGTCCGCCGATGCGCCAATCATGTTCGGGTTGGCAATAGCGAGGCCGGAAATCGTATTGCCAAATGGGTCGGCAGAGAAGTCGCCGCCACGCATGGCCAGCGAAGGCACCAAGCCCGTAAATGCAATCCCGTGGCGCTGGTATTTTTGTTCGGCATCGACAAAGAAGAAGGTCTTGTTCTTGCGAATCGGTCCGCCGACGGAGCCGCCAAACTGGTTCAGGTTGAACTTTTCCACGGAGTTGGCAAAGTAGCTCTTGGCGTCGAGATCGGTATTGCGCACAAACTCAAAGAGAGAGCCGTGAATGTCGTTGGATCCGGATTTTGTACTGACCAGCACGGTCGGGCCGGCGCGGGAGCCGTATTCGGCGGAGTAGGTGTAGGTTAAGACCTTGAATTCCTGAATATCGTCAATCGAAGAAAAGACGCCGATGCCGCCGGCGGTGAGTTCGTTATTGTCGACTCCATCGAGCAGCCAGTCGGTGCTGTTGGGACGGGAGCCGCCGACCGAGAGAGAGAAGGAACCGCGCGCGGCCACTTCGCTGTCGGTGCCTTGGGTGAAAAAGCTGTTGGGGTTGGTTTCTGCCGTGGCGCCGGCGGTGAGGGTTGCGAGTTGAACGAAATCGCGGCCGTTCAAGGGGAGTTGCGACACCTCCTGCGAGGTGATGACTTGGCCAAGAGATGGATTGGCGGTCTCGACCGCAACGGCGTCACCGGTCACTGCGACCGTAGTGACAACGGTGGCGGGTACGAGCGAAAAGTCGACTTCGCGTGCTTCGTCGACCTGGAGATGAAGATCTTTGGACATTGCGCTCTGAAAACCCGCCGCATCGACGCGCACGGTGTAGACCCCGACAGGGAGAAGAGGAATCAGATAGTGCCCGACATTGTCTGTCTTCCCTTCGCGCGTCTGGCCGGTGCCCTGCGAAGTGGCGGTGATGGCCGCTCCAGGGATCGCCGATCCGGACTTATCGAGAACATTGCCCGAGAAACTGCCAATGGCCTGGCCATGCATGGCCGCGGGAATCATGAACGCAAGAACGCAGACAACCACGAGAAGGATTGCCCTATGGAATCTTGTTTCGGCGGAACGTATCACCGCATCCGGAGATTCTAAGGCGGCTATTGTGTATTTCATCGTCATTCCCCTTTTCGACAAATTCCTGCCTCGGCTCGGTTCCGCGGCGGCAAGATTTGCCCGTTCGAACGTCAACACGCGTATCGCCTGACCCGCAGGCACCTGAACAAGTTCAGGGGATTGTACCATAAAGCGTCAGGGGCTTGGCCGGCGAGGCCCTGTCCCTGGAAAAGCCCGGCCCTGC
Source organism: Occallatibacter sp. (assembly GCA_049515995.1). Classification (GTDB taxonomy): domain Bacteria; phylum Acidobacteriota; class Terriglobia; order Terriglobales; family Acidobacteriaceae; genus Telmatobacter. The sequence goes on along the minus strand of JBEKTO010000011.1, from coordinate 17,962 downwards.
TCACCGGATCGGTATCGGCAAACGCCGTTTGCACCTGGAGCGAATCTGGCGTGAAGCCAGATTCCCAGGCTGTGTTTCGAAGGGAGTCCACTCCATGACACTTGCTGCGCTACCATTGCATCCGACACCTGGAAGAAATCAATGACCCCGATCGCCGAACCAAAATCCGCCAGACCGGCCAACACGCGCGCGACAAAACCCACGCGTCTCACCAGTGCCCGCCGTACCGCCGTCTTCAAGGCTCTCGCCGACCCGCGCCGCTTCGAGCTCCTGGAGCGAATCGCCAAGGCCGGCTGCCCACTGGGCTGTGCGGAAGCCCGCGCCGCCCTGCCCATCTCCGCCGCTACTCTCTCCCACCACATCAAGGAGCTGGAAGCCGCCGGCCTGATCCAAATCCGGCGCGAGGGCAAGTTCCACTTCCTCACCTTGCGCTCCGGTGTCCTCAAAGGCCTCATCCAAATCCTCGGCGCGCTCGACACAGACCCTTGCCCTGGTCGCTGAGAACTGCCCGCTGAAAGCCAACCGCAAAAGAAATCACAATCGTCCTGAATCCTTTTCCGCTCTCGTCAATCAATTCGATAGTTGTCGAAACGTCGAATAGTTGACGGAGCGGCAAGGGAGCCAAACATGAGCAGCATTCAGAGCACCAATCTTCAGGGCAAAGTCGCGCTGGTTACCGGCGCATCGAAGGGCATCGGCGCAGCCATTGCCCGAGAACTCGCTGGCCGCGGAGCCTCCGTCGCAGTCAACTACTCCGGCAGCAAAGCGGGCGCGGACAAAGTCGTCGCCGCCATTCAGGCCGCGGGCGGCAAAGCCATCGCCGTCCAAGCCAACATCGCAGATCCCGCCAGCATCGCACCGCTGATCGACACCGTAGCCACCCAGTTAGGCCCCATCGACATCCTGGTCAACAACGCAGGCGTCTATGAGTTTGGCCCCCTCGAACAGATAACCCCCGAGCACTTCCACAAGCAGTTCAACATCAATGTCCTCGGCCTGTTGCTCGTGACCCAGGCAGCCGTCGTCCGCTTCAACCCCGCCGGCGGCAGCATTATCAACATCGGCTCGGTCGTTGCATCCGGATTCGCCAACGCCGCCGTCTACAGTGCAACCAAGGGCGCCGTCAACACCATCACCGGTTCGCTCGCCAAGGAACTCGGCGCAAAGAAGATCCGCGTCAACGCCCTGAACCCGGGCATGATTGAAACCGAAGGCGCCCACAGCGCGGGCTTCATCGGCAGCGAGTTCCAAACGCAGGCGGAAGCCTCAACGCCCCTGGGCCGCATCGGCCAACCCACCGACATCGCGACTGCCGCAGCCTTCCTGGCCTCAGCCGACTCCGGTTGGCTCACTGGCCAGACCGTTTACGCCTCGGGCGGCTACACCGGTTGAGCGCCGGGCACCGCCTTTGACAACGGACGCACAACCCGCAGCATAGGACGGCTGGTTCGCCTTCAGATTTCGCCGGTCGGGCCCTGCGGGGCGCACCCTACTTGACTGGGCGCGAGCCTGTGACGAGAATGTCCACCAGCCTCCGGGCGCTTTGCTGCCAGCCAGGACCGGACGCAACATGGGCGACTCCGATCAGCGCTCGAAGCAGGTCGAAGGGGTCGAGGTCTTCGCGGATCTCCCCGCTCTCGATGGCGCGTTTCACCAACGCATCGATTGCCGCATGGATGAGCCCGCGCGAGCCCTCATATAGTTTTGCGGGGCCACCGACGACACTATTCAGCGCGGGGGCAATGATCTGCTTTGCTGCGATGTGGTCGACAAACAGCAGCATCCACGCCCGCAATGCGTCGACCGGAGCCATTGTTTCAGTGAACTTGTGCTCCGCCGCGGCCAGCTTTTCCACTTCGCTTCGATAGACCGCTTCGATCAGGGCATCCCGGGTAGGGAAGTGTCGATAGAGGGTTCCGGCTCCAACGCCGGACTGTTTGGCGATGTCGTCCAAGCTGGCGTCCGCGCCAGAACGGGTAAAACTATCCTTCGCCACCTCCAGAATACGCACGCGGTTCCGCAGCGCATCCGTGCGCGGCTTTCGAGGAGCGGGTTGTGAAAGCTTCCTGGGCATGCGTAAATAATTTGCGACCGGAGACAGTCTCCGTTTATCCTATGTGTTGAAACGGAGGTATCCTCCATTTTATCGGAATCGGCACTCGTTCGTCAATGCCGGCCGCAAAAGAGATGCCAACAACGAAGAGGGGAATGGAATGTTCCAGGAAGTCAGTCTGGCCGGCAGCTTTACCCTGCCCGGCAGTTCACTCAGCGTGAACCGCATGGGCTACGGCGCCATGCAACTTGCAGGCAGAGACGGAAACAAGATGGTTTGGGGACCGCCGCGCGATGTTCCTGGGGCGATCGCGGTTCTACGGGAGGCCGTCGCCTCTGGCGTAAGCCACATCGATACGAGCGACTTCTACGGCCCACACGTAACCAATCAGCTCATCAGGCAGGCGCTCCATCCTTATCCCGACGATCTCGTCATCGTGACCAAAGTAGGAGCACGCCGCGGCAGCGATGGCTCATGGCCACATGCTCGCTCACGCCAGGAGATTATCGACGCAGTTCACGACAACCTGCGGAATCTCGGTCTCGATGCACTCGATGTGGTCAATCTTCGCCTCGGCGGCCTGACCGGGCCGACAGACGAGCCTTTTGAAGAGCCACTGACGGCGCTTGCCGAGCTGAAGCAGCAGGGTCTGATCCGGCATATCGGCCTCAGCACCGTCTCTGCCAAGCAACTGGTTGAGGCGCAGGTTATCACTGAGATCGTGTGCATTCAGAATTTCTACAACGTGGCCCAGCGCACCGACGACGAATTCATCGATCTTCTCGCTGCGCAGGGAGTCGCCTATGTGCCCTATTTTCCACTGGGAGGATTCTCCCCGCTGCAGTCGTCCAAGCTCAATGAGGCAGCCGCGTCGCTCGATGCCACGCCGATGCAGGTTGCGCTGGCGTGGCTGCTCCAGCGCTCGCCGAACATCCTGGTGATCCCCGGAACATCGTCCCTGGATCATCTTCACGAAAACCTCAAGGCGGCGAACCTGCAAATTCCCGCTGATTTGATTGCCAGTCTCGACGTAGTATCCGGACAAGACGCCGCAGTTCCCGTCGCGCGGCAAAAGTAGCGAACGAATTTGTCAACAATCGAAAATTCAGGAACAGGAGTACTCAGATGCGTGTTTTTGTCACAGGAGCAACAGGCTTTATCGGTTCGACTATCGTCCGAGAGCTGATCGGCGCTGGCCATCATGTGCTCGGCATGGCTCGCAGCGATGCGGGTGCTCAATCTTTGATCGCTGCCGGCGCCGAAGTGCATCGGGGCAATCTCGAAGACCTTGAAACTCTGCGCAGCGGAGCGGCACAGGCGGATGGCGTCATCCACACCGCCTTCAATCACGACTTCTCGAAATTCGCAGCGAATTGCGAGGATGACAGGCGCGCCATCGAGGCGCTCGGCGACGCGCTCGCGGGTTCCAACCGCCCACTGATTGTCACCTCCGGCATCGGCGCGCTTGCCCCAGGCCGTATCGCGAGCGAAGACATCGAGGTCACTTTCCACCCAGCGATGCCTCGCGTCTCAGAGCAGACAGGCTTGGCGCAGGCTGCGCGTGGTGTGAACGTATCGGTGGTGCGTCTTCCCCAGGTCCACGATACCGTCAAGCAGGGCCTCGTCAGCTGGACGATCCAACTGGCTCGTGAAAAGGGAGTCTCGCCGTACATCGGCGAGGGGCTCAATCGCTGGGCGGCGGCGCACGTTCTCGATGTTGCCCATCTCTACCGGCTCGCGTTGGAGAAGCACGAAGCAGGCGCCAGATACCACGCGGTTGCGGAAGAGGGCGTATCGATGCGGGAGATCGCTGAAGTCATTGGACGCGGCTTGAAAGTCCCCGTGGTCAGCCTCTCTCCGGAAGTGGCGCCCGCTCATTTTGACTGGCTCGCGAGGTTCGCCGGCCTCGATATGCCAGCCTCCAGCGGACAAACACGAGAGAAGCTTGGCTGGAACCCAACCGGACCCGGACTCATCACCGATCTCGAAAACATGCAATATTTCCAAGGCTGAAGAGTGACGGAGAAGAGATGGTTGTCACCACCGCGCCGGCCGGAGAGATCGGACCGCGGATCGGTGACAACCTTCTCGCCGACCATGTCAAAAGCAGCGCCAACTTTGATCGACTCTGGCGGACCGCGCCCCGATACATTTCGCTGCAGCGCCTGCTCCAGCGTCATCGCATGTTCGCGTATTGGATCTGACCCTCTCTTTCATAATCTGGACCGCACTGCGCGCAGCCTTATGACGACGAGTCCTCATCGCAGACCAGTACGGCCTGGAAGCGGCGACCTCGCCGTGTATCCGCAATCGCCGGCCGGATTTTGCGATTCCAGTTGCCATGGCGACTTTCGAGGATCTATCCGTCCTCACTGAGCGCATTGGCAATTTAGCGTGAAGCCAGAATTCCTCCCAGCCGCACCGGCGTTTTCCGGAAGTGACCCGTGGCGCCCAGATTTTTTGCGTGGGGAGGTGGGTCACCTGTGATCTTTCAAGAGGTTGTCCATTCGATTTGCTTCGGAGAAGCTGGTTGTGGCGAGCAATCAGGACCTTCGGAGGGATCGAATGGACATTCATAAGAATGCCCGACTTAGCTTTCGCAGTCGAGAGCTTTTAGCCAGGTTTGTGATTGAGCAGTGGGCCATCCACAATGTCAAAGCGATCCAGTTGAGACAATGCATAGATACATTGCAGCGGAAAGCATCGCTGCGACCCGCAGACCAGGGATAAGCAATCCGTACCACTGGAAGAAGATCACAATTTCAGGTTCCTATATATCCACGCGCCGAAATCCTACAGAGTCAAGATCATACAGGGAAGCAAACATTTCTTTGATGGTCGCCAATCGTTTCACCGCAAGACGTTTCTGAACCATGGCCAACTGATCTCCCAGGATTGTGCATTCTGAGACCCGGACGACCCAGCGCCTGCATTGCGACCAGGATCCAAATCCCTCATATACCGGTTGCGCCTTTGTGGTTTCGACGAACAACATTCGAATCGTCGGCATGCCGTCAGGCCCATGTATACGTATGAAATGCACATGGAATGACAATCGAATCGTTGGAAGAGCGTTGTCCATTGAAGAAGACCCGGTCTCTTTTCGCTTGAAGCCCCTGTTAAATCGGAGCGTTGCAAAGTCAAGGTTCGCAAAAGCCACCCGCGCCCATCCGGCTGCCAGGGCTGGGATCGATGATGGAGCGAAAACGACTCACGTGCACGCGCCAAGCCATGCTCTCGTTCGAGATCCCGTGATGAGTGCGGAGGCAGTCTACAGAGCGAGCAGGCGCCCAGGGCCTGATTTCACAGCGTCGACGAGATCTTATTACTCAGCCGTTTCTTGCTTCCTAAGCATCCAACATTGCATGACTCGATGCCCTTGTTTTCCCGGATCGGATGGTTCGGGTGCCAACTCGCGGGTGGATATCCCACCGATAGGGAGAGCGATTCGCATAGCGGGGCATTCCTCACTTCTCAAATTCCGCGCATAAAGGAGAGCCGAAGGGCCGCTCACAGGCGACCCTTCAGTTTGATTCGTTCCGCAGAGAACCTCGTTGTTACCTGCACCAGGCGCATCTCTTTCGCGTTTGTCGTGAAAGCTCTTAGAAGCTCACCCTTGCGCTGATCTGGATCTCCCTGCCCGGCGTGGCGACCTCGGTGATGCTGCCGAAGCTGGAGGTATTGACGAACCGGTTGGGTGTTCCCAGATTGGTGTGGTTGAGGCCGTTGAAGAACTCGGCGCGGGTCTCGAACCTGGCCCTCTCCGCCACAGCGAATTCACGCACCACTCCCAGGTCCATGGTTTGCAGGCCGGGGCCGTAGACCGTGTTGCGGCCGACGTCGCCATAGGTATAGGCGGGGGGCGCGGTAAAAGCGCCGGGGTTGAACCATGTGGTCGAGTTCCGGGTACCCGATGCGAAAACCTTCTCGCCGGTGAGGTTGGCGCGGATGGGGTTCTCGCTCACGACGGTTCCCGCATTGGCGGTATCGCCAAAGACGGACATTGTCATTGGGAAGCCAGTCTGCGCCTGGTATTCAACCGAGCCGCGCCAGTCGCGGGTCAGAGCCCGCGTGAGGCCGTTGCGCGTGTAGACCGGCGGGTTGTAGACCGCGCTCAGAGCGAAGCGCTGGCGGATGTCGCAGCCAGGACCTTTCTCGGCGTTCAGGTCGTCGTTGTTCTGCGGAGTGGCCGCTTCGAACATCGGCGAACGGAAGTCCGGCGCATTCTCCAGCGCCTTGGCGAAAGTGTAGTTGCCGAGGAAGCTGAGGCCCTTTGCATAGCGCCGGCGGACGTTGACGTAACCCGCGTCGTACCAGCTCTGCGAGGTGTTCTCAAGCAGGTTGATGGTGCTCACGGGAAACGTAGAGCTGGTCATGGTTTGGGCGACAGCAGCCGGGAAGACACTGTTGGCCACAAAGCTGATTTTCGGGTGCGGACGCCGGGGCTGGATCAGGCCCGGTCCGGGCTGTGCGTTGTTGATCAGGTGGGAGCGCTGCAGGTGGAAGCCGCCCGCGCCCAGGTAGCCGATCTCGACCGTGGTCTGGCTGCCGACCTGCTTTTCGAGCGATGCGCTCCACTGCTGAACGTATTGCGCCGGCGCGTGCAACTGGAGCGCGGTGAAGCTGACGGCCGTGGTGCCGAGCACCGGGGTGGGGAAGTTCAGCGTGGTGATTGAGGGAATGTACGGATCGCTCTGCGCGGTCTCAGGAAAGACATAGGGCACGTTGTGGCGCTGGTTGCACCAAGTGTTCATGTCCACCGGGGTGTAGAAGATTCCATAGGCCAGATGCGCCACCACGCCGAATCGAGGCATGTTCTGGGCCAGGCCCAGCCGGGGCGCGAAGTTGGTGCGGTTGGCATACATCAGTCCTTTCGGATAGCCATTCTGCCCGCCGATGAAGACCTGGGGCACACCATTGGCGATAACTAGATTGCTGTTCGTGTAGTCAACATCGATCAGCGGACTCATGAACTCGTAGCGAAGGCCGTAGGTGAGCGTGGTCTTTGTGGTCAGCCGCCACGCGTCCTGCCCGTAGCCGTTGGCATACCACTGGTGAAGGTTCATCTGGGGTACGCCCGCCTGCCCTTGCCGCGCCGCCGGCAGACCCAGCAGGAAGTTGGCCAGGGCCGATCCGGTGGTGCCGTCGTTCAATGCGTATTGCGTGGTGTAGCCGTTGGTGTACTGATAGTAGCCGCGATTCTGGAAGAAGCCCCACATGGGCCAGATGAACTTCTGGTACGCGCCGCCGAACTTGGCGCTGTGCCTGCCGATCTGCCAGCTCAGCGAATCGCGGCCCTCGACCACCGTGTCCCAGGCCTTCATCGGCGTCGCGAGGTAGTTGTCGCCCAGCGGTGAATAGCCCTGCACGTTGAAGTAAGGCGCGCCCCAGGCTTTCGGACCGCCGAAACCGGTCCCAGTAATGCCCAGCTCGTCGACGATATCGTTCTTGCTCGCGCTTTCAGTGGTGTGGGACATGGCCAGGCGCGAGACGGCGACGGTCGCCATGTTGACCATGTGAGTCGAGATGACGTGGTTCCAGGCGCCTGTCCCCTGCTGCGAGAAATTGTCGTGATACAAGCCGAAGCCGGGCAGGCCCTCGGGCATGAAGCCGTATTCGCTCGCGACCGAGTAGCGGATGAAGGCGGTGTCGCCATTGGCGAAACTGTGATCGACGCGGACCGTTCCTTGATCGTCGGTCATGTGTTCGTTGCGCGTGTCCAGGTAATTGTTGGCGTCATTGCCTGCGCCGATCACGGTGGGCTGGCCCATCATGGTCTCGCCGCCCATGTTTGTGGTGTTCGGCAGCGGGGTGTACTTGTTGAGCATGATGGTGGCGGCCTGCGTCAGCCGTCCCGGCGGAATCACATTTTTCACGCCGTTGAATTCGAACTGCTGGCGAATGTATTGGGGATTCGACGCGCTCGCCGGCAGGTTGGAGTTGTAGCTGGGATTCGCGGTAGTGGTATTCGGGTCGTAGATATTCACGCCGCTCTGGCTGAAGTCGCCCGAGGCCTCGGCCGCGGTGGGCACGGTGTCGACCATGGCGTCGGTCTCGACGTGCCGCAGGGCTTCGTAGTTCAGGAAGAAGAAGGTCTTGCCGGTGTGCTTTACGGGGCCGCCAAACGATGCGCCAAAGTTGTTCTGCACCAGGAAATTTGAAGTGCCCATCTGATTGAAGGAGTGGGCGTCCATGTCGCCGTTGCGCAGAAACTCGTAGGCCGTACCGTGAAAGCGGCTGGACCCGGAGCGGGTGACGATGTTGATTTGGCCGCCTCCGGCTCCGCCCATGTCGGCGGAATAGCTTCCGGTCTGTACTTCGAACTCCTGCACCGCATCGGGCGATGGACTCAGGTTCTGGGTGCTGAAGGTCGGGTCGGTGTTGGTGGCTCCGTCGAGGAGAAAGTAATTTGCGTTGGGGCGGCTTCCGCCGATGCTTACCGCCGACCGCTGACCCGGCCTCCAATAAAGAGAGCTCATGTCTCCCACCGAAGCGCCGTGGCTGATGTGCGCTCCAGGCACGGTGAGGACCAGGTCGATCAACATGCGGCCGTTGAGCGGCAGCGAATCCACAGACCGCTGATCCACCACTTCGCCCACGCTCGCATCCTCGGTCTTGAGCAGCTCACCCGAGGCCTGGACCGTGACAAATTGTGTATCGGCGCCAAGGAGCAACTGCAGATCGAGAGTTGCCTGCTGGCCAACTTCGAGATTGACGGTCTCCTTGGCCTGCTTGAAGCCGGGACTATCGATCGTCAGCGTGTATGCGCCCGGCTGCAAGCCGGCTATCTCATAGAGTCCGGTGGCATTGGAAACAACCTCGCGCTCGGCGCCGGTTTCGGCAGCGGTGATATGGACGCGCGCGCCGGCAATGGGGCGATGCTGCGGATCGAGAATCGATCCCCGCACCACGGCGTAGTTGCTTTGCGCCAGGGCTGCGGCCAGGGCGATTGCCAGACAGGCAAAAACAAGAACGATTCTTCGAATCATGGCTCTCCTTCAAACAAAGGCTGCATGTTAAAAGGCCCGCAGGTGAAGGCAGGTATCCTTGGAGGGCGCATGCGTTGTGCGCCGGGCCGGGCCTTGCTCACGCGCTTCCGCGAACTGGTTAAACTCTGAAAGCCACGGATGATTACGCGATTGATTACCACACACTGTAAGTGCCGGCCGCATCGGCGTCTTCGCCTATTGGATGGGCTGCTACCTCATCCAATAGGATGGTCTGCGATATCATCCATTCGGATGAGCTGAAGGGCCAAGGCCACTCGACGCGGCGCGATCGACCCTGAGCGATGCCGACACGATGTTCCGGCAGAAAATGATCAGGAGCACCTCTTCATCGCCTGCGCCGTGGCTTGTTCATGCCGAGCGATCGCATCAGCCAACCTCTTCAGCGCTTCGCGATGTACTCCAAATTTTGGGAAATGTAAGAGTATAGCGGTCCTTCATGATACACACCCATCGAATGGTGAAATCGACCTTGCAACTGCGCGCGTGCTCCACCGCTGTTTAGATCATTTGCTTATCCGCACTGTAACTGCTTCGTCCGAAATAGCGACGAACACCTTCATCCAAAATGATGAGTGCCACTGTCATCCGGAACGATGAGTGGAACTTCCATCCAAAATGACGACTTGCGCCTCCTCCTTTAAGTCCACGACTTAGGGCCAGGACGCGATTATCATTCCTCACTTAGCGGCTGCTTCACAATGAGTCCATATCATCCACCGAGGAACCCATGCAACGCTTCAGATTCGGAACATGCCAATTCATTGGGAAATTGTCGCTCACGGCGGCTGTGCTTCTATCAGGTTTCGCCACAGCGCTGTTGGCGCAACAAGACGCGGCCTCGCATCCCGTAGAACTGGGCATTATCGTCACGTGCACCGAGGCTGAGGCGGTTGGTCTATTGCAGCAACTCAATGCCGGCTGGGATTTTGGTGTACTGGCAAAGGAGAAGTCGATCGACCCTACGTCGAACGACGGCGGCTACATGGGAAGTTTCAGTCCATCGCAACTGCGTCCCGAGTTGCGAGACGCGCTGGCTGGGCATACAACGGGGCAACTTAGCGGCATTATCCCCGTATCCAATGGGTTTGCGATTCTGAAGATTCTGCCTGCCGCCCCTGCTACGGAAGACCCGAACATAAAGCACATTCAGGCGATGATCGCAAGCGGCGAGATCCGCTTTGGAGCCAATCTTTCCGGCTTGACTGAGGCTGACTCGTTGTTTCGCAGCCTTCCAAAGCCTGACGGATGGGAACGCGACCTGCGACAAAGCTGCAATCTGCGAACCCAATCCTATGATATGGGCATGGCGCGATTGACAGAGGTATTGAACGCCGCAAAGTCGGGCAGTTCGAGCAGCTATGGTATGCCCGACGTCATAACACTGCACATATTCAAGGGGCAGCTTTATGCCTATGCGGGGAAGATGGAGGAATCGATCAGGGAGTTGAAGATCGCCTACGAACTGGCCCAGGCATTATCACCCGCCCAGTTGCCCACACAGGCGGGTGCAGGCGGCAATGTTGGAATGGGCGGCCCTAGTCAGGCATCGGCGCGCAGCCTCGCGGCCCAACTTCAGGAGATTCTAGGCGATGCCTATCTGCATTGGGCGGAGATGGAGAACGGCGTATATCGCAACTCCACCGATTTCGATATATTTCCTCCCGTGAATCCCAAGGCAAGTTACGAGAAAAAGGATGAATCGAGACTTGCCATTCAATACTTCACGCAATATCTCACGCAATTCCCAGACGATCTGGAGGTTAAGTGGCTTCTGAATCTGGCCTATTCTACTCTGGGCGAGTATCCGGCAGGCGTCCCCAAAGCGTATCTCATTCCGGAAAGCGATTTTGAGTCGAAGGAGAACATCGGCCGCTTTGTCGATGTGGCGCCCGCGGCGGGCCTGAATGTCATGCGCGAAGCCGGCGGGGTTGTTATCGACGACTTCGAGAACAACGGATTGCTTGACATCATCGTCTCCAGCATGGAGGTCTGCGATCCTATCAAATACTTTCACAACAACGGGGATGGGACCTTCAGCGACCGAACGGTCGAGGCCGGCCTCGCCGACCAGCTTGGCGCCCTCAACATTATCCAGGTGGACTATAACAACGACGGCTGCATGGACCTCTTCATTCCGCGTGGAGGCTGGGAGTACCCGCAGAAAAGATCTCTGATGCGCAACAACTGCGATGGAACCTTTACAGACGTGACGGAGGCAAGCGGACTGGGAGATAACGTGAGTCAAACAAATTCCGTTGCCTGGGCCGACATCGACAACGACGGATATCTCGACCTCTTTATTGCCAATGAGAACTCCTCTAGCCAACTGTTTCACAACAAGGGCGACGGCACCTTCGAGGATATCTCCCATGCGGCGGGCATCGATCAAAATGCCTTCGCAAAGGGCGTAACCGCGGCAGACTACGACCAGGATGGATACGTCGATTTCTATGTGTCGAACCTCTACAGCGCGAACAAGCTCTATCACAACAACGGAAATCTGACATTTACCGACGTAGCGCGGCAGGCAGGCGTTCAGGCGCCACTGGTCAGCTTTTCGACCTGGTTCTTCGACTACGACAACGATGGCTGGCCGGACCTCTTCGTGACCAGTTATGTCGTGTCTGTTCCCGAGTCGTTGAAAACCTACGTAGGTCTTCCTCACAATGCCGAGACACTGAAGCTGTATCGCAACAAGCACGATGGGACCTTTGAGGATGTTACAGAGAAGGTAGGTCTCGACAAGGTGTTCATGCCGATGGGCTCCAATTTTGGCGATGTTCACAACGATGGCTTTCTAGACATCTACCTGGGAATGGGAAATCCTTCGTACACCGCTTTGCTGCCGCACACATTGTTGCTCAACAAGGAGGGAAAGTCGTTTGTCGACATCACTGCTTCCTCGGGAACCGGAGAACTGCACAAGGGCCATGGCATTGCTTTTGCCGATCTCGACAGAAGCGGAAATGAGGCCATCGTCGCGGAGACGGGCGGAGCTGTGCCAGGCGATGCGCATACGCTACGCGTATTTCAGAACCCCGGCAATGACAACGACTGGATCAATGTCCACCTGGTCGGCGTTAAAAGCAACCGCTCCGGTGTTGGCGCGCAGATCAAAATCACGGTGACGGACGATGGACAGACGCCGCGCCCAATCTATCGTACCGTTGGAGAAACCAGTTCGTTCGGCTCCAATCCGCTGGAGCAGCACATTGGGCTGGGGCACAATGCGCAGATCGTTGCGGTCGACGTTTGGTGGCCAGCGACCAACACACGCCAGCATTTCACAGGAGTGGATAAAAACCAGTACATCGAGATCAAAGAGTTCGCGAACGAAGTCGCCAAGCTCAACCGCCCCAGCTTTCACCTCGGCGGGCCTGCAACAGCGGCGGGAAAACGACCCGATAACCCGCCACCGGCTGTGCCAATCCGCAGTGCACAGCAGATTCCTGAAGCGAAGTCCATTTCGGGAACTGGTGCGGCGCAGGCGATTCAAGTCGATTTTTCGACGAATCCAAATCCGCTTCGTAAGGGCTCAAACATATTCCGCGTCAAGCTTTCCGATGGCAAGAACGCAATCGTTTCAGGCGCCGAAGTCGCAGTCACCTTCTTCATGCCGGCCATGCCTGACATGGCGATGGATGCAGTCACTGCGACAACTGCTCTTACGGGCAAAAGCGGCGGACTCTACGAGGGAACTGGCGACCTGGCCTATGGCGGAACATGGCAAGTGGCCATTACCGTGAAGCAAAACGGTCAGCTTATTGCGACCAAGAACCTCAACGTCCATGCCGAAGGCGGAATGTGAGTGGGTTGGACGGACCGCAGGAACTAGGCGCGCGAAATTCGTCCTTCGTCGTTGTGGTGGCATCGATCAACGAATGTGCTGGCTGCTATCAAGCTCCAGTGAAAAGTCGTGTTGCCGGCTCTTGCTTCGACTTCAGTGACCAGAACGTCCCGGTTCTATAGGTATCGAGATTCCCCCACCGTTCCAACTCCGTTCACGCTACCACTCATCCATCGAACGGTTGATGCGCGGGCTCCTCCATATGGCCGAAGACATGACCCGTAGGATCGTCGAGAATTCTGCCGCGATCACTTTTCTGCATTCACACAGGGACCTGAGGAATATCGATTCAGCCTGCAGAAAATCACTCCCATCCGTACTCCTGCGCTCATGACTGTCGGTTGTGCTGGCGCGCGGTACGCAGGAGAGCACTGCACGCAACATTTGGAGGCTTCATGAGGATCCGGCTTCAATCTCTCGCAGTATGCCTGCTGTTGATCGCAGGCGCGTTTCTTTGGGCAGCTCACATCCAGGCGCAAGCCACCACAGCGTCGATTCGCGGCACTGTCACCGATCCAACCGGCGCGGTCCTCTCGAATGCCACAGTGACGGCCGCAAACACGAGCACAGGCATTGCGAGCACCCAAAGAACCGACAGCAAGGGCTACTACATCTTTCCCGACCTTCACATTGGCGGTCCGTACACGGTCACCGTCAGTCAACAGGGATTTCAGAAGTTCATTTCGACAGGCATCCTGCTTGACTTGAGCTCAGCGCGCGAAATTGACGCCAAGCTGCAGATCGGAACATCTTCGCAAACTATCCAGGTGAATTCCGCCGCAGTCCAGGTCGAAACCTCGGATGTGCAACTCAAGAATGTGATCGGAGCCACGGAACTCGAGGAGCTTCCAACCCTGGGGCGCGATGTTGTCCAGTTGCAGAAAACCGCTCCCGGAGTGGTAGAGTCCAACGACCGCGAGGGCACCTTTTCGACGAATGGCAGCCAGACACAGGAGAATTCCTTCCTGCTCGACGGCACGGACATCAACGATATTCTGCTCAACCAGCCCGGCATAATCGTGAACCCCGATGCGTTGGCGGAAGTAAACATCATCTCCAGCACGCTCGATCCGGAGTTCAGCCGCAACTCCGGCGCCATCGTCGACGAGGCGCTGAAAAGCGGAACGAACCAGTTCCATGGGAACGGCTTTGAATTTTATCGCGACACCTTTCTCAACAATGGCGGCTATTTCTCCACCAGCAGGCCCGTGTTTCACCAGAACGTTTTCGGAGCTACGCTGGGCGGACCCATCCTTCAACACCATGCATTTTTCTTTGTGGCCTATCAAGGGCTGAGAAGCCGCACAGCCTTTACACAGAACACTCCCGTATTCAGCGACGATCAAAGGAATGGAGACTTTTCCGCCGACCTCCCGAATCTCTCCGGTGGAACCTTGTCGAACAAGCCGATCCCTTTTCCCGCCGGCTTGCTGGGACCAAACGGCCTTTGCCCCGCGGGAACTTATTGGAGCGCATGCTTCCCGAATGGGAAGATTCCGGCATCGGATTTCAATTCGATCGCCAGCAGCTTGCTTAACCAGTACGTCCCCAAGGCCAACTACACATCGAGCGGCATCAACTACTACAATTTCAATGCCCCGAACACGGACGGGGACGATCAAGGCATCATCCGCATCGACGATCAGCTGACCTCGAAGGACGCTCTATGGGCTTCGACGGTCTTCGATTCGAATCCCGCCATGAATACGTTGCCGCTGCCTTCGACCGAATCGACAGGCACCGGAGCCACGCTGCCCGGTTTTGCGGCCGATAACTCGGCGCATACCAAGATATTCAACGTATCTTGGACGCACGTCTTCAATAGCGCCACGTTGAATGAATTGCGTGCCGGCTACTTCCGATATAACTACGGCGAACTGGAGCCAGCGGCTTCAACGCTCGCCGCGCCTTCGTTGTTCGGGTTCAATATCGTCCCCCAGGACACGGCTGCCGGCGCGCTTCCCTTCATTTATCCGAATGGATATTTCGCGCTGGGCTTCAGCACCAACGGACCGCAGCCGCGCAAGGACGAAAACTATAACTACTTCGACAACTTCAGCAAGGTCGCCGGCAACCACAGCTTGAAGTTCGGCGCGAACCTGGAGCGATTTGTCCTGAGCAATCCGTTCTATTCCGACAACAGCGGGGCGTTCAACTTCAATTCGTCCGGGACTTATAGCTCCGGCGATTCGGCCATCGACTTCATGCTTGGCGTTCCTGCGACTTACAATCAGGGGTCGGGCTTCTTTGTCGATGTCAGGGCATGGCAATACTATGCTTATGCGCAGGACCACTGGAAGCTATCCGACACATTATCGCTGGCATACGGTGTCGGTTACGATGCTGAGACGCCGTACGAGAACCTGCAATACCAGGGCGTGGGAGTTACCTGCTGGCTGCCAAGCAACGCACAATCCAAGGTATTTCCCGGCGCCCCTCCGGGGTTGATGTACCCTGGCGACCCAGGCTGCAACAAGAACGGCAGCCCGACGACTCATTGGAATCACTTCTCTCCGCGGGTTGGGTTTGCATGGTCCCCGGATCGCGGCTTCGGCGCGCTCTCCGGCGCACCGGGCGAGCATGCGCTTGTGATTCGCGGCGGCTTCGGACTCTATTGGAACCGCGTGCAAGGGGAAGGGTCGCAGGTGAACTCGAACGATGCACCGTTCTCCCTGAACAGCATCGGCGCAGCGGGATTGGGCGGCAATCCCAGCTTTGCCAACCCATTCGAGGATATCGCCGGCACTCCGGGCGCGTCTTACTCGACGAATCCGTTTCCGTATGCCGTTCCAAAGCCGGGACAGAACGTGAATTTCTCCTCTCTTTATCCCTTGGAGATGGACAATCTCACTTCCGATTTCGACGTTCCCTACACCTATAACTTCAACCTGAATGTGCAGCGCGCCTTGCCCAGCAACATGGTGCTGACGATCGGCTATGTCGGTTCGGTCGGCAAGAAACTAATACGCGCTCGGGACGGCGACCCGATTACTCAGGCAGGGCACGACGCATGCTTGAATGGAACAGGAACGGGCGCGCCGATCAATCTGGCCGGCAACACACTTTCGTGCCTGGATCTGTCGGGCGAGCAATCGCTCTTCTTCCCCGGCGACAAGCTGCAGCCCGCGACTGTCCCCGGAACGCAGATTCCCGGTGTGTTTTCCAATGGAATTCCGTATTACTTGTCGATTGGAGGGATGCACACAAGTGGCTCTTCGAATTACAACTCGTTGCAGGTCTCTTTGGCCAAGTCTCCCTCGCACGGTTTGTATTTCGGCCTGGCCTACACTTACAGTCATGCCCTGGATAATGCTTCCAGCCTGGAGGATTCTGTAGCCAACAACTACGGCACCAACTATATTCCCGGCTTCGAGTATCTCAGCTATGGCAATTCCGCCTACGACGCGCGCCAGCGGTTCGCGGCGCGCTACAACTATGGAATTCCACCGCCGCACGGCATCGGCGAAAATGCGCTGGCGCGCTCTGCTCTGGCCGGCTGGCATCTCTCCGGCGTTACGACCCTTCAGACCGGATTCCCGGTGACCATTTACGACGCGGGAATCTATAACTCACTCTATTGCGACGAATTCAGCTTCGTGAATTGCCCAGACGTTCCCAACACGTCCACCTTCAATATCAAGACAATGAATCCAAGACATGCCGGCAACTATTGGTTCGACACGTCGACCTTCTCTCAGGAGCCGGTGGGAACTTTCGGCAATGTGAGACGGAACTTCTTCCACGGACCGGGATTCAACTACTCCAACTTCGAGGTCTACAAGAATATTCCGGTGGGCAGAGAGGCGTGCTCGCGTTATGTTCAACTGCGCCTGGAAGCGTACAACGCTTTCAATCACGCAAACTTCGCCAATCCAAATGGAAACTATAACGCCGTACCGGGCGGTTTCGGCGCCATTTCCGCGGTCGATCAGCCAGTCAATACAGGGGGCGACCCGCAGCCGGGACGAGCAATTCAGATTGCTGGAAAGTTTTATTTCTAGCGATTCGCCGGCGCTCGACAACCGATCTACCGAACCGGCATGAAACCAAAGAACCTGGTCCCCCACCAACTTCGCGAACGATGCGGCGAGGGTGGGCTACCGCCATCTCATTCAATGCGGCAGCCAAGCGCCTGTCTGAAAAAAGTGGATTTGGAGGGCCGACCATTGGCGACGCGACTTCGCCGGATATCGCAAATTGTATTCTTCATATTGTTTGCGTGGTTCCTTCTGCGCACAAAGTTATACGACTCATCAGGCGCCGGAACGGGATCGGCGCATCGAGTCAATCTCTTCTTCAAGCTGGATCCGCTGGCCACCCTCGTCAATGTGCTGGCAGGCCACGCTCTCTATCGCGGGCTGGCCTGGTCGCTGGTCATCCTGATTCCGGCCTTCTTTCTGGGGCGCTTTTTCTGCGGCTGGATTTGTCCGATGGGTAGCGTAAATCATTTCCTGGGCGGCATCCGTTCGGAGTCCAAGCGCCGCAAGACGCTGATCGCTTCAAATCGCTACAAGAAGTGGCAGACGGTGAAGTACTTTTTGTTGGTCTCCGGGCTGCTGGCGACGCTCTGGCGCAGCAGCATGGCGGGTTGGATCGATCCCTTCAGCCTGTTGGTGCGATCGATGGGGTTGTCTATTCTGCCGGCTGCGGCCAGCAAGAAGTACTACGTCGTCTATCAGCCCCACTACTGGTTTAGCGTATTGCTTTGCGCGGTCTTTGTGGCGCTGCTGGCGATGAATCTGCGGGTGACGCGCTTCTGGTGCCGGGCGCTGTGTCCTTTGGGCGCGCTGCTGGGCATGGCTGCGCGGTGGTCGATTCTGGGACTGCACAAGGACGCGGCTACCTGCAACCAGTGCAGCCGCTGCCTGATCGGGTGCCAGGGCGGAGACGATCCGATCGGCGGCGCGGCGTGGCACAAGGCGGAGTGCCATCTCTGCATGAACTGCGTGGCGGCCTGCCCACACGGGAGCCTGCAGTTCCGCTTCTTTCGCAGATCCCAACCGTCGCCGGAGATTGTGGGAACGAGTCTGGGTCGGCGCTCAGCATTGGCTG
>JBEKTO010000010.1:0-96153 GCA_049515995.1 Occallatibacter sp. | reverse complement strand
ATTACCCTCCCCGGCGCTACTCTGCGCAGCATCGATCTCACCTTGTTGGGCAGCGGATTCGGCTCCGCGCCCCTGGACAAGATCCTTGCGGCAATTCCCACGCTCTTCTCCCTGGCTGCCGCCGGCAAGCTGAAGGTAGCCGTGGAGACGGTTCCCCTGGCCGATGTCGAATCGGCGTGGAATCGCGTGGAAAAGGGGTCCAGGATCGTTTTTACGTTTTAAGACGAGCCTGAATAACGGTACTTTAGACAAATATTTCCATGAACTTGCGTGACCGGGAACACTTCCTGGGAATCCGGTGTCTAAGACAATAGAGGGCGCGGGACACGCGGTGACTTTCCGGTGTCCCCTGAATCCCGCGCACTCCCTGGCAGCACAGGGATTTCCGGTGGCGACTTTTCGCCGCCGGCAGGAGTGGCCGCAACAAAGTTGAGCGAATCTGCCGCCGCGCCCTCGATCGGGCAAGGTAAGGCAGATGCCAAAAGTCGTTGGGTTGCGGTAAGGTGGGAGGACACTGAATTGCAGGCGGACCTCACCATGGGCAATCTTGCCAGCGCGCTGACGCTCCAATCCGAAGAGACGGCTCTGATCGACGAACTTCGAGCCGGCTCCGAGGATGCATTTGCGTGGCTGATCGCGCGCTTTCACCAACCGATTTATTCACTGCTGGCGCGTACCGTGCACGACCGCGCCGACGCCGCCGACCTGACCCAGGAGGTTTTCATCAAGGTTTTCCGGGGGGTGGGCAGTTTTCACGGCGAGTCGTCTTTGCGGACGTGGATCTACCGCATCGCCCTGCACGAAGCCTCGAACCAGCGGCGCTGGTGGATGCGGCACAAGCAGCAGGATGTCCCCATCGAGCAGGAGATGACGGACGGGGAATCCGGAACGCCGGTGCGGTTGAAAGAGATGCTGACGGACCCGGCTGAGTCGCCCTTCGATAGCGTGGTGCATGCCGAAAACCGTGCGCGTGTCGAGGCGGCGTTGAGCCAGGTGCCCGAGCCATTCCGCACCACGCTGATCCTGCGCGACATTGAAGGATTTGTCTACGAAGAAGTAGCGGAGATGCAAGGCGTGAATCTGGGGACGGTCAAATCGCGGCTGGTGCGCGGGCGCGCCAGTTTGAAAGCGATTCTGATGGCTCCGGCGCCTTCCGCATCTGCGTCGGCACGAACGGGATTCGAAATGCCCCTGGGAGAGGAGGCGCGATGAACGGCTGTAATGCAGTGCAGACAAGGTTTACGGAATATTTGGACGGCCAGCTGAATGGACGGGAGATGCAGAGCATCGGTGCCCATCTGGAGCGTTGCCGGGAGTGTGCCCATGAGTGGGAATTGCTGCGCGAGACGCAGGCGTCGCTTGCCGAACTGGGGCCGGTGCAGGAGCCCCAGGATCTGCCGCTGCGGATTCGCGTAGCCATCAGCCAGGAGCGCGCACGCAGGCGCCAGAGCCCCTTCCATGCCTGGAATCTGGCCTGGAAAAACACCGTGGGTCCCTTCCTGTTGCAGGCCGGGGCTGGTTTTGCCAGCGCGGTGCTGCTGCTGGGTTCGATCATTGTGCTGGTGACCATGTTTACCCAGCCGGAGATGGCCCAGGCCACCAAGGATGAGCCGCTGGGGAATCCTACGGCCCCTCGCCTGGTGAGTCTGTCAAACGGCGCGGGCGACAATCAGATCGGCGCGCTTTCAGGCCCCGTGGTAGTCGAGGTTTACATCAACGGCGAGGGCCAGATGTACGACTATCGCATCGTCTCCGGCCCGGACGACGAAACCACCCGGTCGCAGATTGAGAACATGCTGCTGACCAGCCGCTTTGCGCCGGCGCGGTTCTTCGGCCAGCCGGTCCGCGGTCTGGCGGTGCTCTCCTTCTCCGGCGTTTCCGTGCGCGGGTAAGACACTGCCCACTGTCCCAACCTCCCGTTTGACCCTGCCGGTGCGTCTAACTAGACTTGCAGGCAGGGTTCCTTCATGACGTTGTATCGATTTAGATCCTCCGCCGCGCTTTGCGCCGCGCTCTTGTGCCTGATGGCCGGCGTTTCGCCCGTCATGGCCCACGCCCAATCTTCCGACAGCGGTTCCGCCAAGGGCCAGCAGAGTTCTTCCTCGCAGGGATATCAGCGGGAGAAGGCTCCGTCGCTGGTCGATCCGGCCGGCCCCACCGTCTCGCTGGTCAGCTCGGAGCCGGTATTCATCATGGCCGCGGCGTTGAATGCCTGCGGCTACGACGAGGGCCTGGACGAAAGCGCGCCGGTGCGGAAGCGGGTCCGCGACGAGATCAACCAGGCGCTGGCCAAGAGCGAGGACGCGCGCGACAAGCGCGACCGTCTCTGCCTGTTCATCGCCCAGCACCGCATGACCGGCACGGAAAAAGACATTTCGCAGTACATTTCGCTGGCCCTTTATCTCACGCCTCCGCCCGAGTTGGAAACCTCGGCGGAGTTGGCCGAGATGCCGCCCGACTCAACGCAGGTGGCGGAGATTGTGCCCCTGCTCAAGGACTTTGTGGAGGCGGTGGACCTGCAGGGAATCTGGCTGGCGGTGCATCCCATCTACGACCGGGAGGCCGACCGGCTGCACGATCCGCTCTCGAACATGATCGTGGGGACCAATCTCTACCTCAAGATGCCGGCCTCCACCTACGAAGGCCGCCGGTTCATTGTAGTGATCGAGCCGATGCTTTCGCCGCACATGGTGAACGCCCGCATCTACGGAACCGACTACGTGGTGGTGGTTTCGCCGGTGAATGGACAGATTCGCATGACCGACGTGCGCCACACCTACCTGCACTACATGATTGAGCCGCTGCTGCTGGCGCGCGCCAACGCCGTGGACCGGATGCAGCCGATTCTCAAGGAGGTGCGCGAGGCTCCGCTCGAGTTCCGCTACCGTTCCGACACGGTGCCGTTGGCCATCGAGTGCCTGATCAAGGCGATCGAGGCGCGGACCATGGATACCGGGATTCCCGTGTACAAGATTCCGGTCAACGCCGACCGCTCGGATTTGCCGCGCTATGAGCATGAGCGCCAGCTCTACCAGCAGAAGGTTGACGCCATCCGCCTGGCCGCTGTGCATCACGATATGACCCAGGGATTCGTGCTCACGCAGTACTTTTATGAGCAGATGATCCAGTTCGAAAAGGACCCCGCCAGCCTGCGCGATACCATCGGCGAGATGGTCTACAGCATGGACGTGGACCAGCAGGTGCATCGCGCCCGCCAGACCGAATTCGACAAGGAGTCCGACGGCGAGGTGCTGGGGCGCAGCACGCCGCGCAAGCTCTCCGGATTGGACCTGGCCGAGGCACGGCTGGCGGCCGGCGATACGGCTACGGCCAGCGCCATGGCGCGCCAGGCGCTCAGGGTCCATGCCGACACCCTGGAATCGGCGGCGGACAGCGCCCGCGCCAACTTCATTCTGGCCAGGGCGGCCATCCTCACCGGCCATCCCGATCAGGCGATCGACGGATTCCAGAAGACGCTGGCCACCAGCAAAGATCCGCGCCTGCTGTCGTGGTCGCACATTTACCTGGGTCGAATGCTGGACCTGGACTGCAAGCGCGACCCGGCCATTGCCGAGTACAAGACCGCTCTCGCGGTGCGCGACGGGCAGCAGGATACGCGTCTGGCCGCCGAGCGGGGCGTGAAGACGGCTTACGCGGTCAAAGGCCACAGTTGCGACGAGGATGCGGACGAGGATGTGCCTGGCGCGAAGCCGGACACCGGAGTTTCAGGGCAAAATGGGACGGCGAAGCCGCAATAATCCGCCGCGGGGAGCCTTCGGGCTTTCCCGTGGCGTCTAATAATAAGTACGTAGGGAGTGCTCTTTCGCCCGGAATCTCCGGCCGCGGCGCTGTCCCCGAAAATCAGCCGATAGGAGTTGAGCCGATCGAGGCGCACATGGAAGCGGTCCTGGCAGAACTGGAAGCGGCGCTCGGGCATGAATTTACCCGGACGGAGCTTCTGGTGCGCGCTCTCACCCACCGGTCGCTTGCCAACGAAAAGGCGGCGGAGAACGGGAAGGATGTAGCCGGCTCGGGCGACAATGAGCGCCTGGAGTTTCTGGGTGACGCGGTTCTGGGCCTCGTGGTAGCCGAGGCGCTGTTTGCGGCGCATCCGGAGTGGCAGGAGGGCGAGCTGACCCGCGTCCGCGCCCAGTTGGTGAGCCGGCAGCACATGGCGGAGGTGGCCGCGGCGCTCGGGCTGGGCAATTATCTGCGGCTGAGCCGGGGCGAAGAGCGCGGCGGCCTCAGGCACAAGAGCACCGTGCTTTCCAACGCCATGGAGGCTGTAATGGCCGCGCTCTTCCTGGACGGTGGCTTGGAGCCGGTTCGGGCCTTTGCGCGGCGCTCCATCATGGGCGAGGCAGCCGAGCAGTTGGCCCAGGAGTTGCGCTCCGGGGCCGCACTGGGCAACTATAAATCTGCGCTTCAGGAGCACTTGCAGGCAGCACGGGCCGGTACGCCGGTGTACAAAGTGAAGAGCGAAAGCGGACCCGACCACCGCAAGCGCTTTCTGGTGGAGGTCCGGCTGAAAACAGACCAGGCGGAGCCGGGAAAGCCGCTGGCGCGCGGTACCGGGAGCACGAAGAAACACGCGGAACAAGACGCCGCGCGGCGGGCGATGGCCCGGCTGACGGCTGCCGAAGCCCAGACGGTCGTTCCCGCAGGCGCAGAGCCGGACGCGGAGGAGGAGCAAGCGGCGCAATGAGCACCCCAGTTCAAATTACGGGCCCATCCAAGGGGTGGTTTTCGCAACTTCGGCTCCACTTGCCCAGTCTGCCTGAAGCCGGCGCCTCGCTGTTGCGGACGATTGTGGTGGCGCTGTTTCTGCTCACCTTTGTGGTTCAACCCTTCCTCATTCCCTCGGAAAGCATGGAACATACCCTGCTGGTAGGGGATTTCCTGCTGGTCAACAAGCAGGTTTTTGCGCCGGCCGGGACGGGAGCCGGTTTGAGCCGGATGTTGCTGCCCTATCGCGAGGTCAAGCGCGGCGATATCGTCGTCTTTCACTTCCCCCAGGACCCGCGGCGCTTTCTGGTCAAGCGGGTGGTAGGGATTCCCGGCGACCGGCTGCGCATCGAGGACGGCCGGGTGACGGTGAACGGCCTGCCCCTGGACGAACCCTACGCGGCCTTTGAACCGGCGGCGTCCAACCCTTTCCGCGACGACTTTCCCGCCAAGGTCTACACCGATCCGGAGGTCGATCCGGTCTGGTGGAAGCAGATGCAGAGCCTCACCCACGACGGCGAACTGGTGGTTCCGCAGGGCGAGTATTTCGTCCTCGGCGACAACCGCAATCACAGCAAGGATTCCCGTTTTTGGGGCTTTGTGCCCAGGGCCCAGATGGTGGCCCGTCCGCTGGTGATCTACTTCTCGCTTGCCCGGCCTTCAACCACCGATGTGCAACAGGCCGCGGATGATAGACTCGGACACGACAGGGAGCTCTCGGCAAAGTTCACGGGGTTCGCGCGCTGGAAGCGCATCTTCCACGTGGTGCACTAGAGGGTAGTCGTCAGTGGTCAGTGAACAGTGGTCGGTAAGAAACGGACAACTGCAAACTGACGACCGACCACTGTTTACTGACCACTGACAAAGAGCGATAGGATGACGAAGAAAAAAACGCCGGCTCCCAAAACGCAGTTCCCCAGCACGTCCTCCCCCAATCCGCCCACCGAGGTCCAGCCAATCCCCGATCCCGTTCAAGAGAGGGTGGAAGAGACGCCGTTTGAGGCGGCGGCCAGCATCTGCTCGGTGCTGGTGGTGGGGCTGTTCATCCTCACGTTTCTGTGCCAGAACTTCGTCATTCCCTCGGGTTCGATGGAGAAGACGCTGCTGGTGGGCGACCATCTGGTGGTGGACCGGATCACTCTGGCGCCGGCCGCAACGTGGATGCCGCTGGTTCACTATCGCGAGCCGAAGCGGAACGATATTGTCGTCTTTTTCAAGCCCGGCTTCCCGGATATGTTCCTGGTGAAGCGGCTGATCGGCGTTCCCGGCGACCATATCCATCTGCGCAACGGCATCGTCATCATCAACGGAGTGGCCCAGAGTCAGCCGCATGCCGAGGCAACCACGCCGGAGAATCATCAGGACTTTCTCGACGAGTTTCCCTCCGTGCCGCCGGTTCCAAGCGCGGACCCCGGCGCGGGCACTCCCGAGGAATGGGCCGTGGATTTTCCCAATCACATCGAGAACGGGGATTTGGTAGTTCCTCCCGGCAAGTACTTCATGATGGGCGATCACCGGCACAACAGCCTCGATTCGCGCTACTGGGGTTTTGTGCCCAGGGAGAACATCGTGGGCCGGCCGTTATTCAACTATTGGTCGTTCAACACACCGGACGATCAGTTGGATCAGACCGGAATCGGCAGCAGCTTGGCCTGGATGGGCCACGTTGCGCTGCATTTCTTTACAGAAACGCGCTGGAACCGGACGCTGCATCCGATCCGCTGAGTTCAGTGGACAGTGGTCAGTGAACACCCAGGGTGACTGACTTCTGGCTGCTGAAAATCTGGCCGCTGAAAACTGACGACTGAAGACTGAAAAGACCATGACCGAAGACGCGCAAGGCCGGCAACGAAAGCGGGGAAAGCTTTGGCTGGCTCTCGCGGCGCTGGCGGCTGTCCTGGCGGTGCTCATTGTGCCTCCGCTGGTGAGTTTGAGCCGTTACAAGAGCCAGATCACCCATCTGATGTCCGCTTCGCTGGGCAGGCCAGTACGCCTGTCTTCAGTGGAGTTGCGGCTGCTTCCCAGGCCCGGCTTCGTGCTCTACGACCTGAGCGTCGAGGAAGATCCGGCCTATGGGGCCGAGCCGGTGCTCCACGCCAACACGGTCACAGCCTCTTTTCGGCTGCTCTCGCTGTGGCGGGGGCGGCTGGAGATCAGCCGGATCAGCCTGGACGAAGCCAGCCTGAATCTGGTGCGCACCCCCACGGGCCGCTGGAATCTGGATACGCTCTTCCGCACGGCCGCCGCGCACGCCGAGGGGCAGGCAGGCACTCCGCTGGCGCCCAAGTCGCTGCCGCTGCCCTACCTGGTGGCCACCAACTCCCGCATCAACATCAAAAACGGCGTGGAGAAACTGCCGTTTTCACTCGTCGATACAGACCTATCCTTCTGGCAGGAGAATCCCGGCGACTGGCGCATCCGGCTGCGCGGTCAACCGGCCCGTACCGATCTGAGCCTGGACCTGCCCGACACCGGCGTGGTGCGCCTGGAAGCAAGCATGCGCCGGGCGCCCGAACTGCACCAGATGCCAGTCCATCTCGATCTGGAGTGGCGGGAGGCGCAACTCGGCCAGCTCACCCGGCTGATCGCCGGCACCGACCCCGGCTGGCGCGGCGACCTGACCGGCGAACTGCATTTGGACGGCACCGCGGATACGGCTCAGGTCAAAACCCGGTTGCGCGCCACGGGTGTACATCGGGCCGAGTTTGCCCCCGCTGCTCCCATGGATTTCGACGCCAATTGTGGTTTCGTCTACCACTTTTCCGTCCGCTTCCTGGAGCATCTGGCTTGCGACTCTCCCCTCGGCAACGGCCGCGTCCACCTGGCCGGAGAGATGCTGGGCGAAGGCGGACCGCCGCATTTCTCGGTCGAGTTAGACCGGATTCCTGTTGCTGCGGGCCTGGACGCGCTGCGCACCGTTCGCAGCGGTTTTGCTCCCGGTCTTGAGGCCAAGGGATCGGTCAGCGGCAAAATCACCTACGCGGAGAACGCGCCCGAAAAAGATGCGCCCGAAAAGCCGTTGCGTGCTGGCCAGAGGCGGCCGGAGAAGGTTCGTCAAGCTGTGCAAGGGCCGCTCACCGGCACTCTCACCGTCGAGGGCTTTCAGCTGAGCGGGGACGGGCTCAAAGAGCCCATCAAGATTCCCAAACTGGTGCTGGAGCCGGTGGCAGCTGCGGAGGATGAGCCTCAGGCGCTCGCCGCGACAGCCTCCATTCCCGCTGGCGGAGCAGTTCCCCTCACATTCACCGCCCGCCTGGCGCTTTCCGGCTATCAGTTGACGGTGCGCGGCCAGGCCAGTGTGGTGCGCGCCAGGGAGCTGGCGCACGCGGCTGGAATGACGGATGCCGGTGCGCTGGATGCTCTGGCCGGAGAGCCCGTCACCGTGGACTTGAGCGCCGAGGGCCCGTGGCTGCCGGCGCAGAGAGTTCCTTTCAGCATTCCAACGGCCAGTGCCGCCACAGCGCCGCTGGCGCCGCAGTCTTTAGCGGATGCGGCGACAGACCGGCTGAGCGGAACCCTCACCTTGCGCAATGCGAACTGGAAGGCCGATTATCTGGCCAACCACGTGGAGATTGCCCAAGCCACGCTCCATCTGGGCGATGGCGAAACCCGCTGGGATTCGGTGGTCTTCTCCTACGGACCGGTGAAGGGAACCGCCAGTCTCGATCTGCCCGCCGGCTGTGCCGCGCCGTGCGTGCCCAAGTTTCAAGTGCAATTCGGCGCCCTGGATGCGAGCACTCTGCAGTCCGCGATTCTTGGAGCGCATGAGTCGGGCACAATGCTTTCGGGTCTGATCGATCGTCTGCGCCGGACAAATCCATCGTCCGCGCCGGCCTGGCCGCAGCTAGAGGGTACGGTGAAGGCCGATTCGCTCATCCTGGGGCCGGTCACGCTGCACGAGGCCACGGCCACGCTGCGCATTCTTTCTACCGGGGCAGAGATCACCGGCCTCGATGCCGCTCTGTTGGGCGGCCGCGTGCATGGAGCCGGAACTCTCAGCACGCCTGGCGCCGGGCAGGACAAGCCCGCTTACACGCTGGAGGGTCAGTTCGAGAAGCTCAGTCCCGCGGCCGTGGGCCAATTGCTGGGACTGCGCTGGTCGGGTGGCGCCTTCGATGCTAATAGCAAAATCGAACTCTCCGGATTCACCGACAAGGACCTTGCCGCTTCAGTGAAAGGGACTCTACATTTTGAGTGGCGGCATGGTTCCATTGCCGGTGAGGGCGCCGCTCCGGCGGGAAAGATTCCTCCGCCGCTGGCCCGCTTCGACCGCTGGTCCGCGGATGCCGGGATCGCCAATGGAGGGCTTACGCTCAAGCAGAACCAGGTACAGCGCGGCGCGCGCAAATCCGAGGTCGAAGCCTCGGTGACCCTCGCCGAACCGCCCAAGGTCACCTTTGCCGCGCCCAAAGAAGCTGTGGCGAAAAAGCGGTAATCTGCTTCCCTTTACAATGGAGCCATGGCTTCATCCGTTGCTGCTTCCCCTGTTTTGATCCGCTGCCGGGGCATTTTGTTCGACATGGACGGCATCCTCATCTCCTCGCTGGGCTCGGTCGAGCGCAGTTGGACGAAGTGGGCCAATCTGCGTGGCATCGACCCCGCGTACGCCTGCCGCATGACCCACGGCTGCCGGAGCATCGAAACCGTCGCCAAGCTGCGACCCGACCTGGACGCCGAGGCGGAGAACAGAATCATTGAAGAAATAGAAGTCGAGGACACGGAAGGCATCACCCTGTTGCCCGGCGTGCTGAAGCTGCTGGCAGCGCTGCCCAAAAGCCGTTGGACGGTAGTGACCAGCGCCACTGAGCGGCTGGCGCGCGTTCGGCTGGCCGTGGGCGGCGTTCCCGTGCCGGAGAGGCTCATCACGGCGAATCAGGTGATCGAGGGCAAGCCCCTTCCGGCGCCTTACCTGGCCGGCGCTGCACTGCTTGGCTTTGCGCCGGAGGAGTGCGTGGTCTTTGAGGATGCGGCGTCGGGAACCAAAGCCGGTCGGGCTGCGGGGTGCACGGTGGTGGCCACCACGTTTTCGCACTCCATCGAGGCGCTGAACGCCGCCCACTACCTGATTCCCGACTTGACCGGGGTAGAGGTGACCACCCTTCCCGGCAGTGAGGGCCTCCTCCTCAAGTTCACGCCGCTGGCGGGGTAATTCCTACTCGTTGGCCTCGATCCGCCGTCCGTGCGTGTCCTGCAAAGGCCGCGAGTTCATCCTGAAGATCGCCGCGATGGTGCGCAACTGGTCGCGGCTCAAGGTCAATTCCTGTTCGAAGACGAACCAGCGCACACCCTCGGTGCAAGGCGGGGTGGTCAGCGAACCCATGTAGGTCCAGTAGCCGCGGTCGGCGGGCAGCAGGCCGCCGGGACTCACCATATCCGCGACCTTTTCGGTGGCGCCGGCGGTCTTGGGCAAGTGAGGCCAGAGCGTGGCCAGAATGGCGTTCGGGTTGCCGATGTCCTCATTCAGCCGCACGGCGATTACAGCCAGCTTGCCGTCGGCGCTCTTGTGCACCAGGTGGATGACCATGTCGGTCAGTTTGCCCTTCACCGCCTCCTCGCTGGGGTGGTGGAAGTGGAACTGCACCAGGTCGTAACGCACGCCGCCGGCCACAATATAGCTGCCAGGGTCCACATGAACCACGATGGTGTGGCCGTTATTCTCCAGCGTGACCGGGCCGGCGATGTAGTGGAATTCGATCGGCTGCAGCGCCTTGTTCAGGTGCGCGCCGCGGATGTCGATGGGCGACTGCTCGTGGCCGGCGGAGCAGGCCTTGTACGCCGGGTCCAGCTTGCCCCAGACCAGCGGGCCGGTCTTGCCTTCGTAGTCCCAATGGGCGGTGGTTTGCGCGGCGGCCATGGTGGCCACGCCCAGTGCAAGCGCGGCAAGTGCAAAGAAACGCATCGGTAGCTCCTTATTCGTGAGACGGTCGGTTGTCCCGGAGAATTCTATTTCATGGACGCACAGGTGGGGAAAAAGGAATGGGACCCATCGTACGATGGGTCCCATTTTATTGGAGAACGTTCGAGGGGCTTTACTTCGCCGAGGCTACCAGTCCGGCTTGCTGGGCCAGGATCGCGGCCTTGTCGGTGGCTTCCCAGGTGAAATCGGGATCGTTGCGGCCGAAGTGGCCGTAGGCCGCGGTCTTCTGGTAGATGGGCCGGCGCAGGTTCAGGCTCTCGATAATGCCCTTGGGGGTGAGCGAGAAGTTCTTCCTCACCAGTTCGGTCAGCTTGGCCGAACTCACCTTTCCGGTGCCGAAGGTATCGATCAGCACGCTCACCGGCTCGGCCACGCCGATGGCGTAGGCAAGCTGAACCTCGGCGCGCTCGGCCAGGCCGGCGGCCACGATGTTCTTGGCAATGTAGCGGGCCATGTATGCCGCCGAGCGGTCCACCTTGGTCGGATCTTTTCCACTGAAGGCTCCGCCGCCGTGCCGGCCCGCGCCGCCGTAGGTGTCCACGATAATCTTGCGGCCGGTCAGTCCGGTGTCGCCCATGGGCCCGCCGATGACAAAGCGTCCGGTGGGGTTGATGTGGTACTTGGTGTGCTCGTCGAGCCACGCAGGCGGCAATACGGCCTGGATGACGTACTTGAGAATGTCGGCGTGCAATTCTTCATTGCTGACCGTGTCGGAGTGCTGGCTGCTGATGACCACGGCGTCGATGCGAGCGGGCTTGCCGTTCTCGTCGTATTCCACCGTGACCTGGCTCTTGCCGTCGGGGCGCAGATAAGGCAGCTTGCCGCTCTTGCGCACAGCGGTCAACTGGCGGCAGAGCTTGTGTGCCAGCGAGATGGGCGCCGGCATCAGCTCGGGCGTCTCGTTGGATGCGTAGCCGAACATCATGCCCTGGTCGCCGGCGCCGCCGGTGTCCACGCCCTGGGCGATGTCGCCGGACTGCTTGTTGATGGTCGAGATCACGGCGCAGGTGTTGGAGTCAAAGCCATACAGGGCGTTGTCGTACCCGATCGAGGCCACAACCCCGCGCACCAGGCTCTGGAAATCGACGTAGGCCTTGGTGGTGATCTCACCGGCAATGACCACCAGGCCGGTGGCCGTCAGGGTTTCGGCGGCGACGCGGCTGTAGGGGTCCTGCTCCAGGCATGCGTCCAGAATAGCGTCGGAGACCTGGTCGGCAATCTTGTCCGGATGGCCTTCGGTAACTGACTCAGAGGTAAACAAGAAACGGTCGCTCAATTTCGGATTCCTCTCCGTTGAAGGGATTTCATTGAATGGCCTGCCGCGATGGCGGGCTCGGTCTGGATGAACCGATGCAAAGAAGTAAGGTATTTCTCTTCTGCATCGGGGAGACGCGCCTACCCCGACAGGCTTGAGCCTGAAGGCGTATCTATCTATGGTAATCGCGGCGACCGGCCGGGGGC
Source organism: Occallatibacter sp. (assembly GCA_049515995.1). Taxonomy (GTDB): domain Bacteria; phylum Acidobacteriota; class Terriglobia; order Terriglobales; family Acidobacteriaceae; genus Telmatobacter. The sequence continues at coordinate 84,050 of JBEKTO010000010.1, read as the reverse complement.
AAAGACTCTCAGCGAACGGGGCTTGACGGGCGTTCAAGGGCGCATAGGGCGAGTTGAACCGCAGTTCCGCATTTGCCGAATGGTAATTGGGCCCATCGGTTCCAGTGCGGGATCGGGGCTTGAATCAGGAGAAGATGCGAGCCAACAGGGAGTGGAGCGAGGACCAGACGGATTGGAATGTGGCGGATATCTGCTGCATGGGCAGGAGCGTCGTCCACCAGCCAGCGCGGAGGCCGACGTAGCGCAAGGTGAGATAGCCGGCCGCGGCCACAACCAGCAGCAGCAGGATCGCGCCAATCCAGCGCAGGCGGAACTCGATGGCGTCGCGCCGCTGGATGCGGGCCTTGCCCACATTGGAGGCAAAGGCCATCCAACTGCGGTCGTCGTCGAGCACCTGGCCGGAGGCGATATAGGCCTTGAGAAAACGCTCTGTCCAGTCGTGCTGGTCCAGGCCCACCGCTCCTGCGTAGCCGCGCACGATTCCTTTGCTCAGGATGCCGCCCGGAAGCAGACGAAACCGCTCCTGCTCCAGCGCAATCAGATGCCGCTGGCTGATTTTGGTAACCGCGGTAATCTCTTCCAGCGCAATGCCGCGGGATAGCCGCTCCATGCGCAGGTCTTCTCCAAAGTTTCCCATCGATAACCAGAAAAGCGGTAAAGAACCCGAACGGAATTCCACCTTCACGATAAACCGGGTTCCCGTTCCCGTCAAAGCGATTTATCGGCTGGCCCTTTTATTTTCATGAATCTGGGGCCGATGACCCAACTTTGCAACTATTGATGAACTATTTACTCTCCGGTCTGAACATTGCGCTGGCGGCCAAGAGACCGCTTTCTGCTCACAGGTCACCTCGGAGCTGCCAATCCGGTTACGGAACCCAATCCGGCGTCCCGCCCGGCCTGCCCAGGCTGTTACCCTGAAACCGAGGGTTTGCTGCTGTTTTTTGCCCCTCGGAGCCATGCTCGAGAATGAATAAGCTCATCATTGCCAATCTGCTTCACCGTCCGGTGCGCTCCATCATCAGCGTGCTGGCGGTGGCCATTGAAGTCATCATGATCCTGTCCATCGTCGGCGTCTTCATGGGGATGCTGAACGACCAGAAGCAGCGCACTAACGGTATCGGCGCCGACCTGACCTTGCGCCCCTCGAATGCCAGTTACATGAACGGCGTAGGCGGCGCGCCCATGCCGATCAAGAACATCGAGGCCATCCGCCGCCTGCCGCATGTGGCCGTGGTTTCCCCGGTGATTCAGAACCTGGCGACCGTGGGCAAGATCGAGGTCCTTTACGGCATCGATTATGCCAGCTTCAATGCGCTGAAGCCCTTCGTCTTTGTGGAGGGAGGGCCGTTCCAGGGACCCTACGACGTGATCGTCGACGACGTCTTTGCCCGTTCCGATCACGGCTATCATGTGGGCGACACGATCTCCATCATGAACCACCCCTTCCGCATCTCGGGCATCGTCGAGCACGGTAAGGGCGGGCGCAAGCTGCTGCCCATCGACACCATGGGCCAGATGATGGGCGCGGATGGCAAGGCGTCGCTCTTTTACATCAAGTGCGACGATCTGGACAACGAACAAGCGGTCATCAACGAGATTCACGCAACCAGGGGACTGGAAGACAACCAGTTGCAGACCATGGAAGAGTGGCTCTCGATGATGACGCCCGACAAGCTGCCCGGCTTCAACATCGCTCTCCGCGTGGTCACCGGCATCTCCGTCATCGTCGGCTTCCTGGTCATCTTCCAATCCATGTACACGGCGGTGCTGGAGCGCACGCGCGAGATCGGCATTCTCAAGTCGATGGGCGCCTCGAAGTTGACCATCGTCGGCATGATCCTGCGTGAAACCGCGGTGATGGCCGTGGCGGGCGTGCTGGTGGGCATCGCGGGAACCTTCGGCGTGAAATTGCTGATGATCCACATCTTCCCCACGCAGCACTTCGAGATTACGGCGGCCTGGGTGGTTAAAGGCGCCCTCATCGCGTTTGCCGGATCGGTATGCGGCGCGCTTTATCCGGCCTGGATGGCCGCACGCAAAGATCCCATCGATGCGTTGGCGTACGAATAGACTTCATCGATTCCAACGCAAAAGGGACGGGCGCGATGCCCGTCCCTTTTGCATTGCTGTGGAACTGAAGTAAAACGGCTAGAAATCCAGCCGCAGCGAGAGCTGCACCTGGCGCGGGCTATAAGCAAAGTTGGAACCACTGTTGGTTACCGCGCGGAAACCACTGGCGAGGACGCCACTGCCGGTTTTCGGAACGTAGGTCAAGGTCGCGCATTCTTCCTGTGCCTGTCCCGGCACCGTTGCGGTGCAACCGCTGGTGACCGACGAGTTGGAGGAGAAGTTGTAGGCAGTGGTGCTCTCCGAGGTCACGTTCTGGTGATTGGCCACGTTGAAGAACTCGCCCATCAACTGCAGGTGGTACGGCTTGCCATACACATCTTTTTCAAACTGCTTTTCCAGCCGCATATCCACGACCATCGTCCGCTTCAACTGGTAGGTGTCGCGGCCGATGGCCGGAATCCAGTAGTTGCTGCCGGCGCCATTCCAACTGGACCCGTATGCGGAGTACGACGGATATCCGCTGCCGATGCTGGCCGAGATCGGGAGGCCATTCTGTGCCTGGAAGACGGGGTTCAGGCTCCAGTCGTTTGCCACCCACTTGACCCAGTCGGTTCTCTGGGTGTTCGGGGAGTTGATCAATGCCCACGCGACCAGGCGGTTTTCAACGTTGAACGCCGAGTTGCCGTAGTTGCCGCCGCGCTTGAAGCCGTCGATGTTGTAGGGGTCGAACGCGCCGTTGCCGAGGGTAGTGGTTGTCTCATTCTGGTTGTAGTCCAGAGCGTGCGACCAAGTGTAGTTCACGTCGTACTGAAGCAGCGTCGAAGTCTTGTTCTCGATCTCGGCCACTCCGGCGTTATAGCTGGAGTTGATATTGCTGAACAGCTCGTTGACTGCCCCGAAGTTGCTATTCAAGAGGTTGGTGTAGGTGGGAACGGTGAAGGTGGTGCCGGAGGCGAGCGGTCCCGCGCCGGTTGAATCGGAAACGGTGATGATGCTGTCGATTACGCCGTTGGGAGAGCCGGATGCGTTCGTGTTCGCGTTCGGATTGAGGTTGATGTTGACCGCATTCGGCAGTTCCCGGCCCAGCGCGCCCATATAGCTGATCTGGGCCACGGTGCCGTGTCCCAGGTCCCGCTGGATGGATAGGTCGAACTCATGCACCTGCGGGTTCTGGAAATTCGATGAGAAGAAATACGAGGTCGGAGCCGATCCCGATGCCGCAGAAATGATGTTGGGGAATAGCGGCGCGCCCGTGCTGTTCGGCTTCAAGGACGAGGAAACATATTGACCGAGCGGGCTGCCGGTGTTCAGCAGGTTGTTCAGCAGCACGCCGTTGGTCACGCGGCCATAGTAGAGGCCGTAGCCGAGACGCACGGTGGTCTTGCCGTCGCCGAAAGGATCGTAGGCAAGGCCGATGCGCGGACCGATGTTGTTTTTGTCGCTGGGGTGATTGGTGATATTCGCCGCGGCAGCCAACGCGGGGCAGGTGCCGGGGCCGGTGTAGGCGGAACAGAGGCCGTTGCTCGAAGCCAGGTAAGGGGTAAAGCTGCCGGAGGGTGCAACCAGCGTCGAATACGGCGCCGGAAGGCTCTCATAGTCGTAGCGCACGCCCAGGTCGAATGTCAGGCGCGGGGTCAGCTTCCAGTGGTCTTCGGCAAAGAAGCCGTAGTCCATGGTTGAAATATTCCAGGTTGTCGATCCAAATCCCTGCACGAAGGTCCCGCAAGGCGCTTTGCCGGTGTAATTCGTGGTGGAGGAGCTTCCCGGCGATGTAACCGTGCTCGTGCTGTTGCAAACGCCAGTCGAACTCCCCTCGTCCAGCAGGTCGGCGAAGTAGTTTCCGATGTAGCTGTAGGTGTAAACGCCGTTGCCCTCGTACGTATTGTTGAGGATGTCGTAGTTGTGGACCATATCCACGCCGAACTTGATGTTGTGGTTGCCCTTCTGCCACGCGGCTGTATCGCCCACCTGCCACTTGTGCTCGTCGGGCAGCGCTTTGCGGTAGGAGTAATACGGCGATCCAAGATAGATGCCGGCGCCTGATGACGGGTTATCGAGCGCGACTTCCGGCACATTGGGCGAAAAATCTCCCGCTGCGGCATTGGTGATTCCGTTCGTGCCTTCCAGGTACTGCTTGGTGTAGGCGCTGAACGGCTGCTGGCCCTCGTCGTTCAACTCGCGGCCGAACTGATAGCGAATTTCATTGGAGAGGTTGCTGGTAATCAAGCTGTCCAGTTTTGTCAGACCGTAATCCAGTTTGACAAAGTCGGTTCCGAATGTATCGATGCCATAGGTATTGGTGGCCTGCGTCTGCACGCCGCCGGGCGAATCCCAGCGCAAACGGTGATAGAGGGCGCTGACGTGATTCTTGGAGTTGACCTGCCAGTCCAGCTTGGGCGTGTTCAGTTCTTCATTGCCGGTACGGGGCACGGAACCCATATCGGTAAGCAGGTTCGTGAGTTGTGTGGAGTAAGCCGCGGCGCCGGCCGCGTAGGTGTTGTAGCCGCTCTTGCCGGCAGCGGTCAGTCGCGCAGCCAGTTCGCAGGCCTGTTGGTCTACCGAGCTGGCTGCAGTGGCGCCGGTGGGAACGGAGATATAGCCCGCGTTGGAACCCGTGATATTGCAGGTGCCCGTGGCGAGGGCCGCATCCGGAAGGGTAAAGAACGAACCAGGCGTAGCCGCCTTGCTGGTGCCGGGGAAGTTGCGCCGGTACTGTGCATAGCCATAGAACCAGAAGAGCTTGTCCTTCTTCAGCGGGCCGCCCGCGTCGAAGCCCCATTCCTTGCGCCAGTCGACCGGCTTGTAGGGGATGGTCGAGAACACCGGTGTGGACGTAGTGGAAGTATTGATGGTGTTGGTTGTATAGGGATTGACCGCGCCCCAGTCGTTGTCGCGATCCGAGAAATAGGCGATGCCGTGGAGGCCGTTGGTGCCGCTCTTCGAGATGGCGTTGATGACGCCGCCGGCGGCGCGTCCGAACTCCGCCGAGTAGACGCCGGTGTTGACCTGGAACTCCTCGATCATGTACTTCGAGGTGGAGTAGCCTTCACGCGTACGGCCGCGTTCTTCGGAGTAGTAGGCTTGGTTGTCGTCCGCGCCGTCGATTTCCACGTTGTTCAAGATCGGGCTGATGCCGCGGAAGGCAATCAGGCCAAAACCGTTCGAGTCTCCCACCGCGCCCGGAGTGAGCAGCGCCATATCCGACCAGCGGCCTCCGTTCAGAGGCAGGTTTTCAATCGCCTTCGCGGTCAGAACAGAGCTGATGTCCGGCGACTCGAAGTTCAGGATGGGGGCCTCGCCGGTTACTTCCACCGTCGCGGTTGTACCGGCGGCCAGCAGATGAGGCGTGACCTCGGTCGTTTGGCCAACCAGGACGATGACGTTGACTTCCTTGAACGCAGCAAAGCCCGCCGCGTTCGCCGTCACGGTATAGACAGCGGCTGGCAATTGCGGCGCTTTGAAATAACCGCTGCCGTCCGAGGTCAGTTGAACTTCGGCGTTGGTACCGTCGTTGTGGATGACGATGGCTGCATTCGCGACCACGGCGCCGCTGGGATCGAAGACGGTGCCCGCAATCGATCCTTCGGTGTAGGTCTGCGCATGCAAGGCAACTCTGCCCATGCATAAAGCCATGGTGATTAGCGCCAGGCAAAGAATGCCAAGGCGGTTTCGATGGAATGTCATAGTGGCTCTCCCAAAAGGTAATCTGCGGCTGGAATGGGCTGCGTTGAGGTAAAGCAGTGCTGCCTTGCGATAGTGGAGCGCATCGGGCAGCGCGCCAGGCTTGGGAATTCTCCGCGTGTCTGGGCCGGGCGGTTTCCGGTCGTGGAACCGCCACGAGACTCGCGCAAGCTGGGTTTTCCCTGATTAGCAACGCTACAGAATTAAGATGAAGGTCCTGTAAAGATCGGAGGCCTTCTTCAGCCCGCGTGCGGGCGCGGTGGGCCAGGCGAGGAAACGCGGTTCGAGCACGATATACTTGAGGCATCTCCTTCGCGGCTTTTATCATTCCATTCCCATGCTTTTCAGGATTTTTATGGAAGTGCATCTGAAACCGTGTCATCGAGAATTCCTTTTTTGCAGGGAAGCGGCCTTTGACGATTTCGTCCAAACGCGTCTTTTACTTTGTTTGGCTGGTGCTGATCGGCGCATTCGCGGTGTTGCACGCGCTCCATTTGCGCGCCGATTTTCCCAACAACACGCCGTGGTACATGGACTGGGCCAAGTACACCGATGAGGGTTGGTACGGGAACGCAGCCATTCGCGCGCACCTCTTCGGGAACTGGTATCTGCCGGGCGACTTCAATCCCGCGCCGGCGGTGCCCGTGTGGCCCTTTTTGGAGTGGGTGCTGTTCTTCTTCACCGGGGTAACGATCCAGGCAGCGCGCGGATTGGCAGTTGCCTTCTTCTTTGCCAATCTTGTGTTGAGCTATCTGCTGCTCCGGGCCAGAGGGCCGCGCTGGATGGCGCTCTTTGCGCTCACGCTGCTGGTCACCAGCCCCTTCCTCTACTGCTTTAGCCGCTTGGCCATTCTGGAGCCCATGCTGACCGCGTTCACGCTGGGCGCCTTGAATCTGGCCGTCCGGCTGCCCCGGTTGCGCCGCCCGGTGGTCGCCTCGGTCTGCATCGGCGTACTCTTCACCCTGATGATGCTCACCAAGACCACCGCCGTCTTTTTGCTGCCGGCGCTGGGGTGGGCTCTGCTGCTGCCGCTGTGGCAGAGCCGGAAACCGTGGCTTCGCTGCGCCCTGGCTGCGGTCGCCTCCTTTGCCGTCAGTTTTGGCCTGTGGATGGCGCTGGTGGTCAGCCGGGGACTGCTCGGCGACTACAAGTACCTCTTCTTCGTGAACAAGTATGTGAAGCCGAAGGAGTTCTATTGGCCGCTGGTCAGCTTCTGGTGGTCGTTCCACGGTGGGCTGTGGGTGGATCACCTTCTCATTCCGCTGGCGGGCCTGCTGGTATTGGGCGCCGGAGTGGCTGCCGCAATACTGGCCCGCCGCAAATCCACGGCCTCCACAGGCGGGTCCTCATCTGTGGGGTGGAACGCCTGGGGCCGCAAATTGTTGATGGACCCGGTCTTCGGTGCCTCGGCGTGGGCCTCGGCCGGCTATATCCTCTTCATGACCTACCAGGACCATCCCCAGCCGCGCTACTTTGCCGTGGTGGCTTTCTTCAGCTTTTTTGTGGTGGCGCAAGGGGTTGAGGCGCTGCTGGGCGCAACCGGCCGTGTGCGCCGCCTGGGCTGGGCAGTGGTTGCATTAGCGGTGGTGGCCACGGGCATCAATGCCGCGACGACCCTGAAGTATGCCCTCCATCCCCAGTACACCTTCGTGAAAGCGGCCAGGCAGCTCACCCACTATGTGGGCCAGCATCCCAACGGCAAGCGGCTCCTGGTCTCCATCAGCGGCGATCAGATCGCGCTGGTCACACACCTGCCCACCCTGTGCGACGATTTCGGCACGCAAGAACTGGTATCGAAGCTGGTGGCCTACCAGCCTGGCTGGTACGCCACCTGGAACGACATCGACCCCGGCACGCTCGAAGATCTGCACAACCACTACTCGCTCGAACAGGTGGCCAGCTTCAGAGCCTTCGACGACCCGGATCGGAACCTGCTGGTGTTGTTCAAATTGCACCCGCTGCCCGGCGGCCAGGTACGCAGTCCAAGCGACCAGAACCTGCAGATTCCGCTTCCCGGCGACAAGATCGACATTCCGGTTCAGTAGCTTGCGGGCTGGCGGCCGGGGAGGGTTGCCGCGTCACGCCGGCGGCGGTGGCCGTGGTGCGCGCTCCCCGGTCGCCCCTGCTCTGCTCTCATCCTCCCAAAGCGGCACTGTCCGCTTTCGGTCGCGGGCCCGGAGCCCTGTGACTGCAATCACTCGACAGTGTTCCCAGCGGATGGTACGCTTCGGTTGACTTTTACCCGGTGTTCTGAGCCGTCGTGTGCTCCGGCGCCGTTCGTGGCAAGCCATCAAATTTTTGTCTGGAGGATATGTGACCGCACAGTATTGGGTGTACTTCTTTCTTGCCGTTAGCGGGCTCTCGCTCGTTGTGGCTTTCTTCTCGCGTCATGTGATCGGCGTCGGGGCGTTCCTGAGGCGCCAGTACAAGAGCGCAGCGGTTCTCTCGGGCCTGCTGCTTCCCACACTCGCCGGCGCGCAGGAACACGCGGGCGGAGGCGAAGCCAACCTGATCCTGCCGGATTTGAAGAGCGTGAGTTTTGCGAACTTTTTCGGCTTGAACGGTCATCAGCTTCTGTCGATCGGATTGCTCTTCTGCGCCCTCGGCCTGTTGTTCGGCCTGGTGATCTTCCAGCAGTTGAAGAACCTGCCGGTTCATAGCTCGATGCGCGAAATGTCCGAGCTGATCTACGAGACCTGCAAGACCTATCTGGTGACGCAGGGCAAGTTCATCATGCTTCTCTGGGCTTTCATCGCGGTCATCATCTCGCTCTACTTCGGCTGGCTGGCGCCAGTGCCGAATAAGCCCATCGCGGTTACCCTGCCGGTCATTCTATTGTTCTCGCTTATCGGCATCGCGGGCAGCTACGGAGTGGCGTGGTTCGGAATTCGCGTCAACACTTTTGCGAACTCGCGGACGGCATTCGCAGGATTGCGCGGCAAGCCCTATGCGTGCTTTGCGATTCCGCTGAAGTCTGGCATGAGCGTGGGCATGATGCTGATCTCGGTCGAGCTGCTCATCATGCTCTTCATTCTTCTCTTCATTCCCAGCGATTTTGCCGGCCCCTGCTTCATCGGCTTCGCCATTGGCGAATCGTTGGGCGCCGCGGCGCTGCGTATTGCCGGCGGCATCTTCACCAAGATCGCCGACATCGGTTCCGATCTGATGAAGATCGTCTTCAAGATCAAGGAAGACGATGCGCGCAACCCCGGCGTCATCGCCGACTGCACGGGCGACAACGCGGGCGACTCGGTTGGACCCTCGGCCGACGGCTTCGAGACCTACGGCGTCACCGGCGTGGCCCTGATCACCTTTATCCTGCTGGCGGTTCCGGATCACAAGACGCAAGCGACACTGCTGGTATGGATCTTCGTCATGCGCGTGGCCATGCTGATCTCCAGCTCGGCCGCCTACTTCCTCAATGGCGCAATCGCCAAGGCGAAGTACGGCAACTCCGATGAGATGGACTTCGAGGCGCCCTTGACCTCGCTGGTCTGGATCACCTCCATCGTTTCCATCGCCCTGACCTACGTCGTCTCCTACCTGATGATCCCCACCCTTGGGGATGGATCGCTGTGGTGGAAACTGGCCTCCATCATCTCCTGCGGAACGCTGGCCGGCGCTCTCATCCCCGAACTGGTCAAGGTCTTCACTTCAACCAACTCGGCCCACGTGCAAGAAGTCGTCACCTCCGCAAAAGAGGGCGGCGCTTCGCTGGGTATTTTGTCGGGCCTCGTGGCCGGCAACATGTCGGCCTACTGGCTGGGATTGAGCATGGTCGCCCTGATGGGCCTGGGCTATTTCTTCAGTGGCGGCATCCCGGATGCATTTAATAACCCGGCGGGAATGATGCTGGCTCCGGCCGTCTTCGCCTTTGGCCTGGTGGCCTTCGGCTTCCTGGGCATGGGCCCGGTGACGATTGCCGTGGATTCCTACGGCCCGGTGACCGACAATGCGCAGTCGGTTTATGAGTTGTCGCTGATCGAGACGATTCCTGGCATCGAAGCCGAGTTGAAGAAGGACTACGGCATCGACGCCAAGTTCGAACGCGCCAAGTACCTGCTGGAAGCCAACGATGGAGCCGGCAATACCTTCAAGGCTACGGCCAAGCCGGTGCTCATCGGCACGGCCGTGGTGGGCGCAACGACGATGACCTTCTCGATTATCATGGCCCTGACCGACGGACTGAAAGATAACGTAGATAAACTCTCGCTGCTGCATGCGCCCTTCATGCTCGGGCTGATCTGCGGTGGCGCGGTGATCTTCTGGTTCGCCGGCGCTTCGATGCAGGCGGTCACCACCGGCGCTTACCGGGCGGTCGAGTTCATCAAGAAAAACATCAAGCTGGAAGGCGTGGAGAAGGCGTCGGTCACGGACAGCAAGAAGGTCGTGGAGATCTGCACGAAGTACGCGCAGAAGGGGATGTTCAACATCTTCCTCGCCGTCTTTTTCGCCACGCTTTCGTTCGCCTTCATGGAGCCGTTCCTGTTTGTCGGCTACCTGTTCTCGATTGCGATCTTCGGCCTGTACGAGGCGATCTTCATGGCCAATGCCGGCGGCGCCTGGGACAACGCGAAGAAGGTGGTTGAGGTCGACCTGAACATGAAGGGGACGCCTCTGCACGATGCAACCGTCATCGGAGATACCGTCGGCGATCCGTTCAAGGACACCTCGTCGGTGGCCATGAATCCGATCATCAAGTTCACGACCTTGTTCGGACTGCTTGCGGTCGAGCTTGCCGTGACCCTCACGAAGAGCAATCCGATGCTCACGCACGTGCTGACCGTCGCATTCTTCCTGGTGTCGGCGTTCTTCGTGCGGAAGTCGTTCTATGGCATGAGGATTGAAACCAAGGAAAGCAACTGATTTCTGTCCTGTAGTCGCACCCCAGGCTTGGCCATCCCCGCTTCGGCGGGGATGGCCGGGCCCCTAACCCAAAATCACCCTGACTGGCGGACCACTGGAAAGCACAGCGGCCCCGCGCGAGAGATTGCGCGGGGCCGCTGTGCTTTGTGGAGTGAAAGACGCGCTTCTAAAGATCAGCGCTGCGCGGCTGCAATCTCCGCCAGGCTCTTCTTCTGCCAGCCGCCGCTCGAAAAGTTGGCTGGTGCCAGCCAGGCTTCAAGGGCTCGCCTGCGCGCCGGCCACTCGTGGTCCAGCATCGCAAACCAGGCCGTGTCACGATTCAGCCGTTTCACCACCATGTGCTGCCGGAAGATGCCTTCGAAGGTGAAGCCCAGCCGCAAGGCGGCACTGCGTGAGGGCTGGTTCTCGGCGTTGCACTTCCACTCGTAGCGGCGATAGCCCAGGTGGTCGAAGACGTGGCCGGCCATCAGGTACATGGCCTCGGTCGCGGCGGCGGTGCGCTGCAGCCGAGGCGCCAGCAGGATGTTGCCCACTTCGAGAACCCCGTGCGCCGGCTCAATGCGCATGTAGCTGGCGTACCCGGATGCCTGGCCCGACGCGGCAGGCACAATGGCCAGAAAGACAGAGCCGGCCGCGGCCTGTTTTTCTTCGATGGCCCGGTACAGATCGGATTCGGACGCATAGGGGCCGTCGGGCAGCCAGGTCCACAGCTCGTCGTGGCCGTACGTACCGGGGTTCCCAACGACGGGTCTTTGTCGTCGGGGTGGTCGGACAGCCTGCCAGAGGGCTGCGGCGTGGCGTTCGGCATCCAGGGGCTCCAGCGTGACGTACCGGCCGCGCAGCGTGACCGGGCCGGGCTGCTGCGCGGGCCTCCAGTCGAGCGGTGATCGGGTAGGGACGGGCACACGACCAGCGTATCAGTCTCTTTTCCATCCTGCCGATCCGCTCGGCTGACGTATTCCGCCCCGAATCTCCACAACTCGCACAGATCTGACCCCAAACTGCACCGTTTCTGCGCCTTGTGCCCGGCCCCGGCGAGGACTAGCCTTGGGGATAGGCCGCGAGAGGCCGCAAGCCCTGGGTTGCACTGGGTTTGGGGCAGAATCGACAGCCGAAGTCCGCGCCCCGCAAGGCCGTTTTGAGCTTTCCACAGGCATTTGGCGGTATTTGGAAAGCGGATGCCTGGATTACCAACGAAATACAAGATATTGTGGTTTGTTGTTGACTTGTACCACAGACAGCGGTATTTTTTCATCTGCGGCTGTAAACGCACTGTAAAGAATCCCGGCGCGAAGACCCGCCGGAAGGCCGCCGAGAGAAGAGCGCTCGCGGTTTTTTCAAATCCCCGTTTCCCGGTTCTTTGCCAGAGATCTATCCTGCCCCTTTCCAGGCTGCTTTGCGCCGGATGGGGCAAGGTACCCACCGATTTTGACTATTGAGGAGATTCAATGAACGAGGCCCATCTTCAAACTTCCACCGCCGCCCTGCAGGCTTCCTACTCACAGAGGGGGCTGATCTTCACCCGCCGCTTCTCCAAGGAGGGAGTTTCCCCCTACGACGAAGTCCAGTGGGAGCAGCGCACTGCGTCCATCACCGACGCCAAGGGCAACACGATCTTCGAGCAGAAGGACGTAGAGGTGCCCGTGGACTGGTCGATGACGGCCACGAATATCATGGCCTCGAAGTACCTGCACGGCCAGTTGGGTGCGCCGGAGCGCGAGACCGGAGTGCGGCAACTGGTGGGGCGCGTGGTCGAGACCGTCCGCGACTGGGGCTTGGCCGGCGGCTACTTTGCCACGCCCGAGGATGCGGCCGTCTTTCACGACGAGCTGGCGCACATGCTGCTGACGCAGAAGGTGGCCTTCAACTCCCCGGTATGGTTCAACGTGGGCTGCGACCGCCTGGAGCCGGATGCGGCCGGGATGAATTGGCACTGGGACCCGGCCACCGGAGGCGTGAAGTATGCCGCCACCGGCTACCGCAATCCACAGTGCTCGGCCTGCTTCATCAACTCCGTGGACGACTCGCTGGACTCCATCCTGACCTTGGCCAAGACCGAGGGGATGCTCTTCAAGTGGGGCTCGGGGACGGGAACCAACCTGTCCTCGATCCGCGGCTCCATGGAGACGCTCTCGGGCGGCGGCCAGGCCTCCGGCCCGCTCAGCTTCATGCGCGGCTTCGACGCCTTTGCCGGAGTCATCAAGTCCGGCGGCAAGACCCGTCGCGCGGCCAAGATGGTGATCCTGAATGTGGACCACCCGGACATCATGGAGTTCATCGATTGCAAGGCCAGGGAAGAAGCCAAGGCCTTCTCCCTGATTAAGGCTGGTTACGACGGCTCCGGTCCGGATTCCGAGGCCTACTCGTCCATCTTCTTCCAGAACGCCAACAACTCGGTGCGGGTGAGTGACGAATTCATGCGCGCCTATGAGCGCGATGGCGAGTTCACCACCTACACGGTGAACGGCCACCAGCCGGTCAAGAGCTACAAGGCGCGCGACATTATGCGCAAGATCGCCGAGGCCACCTGGCTGTGCGGCGATCCCGGCATGCAGTTTGACAGCACCATCAACCGCTGGCACACGAGCAAGAATTCGGCGCGCATCAACGCCTCGAATCCCTGCTCGGAGTACATGTTCCTCGACAACTCGGCTTGCAACCTGGCCAGCTTCAATCTGATGAAGTTCCTTACCCCGTCGGGCGCCTTCGACATCTCCGCCTATCGCAACTCCATCTCGGTGGTCATCACGGCGATGGAGATCCTGGTGGACAACTCGGGTTATCCCACGGAGGCCATCGCCCGGAACTCGCACGACTACCGGCCGCTGGGCCTGGGCTACGCCAACCTGGGTGCGATGCTGATGGCCTTCGGCCTGCCCTACGATTCGGCGGCCGGCCGCGACCTCGCCGGTGCCCTCACGGCCATCATGTGCGGCCAGGCCTATTTGCAGTCGGCCATCATCGCGGCCAACTGCCCTCCCATCGCTTCGGCCACCCCGCTCACCGCGGAAGTGGAGCGTCATGGCGGCGCCTGCCCAGGCTTCTACGTCAACCGGGAGCCGTTCCTGGATGTGATCCGCATGCACCGCGCCGAGGTGAACAAGCTGGGCAAGTCGCGCCAGAGCGGCGAGCCCTTCAGCGTGCCGCAACTTGACGCGCTCATCGACTCCAGCCGCGAGTGCTGGGACACGGCCCTGGTCTATGGTGAGCGCTACGGCTACCGCAATTCGCAGACCACGGTTCTGGCCCCCACCGGCACCATCGGCTTCATGATGGACTGCGACACCATGGGCATCGAGCCGGAACTAGCGCTGGTCAAGTACAAGAAGCTGGTGGGCGGCGGCATGATCAAGATCGTCAACAGTACCGTGCCCGATGCGCTCTTCAAGCTGGGCTACGACAACGATCAGGTGAACGCCATCGTCAGCTACATCGACGCCACGGGCACCATCGAAGGCGCGCCCGGCATCAAGCCGGAGCACATGGCAGTCTTCGATTGCAGCTTCAAGCCGGTCAAGGGCACTCGCTCCATTCATTACATGGGCCATCTCAAGATGATGGCGGCGGCGCAGCCGTTCCTCTCCGGAGCCATCTCGAAGACCGTGAATCTGCCCCACGAAGCCTCCGTGGAAGACGTGGCCGAGGCCTACGCCGAAAGCTGGCGGCAGGGCATCAAGGCCGTGGCCATCTACCGTGACGGCTCCAAGGGTACGCAGCCCCTCAACACCAGCATGGATACCAAGCGGGAGCCCTCGGCAGTGGATGCCGCCGGCGCTCGTGTGCTGGCCCAACTGGCCGCCGGCCAGGCCGCCGCCGAGGCCGACGTAAAAACTCTGGAGGCCAAGATCGGCGAAAAGCTCGAGGTGAGCGCCAAGACCGTCATTGCCGCCGCCGCCGCCTTCCAGAAAGCGATGGACGAGATCGCCAAGGCCGCCGCTGTGCCGGTGCTCAAACCTGCGGCAGCGCTCGAAACCGCGCCCGAAACCGCCAAGGAAGCGGCGCAGGACCTGAATGGGCCGCCGCGTGCCGTGCGCCATCGTCTGCCCGACGAGCGCGCCTCGGTCACCCACAAGTTCTCCATCGCCGGTCACGAGGGATACATTACCGTGGGCCTCTATCCCACCGGGCAGCCGGGCGAGATCTTCATCAAGATGGCCAAGGAGGGCTCGACCGTCTCCGGCCTGATGGATGCCTTCGCCACCTCGATCTCGCTGGCACTGCAACATGGCGTGCCGCTCAAGGTGCTCTGCGAAAAGTTTGCTCACACCCGCTTCGAGCCTTCCGGCTGGACCGGCAACGAGCAGATCGGCTACGCCAAGAGCCTGATGGACTACATCTTCCGCTGGCTCAACCTGCGCTTCCTCTCTGGCACGCAGTTGACGCTCTTTGCCGGCATGGGCCTGCAAACGCCGCAACTGCCCGCGTCGCCCAGCCTGGTTCCCGACACCGAACTGGAAACCGAGGACGATTCGCTCTCGCAGAGTCATCTGGCCAAGCTGGCGGAAGAGGTAGCCCGGCGGCTGAACCAGGTCAGCAATCCAGGCGTCGGCACAGGCAGCGGATTCGGCTCTGCTGCTCCTGGCGGCGGCATTCCGCCGGAGGCTCATGCCACTTCTGCTGCGACAGCCGGTCCCAGCCATGGGCCCAGCCTGCAAGACCGCGGCATCTACCACGCGTCCGACGCCATGCGCGATCTCTACGACATGGGCGACGCACCCAGTTGCTCCACCTGCGGCGCCATTATGGTCCGCAATGGCAGTTGCTACCGCTGCATGAGCTGCGGCTCAACCAGCGGATGCAGTTAGTGAGACGCCTAAAATGCAAGTCGTGATCGCGAATTTGCAAGTTCGACTTTAATTGCAAGTTTCGGTGATCGAGGCCTGAAGGCAACCACAAAAGGGTGCGCTTCCATGGGAGAAAGTTTCCTGGGAACGCGCCCCTTTTGATCAATCCCCAAACTTACCTTCTGGGCGAGAATCGAGGACTCCAGCGAATCGGTGAGAGCACACGAGTCCGCCGGTCTGGTCATCCGGCAATCTGAAAACGAACCCGGTCTTTGGGATGCCCGCAGAGTTGAACGCGCCATGATGTGGCCCAGGTCAGCCAGCCCGGCCGCCAAGTGATCTGTCTCTCCGGCGACGGCGGACTGGCGATGCTCATGGGCGATTTGCTCTCGTTCACCCAGTTGAAATTACCGGTCAAGATGATCGTCTTCAACAACAGTTCTTTGGCTTTTGTCGAACTGGAGATGAAGGCCGCCGGGATCCTCGATTTTGGAACCAATCTACATAATCCGAACTTCGCCAAGATGGCGGAAGCCGCGGGGATGCTTGGGCTGAGGGCTGAAACGCCGGACCAGGTCAGACCGATGATCGAGCAGGCGCTGCGGCATGACGGGCCTGTTCTGCTGGAAGCAATTGTCAGCCGGCAGGAACTCTCCATGCCGCCGACGATTACTGTCGATCAGATCAAGGGCTTCTGCCTGTTCATGATCAAAGCCGTTCTCGATGGGCGCGGCAACGACATCATCGATCTGGCGAAGGTCAATCTCCGCCTTTAAACTGTGTCGTGTCCAGGTAGGCTCCCGATTCTTGGAAATCCTTCAACTTGAGCTCACTTGAAGTAAGGCCGTAAGTGTATTTGCTCTTTTGGGAGAGCGTTTTCGGTTTAAGTGTTTACATATCCGCATGAGGCGAAGAAGTTTGAATACTCGCCTGTGCAACGGCGTTGAGCAGGCCGCCGGCTTCCTTCCACAGGGCGTCGATGGAACGTTTGGCTGCTGTGCGGAGCAGAGATTTAAGTTTGGAAAAGAACTTCTCGATGGGGTTGAAGCCGAGAGAGTAGGGCGGCAAATAGAGCAAGGTTGCGCCTGTCGCACGGATCGCTTCCTCAACACCTGACACCTTGTGGCTGCTGAGGTTGTCGAGGATGACGATGTCCACCGGCTGCAACGTTGGACACAGGAATTCGCGCACATAAGCGAGAAACATCTCTCTGTTGATCGGTCCGTCAGTAACCATTGGCGCGGTCGATCTTTTGCGGCGCAGAGCACCCACAAAGGTAGTCGTCTTCCAGTGCCCGTGCGGTGCTGAGGCGATGCAACGTTTGCCCTTGGGAGCACGCCCACAACGCCGCGTCATACAGGTAGGTGTCCACGTTTCATCAATAAATACGAGCTCTTCTGCGTCCATCCCCAGCAATGCTTCAGCCTATGCTCGTCGCGCTTGCTGCACGTCCTCGCGCTCTTGCTCGCTGGCGTGCAGGGTTTTTTTGAAGGTGAGATTCCATTTGTTCAACTGATGCCAAAGTGCACCGGGCTTGATTAGAATATTCTGCTTGGCCAAACGTGCGGACAATTCTGACAACGCCAGATCTGGTTCTGCTTCGATCCAGGCGCGCAGCACGGATTCCATCTCTGCCACGCGTGAACGGCGATGGCCGCCGATCTGAAAACTGGTCCGCTTGCCCAACTTCTGTGCGCGATCGCGAACCTGATAAACCCAGACACGGCTCACTTCAAGACGCCGTGCAATCGAACTCGGCCTCTCGCTGCGATCCAGTGCCCACAATACGCGCTCACGCAAATCCTGCGAATACGATTGCATCCTCCCCCTCTCCACCGGCAGGAATATTATCGCATAAATGTAAATACATAAATTAGAAATTCTCTTGAACCGAAAAACGCCGATGTAGCCTGGGGGCGTTGTTTGATTTACGCTAAATCGACGATGCGCTCGGCGAATACCCAAGGAACTCCAAAATCCTGGGTTCCGCGCAAGTAACGAGCTATCCGGAAGATGGATTTCTATCCAGATGCTGCAATGCGCGAAACCCGTAAGGGAACGCGGAAACGAAATCGGCGCAAGCTGCCCTAATATCCCAGACCTTTCACCACCGCGCGAATGCGGTCGGCGCTGTCGTGCAGGCCGCCTTCTTCGTCCACGGTCATGGGAATGGGCAGCGGCGGCTCGATGCCTTTGCGGCCCACGATGCGCGGCAGGCTCAGGCAGACATCGTCGAGTCCCCGATAGCCGTGCAGCAGGCCGCTCAAGGGCAGCACGCGCTGCTCGTCGTGCAGGAGGGCTTCGAGGATGTTGGTGACCGCCAGGCCGATGGCGTAGTTGGTGGCGCCTTTGCCCTGGATGACCTGGTAGGCCGCGTCCTTGACGTTGTGCACAATTTCGTCCTTGTCGGCCGCCGTCAGTCGGCCATGCCCCTTCACCGCCCACTGGCTCAGCGGAATCGAGCCGATGGTGGCGCTGGACCAGAGCGGAATCTCCGAATCGCCGTGCTCGCCGGCGATGTAGGCGTGGACGTTTTGCACAGCCACGCTGCAATGGCGGGCCAGCAGATAGCGGAAGCGCGAACTGTCGAGCACGGTGCCCGAGCCGAAGACCCGCTCCCAGGGCAGGCCGGTCAGCTTGAGCGCCACCTGGGTCATCACGTCCACCGGGTTGGTGACCATCAGCAGCAACGCATCGGGCGCCACTTCGACCACCTTGGGCAGAAGGTTGGCGCAGATTCTGGCATTGGCCTGGGCCAGGTCCATCCGCGTCTGGCCGGGCTTCTGCTTGGCGCCGGCCGTCACCACCACCACATCCGAACCGCGCAGCACCTCGATATCGTCCGAGCCCTCGACCGTGGCCTGGGGCACAAACAACATGCCGTGGTTCAGGTCGAGCACCTGCGCTTCGACCGTGCTGCGCGCAATGTCAAAGAGGCTGATCTGCCGCGCCACTCCGCGAATCATTGCCGCGTAGGCGATTGTCGCTCCCACGCTGCCCGCCCCGATAATCCCAACCTTTGCCGGACGTTCCGCTGCCATTCATTCACCCCCAACAGCCGAGTCTACGGCACCACCCTGCCCTTGCCGACCTTTCCGCATTTCATTCCGGCGAAATTTCCGGTACCCTCACTGGATAGGCATCCCCGCGCGCCCGCGACCGTCAACGGAGGCACAGCACCCAACGCATGAACGAAGCCGCAGCTCATCTGCTTTCGCTCGACTACCCCGCCGCACTGGCTCCCGGTGCCCGCTCGGCCGTCACCACCTGCCTGCGCATCGAGGCAACGGAAAAGGTTACGCTGATTACCGACCGCGCCACTGAGCCGATCGCCGCGGCGCTGGGCGCGCAATTGGCCGAGCGCGGCTGCACGTGGAACGCCTTCGTGCTTGAAGAACTGGCGCCGCGTCCGCTGGCCGATATGCCGGCTGAGGTGCTGGCCGACATGGAGACCTCGCAGATTTCCATCTTTGCCGTGCAGGTGCAGGCCAACGAACTGCACTCGCGCATGCAGATGACCGACGTGGTGAATCGTCGCCACATGCGCCACGCCCACATGGTCAACATCACCCCGGAGATCATGTGCCAGGGCATGAGGGCGGACTTCGACCTGGTGGACCGGCTTTCGCAGAAGGTGCTGGAACGGGCGCGCAAGGCCATCCGCATCCGTGCGACCACGGCAGCGGGCACCGACATTACGGCCGAAATGAATCCCGGCTACAAGTGGTTCAAGACCTCGGGCATCATTTCGCCGGAGAAGTGGGGCAACCTGCCCGGCGGCGAGTGCTTTACCGCGCCCGGAGAGGTGAACGGCACCTTTGTCGTGGACGGCGTGGTGGGCGACTGGCTCTGCGCGCGCTATGGCCTGCTGGCGGCCACGCCACTGACCATCGAGATCGCCGGCAACCGCATCGTAAGCTGCGCAAGCCAGAACAAGCAGCTCGAAGCCGATTTCTGGGCCTATACCCACACCGACGAGAACTCCGACCGCGTGGGCGAGTTCGCCATCGGCACCAACCTGGGCGTGGAGCGGGTGATCGGCAACATTCTGCAGGATGAGAAGTTTCCCGGCATCCACATCGCATTCGGCAATCCCTACGGCGAGCACACGGGTGCCCCCTGGCGCTCCGGTACGCATATCGACGTGGTGGGGCTGGGCTTCAATATCTGGCTCGAGTCGGAAGGCGGGCAGGAGCAGATCATGCGCGAGGGAAGGTTCCTGATCGCGGCGTAGGCGCGGCTTCCCGCGGCAAAGCAACTGGAGGAACTCTGGCTCGCGCCGGACGAGCTTTGTGCATCACGACGGCATCTCCCCGCATCTATGCATGTGTCATGACGACGACCGCGCATCCCCTTCGCACCCTTGGCAATTCAGACCTTCAACTCACTCCCATCGGCTTCGGCGCCTGGGCCATCGGCGGCGGCAACTGGGAGTTCGCCTGGGGACCCCAGGACGACAACGAATCCATCGCCGCCATTCATCGCGCGCTGGACTTGGGCGTCAATTGGATCGACACGGCGGCGATCTACGGGCTGGGCCACTCGGAAGAGGTGGTTGGCCGCGCCCTGAAGACCACCTCGCACAAGCCGCTGGTCTTTACCAAGTGCTCGATGCGTTGGCACGAGGACCGCTCTATTTACCGGTCGCTCAAAGCCGGTTCGCTGGCCGAGGAACTGGAGGGCTCGCTGCGGCGGCTCTGCGTGGAGACGATCGACCTCTACCAGATTCACTGGCCCGACCCGGAGGCGGAGATCGAAGAGGGCTGGGAGACGCTGGCCCGCTTCCGCGAGCAGGGCAAAATCCGCTGGATCGGCGTTTCAAACTTCTCGGTCGAGCAGATGAAGCGCGCGCAGAAGATTGCGCCCATCACCAGCCTGCAGCCGCCCTACTCGATGCTGCGCCGGGCCATTGAGGCAGAGCTTCTGCCCTTTGCGCAGGCCAATGGGATCGGTGTCATCAATTACTCGCCCATGTCCTCGGGACTGCTCACCGGCGCCATGACCGCTGAGCGCGTGGCGGCCTTTCCGGCCGACGATTGGCGGCGGCGCGCGGCCGAGTTCAACGAGCCGCGGCTGAGCCGCAACCTGCGCCTGGTGGAGTTGCTGCGCGAGATCGGCAGCGGCCACAGCGTCGGCCCCGGCGTGGTGGCCGTGGCCTGGACGCTGCATCATCCTGCCATCACCGCAGCCATCGTAGGCGGGCGTAGCGCGCAACAGGTCGAGGGGCTGGCCCGGGCGCTCGACTTCCGGCTCGGCAAAGACGAGTACCTGCGCATCAATGCATTTCTCGCCGCCAACCCGGTCTGAGGCTGGGTTGGCGGAAGGCAAACAAAAACCCCGGCAATCGCCGGGGTTTTTGTCATGGAAGGAGGAAGCCGAATTACATTGCGGCTACAAAATCGGGAACGATCACGGCAGCATTCTCCTGCAGCAACTGGGTCATC
This sequence comes from Occallatibacter sp., assembly GCA_049515995.1. Lineage (GTDB taxonomy): Bacteria > Acidobacteriota > Terriglobia > Terriglobales > Acidobacteriaceae > Telmatobacter. The sequence goes on along the minus strand of JBEKTO010000010.1, from coordinate 63,202 downwards.
CGGGCGGCCATGCCGGTATACATCTGAGCGGCGCGGAAGGCATTTACGCGGACACCCTCGCTGGCCTTGCTGAATCCGTACTGGGCCAGGGCCATGAGAACGCAGACGCGAATCTGCATGGCGTCGCTGCGCAGGGTCTCAAGAAGCACGCGGTCCACGGTTTCGGAGTTTCTGGCGGCATAGTCGGCCATCTCCAGCATCACCCGCGCGTTCTGATACATCACCCACAGACCCTTGGGACCCTCCATGCGCTTCCACGCATCTTCTGGGGTCGCGTTCAGGCCTTCTTTCCAAAGGAAGTGATCGCTCAATTCGCGGGCACTCCAGTCGGGACGCAAACGTGCGAGCAGCGAATCCCACGTTTGCGCATTGCGGCGTCGTGCCGCGCCGCGCCACCGGACAAGGTAAAGCGCAACACATGCGATTGCCGCAATTTGAAGCACAGGCAGAATCATTGATGATCCTTACACCGGGTTTTGGTAACCACAGTTCAAGCTACGCCAACCCGGCTGGCTTTTTTCGTACCTCTTACTATTAGCAGAAAATCTCCCGTTTGTGCACTGAAATTTCACTTTTCGGCTCACTTTTTGCAAAATAAAGTACCCAATAGGACAGTGCACCTAAGTAACTAAGTACCTGAATCTGGTCGATCCAGTGATCCTTGGCCCCGTTCGATAGATGGGTATGTGCGATGACCGCGGCCAGCGCGACAACGGCATAAAAGCCCAGTCCGGTGGCGATCTGAAGCTCGTGATTAGGCCAGCGGAGGCCCCGCAGACTGCTCCACCAGACAAGCGCAAGCAGGGCGGCAACCCGCACAATCGTAAAGGCTTGCGAAAGAATCAAGTAGAACTTCTCAAGTGGCGTGGCGTGTGCGGGAACGATCCAATTGGCCAAGGAAGAGATCAGCACGGCAGCCAGTACGAAGAGAAGGATGGCGAGGAATGACCTCGCCTGGGTCTTGCGGTTATGACGCAAGATGCCCCTTCCCAACTCGATGAGAATCGCGAGCAGGAAGAGATCGTCGCCGGTCATGTTCACCAGGAAAAAGCGCAGGTAAAGGTGCGGAGGGAGGCGCCAAACTGCCATCCCCGCGGCACCGGTGCACAGGCACCAGATCTGAAAGCTGAAGAAGACAGGCAGCGTGCGATAGATGCGACTGGAAACGAAGATCGCCAGGAGCGCTACCACCAGACCCATCCCAATCAGTAGAATCGCGGAGTCCAGGGTCACCGTTCGTTCCCTCCGCGATCAGCTTCCGGCTTCGATGCAAACCAACAACGCGAACAAATCTGTGCCATTACCGCTTTCCCGGCTTCCGTTCTTTGTCGGAGGTGGAGTCCGTCAACGCCATGCGCGTGCTTCGGGCCGCTCCCGCCACGGCCAGCAGCAGGTTCTGCATCTGGGGGCTGAACTCCCGTCGTTCCGCTTCCTTCTGGGCAAAGCTGAAGACCCAATAGAGCAGGGAGCAGAGGCTGGCAGCGACCACGATCTGCTGCAAATGGTTGTACAGAGGCCCCATCGCCTGATGCGTATGTAGCATGGCTACGGCTAGGCTGACGAAGGAATAGAAGCCGAGCCCTGTCGCCACTTGCAACTCACGGTTGCGCCAGCCAATCGAGAGCAACTGGCTAAATCCGGCCAGAGCGAGGAACAGAAGAATCCTGAGAATCGAGGTTGTCTGTTGCAGACGCATCAGAAGATGAAATTCTGGTGGCAAATTGCCGAACCCAGGGATGACCGCAAAAGGCCAGATCGCGGCGCCAATCGCCACGATCAATCCGCTAACCACTAGCAGGGAGCCGCGTGGCAGGGACGCCCGGAAAGGGCGAAGAACGGACCAGGCCAACTCGACAAGAACGCCAAATTCCAGGACGGAATCTACAATTGTCTCTACCAAGTAGGCTGTGAGGTAGCTACCCGGGAAGAAGCGAAAAATCGCATACAGTCCCGCGTTGCCAAGCAAATCCCAGGCGCAGTACAGGCAGAAAATCGGCAGTACCTGCCAGACACGCCTATAGAGAAGCAGTCCCAGAACTGCTGTCTCGATCACAACACCTGTGAGCCAAAACGCGTTATCCAGACTCATCATCGATATCGCGTCTGTACTGATGGTCGCGATGAATAGAGTGTAGCAGTCAATCTACGACACTGAAGTGGCAATAGGCTCTTTACGCCGACAGTGCCTTGCTACCGGTTGGGATCGGCGGGAATGGCGCAATAGGAAGCGCACTGGCGACAGCCTTGCTACCGGTTGGGATCGGCGGGAACGGCGCAATAGGAAGCGCACTGGCGACAGCCTTGCTACCGGTTGGGATCGGCGGGAACGGCGCAATAGGAAGCGCACTGGCGACGGCCTTGCTACCGGTTGGGATCGGCGGGAACGGCGCAATAGGAAGCGCACTGGCGACGGCCTTGCTACCGGTTGGGATCGGCGGGAACGGCGCAATAGGAAGCGCACTGGCGGCAGCTATGCTACCGGTCGGGATTGGCGGAAAAGGCGCGATAGGAAGCGTGCTTGCAACGGCATAACTGGCGGAGACGGCCAAGACGGCGCCGGTAAAAATAGTACGGATGTACAACGAATTGAAAACCATGGGGTTCAGCTCCTTGTGGGTCGAAATAAACTTTGCACCGCAAGGGTACCCCAAATGGGGCAAGTAGGCTACCACAAAAGTAACATTTTCAAAGATTTTTTTGTGGGTACCTCTTGGGGCAGTTCCCCATTTGAACTTGTTTTCCCGGAAAATCCAGGTGCGTATGGGCCCCGGAAGGCTCCAGAGCGGCGGAAGCGGATGCCGATTCGGAGGGGATATCATGAGACACCGGGCGTCGGAATGGGCGCCTGCGCCGCGCCTCAAACCCGCGCCTGGAGCGGATTTTCCTCTCGTTTGGCCCTGCGCGGAGCCGATTCCTTGCCAGGAGGACGACGCCTTGATTCCCGAACTCCGCACCCGTTTCAACCGCGATTTCACTCCGGAGAAGTACGCGTCGCTGCTGGAGCTGTTGGAGCGGCGCTGCGGCGCCAGTGTCGAGTACCGCATTGCGGAATCCCCCATCTTCACGCCCCTGGCGCTGCTCGAGCAGATGGCGGCCGCCGGCGCAGAGCTGACCCACAGCCTGGTGGGCGATCCGGTTTACCTGGCCGCGGCCCGGCAGGCGATTCCCGAGGGCTACCGGGTGGCTGGCGAAACGGCTCACCCCAACTTTCTCACCGCCGATTTCGCCCTGGTGCGGCAGCCGGCGGACGATCCGGGCGGCGAATTGGTACCACGTCTGGTCGAGATGCAGGCATTTCCCTCGGTGTATGGCTACCAGACCGTGCTGTGCGATGCCTATCGCGAGGTCTTCGGCCTGGAGGGCACGCTGGGCAGTTTTCTGGGGGGATTGGACGAGGCCGGCTACTGGGAGTTGCTGGCGCGGACGGTTGTGGGCGGCCACGACCCTGAAAGCGTGGTGCTCACCGAGGTGGACCCGTTGCACCAGAAGACGCGGCCCGACTTCGAGGTGACGGCGCGCCGGCTGGGCATTGCCGTGGCGGATATCTCCCGCCTGGAGCCGGAGGGGGACAAGCTCTTTTATCGCAACGCCGCGGGCCGGCGAGTGCCCATCCGCCGCATCTACAACCGGGCCATCGCCGACGAACTGATCGCCCGCCAGATCCGGCTGCCGTTCGACCTGACACGGGCCTGGGACGTGGAATGGGCAGGCCATCCCAACTGGTATTTCCTCATCAGCAAGTTCTCGATTCCCTGGCTTTCGGGTCCGAAGGGCATGGGGCTGCCCGGCGGCCACCCGGTGGTGCCTCCGGCTGTCTTCGTGAACGACTTTCTGGAAGGGACGGGACGAGAGCGGTTGGCAGCCGCCGGCGTTCCTCTTCCATCGGGCTCCGGGCCGGAGACGGTGTATCGCGAATTGCTGCTCAAGCCGCTCTTCTCCTTTGCGGGCAAGGGGATCGAGTTCGACCCGACGCAGGCGCAACTGGAGGAGATTCCGTCCGGGCGTCGGGCAGATTTTCTTTTGCAGCAGCGGATGAGCTTTGTGCCCACCATCGCAACACCGCACGGGTTGACACAGGCGGAGATCCGCATCCTCTATCTTTGGCCGGAGGGCGGCAGCCTGACCCCTGTTTTACCGCTGGTGCGCCTGGGACGGGGAAGGATGATGGGCGTGGATCACAACAGAAATCAGGCGTGGGTGGGCGCTTCGGCGGCATTTTTTCCCGGCGACCGGGCAGAGGAATCCAGGTAGCCAATCCAGTTTTCGGACAAAACAGGGAGGAGAGCAAGAGGAAAGAATGGAGCGTAAGGTGTTTATTATTATGTATATACTGAATGCGGACTCGATTTCTTCGCGCTCGTTCCTGCCAGAGGCCGCCAGGCCCGGTGCGCAGGGTTACCTTCCTGAAAACTTTGGTGCCGTGTAGTGAATTGGAATTATTCGCTAAAGTGGCGACTGTACGCTAATTGTTCGGGGACGCAGTCTATGAGTCCGATGAAATCTGGGGTATCGTTTTTGCCCGTCCACCCTGATCCGGCCTGCTCCCGGCAGGAAGTACGCTGCGCGGTGCGTTTTCCGCTTTCGTTGCCCGTGGTGCTCTCAAGCGGCAAAGGGGAATTTGCCGCGCTTACCCGTAATGTCTCGGCCAGTGGGGTGCTCTTCGAACTGGATCGCACGTTGCAGCCAGGGTTGGAGATCCGTTTTTCCCTGCGCATGCCCGGTGCGGTGCTTGGTACCCCGCGCGATATCCTGGTTCATTGCCGCGGACGTGTGGTACGCTGCTCCATGAGCCAAAGTCAGTATCTGGCTGCCGCCACGATCGATGAGTACCAGTTCGCGGAGCAGTGACGGCCTGAGCTGGCTTTGCACCAGCCGCATATGGATATCTTGGACGATTCCCCCGATGGCGAAATTCTCGACGTCCCGGTCAAGCCGGGGACGATCCGGATTATTCTGGCGGATTCACAGGCCATTTACCGAGTAGGCATTCGCAAGGTTTTTGCGCTCGAAGACGACCTGCGCGTCGTGGCCCAGGCCGATTCCCTCGAGAACCTGCGCGCGGCGGTTGCGCGCTTTCCCACCGACATCGTACTTCTGGAGGGGAGCCTGCTGGTCGGCACGGCCAACGTCATCCCCGACCTGTTGCGGCTTGCTCCCGATGTCAAGCTGATTGTGCAGGCCGTGGCGGCCGACGAAAACCACACTGTGGAACTTTACCGCCGCGGCGTGCGCGGCATCATCTCGCGTTCGATTTCGCCTGACCTGCTGGTCCGGTGCGTGCGCAGAATCGCGGCCGGCGAGACCTGGATCGACAATCAATCGGTCAACTGGGTGATCGAAGCCTATCGCTCCCAGGCCGCCGCCCTGGTGAGCCCGCGCAACCAGCCCCGGCTCTCGCCCAAGGAGATGTCGATCATCAGCTGCATCACCCAGGGCAAGCGCAACAAGGAAATTGCCTTCCAGTTGGGAACCACCGAGCAGGTGATCAAGAACTATCTGCGCAAGATCTACGACAAGCTGGGAGTCAGCGACCGGCTTGAGCTGGCTCTTTATTGCCTGCACAACAAGATCATTCAGACGGATGGGGACGAAGAACTGATTACGCAGAGGGCATTGAGTCAGTAGTCTCGGCCCGGCGTCCGCTGCAACTCACGGGCGTCTGCGGTTCTTCGCTCTGCCTGCGGGCCAACTCCAGCAAACGAATCAACTCAGCCAGTTCCGCGCCGTTCAGGTGGCCCAGCACTTCCGCGGGCACCCGCCGGATCACCGGGTCCATCTCCCGCAGCAACTCCAGCCCAGCCGCGGAGATTTGCGTCCTGACCACGCGCCGGTCGTTCCGGTCGCGCTGCTGGAGGATGAGCTTGAGCTTCTTCAGGCGCGCCAGCAGCCGCGTGATGTCGGGCTCGGCGGTAATCATGCGGCTGCCGATCGCCGAACAGGTGAGCCCCTGGGGATGCGCGCCGCGCAGAATCCTGAGTACGTTGTACTGCGTCGAAGTGACGGCCCAGTTGCGGATCTTGCGGTGGAAGGCGCGCTGCAGGCAGTCGGCGGTGCGCAGCAGGTTCAGCAGGGCTTCCTCCTCCACGCTGGAGAACGGAGGCTCCTGCGCGATTTCGAGTTTCAGGCTTGCCATGAGCTTTCTCTCCTGCCGATTGGTGTGTTGGTCATCAGCGAAAGACGGGATCGAAGTTGTTTGTATCCCACCCTTGCAACAGAAGGGCGAAACGCAGGTTCTTCGACTCCGCTGCGCTTCGCTCAGAATGACAGCAAGAATGGGGCGTGGGGCGTTTGTGGGGCATCCCGCCTCGGGTTCTTTGCGGCGTAGACTCGCAACCGCGGGCCGGAAGATGGCGGCAGCCGCCATCTTCGTCCCGAGAGACTGCTTTTTACTGCTTGATGATTTCCAACTCGATGGTCAGCTTGACCTCGTCGCCCACCAGCGCCGTCGGGAAGGCGGCTCCAATTCCGAAGGCTGAACGGCTGATGGTGGTGGTGGCCGAAAAGCCTGAGTGCAGCTTGTGGTCCATGCCGTTCTCGATCGGCGTGGCGGGGCCATCCACATCCAGAACCACCGGTTTGGTGACGCCGTGCAGGGTAAAGTTGCCGGCCACCGTCAGCTTGTTGCCGTTCCTCACCACACTGGTGCTGGTGAAGGTGGCGGTGGGAAACTTGGCGACGTCGAAAAAGGCGTCGGTCTTCAGGTGCGCGTCGCGCGGCGCCTCACCGGTATCGACGGTGCTGGTGTCGATGGTGGCCGTCACGGTGGCCTTGGTAATGTCGGCCTCGTTGTAGATCAGGGTGGCGGCGACCTTGCCAAAGCGCCCATGCACGTTGGAGACTCCGCCGTGCTTGATGCTGAAGTCGACTTCGCTGTGGGCCGGATCGGAGGTCCAGGTAGAGTATTGCGCCATGGCGAGGGGAGCCGCAAGCGCCAGAATGCAGGTTACAAATGCCAAACGCTTCATTGCAAGAATTCCTTTCAGTGCCGGGCCGTTAGGCCGCCTTTTGGGTCGGAGAAGAGACGCACGCTCTCGCCGGATGCGCGCGGAGACTGGGAAGATCTGAAGTGTTCCGCGCTGCATCTTCTGATGCACATAGGATGCCCCAGGGAAAGTATTCGTTGCAACAAATATTCTTAAATTCCCGGCTTTTGCGGTTCTGCGGGGCAAAGAGCGGACCGCTGATCGGGCTTTCCGTGGCTGCAACGTCCGGAATTCCTTCCGCCCACGGCCGCAACCGGCCCGCTGGGGACCTTCTCATGAAGCGTCTGTTATCCTCCCGCCTATGTCCTTGTCTGTGCTGGGCCACTTCCGCCAACTCACCCGCCCCCAGCGCCACACCTTCGTGGCCGCCTTTCTGGGCTGGACGCTCGATTCGCTCGACTTTTTCCTGCTCATCTTCTGCGTGAAAGCAATCGCCGGGGAGTTCCACAGCCAGCCCTCGGCGGTGCTGGGCGCGGTCTTCATGACCCAGGCCTTCCGGCCGGTGGGAGCGGTCCTCTTCGGCATCCTGGCCGACCGTTATGGCCGGCGGCCGGTGTTGATGGCCAATATTCTCAGTTTCTCAGTGATCGAACTGGCCTGCGCCTTTGCGCCTTCGCTTACCGTGCTGCTGGGGCTGCGGGCGCTCTTCGGCGTCGCCATGGGCGGCGAGTGGGGCGTGGGTGCGGCGCTCACCTTCGAAAGCTTGCCCAGGGAGGGCCGCGGCGCCTTCTCCGGCATCCTGCAGGAGGGCTACGCGATGGGCTCGATCCTGGCCTCGGCCGCCTTCGCTCTCTTCTTTCACTGGATCGGTTGGCGTGGGCTGTTCATTCTCGGCGCGGCGCCGGCTTTGCTGGTCTTCTATGTGCAGGTGGAGGTCGAGGAGTCGCCGGTATGGCTGGCCGGAGCCAGAAAGCGGCTGGCGCGCTCAGCCGGCGATGCGCGGACGGCCAGGGCCGGAGACTTCGTCCGCCTGCTGGCTTTTCTGCCCACCTTTCTCTTCCTGGTGCTGCTGATGACGGCCTTCATGAGCTTTTCGCACGGCACGCAGGACGTATATCCGACCTTTCTCACGGTGCAAGCAAAGTTGATGCCGGAGACGGTGGGGCTGATCGGAGTGCTGTATGGCTTCGGCTCCATCGCCGGCGGCATTGTCTTTGGATCGCTCTCGGAAAAATGGGGGCGCAAGCGGGCGATCGTGACCTCGGCACTGCTGGCGATTCCGGTGATCCCGCTCTACGCCTACGGACACTCGGCCGTCACGCTGGGCATGGGCGCGGTGCTGATGCAGTTCATGGTGCAGGGAGCGTGGGGCGTGGTGCCGGCGTATCTGACTGAACTGACGCCCGGCCCGGTGCGGGCCACGGCTCCGGGGCTCGCCTATCAACTGGGTGGCCTGATTACCTCGTGGAACGGCAAGGGGCAGGCTCTGGCCGCCGAGCGCTGGGGCAATTATCCGGCCGTGCTGGCCATTACCGTGGTGGTGGTCGCGCTGTCCTTGGCCGGGCTGGCGCTGCTGGGACGCGAGGCCAGGGGGCGGGATTTGTCGGCGGCGTGACGCGCTTGAAAAGCGCAGTTTTTGGCGTACTCCTGGAGCAGGAGCGCGGGCCATGGCGAATCTCGATTGGTCGCAATGCGATGCCGTAGAGAGCGTCCCCGGCAAGGTAAGCGGCGCCTGGGTCTTCAAGGGGACGCGCATGCCGGTCTCTGCGATCTTCGAAAATATCGCCGCCGGGGCCGAAGACCGAAGATGCTTCTTTCCCCTCTTCAACGCAACGAAAAAGGCCCGCCTGCCGAAGCAGACGGGCCCTTGCAATCGATGGGGAAGCCGCGCGGATTACCGGTGACCGCCGCCGCCGTGACCGCCGCCGCCTGCGTGGCCGCCGCCGCCTGCGTGGCCGCCGCTGAAGCCGCCGCCGACATGACCGCCGCCGCTATAGCCGCGCACCGTGCCGCCGCTGTAGCCGCGTGCTCCGCCGGCATACACGCCGCGGCCCGCTACCACGCCGCGGCCTCCGTAGCCATATCCGCCGCGGCCCGCATATCCGCCGCGATAGCCGTATCCGCCACGGCCGTACCAGCCGTGACCGCGCCAGCCCCAGCCGTACCACGGGCCCGCGCCGATGAAGACGCCGCCGTAAAACCACTGCGGCCCGTAATAGCCGTAAGGCGCGCAGGCGTAAGGGTAATAAGCGTAGTAGCCCCAATCGCAGACCGGGGGAGCATAAACATCGGGGGCGGCAACGACCGCGGGGCCGACACCGACTCCCACGGCCACCTGAGCCTTTGCCGTTGCCGCGAACGGCAGAGCCAGAAGCAACGCTACAAGAACAAGCCGTAAACTCCGCATAATCTTCTCCTTGTGCTGCCCCGTCCGGTGTTTCCCAGACCTGGGATCGGGAGGTGACCTCCTGCCGCAGCACCTGCCGGCTTGCGGGTTCGTCTCCCAACCGGCTTCTGTACATTCAGACAGCAGTTGCGCGGTTAAGTTGCGGTCCCGTGAAAAGAATCGTTCCGCGGCGGGGAATTGGCAAGGGCCACAAAAAGCGGCCCCTCCGCTGGGGAGAGGCCGCGGCGCAGGCGCCAGGCAGAGAGAGCTACCTGCGAAAACGGTCGCGATCGCGGTCGGTGCGCCGGTTGAAACCGCGGCCCCAACCCGGATCGACTCGCGCAAAGGGTGCCCGGTCTCGGATGCCGGCAAAGTTCCACCGGCCCGGAACCCAATAGCCGTTGGCCTGGTAGCCGGCGATCCAGACGTATCCCGGTCCAGGGCTGTGCGGAACGTAGGCCACCGGTCCGCGCACATACAACCCGAATTCGGCGGCCTGGGCCGTCGTCCCTCCCAAGCCCAATCCGCCCGCCACCACCGCCGCACCCAACATCCAATTCCGCATGGTGCCCATAAACCCTCCATTCCAGCCGGCGTTCTTTCAGAGATCAGATGCCGGTCCGGCTTCTTTCCGGTTGAGGCTTGATTTCTGCTGCCTCATCGGCGTGCCGGTTCTGTACTGATTCAACAGCGGTTGCGGCGAAAGGTTGCGCCGGGGCCGAGAAAATAAAGATCCGCAACTTTCTCAAAAACCTGGGTTTATGGCGTTTTTTTGGATGAGAAGCGGAGCGCCGCGGGTGCAAATGTTACAGTGGAGTTTCGCCTGCAATGTTTGCCACCTCCCAGCACGCGCACTTCATCGGTATCGGCGGCATCGGCATGAGCGGCATCGCCGAGATCCTGCTCAACCTCGGGATGAAGGTCTCCGGCTCCGATCTGCGCCGCGGCCCGGTCACCGACCGCCTGGCCAGCCTGGGCGCCACCATCTACGAGGGTCACAACGCCGCAAATATCGCCGGAGCCACGGTTGTGGTTACCAGCTCGGCCGTCAGCGCGGCGAATCCCGAAGTGCTCGAGGCCCACGCACGCAAGATTCCCGTCATCCAGCGCGCGGAGATGCTGGCCGAGCTGATGCGCCTCAAGTACGGCATCGCCATCGCCGGCATGCACGGCAAGACCACGACTACGTCGATGGTGGCCAGTGTGCTCGCTGCCGGAGGCCTCGATCCCACCGTGGTGGTGGGCGGCCGCGTGGATGCGCTTGGCTCGAACGCCCGGCTGGGAACGACACAATATCTGGTAGCCGAGGCCGACGAAAGCGACCGCTCGTTCCTCAAGCTCTCGCCCATTCTGGCCGTGGTCACCAATCTCGACCGCGAGCACATGGACTGCTATCACGACATGGCCGATGTGGAGCGGGCTTTTTTGGATTTCATGGACAAGGTGCCGTTCTATGGAGCGGTGACCGCCTGCATCGACAATCCGCTGCTCAAGGGGATTCTGCCCCGCGCCCGCCGCCGCGTCTTTACCTACGGCGTTGCCGCCGAGGCCGATTTCCGCCTGGAGTTCCTCGAGGCCGTCGAGGGACGCTTTGCGCGCTTCCTGGTGAACACGGCGCAGGGACCGCTGGGCCCCTTCGAATTGCACGTCCCAGGGCGCCACAACGTGCTCAACGCCACGGCCGCGGTGGCCATTGCCCGCCAGCTTGAGATTCCCGCGGACAAGATCGCCGAGGGGCTCGGCCATTTTCGCGGCGTGGACCGGCGCTTTCAGTTGCGCGGCACGGCGCGCGGCGTCACCGTGGTGGACGACTACGGTCACCATCCTACGGAGATTCGCGCCACCCTCGCAGCGGCCCGCGAATGCGGCCACCGGCAGATTCACGTGGTCTTCCAGCCGCACAGGTTCTCGCGCACCCTCGATCTGATGGACCGGTTCAGCGACGCGTTTGTGGATGCCGACAGCGTCGTTGTGCTGCCCATCTATGCCGCCAGCGAGGAACCCATCCCCGGCGTGACGGCCGAGCGGCTGGCCGAAAAGATTCAGGGGCCGGCAGTTCAGTTCGCCGCGGACTTTTCCTCAGCGGTTTCCGCCGTTGTAGCCCAGGCCCATGAGGGCGATCTCATCATGACCCTCGGCGCCGGGAACGTGAGCCAGTTGGCTCCGCAGATATTGGCGGCGCTGGAAGCTGCGTAGCGTGAGATTTGAACGATGGTTCCCCGCCCTTGCGGCGGAAAGAAGCCGCTAGAGCGTCACGCAAGACAAGTTGCTTGCCTATATGGCAAAGGAATTTAGCTTTAGCCACCTGAGCAATCCGCCAAGAATTGGCGATGCCATGCACTTTCACGCCTACGGTATGGCTAAGGAACGGAATCAGTCCTACAGGCTTGCTCTGCAATCGCGCCTCAGCACAGACGCTGACGGTATAGCCCGGTGCCTTGGATTAAGGGCCGAGGCTCGTGTTGGACTCGAAGGAATCATGAAGGCGCTGCAGACGAAGATTTCACCTGCTACATTATTTAATCCGGTTTAGGGGGAACGCCGAACGGCGCACAAGACGCATTGGCCTCTCGTACCCGTAACGGCGCGGGTTCCCCCCGCGGAGGCTGCGGAAAAAAGCCGGCGGAGGCCGGGCTATAGTGAAAGCTGGCGACTCTCACGACCTTGCTCAGGCGTGATCAGGCAAAGCAGCACCACAAACCGTCCCCTGGTTTGGGAAGATGAAGCGCTCGCGGAGCCTCGCTTCCGGCGCGTGCAGCAAGGTGTGCCCCCGTCGGGGCGTACTTTGCCGGGCATGCCGCTGGAGATGCCGGACCCGGACGCCGACGAACTCCCACGCAAGGGCGGAGCTCGCTTTGACGGGCCGACCCCGGATTGGCAGCGCGGACCCTGGTGGAAGCCGTCGGGCGCCTTGGGCCGCACGCTTCTGGGGCTGGGCATTCTGATCGTTCTGGGCGGACTGATCGCGACCGGCTCGCTTCTGAATGCCTACCTGAACCGCGACGAGCGCTTCCGCATAGCCGGAGTCGACAACATCGAGGCAGCCGGGCTGAGCGAGGTGAGCCGCGCGGATGTCCTACCGGTCTTCGGCGAAGACATCGGGCGCAATATCTTCTTTGTTCCTTTGAACGAGCGGCGCAAGCAGTTGGAGTCCATCCCCTGGGTGCAGGAGGCCACGGTGATGCGGCTGCTTCCCGACCGGATTCGCATCTCGGTGGTGGAGCGGAAGCCGGTGGCGTTTGTGCGTCAGGGCCAGCAGATCGGCCTGGTGGACGCGAACGGTGTTCTGCTCTCGATGCCTGCGGCCACCATGGCCCAGCATCATTACTCGTTCCCGGTGGTGACGGGGATCGACCCCCACGATCAACCCGCCGTGCGCAAGAACCGCATGGCGGTGTACGAGCGCCTGGTTTCGGAGCTGGACGCCAACAATCAGCACCTTTCCGAACAGATTTCAGAGATCGATCTGACCGATCCCGAGGATGCCCGCGTGCTGATGCCTGAGCAGGGCGCCGACATCCTGGCTCATTTTGGCGAAGACCGTTTTCTTGAGCGCTACCAGCGCTACAAGGCGCACATCGCCGAGTGGCGCCAGCAGTATCCCAACCTGGCTGCGGCGGATTTGCGCTACGACCAGCAAGTAGTTCTGGAGATGGCTCCCGGCACGAGCACCGCGGCAGCCGACCAGGGCGCATCGAATGCAAGCGAGGCCAAGCCGCCGGATGCAAAGGCGGCAGCCAATCCTCCCGTCGCGGCTGCGACCGCGCCGAAGCCGGTTTCGGCCGCCAAGGCAGCGCCAGGCAAGCCGGGGACGAAGCCCGCGGACAAGGTGAAGCAAGTCAAGGCAGGGGCCAAGCCGGGCGCAAAGGCAGGCAAGGGGCCAGCGAAACCAAAGAGCGCCGCAACCAAGCTGAAGGCGGCCAAGGCCAAAGCGGCCAAAGAGACGAAGAAGCGCGCGGAGGCCAAACGCGCCGCGCTCCACCTGAACCGGCAGAAACCCGCCCCAAGAATCCGTCCGGCCACGATTGTGAGCCAGGGCCAGTGAGCGCGATGAGCCAGAAACAGGACAATCTGATCGTGGTGCTGGACATTGGCAGCGCGTGGACCCGCGTGCTGGCTGCCGACCTGAACGAAGGCGCCATGCGCTATCGCGGCCACGGGATCGTCGAGTCGGCCGGGATGCGCAAAGGGCTTATCGCCGAGCTTGCCCCGGCGGCCAAGGCGGTGAAGGCCGCCAACGAGCGGGCCGAACAGGTGGCGCGCCTCAACATCGACGAGTGCGTGGTGGGAGTGGGCGGGCCGCATATCCGCGGGCTCAATACCAACGGCGGCCTCGATCTGGGCAGCCGCATGCGCGAGATCACCCGCGAGGACGTGCGCAACGCCGTGGAGCGGGCGCGGGCCGTCGAGCGGCCTCCCGACCGTGAAATCCTCCATCTGCTGCCCCGCCAGTTCATCCTCGACGAGCAGCCGGGCATCTTCGATCCCGTAGGCATGGTGGGCGCGCGGCTGGAGGTGGACCTGCACATCGCCACCTGCTCCGGCAGTGCACTGCAAAGCACGGTGACCTGCGCCAACCGGGCGGGACTTGAGGTTTCAGAGGCGGTGCTGGAGTCGATCGCCGCCGCCGAGGCCACGCTTTCGGCCGACGAGCGGGAACTGGGCGTCTGCCTGCTCGGCATCGGCGCCCACTCCACCGACCTGGCGGTCTTTTTCGAGGGCGCCGTGGCCCACACCGCATCGGTTCCCATCGGCGGAATGCACTTTACCAACGATCTGGCGGTGGGCCTGCAGATGCCGGTGGCGCAGGCCGAGGAGATCAAGCGCCAGTACGGTCATTGCGTGGTGACGGCCGTGCCCCAGCAGGCGGAGATCGAGATCGCCAACCCGCAGCCGCGGATGCTGCCGTTGCGCACCATCGCCGAGATTCTGGAGCCGCGGGCCCGCGAGCTGTTCTACTTTGTGAAGGAAAGCCTGCGCCAGGGCGGCGTGGTGGAGGCGCTGGGCGCCGGTTGCGTGCTTACCGGCGGCGGAGCGATGCTGCCCGGCATGTTGGACGTAACCGAAAGCCAGTTGCGGGTTCCCGCGCGGACCGGAATGCCGGTGCGCCTGTCGAATATGCCTGGGGAACTGGTTCACCCCGACTTTTCGACAGCCATCGGCATGCTTCTCTACGCGCACCGTACGCGGGTGACCCGCGCCGCGGAAAATAACAGTTTGCGCGCCAAGCTGCGCGCCATCTTTGCAGCCAGTTTTTAGCTAGGGTCTGTTCGCAGACCGCAATCTATCAGGAGGTCGGGAGCCCAATGGATCAGCAGACGAATGAAGCCGGAGAGATGCGCATTCAATATCACGAAGAACCGGTGCGCGGAGCCCGCATCAAGGTAATCGGCGTGGGCGGCGGCGGCGGCAATGCCGTCAACCGCATGATTCAGGCCCGCATGGAGGGCGTGGAGTTTATCGCCGCCAATACCGACGTGCAGGCGCTCAAGACCTCGCAGGCTCCGGTCAAGCTTCAGCTTGGGGTCCGGCTGACCAGCGGCCTGGGCGCAGGCGCCAATCCCGACGTGGGCCGTCGCGCCGCGCTCGAGGACTCGGAAAAGATCATCGAGGCGCTGGAAGGGGCCGACATGGTCTTCGTCACCGCCGGCCTGGGCGGCGGCACAGGTACCGGCGCCGCGCCGGTGATCGCCTCGCTGGCCAGCGAGATGGGCATCCTGACCGTTGCCGTCATCACGCGCCCCTTTGCCTTCGAGGGCAAGCGCCGGTTGCAGCAGGCCGAGCGCGGTCTGAAGGAGCTGCTGGAGAGCGTGGACACCATGATCGTCATCCCCAACGAAAAACTCCTCGCGGTGGCCAAGGACGCAGGTTTCTTTGAGAGTTTCCGCATCGCCGACGACGTGCTGCGCCAGGGCGTGCAGGGCATCAGCGACATCATCACCATCCCCGGCATCATCAACCGCGACTTTGCCGACGTAAAGACCACCATGGCCGGCATGGGCCACGCGGTGATGGGCACGGCAGTACGCTCGGGCTCGAATCGCGCCATTGAAGCGGCCCAGGCGGCCATGGCTTCGCCACTGCTGGAGGCCGGCGCCGTCGACGGCGCGCGCGGCATCCTCATCAACATCACCGGCTCCAGCTCGCTCAAGCTCTCCGAGGTCAACGAGGCCTCGTCGCTGATCCAGTCCGCCGCGCACGAGGACGCCAATATCATCTTCGGCGCGGTGCTGGACGAGAAGATGGGCGAAGAGGTAAAGATCACCGTCATCGCCACCGGTTTCCGCGACCAGATGCCGGAGCGTCGCGCGCGCATGTTGAGCGTGGAAGAGGCGCCGGTGGTTTCGGTGCCCGTGGTTGCGCCCGACAACTGGATGGACGAACCTGCTCCCGCCGCGCCCGCGCCGCCGCGCTTCCTCAGTCAGGACGAAGAGCCGGAAGAGGAGACTGCGGAAGCCGACGAGCCGGTTTTCTTCTCGGCTGCAAAACCGGCCGCGGAGCCGGTGAAAGCCGCGCCCGCGCCGGCGGAATCCGCCACGCGCTTTGAGCCGGAGGAACTGGAGCTGGTGGCCGCGCCGGCCAGGCCGCAGTTTGCCGAGTTGGCCGAGGAACCGGCCTACACGCCGCTGCCCAGGGACTATGCTTCAGACTTCGACAGCGGCTTGCGCGCTCCGGCGGCAACGGAGGAGCAGATGGCCAGGCCGGCATCGGCCCCGGCGCTCTTTCCGGAGAGCGACGAGGAGTCGCAGCGGGATTTGGATGTTCCGGCCTTCATGCGCCGGTTGCAGTTCTAGGATTTCTGCCGCTTTGGGGGCATTTTCATTCGGTCGCGGGAGCTGTATAGTGCAATATAGCTCTACAAAACAGGCGGTTCGTGTCAAGTGCCTGCGTGGAATTGTTGTCTTTCTTTCTATTATGAAAGGAATCAACGGCTGGATTCTACGGTGATAAGGATCACAGGGTGCGGGCAGAGCATCTGAAATAAAGTAAGCGTCATCCGCGGCGAAGAGCGAAGCTGCCGCTGAATTTGACGATAAGTACGAGGTGCGTTGCTCGAGGGCAGGCGTACAGCACGTACTCCATAGTTGAGAGGATGTTGACTGGATGAAGTTGTCTTGCGTTTGGGCAATTGGAATTGTCTTGGGCTGCACGGGCGGTGCCGCGGCATTGAATGCGCCGCACACGCTGCATCATGCCAAGACAACGGAACCTCACCTGGTCGAGCCTCACCGCGCCAGCGGCCATCATGCCGCGGCGGCGCATTCCGCCCGGCCTGAGGCCAAATCCACCAAAACCCAGGCGAAGACCGAGGCAGCGCCGGCAAGACAGCAGAGCAAGGCGGGACGGCAGCAAGCCAGGCTGACTCCAAGAGGCACGGCCAGAGCCGGTGTGCGCCGGGCAGCTCTCACATCCCGCCGCCATCATCCTTCGAACGAGCGGTTTACCGCCAGTTCCTTTGCCAACGGCGATATTTTTGCCGGCGACGTAACGGCGGGCGAAGACCCGCTGGTCCGCCAGGCGGCCATCGATGCGCTGAGCGGAATGAACGGCACAGCCGTAGTCATCGACCCCTCCAACGGCCGCATTCTGGCCATGGTCAATCAGAAGCTCGCGCTTTCGCCGGGTGCGGAGCCTTGCTCGACGATCAAGATCACAGTCGCCATGGCGGCGCTCTCCGAAGGCTTGGTCACGCGCGACACGCCGGTGCAGTTGGGCGGCTTCCGCATGAACATGACCGAGGCGCTGGCCAAGAGCAACAACCTTTACTTCGAGGAACTGGGCCGGGAGTTGGGCTTTGAGCGCGTGCGCCACTACGCCAACCAGTTCGGGCTGGGCGAGTTGGCCGGTTATCACATTCAGGGCGAGCAACTGGGCGTCTATCCTGACAAGGAACTGCCTGCCTCAGAAGGCGGTGTGGCCCGCATGTGCAGCTTCGGCCAGGGCGTTTCGCTGACTCCGCTGCAACTGGGCGCATACGTGGCCGCTCTGGCCAACGGTGGAACCCTCTATTACTTGCAGCATCCGACGACTCAGGAAGAAGCCGCCATGCTGGTTCCCAAGGTGAAGCGGACCCTGGACATCGCCAAGTACATTCCCGATCTGCAGGACGGCATGGCCGGTTCGGTGGAATATGGAACGGGCCGGCGCTTGCGCGCCAACTTCCACGAACTGCCGGTCTTCGGCAAAACCGGAACCTGTTCGGACAAGGGCACCCGCTTCGGCTGGTTCGCCTCCTACTCCGATTCGCCCCAGGGCAGCCTGGTGACGGTCTTCTTCCTTGAAGGTGGCCGGCCCACCTTCGGCCCCCGCGCGGCGGAACTGACCGGCGTCTTCTACAAGAATCTCTGGGATCGCAACTACTTTGCGGAGAAGACGCAGCAAACGGCTCAGGTAGCAGCGCCCGCGGCTCCGGCCGAGCAGCCGGCGCAGCAGCCTTCCGCGCAACTGGCCGCGCAATAGGCCGTACGAAGCGAATGCAACGATCCAACGAAAAAGCCGCCTTCGGGCGGCTTTTTCATGATTCCGAGCAAACCTCCAGTTCCGCTTTATAAACGCGGTTCCTCCACGGGCGAATCTCGGAGCGATAAACTCCCCCTCACTCGGAGATCGATCCGGACGTGTAATATTTGCAGGCAAGACACTTTTATGCCCGAACCCAAGACCGGCGGAAACAGGGAACGCATCGCGGCGACCATTCTGTATGGAATGATCTGCGCCCTTGAAGTTCAGGGATACCGGGCGGTTCTGGCCGGGAAGAGCGTCCTGGAGCTGCCGTTTTCCTGGAAGGTGGCGTTCTGCGCGTTTTGCGTCTGGTGGTGCTGGGAGACCTTCAGAAAAGAGCATGGGAAGAACGGCGTTCTGCTCGCCGCCTTTACGGTATTGCTGGGCGCATTTACACACCTGAAGTCCATGGGCCACTTCCTTCAGGAGACTTTTGCCGGACACAAGATTCTGGAGCCGCCGTCGGAGGGGACGATGTTGCTTTACGCCCTCTTCGCTGGTTTGTGCCTGTGGATCGCCTGCAGGCAAAAGCTGAAGAGCGGCATTCGCATCTCTGGGACAGATCGTTGCGCCGCGCTGCTGATGGCCCTGCTCTTCGTTACCAAGATCGGGATGCGCTTTGTCACGGGCCATGACGCCATCGCGCTCAAGGGAGCCGGATGCGCCGCGGTCTGTATCGGCTTTTTCGCGATGATCCTGGGCTTCCTGGACGCGACATCGTCCGGCGAGCCGGAGTTCCCGGCAATCCAGGACGCTCTTCCCTGAGCAGCTCGATCGCTCTCGGGCGCATCCCGCGGAAGCTCCGCAGCCCTGCGGGCCGCGAGTCTTCGCTCCACCATTTGCAACGAATCCCGCTCAGAATCATCCCATAGCTAGTGACCTTCCCATGCCGATCGCCGTTCCCTGGCCGGCAGACGCGGAACGGCGCTCCAACTCCCAGCACGCGAAGACAGGACCAAACCCATGGCTCTACCGGAACACACTCTGCTCATGTACGGATATCTGCTGCTCTTCGCGTGGGTTTTGGTGGAGCAGTTTGGGATTCCGCTCCCCGCCACGCCGGTGCTGCTGGCTGCCGGAGCGCTTTCGGCCGAGCACGAAATCAGCTTTCCGTTGGCGCTGCTGGCTGGCCTGGCCGCGTGTCTGGTGGCCGACAGCGTCTGGTTCCTCATTGGCCGCCGCTACGGGCACCATGTGCTGCGCCTCCTCTGCAAGCTGTCTCTGGAGCCGACCATCTGCGTCCGGCGCACCCAGGATTCCTTTGGCCGCCGCCGCAGCGTCACGCTGATGATTGCCAAGTTTGTGCCCGGCCTGGCCACGCTGGCTCCGCCGGTGGCCGGACAGAACGGCATGGGCTTCGGCCAGTTTCTCTTCTTCGACGGCATCGGCGCCACGCTCTGGCTGGGGGCGCTGCTGGCCGCCGGCCGCTTCTTCGGCGATCTGCTCCGCCGCGATCCCAGCCTGCTGGACTGGGCCGGCCGCTTCTCCGGCGCGTTGCTGATCCTGGGCGTTCTCGGCTTCTTCATTGGCCGCGTCATGCGCCGTCGCATGGTCCTCAAAGAGCTGGTGGCCGCGCGGCTTGAGCCGGAGGAACTGAAGAAGCAGCTCGATGCCGGTGTGCCGGTCTATATCGTGGACCTGCGCCATCCGCTGGAACTGCTACCCGACCCCTTCACATTGCCCGGCGCGGTCCACTTTTCGCCGGACGCACTGGCCGCGCGCCACAACGAGATTCCCCGCGACCGCGACATTGTTCTCTTCTGCACCTGCCCCAGCGAGGCCACCGCCGCCAAGACGGCGATGACCCTGCACAACCTGGGCATCGAGCGCGTGCGCCCCTTGCGCGGCGGCTACGACGAGTGGAAGCGGCTGGGATTTCCGATGGATGCCATCCAGCCGGCATTTTCGGCTGGGGAATGATCCGTCAGGACGAAACGACAAACAAGGAAGCGATTCTGGTTCCGATCGGCGATCCGATTCCGCTGCATGGATCGGGGCCCGGCGCTGCGTCGTAAAAGCCGTTGCTGCCAACGGTGATGTCGTTGAAATCCTTCTGATTTTGCCAGAGCTTGGGCGTGACAAAGCCAAGTTTGGTTCCGAACGAGGCGAAAAGCCCTGCATAGAGAGGCGCCACCGCGCTGGTGCCGCCCACGACAGTCTGTGCGCCGTGCACATAAATCTCGTAGCCGGTGTTGGGGTCGGCGTCCCCCGTCACGTCGGGCACCATTCTCCCTTTTCCCGCCTTTTTACCGGCCGGGGCAGGAGGCGCGCCGATCTGAAATGCCTGCACCGGAAAGACGGTCGAGTAGCCCCCGCCGGTTCCTTCGCCGTTGGTCTTGCCCGGATTATCGTTCCAGACCGTCTCGTCGGTGGGCGTCTTGTTGGTCCCTCCACAGCCCACAATATGCGGGCAGGAGGACGGACAATCCACATTGGCAGGCGTCTTGCCGCCGTCGCTGGAGTCGTTGTCTCCCGCCGCGGCAAAGACCACCGTGCCGGCTGCGGTCGCGGCCGTGGCAATGGTCTCCATCTGCTCCGCGGCGGTCGTGCCCCAGTTGGCTTCGTCGGAGCCCCATGAAATTGAGCAGACATCGCAGCCGTCCGACGCCGCTTTCTGAACAGCAGTGCCAATATCTTGCGACCAGTAGACGCGGATGGTGGCCGCCTGGCCGGTAGCCGCATAGTAGGCCGCGCCAGCCACCTCGATGTCGAGCGCGACCTCGTAATCCGGATCGTCCGCGGAGCCGACGCTCTGGTTGGGGCTGTTTTGTGTGCCGTCCACCGAGACGTCGGTGACCTGCGGCGAGGGTTGGCCGACAGAATTGAAAAACAGGTCCAAGTCGGACTGGATCCAGCCGCCGCCCAACTCGACAATGGCGATCACGCCGCCACCGGCGAGGGCGGAGGGCCAGTTGTAGGCAGCGCAGAGATTCGGCACGGTCCACGGACCGGGGGTTGGAGCCGCGGCGGCCTGAACGCCAAGGGGCGCGGGCTTCCGCAGCTTGAAGTAGGGCGTGGATTTGTACGTGGTGGAATAGCTCGACGGGGAATGGCTCATGGGATCTCCTTGTTACGACACGAGCGTCGTGCGCGGAAGTATGGCACAGGCTGGTTTTGACAAGCAAAAGAAATTCCCGCGAAATATACCCAAGCCCGACCCGCCCGGTCCGTGGGCTTTCTGGCCGCACCGCCACGGGGAGGCGCAGCGAAAGCCGTAGTATGAATGGGGAAGAAGCAGAACTTCAGGAGCCCCCCTTGGCCTACGACGATTTGCGCGATTGGATTAAAACCCTCGAAAAGCACGGCGAACTGAAACGCATCCGCGAAGAAGTCTCCCCGGAACTCGAAATCACGGAAATCACCGACCGCGTGAGCAAGATTGGAGCCGGGCGCGGCGGCGCGAAGGGCAGTGCAGGGAAGTACGCTCCCGGTGGCCCGGCGCTGCTGTTTGAGAACGTGAAGGGCCATCCCGGTCACAAGGTGCTCATCAACCAGTTCGGCAGCGAACGGCGCATGGCGCTGGCGTTGGGCGTGGACAGCCTGGACGAGATTGCCGAGCGCATCCAGGGGCTGATGAACGTCAAAGCTCCGGAGGGCTTTCTCGACAAGCTCAAGATGCTGCCGCAGTTGGGTGCGCTGGCCAGCGCATTTCCCAAGACCGTGAGCGCCAAAGACGCGCCGTGCAAGCAGGTCATTCTGCGCGAGAATTTCGATCTGAACCAGTTTCCGATTCTCACCTGCTGGCCGCACGACGGCGGCCCGTTCATCACCTTGCCCTGCGTGCATACCAAAGATCCGCGCACCGGCAGGCGTAACATCGGCATGTACCGCATGCAGGTCTACGACGGCCAGACCACGGGGATGCACTGGCAGCGGCAGAAGGTCGCCGCCGAGCACTATCGCGAAGCGCTGCGCCAGGCTGCTGCGGCGCACTCCTCCGTAGGTCCGCTCCATGCAATGGTGGCGGCGATGGCGGAGTCGGCGGGCGGCGCGGTCGGCATTCCCGACGGGCCCATCGGCGGGCTGCCGCAGGTGGCCTTGGGCAACCTGAAGGGCTCGCGCCTTGAAGTCGCCGTCGCCATTGGCACCGATCCGGCAACCACATTCTCCGCCATCGTGCCCGCGCCGCCTGAGGTGGAGGAGTTCCTCATCGCCGGCTTCCTGCGCGGCAAGCCGGTCGAGATTGTGAAATGCGAGACGGTCGATCTCGAAGTCCCGGCCCACGCGGAGATTGTGCTTGAAGGCTACGTCGAACTGGGCGAGCTGCGCACTGAAGGTCCCTTCGGCGATCACACCGGCTTCTACACCATGACCGACGAGTACCCGGTCTTCCACCTGACCTGCATCACCCATCGCAAGGACCCCATCTATGCCGCCACCATCGTGGGCAAGCCGCCCATGGAGGATGCCTGGATGGGCAAGGCCGTGGAGCGCATCTTTTTGCCCGCGATGAGGATGCAGATTCCCGAGCTGGTGGACATTCATCTGCCCGTCGAGGCGGTCTTTCACAACCTGATGCTGGTCTCGATCAGGAAGAGCTATCCCGGCCAGGCGCGCAAGGTGATGAGCGCCATCTGGGGGCTGGGCCAGGCCATGTTTACCAAGTGCATCGTGGTGGTGGACGAGGACTGCGACGTGCAGGACATGGGCGAGGTGGTGCTGCGCGTGGCCAACAACATCGATCCCGAGCGCGACATCCAGTTCACGCTGGGGCCGGTGGATTCGCTCGATCACGCCGCGCGCCTGCCCAACTATGGATCGAAGATGGGCATCGACGCCACGCGCAAATGGAAGGCCGAAGGATTCGAGCGTCCCTGGCCGGCGATGATCGAGATGGACCGCGCCACCAAGGCCCGCGTGGATGCGCTGTGGGAGAAGCTGGGACTGTGAACAGGATGGCGGGGGGACTGGACTCACACGAACGCCCTTGGTTTGGGAGCCGCACCGCCCGGTTGCGTCGCTCTGCTATATCTAGACCTATGCATGGCTTCATCCCCAGGCGCCTGACGATTCTTGTCGCGGCCCTGTTCGTTGCAGCAACTTCCTTGTGTGCCCAGCAGGCGCCGGATACTTTTCACTGGATCGACTTCCACTCGGCGAAGGACCAGGACGTGATCGTCTGGGTCACCCGTTCGCTGGTGGTCGAGGATTGGACGGCGATTCGCGAAATCGGCGTCGAGTACGACGCGGCGCTGGTGGTCACTGCCAAGCGGGCCACGCCGCAGTCTCCGGCCAATGCAGACTCCTTCACCGTGTGGAGTGTATCGCTGACCAATCACGGCATTACGCCGCTGATCCGAGGCGTGAATCTGCGCTGGCTCGACTGGATGCGCTTTGCCGATGGCGCGCCGGAGGAACCGGCCGTTCTCTACGACAATTGCCGCGAGTGCGCGGCCAATACCTATTTCACAGCCTTCCACTACGACATGGCGCAGCACTCCTGGGCGGCCCGGTGGATGCGCGGCGGGCAGGGAGTCTCCGTCTGGAGCGCCAACACGCCCGCTGGCGTGGCCTGGACGCAGGTTTACGCGGGGCTTGCCGAGCCCAATGGGCGCGAACTCATCGGCACCTGGAATCACTTCGACTATGGCAAGCAGAAGGACGCCGACGATTTTGTCTACCGCTACGATCTGGACCCCTTCAGCGGCCTGGAGCGCACCCAACTGCTCAGCGGCAAGGACGCCGAAGCGATGAAGCTGCGCCTTTGCCGCGTACAGGATGCGATTCCGGGGCTGGCGCGCGGGCAGGACTCGCCGCTCTGCCAGCAGCTTGTGCCGCCCCGCCTGGAGCGCAAACCCGTCACTACGCCGCCGGCCAACAATCGCGGCCAGTCGGCGCCGCCCGGCTCCCGGCGCTGATCCCAGTTCTGCAATGGTCAATTGAGGACGGTATGGCTTTGTATGCCTTGGATAGGATCCAACTTGATGGGAGAGTGAAATGAGCAATTTTCCAAGATTCGGAACATGGCCGCTGCTTGCCATAACGACAGCGGTAGTGCTTTGCATCACCGGTTGCCCCAAGAGCCAAGACCAGGTGGCCGCCAATGCCGGCCAGACTGGCACGCAGGACCAGGCCTCGGACCCGGCTGCGGCCAACTTGGCCCCCGCTGCTGCGAACTCAGGCACTCAGCAGAACGCACCGCAACCAGCGGCTTCCAGCTATCAGCAGAGCGCTCCGCCGCCGGATTCAGGCGCCTCCTACGACCAGGCTTCCAATCAGGCTCCCGACGATTCGAACTACGGAGACCAGCCGGTAGCCTATGCTCCCCAGCCGCCGCCGCCGCTGCCCGACTACGACCAGCCGCAGGCTCCCGGCGACGATTATCTCTGGACGCCCGGCTACTGGGCCTGGGCTCCCTCAGGCTATTACTGGGTACCCGGCGTGTGGGTCGAGGCTCCGTATGAGGGCGCCTTGTGGACGCCCGGCTACTGGGGTTTCTGGCATAACCGCTACGGATTTCACCGCGGCTACTGGGGTCCGCACATCGGCTTCTACGGCGGCGTCGACTACGGCTTTGGCTACATCGGCTTCGGCTATCAGGGCGGTTACTGGGGCGGAGGCCACTTCAACTACAACCGCTCAGTCAACAACATCAACGTTTCCGTGGTGCACAACGTCTACAGCCGCTCGGTCGGCGAGAACAACCGCGGCGGCGCCCGCGTGAGCTTCAACGGCGGATCGGGCGGAGTGCAAGTGCGAGCCAGGCCTGCGGAAGTGGCGGCATTGCATGAACAACATGCCGCGCCCATGAGGGCGCAGGTGCAGAATGAGCGCGCTGCCAGCACCAACCGGGCTCAGTTTGCGAGCGTCAATCATGGCCGGCCAGCCAGCCTTGCCGTCAGTCAGCCTCTTGCGGCAGATCGCAACGTGCGGGCTCCCGCGGCGGTGCAGGCACGCAATCAGGTTGCTGCGCAGCAGCAACAGCGCCAAGTCGCCCCGCAACAACAACAGCATCAAGCGGTTCAGCAGCAGCATCAGGCTGCTCCGCAACAGCACCAGGCTGTTCCACAACAGCACCAGGCTGCTCCACAACAACGGCAAGCAACCCCGCAACAGCATCAGGCTGCACCGCAACAACGTCAGGCAGCCCCACAACAGCAACAGCGTCAGGCTGCACCGCAACAACGTCAGGCAGCCCCACAACAGCAACAGCGTCAGGCTGCTCCACAACAACGGCAAGCAGCCCCGCAACCACAACAGCGCCAGGCTGCACCGCAACAGCGGCAAGCGGCTCCGCAGCAGCGTCAGGCAGCCCCGCAACAGCACCAGGCAGCACCGCAACGCCAAGCCGCTCCGCAACATCAGGCGGCTCCTCAACACCCGGCCGAGGAGCATCCTAAGAAGTAGCGTCTTGTGGGGCATCCGCACTGTACGCTGCGGGTGTCAAGATAAAGGGTGCGCAATCACTCTGCCGTCAGAATGCGGATGGCCACCAGGTTGCGCACCCAGCGGGCGGGGCGTTTTTCTCCTGTCGCAACCAGCTGCAAAGGCCCGCTGCCCGCAAGGGCCTTGCCGTCCAGCGTGTCGGCAACGATCACCGTGGCGTCATGAATGTCGGGGTTGACCTCGGCTACGGAGTAGACCGCCTTGTAGTCGTCGGAGCCCTCGGCCACCAGATAAAGCCGGAGATCCTTGCCGTGCGGCTTGGCTGGCACGCCCAGCCGGGTGAGCAGTTCAATCAACGGCACGCCGGAGTAAGTCTGGTTCGCCCCCACATGCACGTTGCAGACGGTGAAGGTCTTATGCGGCAGCGCGGCCAGCGCGGCCGGGGTCCACTCCGCCGATTTGTCTCCGAAGACGATCTTCAGCGGGCCGGCCGGGACCGCGGGCTTGGCCATGCCATGGTCCATATTCATATCTCCATGCCCTTGCAGGGATTCGTCTCCATGCCGCCCATCTGGCCCATCGGCATGGGTTGCGGCTGGCTTTGCTGCGCCGCCTGCCCGCTCACTATGCCTACGCCCAGCCCCAACAGGAAAACCGCCGCCCAAACCGTGCTTCGCATCCTGAACTCCTCCCGGAATCCATCGTATACTGGCCTCATGTCGATCGTGCGCAACATCGCGGGCATCGCCAAGGGCATGAGCATCACCTTCCGGGAGATGCTGGAACCGACGCTGGTGGAGAACTACCCCGACGGCCCCGGCCCCTTGCGCGGAGCGGTCTTCGAGTCGCGCTTCCGCGGCGCGCATGTGCTGCAGCGCGACGAGAACGGCCTGGAAAAATGCGTGGCCTGCTTTCTCTGCGCGGCGGCCTGCCCCTCGAACTGCATTTATATCGAAGCCGCGGAAAACACCGAGGAGCAGCGCATCTCCTCCTCCGAGCGCTACGCCAAGGTCTACAACATCGACTACAACCGCTGCATCTTCTGTGGCTACTGTGTCGAAGCCTGCCCCACCGACGCCATCACCCACGGCCACGGCTTCGAGCTGGCTACGCTGAACGCCACCAACCTGGTCATGCGCAAGGAAGACATGCTGGTGCCGGTGAGCGCGTTGACTGCGGCGAAATAGCTCACCGGCATCTCCTTCCTGCTTCTGGATCGCTTTGGCGCGTTCCGGGTCAACGGCTATTCTGATGAGTGCACCCTCCGCTCCTAGCGGAACTGAGGCCTTCATTCCATGCAAAGTTCTTACGAATATCACCCGCTTCAGAAAATCCTCGAGAGTCGCATCGCCATCATCGATGGCGCGATGGGCACCACGATCCGCACCTACGGGATGACGGAAGGGGATATCCGCGGGCAGCGCTTCAAGAACGCGACCAAGGACCTGAAGAACAACGGCGACCTCTTCAGCCTGACGCAGGCGCAGATGATCTGCGACATCCACCGGCGGTTTCTCGAGGCCGGGGCGGACATCATCGAGACCAACACCTTCGGCGCCACCAGCATCGCCCAGAGCGAATTCTTTGTGGACGATCCGCGCGAGCGCGGCGGCAGAAAAGATCCCGAGTTCTACCAGAAGATCGTCGACGATCCCTTCCTCGGCGGCCTGGCCTGGGAGATCAACGAGCAGTCGGCGCGGCAGTGCCGCGAGTGGGCCGATCGCGTGGCCAACGCGACGGGGCGGCAGCGCTTCGTCGCCGGGTCCATCGGCCCCTTGACGGTCTCTCTCTCCAACTCGCCCGACGCCGACGATGCGGGCTTTCGCGTGGTTACCTTCGACCAGGTGAAGACCGCCTACGCGCAGCAGGTGCGGGCGCTTATCGCCGGCGGAGTGGACCTGCTGCTGGTGGAGACCATCTTCGACTCGCTCAACGCCAAGGCGGCGCTGGTGGCCATCCGCGAGGTCTTCGACGAGGACGGCCTTGCCGCCAGCAACAGGGAACTGCCGGTGATGATTTCGGCGGCGGTGGGCCGCGGCGGCGAGACGATGATCTCCGCGCAGACGATTGAGGCCTTCTGGAACGCGGTGGAGCACGTGAAGCCGCTGTCGGTGGGGCTCAACTGCTCTCTCGGTCCCGATCTGATGTATCCGTTCCTGGCCCAACTTGCGCAGAAGTCGGGCGCGGCCATCTCCTGCTATCCGAATGCCGGCTTGCCCAATCCGCTCTCGGCCACCGGGTTCGATCTGGGGCCGGCAGACATGGCCCGTTTCCTGGGCGACTTTGCGCGCGGAGGGCTCATCAATATTGCCGGCGGCTGCTGCGGCAACACGCCCGAGCACATCGCGGCCATCGCCAAAGCGCTGGAAGGCAAGCCTCCGCGGCAGCTTTGGCCGGCGTTCGCCGCGGATTCTCCCGCCGCCGGGAACGCCAGCGTTGCCATCGCCGAAGCCAAAGAGACGAAACCCCTTCGTCTTTCCGGTTCGCAGCCATTCACCCAGCAGCCCGGCGTCTTCATCCTGATCGGCGAGCGGACCAATGTGGCCGGCTCGCCCAAGTTCGCCCGGCTGATCAAGGAAGGCAACTACGAGGAAGCGGTCAGCGTAGCCCGCCAGCAAGTGGAGAACGGCGCCAACGTCCTCGACATCTGCATGGACGAGGGCATGATCGACGGCGTGACGGCCATGACGCGCTACCTGCAGTTGCTGGCCAGCGAGCCCGAAGTCGCCAAGGTTCCCTTCATGGTGGACTCGTCGAATTGGGAGGTGATCGAGGCGGGGTTGAAGTGCCTGCAGGGCAAGGGAATCGTCAACTCGATCTCGCTGAAGGAAGGCGAAGAGAAGTTTCGCCAGCACGCCGCAACCGTGCTGAAGTATGGCGCGGCGGCGGTGGTGATGGCTTTCGATGAACAGGGCCAGGCCGCAAGTTACGAGGATAGGATTCGCATCTGCGAGCGGGCCTACCGCATACTCGTGGACGAAGTCGGCTTTCCGCCCGAGGACATCGTCTTCGACCCCAACATTCTCACCGTCGCTACGGGCATGGAGGAGCACAACAACTACGCGGTTGACTTCATCCGCGCCACGCGCTGGATCAAGGCCAACCTGCCTCACGCCAAGGTCTCGGGCGGCGTCTCGAATATCTCGTTCAGCTTTCGCGGCAACAACAAGGTGCGCGAGGCCATGCACTCCGCGTTTCTCTTTCACGCCATTGCGGCCGGCATGGACATGGGCATTGTGAACGCCGGCATGTTGGAGGTGTACGAGCAGATCGAGCCGGAACTCAAGGCGCTGGTCGAGGACGTGCTGCTGAATCGCCGCCCCGATGCGACGGAACGCCTGGTCGAGTTTGGCGAGACGCTCAAGGGCGCGGGCGCGGTTGCGACGGAAAAGAAAACCGAGGAGTGGCGCAACGGAACGGTCGAGGAGCGCCTTTCTCACGCGCTGGTGAAGGGCATCGACGCGTACATCGAACTGGACGCCGAGGAAGCCCGCATCAAGCTCGGCCGTCCGCTGGCGGTTATCGAAGGCCCGCTGATGGCCGGCATGAGCGTGGTGGGCGATCTCTTCGGCGCCGGCAAGATGTTCCTGCCCCAGGTGGTCAAGTCGGCCCGCGTGATGAAGAAGGCCGTGGCCCACCTGACGCCGTATATGGAAGCCGAAAAGGCCGCCAAGGTTGCGGCCGGCGAAGTGGTGAAGGCGCAAGGCAAAATCCTGCTGGCAACGGTCAAGGGAGACGTGCACGACATCGGCAAGAACATTGTCGGCGTGGTTCTGGCCTGCAACAACTACGACGTTATCGACCTGGGGGTGATGGTTTCCTGCGAAAGGATTCTCGAGCGCGCCAAGGCGGAGAAGGCTGACATGATCGGCCTCAGCGGGCTGATCACGCCCTCTCTCGACGAGATGGTGCATGTGGCCCGCGAGATGGAGCGCCAGGGCTTCAAGTTGCCGCTGCTCATCGGCGGGGCAACCACCAGCCGGGCGCACACGGCGGTGAAGATCGCGCCCTACTATAGCGAGCCGGTGGTGCACGTGCTGGATGCCAGCCGCGCGGCGCCCGTGACGGCCAGCCTGCTCAGCGAAGAGAGCAAGCCCGCGTTCGTGGCGCAGTATCGCGCGGACTACGAGGCGCTGCGCAAGGCCCACGCCGCCCCGCGTCCGAAGGCCGTGTCCCTTGAGACCGCCCGCACCAGGCGGACTCCGATCGAGTGGCGCGCGGAAGAGCTGCCCGCGCCCGCGTTCACCGGCGTGCGCGTATTGGACGACTTTCCTCTGGCCACGCTGCGCGAGTTCATCGACTGGACGCCGTTCTTTCACGCCTGGGAGCTGAAGGGCGTCTATCCGCGCATTCTCGACCATCCGGAGCAGGGTGCGCAGGCGCGCCAGATTTTTGCCGAAGCCAATGCCATGCTCGACACGATCGTCGAAAAGAAGCTGATCGCCGCGCGCGGTGTCTACGGCTTTTTCCCCGCGAACGCCGCGGGCGACGATGTCGAGCTGTACACGGACGCCACGCGTGAAAAAGTGCTTGAGCGGTTTCACTTTCTTCGCCAGCAAGCGAACCGCGAAGGAAGCGAACCCTGCCGGTCGCTTGCCGACTTCATTGCACCGAAGGAAACGGGGCTGCCGGATACCATTGGAGCCTTTGCCGTAACGAGCGGCATCGGACTCAAGGAACTGTGCGACCGGTTCCGTGCCGAGCACGACGACTACAACGCCATCATGGCGGAGGCCATCGCCGATCGCCTGGCCGAAGCGTTCGCCGAGTGCCTGCACAAGCGGGTACGGGATGAATGGGGTTACGGCCGTGAAGAGGGCTTGAGCATCGACGGACTCATCCACGAAAAATATCGCGGCATCCGGCCGGCCGCGGGCTACCCGGCCTGCCCCGATCACACGGAAAAGGGCACGCTCTGGCGCCTGCTCGATGTGCAGGCGAATACCGGAATGCAGATTACCGAGTCGTTTGCCATGTGGCCCGGATCGAGCGTAAGCGGCCTCTACTTCGCCCATCCGGAGTCGCGCTATTTCTCGCTGGGCAAGATCGAGCGCGACCAGGTCGCCGACTATGCCGAGCGCAAGGGAATGACCGTCGCGGAGGTCGAGCGCTGGCTCGGGCAAAACCTGAATTACGACCTGGCGGAATAGCACGCGGCAGCCGGGCGGCCGGTGGGCATCCCCCGCAGGCCACATATTCTGCGGTGTAAGAAAGCAAGCGGAATAAGCCAATGAGCGCCAAACAAACCAGTCGTCCAGCCTCGCGAAACTTCGATAAGGAACTGGCGGAGTTGGATGCGCTGAAGGGCGCCGTGCTCGACGCCGCTGCAGTCGAGCACTTGCGCAAGACGCTCGCCCATCGCAACAACTTTCTCGTCGCCAAAGCGGCCAAGCTGGTTGCCGATGCGGAACTCTTTGCTCTGCTGCCCGATGTGCTGGCGGCCTACGAGCGCTTCTTCATCGACGCGGCAAAGATCGACACAAAATGCTGGGCAAAGGATGCTTTGGTCAAGACGCTCGTCAGGCTGGAGCACCGCGAGAAGGACACATACCTGCGCGGAATGCGGCATCATCAGATGGAGGCCAGTTGGGGCCCTCCGGTGGACTCGGCCGGAGCACTGCGCGGCGCCTGCACCCTCGCGCTGGTCGATTGCCCCGGCATCAGCGACGCCGATCTGCTGGCCATTCTCCTCGAGCCGCTGCTGGATTCCGACAAGACGGTGCGCATGGAGGCGGCGCGGGCCATCGGCCAGGTGGGCGGCGTGAGCGCCGCGCTCGTCCTGCGCCTGCGCGCGCTGCTGGGCAAGCATGAGCCCGAGCCCGAGGTGATGGGCGCGGTCTATTCCGCGCTGCTGGGCCTCGAAGGTGAACGCGCCATTCCGGTGGTTGCGGCGGCGCTGAAAGAGGGCGACGAGCTGGCCGCCGAGGCCGCCTTTGCCCTTGCCGGCCTGCGCGCTTCGGAGGCGCTGGCCGCGCTGATCGCCCGCTTCCGCGCCGGCGCCGACGCATGGTTCGCCTCGGTCCTCTTCAGCGCCGTCGCGCTCACCCGCCTGCCCGAGGCGATGGACTTCCTGGTCGCGATTGTCGAGCAGGATGCGCGCGAGGCACCCGCGGCCATCGAAGCCATCGGCCGCAGCGCGCCAACGTCGGAGCTGCGCGCCCGCGTCGAGCAGGCCATCGAGCAGGCAGACAGTGTGCGGCTGCGGCTGGCCTTCCGCGAGCACATGCCGGCATGAATGCAGTCTTCCCCGGCAGATTCTCCCTGTCAATCTCGATTTCAGCTAAATAGTTCTTACTGAACGATTTGCGGTTGCGTACAATTTGGGCCACCACGAGCAGAATTGGAAGTAAAGCAATCAGAGAACATGTGGGGCCTCCTCGAACGGCCGGGGCGCAAACCAGGGACAATGGCTGCGCTCCCGGCGGTTCGTCTTTTCCCACGCTTGCTTGTTCCCGCAGTGTCAGGCATGTCCCCGGTCCGTACCGTACCCCACCGGGTACCCCCCTCCCCCCCCCTCATACCCCCAGGGGGTATGAATCGTTTCATGCCCCCTGCTCTGACCTGCGTTTGACGCAGGGGTTTGCGGGTGCTTTGATGGGGAGGCGGGATGGAAGTCATGCCTATCCCTTTTCAATAACGGGGAGTCGGAATGCGCGCAGGTGCAGGGATGTTGACAGCGGTTCTTCTATCGGGCGTTTTATTGTGCGGATGCGGCGGCGGCGGCGGTGGGACCGTCATCAATCACACCACGGCAAACATTGCGGCCGCGCCCACTATCTCCACTGCCGCCGCGCAGAACGGCGCCGTGGTCGTCAGTCTGGCCTCCGCAACCTCCGGTGCCAGCATCTATTACACCGTGGACGGGTCGACGCCTACAACATCGTCGCAGCAATACCAGGCGCCGTTTCTGGTGGCTTCGAACCTGACCGTCAATGCCATCGCCACGGCCTCGGGCGATACCGCCAGCAGCGTCACCAGCCAGAGCTTTGCGCCCAACATTGCGTCCGGCACGCTGGTGTGGTCCGACGAGTTCTCGAACTCCACCGGCGCTAGCGCCCAGCCCAATCCGCTGGTCTGGACTTACGACACGGGCAACAACGGCTTCGGCAACAGCGAATTGGAGAACTACTGCGCCTGGGCCTCGAACACCTCTCCGTGCAGCACGGCGAATCCGAATGCGTATGTGGGCACAGACGGCTACCTGCACATTGTGGCCGAGCAGCCCTCGGCCGGAGTCTACACCTCCGCGCGGCTCAAGACCCAGGGCCTGTTCAGCTTTCAGTACGGCAGGATCGAGATCCGCGCCCAGGTTCCGGAGGCGCCGGGCTTCTGGCCGGCCTTCTGGCTGATGGGCAACAACATCGCTACCGTGAATTGGCCGGCCTGCGGCGAGATGGATGTGCTGGAGCGGGTGAACGCGGCGGCCACGCCCGACTGGAACGCAGGCTCGATTCACGGAACCGGCTTCACCGGCTCCGTGGGCCTGGGAACCGACTACTACTTTCCCGCCGGGCAGACGGCGGCTGGTTGGCATACCTACGGCATGATCTGGAGCAAGGGCAGCGTGGTCTATTACGTGGACGATCCCACCCAGCCTTACGCCACGTACACCCCGGCGAGCCTCAACGGAATCTCCGGAGCGGCCTGGCCCTTCGACGCGGGCCAAAGCAACTTTATTCTGATCAATCTGGCTGTCGGCGGCAGTTGGCCCGGCTCGCCCAACTCGAGCACGCCATTTCCCTCCGAATTGCTGGTGGACTACGTCCGGGTGTACTCGAACTAGTCTTTGACTGCTTGTACTTGTATCAATGCTGGGTGCCCGATTTTGGAACCTGAGAGAGCACACCCTTTGAGTCCAAGGCAACCCTTTTGCTGGCGTGCGCTTGCCGCCATTCCAGTTACCTTGGCGGCCGGGGACTTTTCGGCGTGGAAAGTTTCTTTCATGACTGCCGGGTTATAGATTGAACAAGATATTTGCGCCGTATTTGCATCTGTTTGACCGTCCCTTTACAATTCCGGGCGGATACTACTCCTGTGAACTCGGACGTTCGGCAGACAGTTCCACTGAAACTCGCCCCCGGTTCCACCGATCTGGTGGACTTATCTTTTCCCACACTTGCTCCCTCCCTGCCCGCGCCGCCGGCCAAGCCACGCATTCATGCGGAAGTGGGACACTACCGGCTGCGCCTGGCGCAGACGGCCGAGGATCGCGATGCCGCCTGCCGGCTCCGCTTCAAGGTCTTCAATATTGAGCTGGGCGAAGGGCTGGAGAGCGCTTACCAAACCGGATTGGACACCGACCGGTTCGACCTCGTCTGCGAGCACCTGCTGGTCGAGGACAAGCTGGAGGAGAATCCCGCCAAGCGCATCGTGGGCACCTACCGGATGCAATCGGGAACCACGGCCGTCCGCAACCAGGGCTACTACTCCGAGCAGGAGTTTAATTTTGCCCCGTATGAACCGCTCCGGGGAGACATTCTGGAGTTAGGCCGCGCCTCCATTGACCGGGAACATCGCACCCCCGAAGTTCTTACCTTGTTGTGGAGGGGGATCGCGCAGTATGCTACCGACATGGGGCTGCGTTACCTGATCGGTTGCTCATCTTTGAATTCGAAGGACCCGGCGGAGGGTTGGCAGATGTATGGCCAGCTCGAGCACTACCGGGTGCCACCTGAGTTCGAGACCGAGCCGACCGCCGCGTACGCCTGTCCCCGCGAGCAAGAAAGCCGGCAAGCACAGCCGTCGGCCCTCCAGCAAGACCAGCCGTCGCCCACTCCGCAAAAGGTGCCCAAGCTGCTGAAGACCTATCTGGCCATCGGCGCGCGCATCGGCGGACCGCCGGCCTGGGACCGGGATTTTGGCACCATCGATTTCCTTACGCTGCTCGATCTCCGGTTGATTTCGCCGTCGGCGCGCAACCGCTTTCTGGCGCCGCTGACCACGTGAGCCTGCGTGCCCTCCGGCGCGCTGTGGCGCTGGCTTCCGCTCTCGTCCTGTGCATTCTCCGCTTCTGGCTCCTCCGCCTGCGCGGACCCGTCACCCTGGAGCGCCGTGCGCTGTGGGTGCAGGCATCTGCACGCGGGATTCTGACCGGCCTGGGCATTCAATACCGGGTGACAGGCGAGCCGCCCACGCACGGGCTGGTCGTCTGCAACCACCTCAGCTACATCGACATTCTCGTTCTCTCCTCGGCCATGCCCTGCTTCTTTGTGGCCAAGATCGAGATCGGCGGATGGCCCTTCTTCGGCAAGGCGGCGCGCACCGGCGGAACGATCTTTGTCGACCGGTCGAGCTTGGCCAGCGCCATGTCGGTAGCCGAGCAGATGACCGAGCGGCTCAAAATGCCGATTCCGGTTCCCGTGCTCCTCTTTCCCGAGGGCACCAGCACCGACGGCAGCCAGGTGATCCGTTTCCACTCCCGGCTCATCGATCCCGCCACTTCTCTCGGAGTGCCGATCACCACGGCCGCCATCCGCTACGTCATCGACGGTGGCGTGGCAGAGCAGGAACTGTGCTGGTTCGGCGACGTCGAGTTTCTGCCCCATCTCTGGAAGGTCCTTGATACGCCCGGCTTCTTCGCCGAGGTGCAGTTCGGCGAGCCACGCATCTATTCCGACCGCCGCACCGCCGCCGACGAGACCCACGCCGAGATCGAGGCCATGCGCAATGGCGGCGTGCTGGCGCTTCAGTAGGGTTCGCCGAAATCCCCAAGTATTCGGTGTCGTCGGTGGTTGGGTTCCTCAAGGGCAAAATGCGATTCACCTTGCACGGGTTTATGGGGAACGGAAGCAGAATTTTGTGGGGCAGCATTTTTGGCCGCGAGAATTTTTGGTATCTGCAGTGGGCCGCGACGAAGCCGTGATCCGAGTGTACATCCGCATCCAGGAGAAGGAAGACCAGCAACTGGAACAGTTGCGCATGTGGCAATGACCTGCCACCGATAAGGTGGCTCAACCTAACCGGAGCGGCGTAAGCGACCCCGCTCAAACCGCTTTGTGCGGCTCACACCGTAAAGCCCTCGGCTCTGCCGGGGATATTTATCGGGCGCCGCTGCTGGGCGGGAAGGCATCCTGGCCGGCGACAAAGGTCTCCAGCACCTTTGTGAAAAGGATGGCCTGCGCGCCGACGGTGTAGAGGTCGCGGTCGACGAGGATGAAGTCGGCGTTGTAGCCGGGCGCGAGCTTGCCCTTGTGCTTCTCGGCGAACTCGGCGTAGGCCGAACCCTGGGTGTAGGCGTAAAGGGCCTGGCCACGAGTGAGCTTGTTCTCAGGGAAGTAGGTTTTTGTTCCGGCCTCGTTCTTGCGCGTGACGGCGGCGTAGAGGCCGCGGAAGGGCGTGATGGGTTCGACCGGATAATCGGTGCCGAAGGCCAGCGGCACGCCGGCGTCGAGAAAGGCCTTCCATGCATAGGAATAAGCGGCTCGCTTGGGGCCCAGCCGGTCTTCGGCCCAGTTCATGTCGGTGAGCAAGTGGCTGGGCTGCATGGAGGCGATGACGCCGAGCTTTTTGAAGCGAGGAATGTCGGCCGGATCGACAACCTGCGCGTGTTCGATGCGGTTGCGCGGAGAGAGCCCCGCTAAGACTGGATAGCACGGCGATCCATCCTTCAGCTTGCATAAAGCAGCAGGCGGTTTTGGCGGAGCGCTGTTCTTCGGGCAGGGAGTTTTTTCATCCCAGATCTCATACGGCTGGCCCTCAGGGCGGCAAGGACCGGGCAGGGAGAGCGCCATGGGGCGCTGCGGCCGCTCGGACTCTTCAAACGCATCCAAGGCCATTGCGGCGGCTTTATCGCCGATGGCGTGGAAGCCCAATTGAAAGCCAAATTGCGACCGCTCCATGGCCATTTTGTTGAGTTGATTCTGGGTGTACTGGGGCAGGCCAGTGTTGTTGGGATCGTCGGAGAAGGGAGCCTTCATTGCGGCCGTGCGCGAACCCAATGAGCCGTCCATGAAGCCTTTCAACATTCCGGTGTGCAGCAAGGTATCGTTCGGGTCGTGGTGATTGCGCATTCCGATCAGATCGAGCAACGGAGCTTTGAAGGGCAGCCATTCGCTGATGCGCAAATGGAGCGGGCCCTCTTTCTCCAGTTCCTCGAAGATGAGGAAATCTTCCCAGTCGCTGAAGTCCTGCACACTGGTGACACCGTGCGCCAGCGCGTCGGCGATGGCCAGCTCGTCGCCGTGGCGGCGCTCGTCGTGGCTGGGCGGCGGAATGACCTTGTAAACCAGATCTTGCGCCGACTCGCGCAGAATGCCGGTAGGCTGGCCGTGCGCGTCGAGGTCGATGGCTCCGCCCTGCGGCGGGGCGGTGTTGCCGGTGATGCCGGCGGTGGCCAGGGCCGCGGAGTTGGCGAGAGCGATGTGGCCGTCGATGCGGCTGAGGAACGCGGGATGGCCCGCAGTGACCTTGTCCAGGTCCTGGCGGGTGGGCAGCGTTTTTTGCGCCCACAGCGTGTGGTCCCAGTTTCCGCCGGTGAGCCAGTGGCCGGCCGGGGCGTCTTTGGAGAAGACCTGCACCTTGGCCAGCATCGCGGGCAGGGATTTGACACCGGTCAGGTCCACGTTGAGATGGGTTCGGCCGGCCTCGCCCAGGTGGGTGTGGGCGTCGTTGAAGCCGGGGAAGATGTAGGTGTGATTGCTTGCAGTGTCGAGATCGCGTAGGCGGGTTTTGGGACCGGCCAGGCGGGTGATGGTGAGCGTGCTGCCCACGGCCAGCACCTTGCCCTCGCCGATGGCCATGGCTTCGACTGTCTCGGGCTTATCCTTGTCCAGCCCAACGCCGGTGTAGATGACGCCGTTGAAAAAGATCACTTCCGGTGGAGCGGTTAGAGCTGCCGTTCGCCTTGCCTGGGCAGTCTGGGTGTGCCTGGTCGCGGTGGTTTGAGCGGAGCAGAAAGAGCTAGCGGCAAAAGCTGCGACGAGCAAAGCAGTGTGGGCGCGCATCCGCGGATTTTATCAGAAGCAGTTACTGTTCCGCGGCCCATCCTGCCATTACTAAAGTCAGTAGAAGCACGCGCCTCAGACCCGCCTCGCGATCTTTACCGGAATACCATTCGGCCTGGGTATGCGCGCCGCCGCCCTCGCCTCCCGCGCCCATCGACAGGGCCGGAATGCCCAGCGAGAGCGGGATGTTGGCGTCGGTCGAGCCCAGGCGAGGTTCGGTATGCAGGCCCAGATGACGGTCCACGGCGCGCAGAGCTTCAAGCAGCGGGGAATCGCCGGGCAGGTGCGCCGGCGGGCGGTCGCCGATCTTATCGATGGTGAAGGCCAGGAGCCCGCGGCTGCGCGCAGCGATGGACTTTACCTCGCCGTTCCAGTATTCGACGGCGTCTTCGACGGCGCGATGCAGCGCGACTTCGAGGCGCAGCAACTGGTCGGGGGCCGTGGAGCGGAAATCGATGGAGGCCTGGGCGCTTTCGGGGATGGAGTTTACGCTGGTGCCTCCGTGGATGGTGCCCAGGTTGAGCGTGGTGCGGGGCTCCTCGGGCAGCGGGGTCTGGGCGAGAACGGCCAGGGCCGAGGCCAGTGCGGCAATGGGGTTGGGGGTGCCCGCGTCGGTAAAGCTGTGGCCGCCGGGCCCGCTGACGGTAACCAGATAACGACGGCTGCCGAGAGCCTGGGTGACGACCGACTCGGCGCCGGCGCCGTCGAGCACAATGTGGGCGGCAATGCGGCCGGCCAGCGCGCTCTGGTTGTAGAGGTGGCGTACGCCGCGCAGGTCGCCTTCGCCCTCTTCGCCCACATTGCCGAGAAAGACGATGGGCGCAGGCAATTCGATTTTTGCCTGGACAAGGGCGCGGGCGATGGCCAACATGCCTATGACTCCAGCGGCATTGTCGCAGGCGCCCGGAGCCTCCAGGCGATCGCTTCCGTCCTCCGGGCGAAGTACGGGATGGAGAGGCGTTTCGGCGGGAAAGACGGTATCGAGGTGCGCCGAAAGCACGACTACCGGACCGGTGCTCTCCGACGGCAGGCTGGCCGCGGGCAGGACGGCGAAGACATTGCCGATGGCGTCGGTTTCCACCCGGCTGAGACCGGTCTCGGTAAATCGGGCCGTCATCCACTCCGAGCGGGCCTGTTCGCCAAAGGGCGGTGCGGGGATGGCGACCAGTTGCGTCTGCCAGTCCATGATGGTCTTGGGATTTCCATGCAGCCAGGCAAAGGCGGCGTGGACTGTCCGCTGCGATGCCAGAGCCGTGACGCGAGAAAAAGCCGAATTGCGGGGAAAGAGGGACATACGGTTCGTTTCAGGGTAGCAGGGAAGTCGTTGGGGCAGGCGGCGCGCGAATCGGGCCGGGCGCGAATCAGCCGCCGACCGGCAAATCTTCCTCTGGAGCGTACTCCACCGAATGGAGAAACAGGCCCTTGGCCGGGGCGGTGGGGCCGGCGGCAGACCGGGAGCGCGCGGCGATGATTCCGGAGATTTCCTCAAGCTTTAGCCGGCCGCGACCCACCTCGAGCATGGTTCCCACCAGGTTGCGCACCATGTGGTGCAGGAAGCCATTGCCGCGGACGCGATAGACCAGAATGCCGCCGGCCTCGGTTTGCCGCTGCTCCCATTGCGAGGAGAAGATGGTCCGGATCGACGAAGGAGGCAGCGCCGGGGGCGGCGCCGGGGTCGCTTTTACTTTTTGGTTTGGTTCTTCGCTTGAAGCGAGATTCCGGCTGGCGAGGTCGGGATCGGTAGCGGCAAAGCTGAGGAAATCGTGTTCGCCTTCAAAGAGTTGGGCAGACCTTTGCAGAGTTTCCACGTCCATTGGCCCAGGGTAGGCGAGAACGTAGCGGGCCAGGAAGGGAGGGCAGATTTCGCCGCGGAAAATCCGATACTCGTAGGTCTTGGCTACCGCCGAATGCCGGGCATGGAATGTACTCAGTACCGTTTTCGTCTCAAGGATTCGGATGGAAGGGGGCAGGGTGCGGTTGAGAGCGCGCAGCAGGTTCGCCGGCGGAATGTTGGCCTGGAGATCGAAGCTGGCCACCTGGGCCAGCGCGTGGACACCGGCGTCGGTGCGTCCCGAGCCCTGGGGCAGAGGGGATTCGCCGGTGATGCGGCCCAGGGCGGCCTGCAATTCGCCCTGGACGGTGACTTCTCCAGGCTGCACCTGCCAGCCGCGAAAGTTGGTGCCGTCATAGGCCAGGGTGAGCTTCCAGGTTTGGCAGCGGCGCGCAGGTTGGGCGAAATCGGTCAAAGGTATAGCCTTAGATCACAGGTTACCTGACGGCGGCGCGGCCGGAACAGGGGCGCGATTGGGATATACTCAGCTTTCCGCATGGGGTGGCGGCCGAGCCGCCGGGAATCGTCAAGAGCGGAATGCAGGGAACGAATCGGGCGCTGCGCGCGTATTGCCGGATGAGCCTGCAGGCAGGGCTGTAAGCGGGAGTCGCCCTGGCGAATCACAGGAATCACAAATTTGCGTCCGGAGAGGCTCTCCGGCCGTCTTGAAGAGTGGCACCCCACATGCCTCAGCAATTCGTGGAGAGGAACCATGCATTTGTACGGTACACGTGTGTTTGAGCAGCAGGAGAAAGCCGCGCGGAGCAGGCGCGGACAGGCAGGCAATCGGCTGCGTGCGATCGCGGCGGCCCTGCTTACATTGTCGGCGGGAGTGCCTTCCGGATTTTCCCAGCAGGCAGGAGCAGGGGCAACGGCTCCGGACAGAGCGGCGTCCGAGTTGCCGGCGGCTCCGGCGCCCGTGTTGACTGAGCCCTTTAACTTGCGCACTTCAGCGCGCGACTTTTCCAAGCCGGCTGCGGGTATGCTGGGCAATCCGATCAACGTCTACCGGCCCACGAGCATCGGCAAGGCTAGTTTTGTGAATTCGGTCCGGCTCACCGACCTGGTGAAGGAAGGCAAGATCTACCTGAGCCTTTCCGATGCGATCGCGCTGGCGCTTGAGAATAACTTCGACATCGCCATCGCCCGCTACGATCTGGACATTGCGGATACGGATATTCTGCGCACCCGCACCGGCCAGGCTCCGCTGGGCGCACCTTCCGGTCTGATCACCAACACGCTGGGCGGCTCGGCGACGATCTTGACCACCGGCGGCGGTCCGGGCGGAACGACGGTCGGCGCGGGCGGCGCGGGTTCCGGTACTGCCGGATTGACGCTGACCACCGCCGGCGCCGGACCGGCCCCGGAGAGCCTCGACCCAAACCTGACGGCGGCGATCCAGTTCGATCGCGCCCGCTCGCCCTCGACGAGCTTTTTCTCGGGCGGCACCAGTTCGACCAATACTTACGATTTCGCCTACAACCAGGGCTTTGTCACCGGCACGCAGTTCCAGTTTGCCTTCAACAATACTTATGCCACCACCACCAACGGCGTAACCCTGTATAGCCCGCAGTTGAGCTCGAACTTCAAAGCTACTCTGACCCAGCACGTGCTCCAGGGCGCCGGAATCTGGGTGAACAAGCGCTTCATCTACCAGGCGCGGAACAACCGGCGGATCACCGACTCGTCTTTCCGCCAGCAGATTCTCTACACGGTCAATCAGGTGGAGACGATCTACTGGGGACTGGTGCAAGCCTATGAGGACGTGCAGGCCAAAGAACGCGCGCTGGAACAGAGCAGCAAGGTAGCGGGCGACAACCGCAAACAGTTGGAGATCGGCACCATGGCTCCGCTGGACGTGGTGAACGCCGATTCGAGCGTGGCCACGGACAAGCAGGCGCTGATCAGCGCGCAGAGCGCCCTGAACTATCAGCAGCAGATCATCAAGCAGGCGATTGCCCGCAACCTGAACGACCCGGCGCTGGCGACCGCTGCCGTGATCCCCACAGACCGCGTGAGCATCGAGGAGATCCCCGAAGAAAAGCAGCCGTTGGAAGATCTGGTGCAGGAGGCTTTCAAGCGCAGGCCGGAGCTGGAGCAGGCAGTGCTGACGCTGCGTAACGACGAGATCACGCTGAAGGGCGCGCGCAATGCTCTGCTGCCTCAGTTCGATATCTTCGGTTACCTGGCGGGGCAGGGCGTGGCGGGCTCCATCAACAAGGATCTCGAGTGCTCGTACTATAGCAGCAACGGCACCTGTCCCACGGGCAACACCGGCTATTCGACGGCGCTCGACAACACGTTCAATAACTCCGCTCCGGATAAAGGCATCGGATTTAACGTGACCATTCCGATCCGCAACCGGTATGCGCAGTCAGTGCAGGCGCGGTCGCTGATGGAGTACCGCCAGGCGGAGTTGCGCCTGGAGCAGCTCTACACGCAGATTCGCATGCAGGTGGTGAACGCGCAGTTTGCATTGACCAACGACCGGGCGCAGGTTCAGGCCTCCGCCGCCGCCAGGGACTATAACCAGCAGAGCCTCGACGCCGAGGTAAAGAAGCTGCGGCTGGGCGCATCGACTACGGCCAATGTTCTGCTGCAACAGCGCAACCTAGCCACGGCGGAAGACAACTTGATCGCGGCGAACGCCGCCTACGCCAAGGATCGCGCGGGTCTGTATCAAATCCTGGCCAGCACTCTGGAGCACTACGGCATCAACCTGAACGACGCCGCGACGGGCGAGGTGAAGATAGCTCCCGTGGTTCCCGGCCTGACGCCCGCCAAGGGCGGCAACGAGCCTTCGACAGTTCCTCCGGCGGGCCGGTAATACCGGGCAGTATCCGCCGAATTCAATGAGCCCGGCCAGTTTCCTGGGAAGCTGGCTGGGCTCTTCTGTCTTCAGCCTATCGCTCCGCGACCAGGTCTAGAAGATTGAAGAACTCGGGAAAGCTGATGGCGGCGGAAT
This sequence comes from Occallatibacter sp., assembly GCA_049515995.1. GTDB lineage: Bacteria > Acidobacteriota > Terriglobia > Terriglobales > Acidobacteriaceae > Telmatobacter. The sequence goes on along the minus strand of JBEKTO010000010.1, from coordinate 21,327 downwards.
CGGCGCCCTGGATGAGCGTCTCGCCTTCGGCCTTTAGAGCGGCCACGCTGAAGGCCATGGCGATGCGGTGGTCGCCGCCGGAGTCGATGGTGGCGCCGTGGAGGGTTTGACCGCCGGGAACGTCCAGGCCGTCTTCGAAGTCCGTAACCTCGCCGCCCATGGCGCGCAGGTTCTTCACCACCAGGGCGATGCGGTCCGACTCCTTGACACGCAGTTCTTTCGCATCGCGGATGCGGATGCCGCCGCTGGTGGAGGGCGCGATGGCGGCCAATACCGGCAACTCGTCGATGAGCTGGGCGGCTAGAGCGCCGCTAACCTCAGTCGAACCGAGTCCTTCGGCCGGGCCGGAGACCTGGACCGTACCCACCAGCTCGGCATTCTTTTCTTCGAGATTCAACACGCTGATGTGCGCGCCGAGAGCGGTGAGCACGTCGAGCAGCGTGGCGCGGGTGGGATTCAGACCCAGCGAGTCGAGCACCAGGCCGGAGCCGGGGAAGATAGCCGCGGCGCAAAGAAAGAAGGCGGCCGAGGAGATGTCGCCGGGAACGGCCGCGTCGATGGCGCGAAGGGACTGCGGGCCGGCAATGGAGACCGAGTCGACCGTGCGGGTGAGCGTGGCGCCGAAGGCGCGCAGCGCCAGTTCGCTGTGGTCGCGGGTGCGGAGGGCTTCTCTCACGGTGGTTGTGCCGGCAGTTTGCAGGCCGGCGAGCAGAACGCAGGTCTTCACCTGTGCGCTGGGGACCGGCGTGGTGTAGTCGATGGGCCGGAGCGGGCTGCCGAGGACGGTGAGCGGGGCGTGGCCCTCGGTGAGCGTGAGGCGTGCGCCCATCTCTTCCAGGGGCTTGCGGATGCGCTCCATGGGACGGCGGGAGAGCGAGGCGTCGCCGACCAGCGTAAAGCTGCCTAGCTGCGGCGCCAGCAGGCCGGAGATCATGCGCATCGTCGAGCCAGAGTTGCCACAGTCGAGGGGATGGCTGGAGGGGGTAACTCGACCCGCGATTCCGGTGATTTCCACGGCGCCATTGCCGGTCCTGTTCACCTTTGCGCCCAGGGCTTCCATGCAGGCGAGGGTCGAGGCGCAGTCGGCGCCGGTGGAGAAGTTGGTGAAGCGCGAAACGCCTTCGGCGAAGGCACCGAGCAGGCCGTAGCGATGGCTGATGGACTTGTCACCGGGCAGGCGAAGGCTTCCGTAGAGGTTACGGGCGGGACGAACGATGCGTTCTGAGGGGGCGGTGTGCAAGGGGGCTCCGGGATATTGGCGGTCCCTTTGAGTTTATCGAACGGGGCTGGATATCTGGAAAATGGTGACTGCCAGGCGGCCGGCGAGAGCGCTCTCAGGCCGGAGCTTCCGCCGGAATGAGTCTTTCCACATGATGATTCAAGACCCAGACTGTCTCGGCGCTGAGCGGGGCAACGGAAAGTCTCCTTAAAAACTCAGTGCAAAGATCCCAGGTTAATTTTTCTGCAAACTCAAGAAAGCTCTTTACATTGCAACAGTGCGGGCACCATAATCACCGAGTCTTGGAGCGAACGCGCCTCCCCCTCCCCTTTTCCCCAGCGTCCCGTCTCTGAGCCAAAACAAGGAGGTTTTCGCATATGAAACGGATCAGCCCCCTTTTGTTGGGACTGTCTCTGGCGGTTGCCGGCAGTTCATTGGCCGCGGCACAAGATCACGCATCGGAAACATCTTCGATACCGAAGATTCTGCAAATCACGCGGGAGTATACCAAGCCGTACAAAGGCGGCGCGGCCCACGACAAGACAGAAAGCGCGTTTGTCGAGGATATGGCCAGGGCCAAGTGGCCGACGCACTATCTCGGCATGACTTCGCTCTCAGGCAAGTCGCGGGCCCTTTACTTCACTTCCTATGACTCGCTGGAGGCGTGGGAAAAGGACAACGCGGCCATCGGAAAGAACAAGGTTTTGGCGGCCGAGTTGGAACACGACAGCATCGTGGATGGCGAACTGCTGGATGAGGTGGACCAGGGCGTCTTCCGCTTCAGCGAAGAGTCGAGCCTGAACCCGGTAGCCGACCTATCGCACCAGCGTTTCATGGAAATCTCCGCGTACCACGTTCGTCCTGGCCATGAGAGGGAGTGGCACGAAGCGGTCAAGCTGGTGAAGGACGGCTATATCAAGGCCGGGACCGGCGCGCACTGGGCGATGTTTCACCAGATCTATGGCAGCGAAGGCGGACGGTACCTGGTCTTCGAATCGCACAAGACACTGGCCGAGATCGATCGCGATTTTATCAACGACAAGCAATTCGAAGAGGCTTTGGGCGAGGACGGCCTGAAGCAACTGAATATGCTGATCGAGGCCTCGGTGGAGTCGTCGGACCACGAACTGTTCCAGTTCAATCCGCACATGAGTTATGTGAGCGAGGATTGGATCAAGGCCGATCCGGAGTTCTGGAAGCCCAAGCCTGTCGCCAAGCCGGCTGCGGAGAAAGAGAAGCCGAAGCCGTAGACCGGCGTACACTACAACTTCTTGCCAAATGAGCGGCTCCGGCATTGCCGGAGCCGCTCTGTGTTTTCAGGGGTGGGGCGCCCGAGCGTGACGCAAGTAATCTGCCGCAGCCGGTTTTGCCCATTGATCGGCGTGTTTCCGCCTAAAGATCGCCGCGGATTTCGCCGATAAGAGAGAACATCCTGCAACGCAGTTGGAAGGAGTTCTCTCGTATGGCGGATTTTCTGGTTGGTATGGCTTTTCTCGTCATGATCTTTGGGCCCGCGGCCGTGGCCTCGTATTACCAGATCAGATCTCAAAAAGGCGATCTCTGAGCTCGCGCGGTCTGTCCATTTCCGACAGCTTGCGATCTCTCTGCGGCTTACCAGGGAACCATGGTGTAGCCGCCCGCAAGCTGGCCGGACTGGAGATGCAGATTCTCCGGTGCGTAGTTCGAGGTCGGGGTCTGGCATCGCTGCTGAACGCTGACGCAGAGCGAGGAGCCCTCGACGATGTTGCGGGAGTGTGGCGTCAGGCGATAGAGCCCGGTGAGGGAGTTATGCAGGGTTGCCAGAGCGTCGGCAAGCTGAGGTTCGGGTGGAAATGCGTCTGGGTTGAATGCGAGGCCGCAGTTCCGCGCATAGCTTGCCATCCAATGCAGGGTGATGTTGGAGAGAGCTAAACCGCCAGGATCGGGTGGATAGCCGCCTCCCACATCGCAATGCACGCCTGAAAACCACACCTGTGTAAGGGATTGTCCGGGCACTGGGACAGAGGTCCACAGCGCCGGTTGAAACTGAAGTCTCCGTTCATCGATGGAGAGCGCCTGAACGGCGTTCAAAACGTCCGGGTGTAAGCCAGTATCCAGGAAGCCGTACTGGATGACATCGATTCCGCCAAAGAGCGCGGGAATCCCCAACGAGCCGACCGTATCCCAAACCCCAAGCAACTGAATCTTGGCGTTGTCCATCTGGTAAGTTTCGTTGAGTGTGTCGAGGAGCATCTGGCGTTGCGAGATATTGCGATAGGCCTCGAATGCCATGTCGAGGCATTGGGGATCGTTCTGGTTAACGGTGGGCAGGCCGGAGGTCGCAATCATGCCCGCCAGGCTGCGCCCGGTGTAGGCGCCGCGGCTGAAGCCGAAGATGAAGATCTGGTCGCCGGGGAGATACTGAGCCGCAATGGCGGTATAGCCCTGCTTGATCTTTTGCACCAGCCCCGCCCCTAAAGCGCCGCCGAGGAGATCGCTGATGGGGTTGCCATCCGTTCCCACGCCGGAGTCGTAGAACGTCAATTGGACGTTGTCTGTTTTTGCCGCGGCGTTATAGAGCTGGTTAACGTTCGAGTTATTGGCTGGCTCATCCCAGGTTCCGTCGGCAAAGAAGGCGATGTTTTTCGGCATGGATTCTCCTTTTTGGCAGCTTGCATGAGTTTGGAATGCGAGGCAGGAAACTGAGCCGGCCCGAGTGAGCCGGAAGGGAAACCGTGTTCGACGTCTCGATCGTTGAGGCGCGGATCGATAACAAAGAGTATGTGCACGACGGGAGCGCCGTCAACCGGCGGGATGGCTCTGCCGCGGTTTCATAAGCCCGCCGCTCCTGTAAAGTTGAAAGAAGCACCTTGTATTTTCAGCGCAGCTTCTTCATGCCTCGGGCTCTCTTGTTTTGACGACTCCTCACAATCCGGATCTGCTGGCTGAGTTGTTGCAGTCGGTGTTTGGGTTTGCCCGGTTCCGGGCGAACCAGGAGGCGGTATGCAAGGCGGCCGTTGCGGGGCGGGACCTGCTGCTGGTGATGCCGACCGGAGCGGGCAAGTCGCTTTGCTACCAGTTGCCGGCGATTGCGCGGGGCGGGACGGCTCTGGTGATCAGCCCGCTGATTGCGCTGATGGAGGACCAGGCGGCCAAACTGGCCGCGTTGGGCTTGAAGGTGGCGAGGATTCACTCCGGGCTGGACCGGGGCGTCGCGCGTCAGGCCTGCGTGGACTATCTGAACGGGAGCCTGCAATTCCTGTTCATTGCGCCGGAGCGGCTGCGGGTGCCGGGATTCCCGGAGATGCTGGCAAAGAAGAAGCTGGCGCTGATCGCCATCGACGAAGCGCATTGCATTTCGCAGTGGGGGCACGACTTCAGACCGGACTATCGGATGCTGGGGCAGTATCTGCCGGGGTTGCGGGGCGGGGACGATGCAGCGCCAGTGGTGGCGCTGACGGCGACGGCGACGCCGACGGTGCAGGCCGACATTCTGTCGCAACTGGGCATGGTCAAGCCGAAAAAGTTCATTCACGGCTTCCGGCGGGAGAACCTGGCCATCGAGGTGGTCGAAGTTCCGGTGCCGGAGCGGGCGAGGGCGATTTGCGGGCTGTTGGCCGATCCCGCGCGACGGCCGGCGATTGTGTATGCGACCTCGCGGAAGAATGCCGAGCGGCTGGCCGAGGAGCTGTCGGCGAGCCCTTCGGGCCGTGCCGGGTTTGGACGAGGCGGGAAGATTCCGGCAGCGGCGTACCACGCGGGGCTGGATGCGGAGACGCGAGAGCGGGTCCAGAAGGCTTTCCAGGCGGGCGAACTGGAGGTGGTGGTGGCGACGATCGCCTTCGGCATGGGCATCGACAAGGCGGATATTCGGACGGTGATCCACGCCGGGCTGCCGGCGACGCTGGAAGGCTACTACCAGGAGATCGGGCGCGCGGGGCGGGACGGCGCGAAGAGCCGGACCTACCTGATGCACAGCTACGCCGACCAGAAGACGCATGACTTCTTTCTGAACCGCGACTATCCGCCGGTGAGCCACTTGAACCAGGTGTTCAAGGCGCTGACCGAGGAGCCGGTGGCGGTGGACGAGTTGCGGGCCGCGGCAAGAATGAAGGCGGGGCTGGGCGACGAAGAGTTCGACAAGGCGCTGGAAAAGCTGGAGATTCACGGCGGCGCGCGGATGGACTTTGGCGGCAACGTGACGGTGGGAGGCACGGGCTGGAAGAAGACCTACGCGATCCAGGCGCAATTCCGAGCCGAGCAGTTCGAAAAGGTGCTGCGGTTCACGGCCTCGAACGAGTGCCGGATGGCGGCGCTGGTGCGGCACTTTGGAGACGTGGAGGATGCGAGCCGGCCGTGCGGCGTGTGCGATGTCTGCGATCCCGCGGGCGCGGTTCTGCGGCTCTTTCGGCGGGCGACGGCGGCCGAGCGGGAGATGGCGCAAGGGATTGCGGACGAACTGCGCGGGGTGGATTACAAGGCAACAGGAACTTTGCAGCGGAGCCTCGATCCGGCGGGGAGGCTGAGCCGGAATGCCTTCGACAGCCTGCTGGGCGCGATGGTGCAGGCGGGATTGATCGAGATCGAAGAAGCCGAGTACGAAAAAGACGGGGAAGTACGGCGCTTCCGCAAGGTGCGGCTGACGGAAGCGGGACTGGAAGCGCGCTCGATGACCGCGGTGGAGCTGCTCATCAGCGATGGCATTGTGGAGGAGTTTGGCGGACGGGCTCCGGCAGGGCCAAGAAAGGCCAAAGCTGCTGTGGCGAAAACTAGCCGGGCAAAGACGGCAGAGCCGGACGAGGCGCCGCTGACGGCTGAGGATGAAGCGCTGGCATCGCAACTGAAAGAGTGGCGCGCCGCGGAGGCCAAACGGCTGGGACTGCCCGCGTACATGGTGCTCAACGACCGGACGGTGAAGGCGCTGGCGCAGGCGCGGCCGAAGAATCCGAACCAACTGCTGGCGGTGGATGGAATCGGCCCCGCCAAGGTGGATCGATTTGGCGAGGACCTCCTACGGCTGTGCGGGGCGGGCGAGTGACGGCGGCGATTGCGGGCTGTCAGTGCGCTACCGGGCAGGCGCAGGCGCCGAATGCAGCCGCGGTGTGGTGCGTGAGCGTGCAGACGTACTGTGGCCAGAAGGGTGCGAGCGCAGAGGCTCCGCCGCCGACGAGGTAGCTGCGCAGATAGTTCTGGCTGGCCGCTAACTGGACGTTGGAATCTGCGGCGAAGCGCGTCAGAAGCCGATCGACAGAGGCGGCGGAGTAGGACGGCTCGCCGTAGGCGCGGGAGTAGTCGTACTCTTCAGACCATGCGGAGCCGGACGGGTTCGCGGCGGCGATGACCCGGTAATCGACCAGAGTCGCCGTGGCGGAATCCACCTGGGCGATGGTGAAGGATGGGTTGTTGCCGTCGATGGGCGAGATGGAAGGAACGGTCTTGAGCGCGATCTCGCCGGGCTCGACCGTGGGTCTGCCGGGCGCAGCCGCGGAGAGAGCCGCAGGCTCGGCGCGGAGCAGCCTGATCTCATCCATGTGAGTGTGGGCGAAGAGAGCCAGCTTCACCACGCCGCTGTGGTCTGTGAGCATCTCTGCGAGCTTCTCATTGGACAGAAACATCTTCGGTGAGGCTCCGCCGCAGGGATCGATCATTCTCGCCTTGGATGCGTGGGCGTCGATGCCGGGCGGGATGTGGCCCATGACCCAGAGATTCTGCTTTTGGGCGCGGGCCTCGTCCAGTTGCTGCTGAAGCCAGGCAAGCTGGCCGTCGGCGGCGCCGGGATTGGGCTTGCCGGAGCAGGCGGTGTATTTGCCGGAGAGGAAGATGTCGTTGAGCACCAGCAGACGCGCATTGCGGATGGGCGCGGGCAAAGGAACGCTGTAATAGCCGCCCTCCGCAAAGGTTTTAAGGGCGCTATCGCGCTCGGCGGCGGGAACGGCCTCGACGATTTGCCTGCCGGTGGCTGCAAGGAATTCGCTGCGGGCGTCCAGGCGGTAATCGCCGCAGTCGGAGTCGTTGTTGCCCAGGGCCACGAAGACGGGGACGCCGGGAGAGATTCCGTTCAACTCGGCAACCACATAGCCGATCGTTTTTTCAACGAATGTCCGGTAGGCGTCGGCAGTGGAATGAGGAAAGAGCGTGCGGTACTTGCAATCGAAGGCGTGGGCGATCAAATCGCCGCTGACGGTGACGAAACGGATGCCGGCGGCGCTGCCGCGCATGGCTTGCAGACTGGATTCGAGCAGAGGGTACGAGGTGTCCACGCCGCGCGCATGGCAGGTCTGCTGGAGCGCGTCGAAACGCTGCTCGCGGCCGGAGGATGGCGCGGCGGCGAGGATCGCGTTCCACTGGGTGACGGGCGCGGCGTCGAGTTGCGCAGCCTTTTCCGGATCCCAGAAGGGCTCGAAGTGGATATCGCTGACCAGGAGCGCGGCGACGGTGGTCGGCGGAGAGGATTTTGCGGGAACGGGCCTGGCGTGACCGGTTGCCGCGGGCCGCGCGCCCTGGGCGTGCGACATTGCGGCGCAGAGAAACAGGAAGGCCAGCAGAGCGAGCCGGCAGCCGAATGTGCGGAAGGTGCAGAGTGGCGTATGCCGTTTCATCGGTGCTCCTGTGCGGGCGCTGAACGCCGAACCCCCAAACTGGTTGGGGGGTTCGGCGATTTTCAGATTGAGCTGGTCTACGCGACGCGCTCGATGACCACGGATTCGAGAACGACGGGCTTGTGGGGCTTGTCCTGCGAGTTGCGCGGGACGAGGGAGATTTTGGTGACGATCTCCTGACCCTCGACCACTTCGCCGAAGATGGTGTGGTTGCCGGTGAGCCAGGGAGTGGGAGCCACGGTGAGGAAGAACTGACTGCCGTTGGTGTTGGGGCCGGAGTTGGCCATGGCCAGCTTGCCAGGCTTGTCGAACTTGTGGGCCGAACCCTTGGTCTCATCCGCAAAGCGGTAGCCGGGTCCGCCCATGCCGCTGCCGGCGGGGTCGCCGCCCTGGATCATGAAGTCGGGGATCACGCGATGGAAGATGGTGCCGTCGAAGAGCTTGTCGCTGGACTTGGCGCGGGTTGTGGGATGGACCCACTCGCGCTTGCCCTCGGCCAGGTCGATGAAGTTCTTGACGGTGACGGGCGCATCGGCCTCGAAGAGACGGACGGTGATCTTGCCCTCGGTGGTTGAGAAGACGGCGTAGGTTCCTGTTGCGAGTGCCATGGAGAACTCCTGTGGTTCGAGACTTCCCAGGTTTCAAAATCGAAACATGGGAAGCCCGGTTGAAAAGTAGGGCTAGGGTTTAGGCGCAGCGGCGGGCTTGGGAGCGGACTCAGACGCGGCCGCAGGCGAAGGCGGCAGCGGCTGGCCTTCGCGCACGATGGTTACCTTCTTCAGCACTACGGGCGTGAGCGGCTTGTCGTTGCTGTCGCGCTCCACGCGGGCGATGGTCTTGACCACCGTCACGCTCGATTCGTCGCACTGGCCGAAAAGCGTGTAGTGCTGGTTGAGCGAGTCGTAACCCTGCTCGGTGACGAAAAACTGGCTGCCGTTGGTGTTGGGGCCGGAGTTGGCCATGGCCAGCTTGCCGGGCCCGTCGAAGTTCAGGTTGGGATCGAATTCGTCCTCGAAGGTGAAGCCGGGATCGCCCATGCCGGTTCCCGTAGGGTCACCTCCCTGGATCATGAACTCGGGAATCACACGATGGAAGATGGTTCCGTCGTAGTAGGGCTTGTTGTGCTGGAGCTTTTTGGTTGTCGGGTCGGTCCAGTCCTTTGTGCCTTCGGCCAGGGCGATGAAGTTGGCGACCGCCTTGGGAGCCTGCTTCTCATAGAACTGGCAGGTGATGCGGCCCATGGAGGTATCCATGACCACGGTCGGCCCGTTGGGATGGATCATGGCAGCCGCGGTGACCTGTGGCGCGTCGGGCAGGTCATCGGCCGGTTGAGTGGCCGGTTTGGCGGCCGTTTGGGCAGAAATCGAGAGAACCGCCGTGGCGGCAAAGGCCACGCCGAGAGCGGGAGCGAGAAACGGGTGCTTGAGATTCATGCCGTGTTTGAGGGTAAATCATGCGGCGGGGGAAGGGCCAGAGGACAGGGAGACCGAGCAATGGTCCGCTTCCGGATTGGCAGCGATTCACCCGAAACTCAGGGTTGGGGGTCAACCCAGCGCAGCCAATCGGGAGATAATCGTTGAATGGCGGTCGCGATACCACCCGGACTAATGGACGACAATGACTTCGTCGATCTGTTGAACTCGCTTCTGAAAGGGCTGCTCCTTCAGTAGGCTCCGGAGCATCTATGGGCCATTCAGATCGATAACTGATTCGATCACAAATGGCTACGCTATTCCGGTAATGGCATCGTAGCTTCGAACTTCCCAGCGGATCGATCCTTCTTGTTTATGGACCGGTTCGCGTCGGTCAAGGCGGAATTCTGGCAGGACAAGCTCACCTTTCCGCCGTTCGCACCGGACAGAGTAGTGAGCCAGTGGTCCTTTCTGCATTCCAAGCAAGGTTACATCGAGTCTCCGCTCCCCAAGTTGCCGCATAGTAAGTCTAGACGCCGCAGCCATTCCAATTTGCACAAGCGTGCTGAGAACTTCGTTAGCTCTGCTTTATTTGTTTGGTACAGTGGCATCACGTTGAAGAACGGACGAGGAAGCGTGATGGTCTACAACATGGGACCTCGGCAACCTCGCTGCTGGTTTGCCGCATTTGGGAGGAATTCGGAGTGGACGCTTGAAAGGACCAAGGGCGTGGACAAGGAGCACGTTTCTCGATTGATTGTCGGCGGATGACCCCCCTGGGTTACCGGCAAACCGGAAACCGATCCATCACTCCAATCGGGCCACAGCGCAAAAGCTTCTCAAATCAGCCGCAGGAACCTGTCGCTCCGCAGCTTCGCGCCGGGAAAGACTATCTCCAGGTTGCCGGCGCCCGTGGTCTTAGCGACAATCTCTCCCAGCACCTGGCGGAAGTCGGTGGTGACGGCGAGGTCGCGGCCTTCGTTTAGTTGCTCGTTCGCCAGTCCGGGCCAGCGGCCGTAGACTTTGCCGCCCTTCACTTGGCCGCCCAAGACGAACATGGCGTTGGCGTGGCCATGGTCGGTGCCGCCGGTGCCGTTTTGCCGGGCGGTGCGGCCGAATTCCGACATCGTAACCAGGGTCACGTTTTCCGCACCGTCGCCCAGGTCGCGCCAGAAGGCGGCGATGCTGGTGGAGAAGTCGCGCAGCCGGTCGGCGAGTTGGCCGTTGACGCCGCCCTGATTCTGATGTGTGTCCCAACCGCCGACATCCGTGAAGGCGGCCTCGACGCCGAGGTTGGCCTTGAGCAGTTGGGCGATCTGCTTCATGTTGTTGCCGAATTCGGAGTTGGGATAGTCGACGCCGGGATCGGGCTTGTACTGGGCTGGATTGGCATCGCGGAGCATCTTGACCGCCTCGAAGGTCTCTTCGCCGGTGGCATGGAGAATGCTGTCGCCGCTGTCGCCGTACATGGCTTCAAATGCGGCGGCCGCCGGCGAAGGAGCGGGATTGGGGTTGCGGTTGGGCCCGCCGACCGCGAAGCTGTTCAGGTTGGAGAGCGCGATGGCGGGAATCTTGCCTGCCAGCGTGCGAGGAAGCTGCGCGCCGAGTGCCAGAGCGCGAAATGCGGTGTGTTCCTGGCGGTGGCGCAGATCTTCGGCTTGCAGAGCGCGGTTGAGCCAGCCATCCTCAGTGCTTTTGACGCCGGGCGTGCCGGACTCCATGTAGTCCTGGGCGTCAAAGTGAGAGCGCGACATATCGGGCGAGCCGGCTGCATGAACCACGGCCAGATGGCCCTGGTCATAGAGCGGTTTGAAGGCCGCCAGCGAGGGATGCAGACCGAAGAAGCCGTCCAGATCGAGGACCTGATCCGCGGGAATGGCGATACCCGGCCGCATGGCGTAGTAATTCTGCTCCCTGTAGGGCACGACGACGTTGAGGCCATCGGCCGCGCCACGCTGAAAGATGACGACCAGCCGCCGGCCGGCGTTGTTTGCGCTCTGGGCCATCGCGGAGCGCACAAGAAAGCTGGGCAGAGCGGCAGTGCCGGCAATGGCCAGTGCGCCGTTGCGGAGAAAGAATCTGCGGTTGGTTTGCATAGCATGGCTCCCTTGGTCTGTCCGCTTGCAGTTATCGGCGCTGAAACTCCGGAGAGCCCAGCAATAAACCGGCCAGCAACTGGTCCTGCCGTTCCAGCGCCCTGGCCGCTTGTGCGGGATTGATTGCTTTGGCGGCTGCGGGAATCGGTCTGGCCGGCGCCGCGGTCTGCGTACCCTGCGCGGTGAATTGTTCGAGCACGGCGGCGCGGGTGGATTCGCTCACGCCTCCAGCAACCAGAAGCGATTCCAGGCGCCGCTCTTCGGCTCCAGGATTTGAAGCGGAGCTGGTCTGGCCGGCGCTCAAATCCTCTGCCGGAGCCCAGGAGACGGCGATGCCGGGCAGTTTGTTTGCGGCCAGCGCAAGCGCGAAGTTCATGCGGTTGACCAGCGCGCCGGTGCTGACCCAGGCGGAGGATTGCCAGTTGTATCCGGTGGGAGGAACCGCGCCGTAGAGAGGCATGCCCATCTCGCGGAGGGCGTTGACCAGCGGCTGCAGATTGTCGATGCTTGCGTTGCTGGCGCGCGCGGCCGAGACCACATAGTCGAGGGGCGTTTTCATTTTGGCCCGGTAAGCGCCGCTGGCCCAGAACTCGGGCGAGTGGAAGAGGGTCTTGAGTACCACGGCCATGTCGCCGCCGCTGGCGAGGTACGATTTTGCCATGCGATCGACGAGACTCTGCGGTGGGTCGTCGCCAGCAAAGCGCACGGCCAGTTTGCGAGAGAGGAACCGGGCCGTGGCCGGTTGGAGGGCGAGCACGTGCAACAGCTCCCGTCCCTCCTGTTCGCCGTTTTCCTTGATCTTCTGGCCGAGGACTTTCTTGTCGCCGGGCTCATGGCGGTTTTCATCGAATTTGAATCCGCCGCCGCGCTGCGGGCGATCGACGGTCCAGCCGGTGAGTACGCGTGCCACCTGGATCACGTCCGCCTGAGTATAGCCGCCGTTTACGCCCAGCGTGTGTAGCTCCATCAACTCGCGGGCATAGTTTTCGTTCAGCCCTTCGGGAGTTTTCTGCTTGCCGGGATGGCGCGCCGCGGCCGTTTTGGCGTGTTCGGCGGCCGGCGAATCCGGGCCCATGCTGCTGGAGTTGTCGAGGTAGAGCAGCATCGCCGGGCTGTGCGCCGTGGCTTCCAGCAGGTCTTCAAACTTGCCCAGCGCTCGGGGGCGAATTACATCCCGTTCGTAGCTGACCAGATAGTAAGGAGTCTCCTCGTTCTTGTGCAGGAAGACGTTGAAGTGATTGAGCCAGAAGTCGGTCATCACTTCCTGAAGCTGGGCGTTGGAATCGATGTCTCGGGTTAGCCGCTGGTAGGCCAACTCATCGTTGACCAGCCGCTGCGGGCTCTCCAGCGCGGCCGTCAGCTCTTGCTGAGCGGGGTTGAGGCCGTCGAGGAGGGCGGCGCGCTGCTGCGGCTTGAGCGCCTTGCGAAAGCTGTCGAACTCCGGCTGCTGCATGGCAGTCAGGCGGGCAACACGCTGCTGTGGAGGGAGGGCGAGAATTTCGGCGATCACCGCAGGGTCGACGTGCGCCTCGTCCGGCTTGCTCTCCGCGGGCATCCTGCTCATCTGGTTTGGCACAGCCGGGGAGGATTGCGGAGCTTGCGCCATCACTCCGGTGTCAGCGGATGCAGGTGCGTTCATCGCCATGGTTTCGCTGCCCGCTGCGGGCTTGCCGCCGGCCATCACGGCATCCGCGGAGGCTTGTTCCAGCTTTTTCTGTTCCTTTTCCTGCTGCCGCGCCTGGTAGCGCGCAATTTCGTTCTCGTAGACCACATGCAGCGCGCCATTCGGCGGGATGGGCGCTTTGCCGTCCACCGCCTGGCGGATTACGGCGTTGCTGGGCAGGCAGAGGAGCAGTTCCTGCGGATTCAATTGCATGGCGGGGAACTGGGTGAGGCGCGCATCCAAATCAGTCTGGTCGAGGGTTTCGGGGTGCAATTGCCGGTCAAACCACGTTTCCAGCCCCATCGCCCGGACTGCTTCCAGATCGCCTGGCCGCGGACCGAAGGTAAAGCGGTTGAGGGCGTGCAGAATCTTCTCGTCGCCTTGCAACTGGCTGGATTTGTAAGGCGGCCGTGCAGAAGCATGCTCTGGGATTTGGTTTGCGGGTGAGGCAGCCGTCTGAGCCAGCGCGGACGCGGACGGGCTCAAGAGGTTGATGCATACCAGAGCCGCGAGTATCCCTCTGCATCGATCCATCGGAGGCACTCCTCAATACGGGTGGCCGGGATCGTTCGCACGGCACGGGCTTTCTACCGGTTGGAACCCGGCGCAGACAGCAAAGTTGCGCGGGCCCATGCCGATTGGCGCGAATGGATTGGAGGTGCGGCTTCAGCAGCCTTTTTTGCAGCGGGCCATGATGGCGGCGTGGAGGCGCTCGCGCAGGCCGGCAGGCAGGTCGTAAATCTCGTGCGAGCGATAAATTTCAATCGTCTTGCGCGTGGTGTTGAGGGTCACCTCGCAGTGCTCGCAGCCGCGCAGGTGCGCTTCCAGCTCTGCGCGCGTTTGGGGCGGCACGGTGTCGTCGATCAGGTCGTCGAGCAAAGCGAGAAACTCAGAGCAGGTCACTTCTCAGTCCCCTTCTTTTTGCGGAAGTAACGGCTCAGGCGTTCGCGCAGTTGCAGCCGCGCGCGCAAAAGGCGGGACTTCACGGCTGGAATGCTCAGTCCGAGCGTCTCTGCCGTCTCTTCTGTGGAAAGTCCTTCCACATCGCGCAACACAAACACAATTCGAAATCCCTGCGGCAGCCCCTGAATCGTCTTGCGCAAAATCTCGGCCAGTTCGGCCTGGCCGTAGTTCTGCTCTGGATCGGGACTCCAGTCGGCCAGATCGCGGGGAACGCTGCCCTCGTCGGTCTCGATGTCCTCGTCGATCGAAACCATTTTGCCGGTGCGCCGCTTGCGCAGCCGCATCAGGCTTTCGTTGACTGCGATACGAACCAACCATGTGTAAAACTTCGAGTTCCCCTGGAACTGATCGAGCTTTTCGTATGCCTTGAGAAACGCGTCCTGCATCACGTCCTCAGCATCCTCGCGGTTTTGCGTAATGTGCTGCGCAATCCGGAAGATCTGACGGTCGTATTTGCGGACCAGCGTATCGTAGGCCGTGACATCTCCGCCGCGCACCTGTTCGACCAGGGCTACGTCGGGATGCGGCTCGAGTTCTCCTGCAATAGGTTGGATGGTGGACATGAGCATTGGTTGCGGAATTCCTTCGCACTATGGATCGATTGGCATGGAACCCGCAAAAGATGAGTGTAACGGACGACAGGGCAGGGAACCAAGCCGAGGGGCTCGCGCCGGGGTGGACGAGCCTGGGTTCGGGCGCAAATCTTCGCTGAGGAGAGATGCCGATGGCCGGGCCGGTGGGCGGGGATTCGTGGCCGTGGCGCAACAACTTGAGAGCGTTGACTTAGGCGCCATGAAACTCCGACGATGGGCGATTCATGCCGCTCCGAGAGAGTTTTTGTCCCATATAGCAGCACTTTCTCCGAAAGTGAATTGAAGATCGAGCGAAATGGACAAGAATGCGCCAGGAGAGCCGGTTTTTCATCCTCCTGTCATCTTCTGGGCCGATAAAGAACAGGACTCCACAGGACCAATTACATTGTTCAACTCGATCAACTCGGATCGGTATCGGCCACCCTCGTCTCTCGCCAGTGGGCGGTTTCTCACCTTGATCGCGGTGCAGTTGATCGCGGTTGGGATGGGGTTGGGTATCTCGCGGCACGTTTACATGGTTTGCCACGACGTAGCTGTCCGGCACGAAGATCTGGCGCAAAGCCGGCAGCAGATCGATCGTCTCTCCGCAAGCGTCGACCAGCTTCTCCCGGCGGTCCAGGACTTCCCGGCCGACGGAGACCAGGCGGCGGCGATCACCAGCGAATTGGACTCCGCGATGGGGGCGGATGCGCTTCTTCAAAGCGCCTCGGCCGAGCTCTCCGGCCAGACGGCAGAAGTGCAACAATCGGTCGCCGACCTGAATGCGGCATGGCAGGCTTGCCGCAAGAGCCGGCGCGGACCTGCGCGTGTGAGCGGCGCTGCCGAGCTCTTCGCGGCCATCGGTCGTGTTAAACGTGCTCTGAATGACCTGCGCAACGGCGTTGACCGGCAGGATGAAGCCAACCTGGACCGCGTGGCGGCTATCCAACAGGTCCGGTTGTGGGCTATTGCCTTCCAGGGCCTGGCCTGCATTCTGGTGGTGTTTTCCTTCGGCTATGCGCTTCAGCTTTACCGCCAGTTGCGCCGGGAAGAACTCGCCCGCTTCCATATGCAATCGGAGCTGGCCGCCGAGCGGGCGGCGCTGGAGAATCGCGTGCAGGCGCGCACCTCTGCCCTGGCTGCCGAGGTGAAGGAGCGGCAGCGGGCGGAGCGCCTGAACCGGGGCCGCAACCGCATGTTGGAGATGGTGGCCCGCAATGAGCCGATCGGAGACATCTTCAGGGTGCTGGCCGAGACGGTGGCTGAATTCAGCTCAACCTGGATTTGCGAGGTCCACTCTCTCAACTCCGGATCGCTGAAACTGGTGGCCAGTTCGGGGTTGAGCGACAAGCTGAAGCAGCATCTGCGGTCGATCTCCGCCAGCTTTGCCGATGCGCCGGAGAGCGTGGCCGTGACCTCCGGGGAGCCGTACCTGGTGGAAGACCTGGGCGCGGTCCACAAACCATGGAGCGAGCTGCTGCGCGCCAATGGCCTGCTCTCGGTGTGGTCGGCGCCCTACGTCGCCTCCGATGCCGACGTGTTGGGAACGCTCAGCGTCTACACCCTGTTGCAGTGGACGCCATCTTCCGCCGATCTAGAAATGCTGGAGATGTGCCGCCACATGGCGGCGCTGGTGATGGAGCGAAGCCGGTTGCAGACGCAACTGATCGATCACGCATATCACGACAGCCTGACCGGTCTGCCCAACCGCAGGCTGGCCCGGGATCGCATCGCGAACGCCATCAAGCGGGCTGCGCGGACAGGCCAGGGAATGGCCGTGCTGTGGATCGATCTGGATCGGTTCAAGCAGATCAACGATCAGTATGGCCACCCGGTGGGTGACGCAGTGCTGCAACAGACAGCGGAGCGGCTTTCTGGCCGTCTCCGCTCCAGCGATACCCTGGCGCGCATGGGCGGAGACGAGTTCATGGCCCTCATCGAAGGGACATCGAGCCGGGAGGCCGCCGAGACCACAGCCGCCGACCTGCTGGAAGTGCTTGCGCATCCCATGCAGGTTGAAGAACTGGAGCTGAGCATCACCGCCAGCATCGGCATCTCGCTCTATCCGGAAGATGGCAAGACGGGCGACAGTTTGGCCCAACATGCCGATCAGGCCATGTATGCCGCCAAGTTCGGCTGCTGCGGCTTCCGCTCCTTCAGCCCGGAGATGGACCGGGAACCCGCCGAGCGCCGTGAACTGGAGGCGGAACTGAACCACGCGCTGGAAACCGGCGGCTTTACCGTCGCGTACCAACCGCTCTGCCTGCCCAATGGCGTTCTGCACGGATTTGAGGCACTGCTGCGCTTTCACTCTCCTCGGCTGGGCAACGTTCCTCCGTGCGACTTCATTCCCATTGCCGAGGAGACGCAACTGATTGTGCCGCTGGGCGAGTGGGTGTTGCGCGAGGTCTGCCGCCAGAGTCGGGAGTGGCAGAAGGCCGGGCATCCGGCGGCCTCCATTGCGGTGAACATCTCCGCCTTGCAGTTTGCCCGCGACGACTTCGCCGATACCGTGGCGCAAATCCTTGAAGAGACGGGCCAGCCTGCGGAGATGCTGGTGCTGGAATTGACCGAAAGCATCGTGATGCACGACTTTGCCGAATCTGCCCATCAGATGGAGCGCCTGAAGCGGCTGGGCGTGCGCATCGCCATCGACGATTTCGGCACCGGGTACTCTTCGCTCAGCTACCTGCACCGTCTGCCCATCGACGTGCTCAAGATCGACGGCTCGTTCATGGAGAACCTGAGCGAGCCCGACGGCACCCGCCCGATCGTGGATGCCGTCTTGTCGATGGCCCATACGCTGGGGCTGCGCGTGGTGGCGGAAGGCGTGGAGACAGCCGAGCAGTTGAACACCTTGCGCCAGGGCAAATGCGATTTGATCCAGGGCTATTTCTTTTCGCGCCCGGTGCAGGCGGAAGCCGCAGCCGGATTCCTGGTTTCAGGAAGGCTTGAAGGCGAGGAAAGAGCTATCACTCCAACGGTTTCCATTGCGCCCGCGGAGCAGCGGGAGCGGGAATGCGCGGCGCTTTGATTCGTCCCATCGCGGACGCGCCGTGTCCCGCATGGGCGCACGCCGCGGTAACGCAACTGGTACACGCGCATCGCTGCTGGGGTAAAGCGGCATAAAGTGAAAGATATGAGGGTCGCGGCTTCCGCTACTTCCGTTTCACGTTTTGCGCGCTTGCTGGCCGGTGCGCTCTCCGTCCTGATGGTGGTGACTCCCCTGGACGGTCAAACTTCCACCACTTCGCCGACGCAGCCTCACGCTTCTGCTGCAAGCAAGACAAAAAAGGCGAAAAAGCCGGCCGCACCGGCCGCAAGCGCCAAAAAGCCGACCAGCCCAGGCGGCAGCGCCAAGACTCAGGCCAAACCGGCGACCAGCGCCAAGAAACCTGCCGAGTCGAATGCCAAAACGAAGAAGGCAGCCGGGGCGGATACGAGCACGAAGAAACCGGCCAAGGCGGGCGCACGCGCCGGGAAGCCGGTGAGCCGCGCGAGCAAGGCCGCAAGAGCCGCGCGGACGGCGCGCATCAAGCTGGCGTTTGTCGCTTCCACCGAGCTGCGCCCCATGGCCCAGCAACTGGCAATGCTGCGCACGCCGGCGGCCTATGCGGGCGTAGCCAAATATGCGCATCAGCACAACGGCGAGGCAGCCGCGGCCGCTTATCTTGCGTTGGGGCACGCCTATCTGCTCGACAAGCACTATGCCGAGGCCGAAACGAGTCTGCGCCAGGCTCGCCAGGCCGGCGAGGAGCTGGCCGACTACGCGGATTTCCTGGGCGCGGAGGCCAGCCACGCGGCGGGCAACGAGGCCGCTGCCGAAGCCTTGCTGCGCGGCTTCACGAACCGCTATCCCGACAGCATCTTCGACATCCAGGCGCCCGAGTTGGAGGCCAACGTTTTGCTGTCGATGGGCAATGCGGCGGGAGCGCAGCAGGTGCTGGCGCAGGCCGCCGGCTCGCCTGCCGCGAATCGCGCTGGATTTCAGCTTGCACAGGGGCATGTTGCGCTTGCCCAGAAGCAGACGCAGGAAGCGGAGCGCATCTTCAAGCGCCTCCTGCTCGGCTTCCCCATGAGTTCGGATGCGCAAATTGCGCGCGCCCGTCTGACGGAGATGGGAGCCGAATCGATTCTGTCGGCGGCCGATCTGCGCACCCTGGGCGATGCCTACTATAACGCCGGACACTACGGCGAGGCCGCGGAGCAATATCGTGCGCTGGCCCGCGTTCCCGGCCTGGATGAGGCGGCGCGGAACGGCTTTGCCGTGGCCGAGGCCGCCTGCGACCTGAAGCTGAAGCGGCTGACCACGGCCCAGGCGGAGGCGCTGGCCGACACCCGCGACGAAAACGGCGCGCGGCGGCTCTACCTGTTGATGGAACTGGCCCGGAACCGGAACGACGTGGACGAGCAGAAGCGCATCGTCGTTCAGATGGAGACAATTTTTCCCCGCAGTCCTTGGCTCGCCGAGGCGCTCTACTCCAGCGGCAACATGTACCTGCTGCGCCGGGAGTATTCCACGGCGGTCGAGTATTACAGCTATCTCGCTACTCACTTTCCTCAGAACACAAACGCCGCGGCAGCGCACTGGCGGGCGGGCTGGCTCAGTTACCGCCAAGGGCTGTATGCCGACGCCTCACGTCTCTTTGACGAGCAGATACGGCTCTATCCCGCCGCCAAGGAGGCGGCCTCGGCGCTCTATTGGCGGGGACGCCTCTATGAGACGCAGGATCGCAAGCCGGCCCTGGCTGCGGCTAACTATCGCACCATCCTGCGCGCCTACCAGCACTACTTTTATGCGCAGATGGCCCGTGAGCGGCTGGCCGCACTAGGCGACTCCCAGCCGGTGCCGGTGCCGCAGCTCGATCGCTTCCAGGCTCCGCCCGTTCCGCCTTTGCAGGAGAGCTTTCCCGCCGACAGCCCGCACCTGGCCAAGGCACGGCTGCTGGCCAATGCGGGGTTGAACGACTACATTGCACAGGAGATCGCCGCCGATCCCGACTCCTCCTCCTGGAGCGCGCTGGCCGAAGCGCAAATCTATGCCTCCTATGGCGAGAATTTTCGCGCCATGCGCGCCCTCAAGCGGGCTCTGCCCTTTGCTGCATCTGCTCCCGTCAAGTCTATCCCGCTGGTCTACTGGCGCATCCTTTTCCCCCAACCATATTGGGAGACGATCAAGGCCGAGTCGGCCAAAAACAACCTCGATCCCTACCTGGTGGCCTCACAGATTCGCCAGGAGTCAGAGTTCAACCCTTCGGCCATCTCGCCCGCCAACGCCTACGGCCTGATGCAGTTGCTGCCTTCGGTGGGAAAGGCGCTTGCGCACGAGGAGGGAATCAGCCACTTTGAGACCTTTCAACTGCTTGACCCGGTCACCAACATCCGCCTGGGAACCCGCTACCTGCGCAAGACCCTGGACAAGTTCGGCGGCGTGACGGAGTACGCCTTGGCGGCCTACGACGCGGGCGACGAACGCGTGGAGGATTGGCTGACCGCCGGCCCTTACCAAGGCATGGACGAGTTTGTGGAGTCGATTCCGTTCACCGAAACCCGTGAGTACGTCGAGGGAATTCTGCGCAACGAAGAGACCTATAAGGCGGTCGACCAGTTTGCCGCCTCCCAGGGAAGAGGAGCGGCGTCCGCGTCCCGGTAGGGAAGAGCTTTTCCAGGATGGGCCGGGAATCCCCTTCGATACTCCCCGGATTCGATTCCGATTGACATTGCCGCCCATCCCGGCAACACTGAGTGCTACTGGAGGCATCTTCCGCCTCCGGGATGCCATTCGCAGCCTGCTGTTGTTGCACAACGGAGCCAGCCGGAACGCATCGGATTCGGCTCGGTTACATCAACCCACCGGAGGGCACGATGTCAGCCGACTTGCAGTTTCTGGAAGAATGGATTCCCGACAGAATGGACCCTGGAACGGTATTCGTCCTGGAGAATCAGGCGAAGCTGGGTCATGCGCAGAACCCGTTCGTGGCCGTGATGTCGTGCCCACGTTGCGGGACTCTGGGGCTCATTACCCACCGGCAACTCTGCGGCGGAGATACCATGATCTGCGGAGGCGACGTCTGCTCGGCCGAGTACCGGCTGGAGGGCGAGAATATCTGCTTTCGCAAGCTCCAGTAGACGCATTGCTTCGCGGCGGTGGATGGATCGCTTCCGTGCCTGCGCAGCCTTCGGCGGCCCGGTAGCTTTTGCTGCGCCGAGCGCAGCGTACCACGATTGCGCGGTGCCGAGCAAAGGACGCCGCTTCCTTGGGCAGCGTCCTCAGGTACGATAAGGCATATATGCCTTGCCTTATCGAGCCCGGATGGCGAAACTGGCAGACGCAGCGGACTTAAAATCCGCAGACCGAAAGGTCGTGGGGGTTCAAGTCCCCCTCCGGGCACCAAGAAAATAAAAGAGTTAGAAGCAAATTGTCTCTCGAAAACTGAGAGATAAAAATTGCTTGGTGGCTGTTTTGATGGCTGTTGGTTTTTACAGAGTGACATGCTGGCTGTTTTGGCTTCGTGCGGTGTTCTTGAGAGCCCAACCACTTCCCCCCGATTTCACCTATAGCTTTGCTTTTGTGAGGCGACGCAGAAAGCTATCCTTGGCAGCATGTGTTTTGCGAAGCTCTTCCATCGTCAATTGGAACCCGGTTTCATCTCCCTGTCGAACAGCCAAATCGTGCAAATCATTCAGCAGTATCACAGCCCGGTCGTAATCATTTGGCTGCCGCTTCTGAATGTGCGCATCCACCTGTTTCCAGACCGCCTTTTCACGCTTTGCCAAATTGTCTAGATATAGCGCGCGGTTTGCTTCTTCCTTCGCTTTCTTCT